>NZ_SCFH01000004.1:0-584585 GCF_022496665.1 Pseudomonas sp. TMW22090
AAACGTTGGTCGAACCCTCTGCGACCTGCACCGGACCTGGATGCTTGTCGCAGGCGCCAATGCTTTTTTCGACATGGGCAGCCTTGCGACTGTTAACAAATACGTTGTCCGACGCAATGACGATGGTCCCGGAGGGCGAGGAAAAACTACTGCCTATTTTCTCTCCCAAAGAGGTCAGCAGGCTACCTCCGACGCCTGCGGCCAGACCCGCCAAAAGCGCCACACCAAACCCACAGGTGAACGTCGCGATAGCGACCGTGGCAATCAATGCAATCCCGAGCGCGGCCCCAATCAGGAACCCGCCCAGGGCACTGGTGTGGCTTATTTCATCGCCAAACCTTGCGGCTTCGAACATGACCGTTACTCCTGCTCGCTGGAGTCGGTCTTGGTAGCGCCGGGCTGGCGAGGCTGGAAGCTGGCCAGCAGGTCGGCCCAGTTCTGATTCTGCTCACTGCTGAAGTCAGCCTGCGCCGTGGTGGAGAAAATGATTGCGCGGCCCGGCTCGATCAGGAATGCCGCCTGCCGCTGATAGAACGGACGACCATCGGTCATGTAATACGCATCGATCTGGATGCCTTCAATCGGCGCAGTGCTGGAAAGCTCCACCGCTTTTTTGCCCAGCAAGGTGTAGCCACGCAGTTTCGATGCGAGCATTTTTACCTGGCGGTCTACGTAGGCCTTGAGCACCTCGGCCGGCAGGAGCATGTCCCTGGAGATGGTGATACTCAGCGGTGCAGGAATGCTCGCCCCCAGCACAAACATGTTTACCGTGCGGTCCTGAAAACCCTGCGGCAACGCGATGCTGCCTTCCTGCAATTCATAATCCATGTGATGTAAATTCCTGAAATCGAAAAAATTAGGTATCAGCGGGCCGTGAGGCCTTCAAGCATGCTGTCGAAATCCACCAGCCATAGACTCAGCGCAGGCTTGGTCGGATCAATCACGCACGAAATATTCAGCCATTGCACTTCGTCACGTCCGGCGACAGGAACGATGGCGCCCACCAGACGTCCGTGGCGTTCGGCGTGACCGGTCTTGAAGTGAAAATCCACGCACTTGGCGGCATTACCTGCCAGGCTGTACTCGCGCTGACGGATGATGCGCAGCCCCGGATAAATCGTGTGGAATGACTGCACGGAGCCGTCAAAAAGATTTTCAAGATTTTGGCCCTGCGCCACATCGCGACGATTGATCGTCAGGATGATTGGCTCGCCTTCGTGCTCGATGGTTGTCTGAATATCGCGGAAGTTGAAACCCGATGGAAATGCCAGATTGAACCCGCCGAAGTTGAAGCTGCTAGGCGCGTCTTGCAGGGCAACCACAGGTACAGGTTCTGCCTCGGCCTCTGCTTCGACGATCGGTGCATTCTGCTGTTCAAGACGAGCCGCTTCCTCGAGCGCAATGCGCTTGGCGGAAATTCGGTCATAGAGGCTGGTTCTGGTCATTGGCACGATTCCCTAGTCATTGATCCGAACCTCGGAGCCGGTGATTTGGGTGGTGTCCGTGCTGGTAGTGGTGATCGTCTTGCCTCTGATCTCAATGCCGGCCGGAGTCAGCGTGATGCTGCTTTCTCCGACCTGCAAAATAATGTGCTCCTTGGCACTCACCTGAATGAACTGGTTATCGACCTGAATCGTCAGCGAGCCTTCCTGGACATTCATCACCGTGTCTTTCTTGATCGTTTCGGTGTGCGTGCCACCCACCGTAATCGTGCGATTGCTGCCGACGCTGTGGGTCTCGTCGACCTCGATCTCGGTGTCCATGTTGCGCTCGGCGTGCATGATGACCTGCTCGGCGCCGGCCTTGTCTTCAAAGCGAAAGAAGTTCGCCGTGCCGCCGTCGCCTTTCATCGACCGCGTCAAAAACCCGCTCTGCGTCTTGTTCGCCGGCAACGACCAGGGCGGCGTGTTCTTGCTGTTGTACAAACTGCCCATGATCAACGGCCGATCAGGATTGCCGTCGAGGAACACCACCACCACTTCATCGCCAACACGGGGAATGAGGATGCTGCCGAAGCCACCGCTGGCGCCGGATTGGGCGACGCGTACCCAGCACGAACTCTTGTCGTTGTGCTCGCCCTTGCGGTCCCAGTGGAACTGCACCTTCACGCGACCGAGTTCATCGGTGAAGATTTCTTCACCCGGCGGGCCGACGACGATGGCTGTTTGCGGGCCGGAGATGGTTGGGCGCGGGGTGGTGAGTTGCGGGCGGAAGACGATCTTTTTGCGCACGCAGGAGAAGGTGTTGTAGTAACTCGCCTGATGGCCGTTGAGGTAGTTGTTGTGGCCTTCGCTTTCGACGCTCATCAACAGGAACTGGCGATCGTCGGGCGAGCCCTGATCATGGTCGTAATGCTGCAGCAGTTCGAAGGTGTAGCCGGGTTTCATGGCGCGGCAATTACTGGCGCCATGAAAACTCTTGCCCTTGAGTTCGAGCGCTTCAACGCGAAGCCGCAGCAGCGCTTCACCTTCGTCATAGGTGCCGTGGGTGTACTGGCCGGGGAAGTCATAGATCTCGAAATCGTCGACGTCGCCCTGCTTGTTCAGGCTCTTCATGGCGACCGGCAGACGGTTGGTCGGCTGGCGATAATCGAAGGTCTGGACGGCGATTTTCCCGGACTGCAATTGGCGATTGCCACTCCATTGGGTAATGGCGTCAGCTGTCTCGGTCACCGAGGCGGTGTGAAAGCGGATTTGGGGTTGTTCGGGCAACGGCAGCAGCGTACTGGAGTCGTCGCAGATGATCATGGTGTGGCCTTCGGCAGTGTGCTCGAAGTAGTAGAACATCCCCTCTTCTTCCAACAGGCGCTGGACGAAGTTGAAATCGGTTTCGCGGTATTGGGTGATGTAGGTGTACTTTTTGAGCGGCTTGCTCAGGCGGAATTCGTGCAGGGAAAACGCGGGGCATAACGCGAACACCTGGGTCACGACTTCTTCGACGGTGCAGCCCTGGAAGATGCGGGTGTCGAAACGGTTTTTCAGCATCGAGAACCAGGGGTTCAGCGTCGCGGTGTAGCGAGCCATGCCGCCGTCGCTGCCGAGGCTGGCGAAGCGTGTCAGGTAACCTGCCAGGTATCGCGGCCCGGCTTCAGCCAGTTCGATCTCCAGCAACACGTGCTGGCCCATCATCGACTTGAGCTCGACCTCGGAATCCTCGCACACCAACATCAACTCGAAGTTGTAGGCACGCGACAGACCTTCAGTCCCCTTGAAGGACTCAAGCAGTAACTGCTGGTCGGGATTGGCAAAATTCTTGAATTTGAACAGGCGCCGATTTTGCGGGGAAAGCATTGAGGCAAGGTCCATCAACATATGTATCTCCTTGAAAGCAGTGAAGAACGCTACCGCCCTCGCCTGCCACTGCGCATAACGAATCTGACAGAGGGACGAAACCCGATCGCACTTCTCGGATGGGTTAACAACCCGCTGTCCATGAACTTGCGGACCTGAATACGTGAAACTTTGTATGAAACTGCCTACAAACCTTTCCCGCCATAAATCTGAAACACTTGAGCTATTTACCCACCGGCTGCAAGTCTGGTACTGCGACCGCAATGCAGTGCGAAAGTGCCACTACCCCTGCAAAAATTGAGAAGACGATCACAATCCAAGCAGTAATAGGGTGTTTCGAAAGCGGCAAAGGAAACACCTTCACCCCACATTGTGTCAACCCGGAAACGGAAATTGCCGGTGTTCTTCAGGCACCTGCGCATCCAGCGGGAAAGTTTGAAAATTATTTACCCGGCCATCTGACACGCAAGAAATGCCTGTATATCAAGGCGCAAAGAACATTTGCGCGACACACAATCTGCAGTGGTGCCTCATTGACATCATTGCCGAGCGTAACGTGAATAATAAAAATGGGATCCACATTGAATTTAATGACACGTATTGCAGTCTAGAGTGCGGCTAATGGCCAGCACTTTGACCCTGACATAAAGTCGATATCCGGCACTTCAACGTGGCGACAGGGAAGCTTCTCCCACCCAAGGACAGTGATGTGTAAATGGATCTTTTAGCGAATGTGCCCAGCTGGGCCGACGTCGAACGCAACCTCGATCAGAAATTCAGCGAACTGAACCAGGGCGTCAACGAGGGCTTGCAGAGCGCTCACGACAACTGGAACGGTTTCACCCGACGCGTCGGCAACGGCGCGAGCCAGGCCTATGGCTACATGGGCGGCCACCGCATCGATGCGGTGAACCGGGCATTTGCCCTCTCCTACCCGATCATCCAGATGGACCTCAAGCGCAAATGGGCCTCGATCGCAATCGAGCAGATCCTTCCTGTGCTGCTGCAACTGGTCAAAGAAGTGTCGATGATTCTGGGTGGCAGCGTTGCGGTCGGCACTATCGCCGGCGGTGCGGCGGGTGCCTTTGCGTTCGGGATTGGCGCCGGCCCTGGAGCCATAGCGGGTGGCGGAATTGGATTACAAGTCGGCAACCTGATTCTTATGGGCCTAGGCTTGTCGGCCATTGCTGAATACTTCTACGACGGACTGCCCGCCTGCCTCTCCACGTTGCAGGAAGGCATTGCCACTGCATGGCACGCCGAAGAAGGCGTGAAGCCCGCGGGCCTGGACCCCAGCGGCGGCTCTGCGTCGTTGGTCCAGGAACGCACCGAACGCGCAGCGCGACAACTGGCCCGGGGCCAGGAGCAACTGGTGTTGCTGCTACTGACCGCCATCGTCACCTACCTGACACGCGGCCAGGTGAAAGCGGGCGTCGTGGGCAGCATGGAAAGCATCGCAACACGCAGCGCGAAGCTGCAGGCCGAGATATCGAACAAGCAATTGGCTGGTTGGTTGGCTCGCAACGAACAGAAATTGCTCGCTCAGCCTGAGTTGCACTTGAAGGAACCGGCGCCTTTGCAAAAGGCCAATGAACCAGTATCTGAAGCTGCCCCAAACAAGCCCTCGAATGCACCGAAAACTGAAACACTACCACGTCACAAACTCGGCGAAATCACGGGCACATACTCTGCCGTCGCACCGGGCCCTCTGGATCCAAGGCTTGCAGAGACATTTACTGGAGGCAGATACAACGCGGTAATCCTCGAAAACGATACAGTACTAAAAAGAGCTGGCGTAGAAGGTCAGCCGTTGGGACAATTTTTTGGTCAGGAGGCTCCATCCGGAGTATTACAAACGCGAATTGACAAAGCCGTCCTTCCAGAGTGGCCTGGAGGTGGCAAGTCACCGATCGATACAGCGTTTGAAGTTAAAATACCAGCCGGAACAGAGGTTTACATTGGAGAGGTTAGCTCTCAGGGTGGTTTTTACGTTGGCGGAACGGAACAAATCGTAGTAATTAAGCCTTGGACAATTGAAGGCGTTGAAATAATGGGATCGAGTCCTCTAAAATGAAGAACATAAGCGAAATTAGTGCAACAATGACACGCATTGCCGAACTACTGCGTAAAGGCGAAAAACTAGAATGGGCCAAGCGAATAGAACAATACAACTCTGAATTACAGAGAGATGCGGCGCACACTTTATCTAAAATAATCACACTGTTTGGTGGCATGGGATCCATTAACGATTTAGTTCTTTATTTCAACGGCCAACCCATGATAAAGGAAAATAATGAACTCGATATGTTGCTTTCAAAATTACATAATTTATGCGTTACCGCTTAGACCTGCTCGAGCGAACTATTGACTCATACTTACGATGAAGCCTTAGACTCCGTTCGAATGACTCGACACGCAATACTATAATTTTACCCAGCACAATTGACAACCATGGGACATAAACATGGATATTGGCGAGTTAAAAACTGCTGCACGTATACTGCGTGAAAAGCTGGAGTCTCTCAAAGATAAAGATGCCGCAGCGGCCCTGCTATATCGACAGATAAACCCACTACTAACAGCAGCAGAGCAAGGCAATATATCAGAGAATGTGGAACCCCGAGAAATACTTGACCAAAAACTGTTCGATGAGAGCAATCTTAGTGAGTATAGCGATCTTAAAAAGGCTTACACAAACTTCCATTTTGAGTTAATAGGCGGCCGAGAGTGGGATGCGTACAAGCTTTTAGAAGAAAAGATGAGCAAACCTTAAACCGGAGCCGCAGACTTTTGGAGCCGACACATAACCAGCGCTGGCAAGCCTCAAAACGAGTGGAAATTGTATACGTTAATTGGGATGACACCCAACTAGAACTCTGTATGAAAATCGAAAACCTGAAAGAAAAAGCACTGAAGCTACGGGCAGCCATTGACGCGCTGAAAGCAAAAGACCCTGCCGCCGCAAAACTGGCCGTGGAGCTGGAACCGTTGCTGATCCTGGCGGAACGTGGCCAGATTCAGGCTCCAATGGAGTGGAGGGACATCCCCGGACGTTACCTGTTCACGGAAGAAGGCTTGCAGCAATACGCCGATCTCGAGCATGCCTTCGCCGAGTTCAAAATCGAACTGACTGGCGGAGAATCACCGACGCTGCGTCGACTCAAGGCGCAGATGGAAGAGAAGAAGAACAGCGGCTTGGAGCCTGACTGACAACAGCGCGAACGCGTCACCAAGGAAGATCAATCAGCATGTGCGGCTGTCAATTTTGCAGCCGCAACCACACATCAGGGAGAGATCAGTTTGAAGCAATCCTGTTTCCGCCATGGCCCTTTGGCCTTCATCGCTGCAATGATTTTCACGACGCCACTGTACGCAGAGGATGCGGAAAAAATACTCGCCGAGGTTGTTAATCAGCAGCAGCAACAGTTACCGATCATGCTCGACTTAGCCACACGCATCGACAACATCACGTACGCAGATCGAACCGTCCATTATAAATTGACGCTGTCGGGGTACGAAGGTCGCCCCGGTGAACAAGCTTATTATCAAAGCTATCTGGCCCAACAAATAAACAAATCCCTGTGCAGCCAAACGGCGTATTTGTTGATTCTGGCTTTAGGCAACAAAATCACTTACCCCAAAAACGGGACAGTAATCGCCGGTAACTGGAATGGCGTCAGCTACTGATCAATGGTGGTAGTCGCCGTTGGATTCGTTGCAGGTTTGGCAGTGCAGCGGGCCATGGTTAAATTCGGGGTAGATAATGTGATTGGCAACGCGTTAAAGATCGAGAAACCATAATGATTGACTCAGATAAGCTCAAAAAATTTACGTGGTTTTTATTCGGTTTTTTTGTTTTATTGTTCGCCTTTGGTCCTTCTGGGTTTAAGTATTTTTGGCCTGTTTATTTCGTGGTGTCTTTATCTGCATTTATGTGGACCTTGTATCTTGTCTATGCGTGCGAAAAATTTACTCTGTATATGACTTCGATACTAATTACGGTCGTAAGCGTCTTCTGTTTGTTCGCCTCCACCTCGGCCTATTTGGTTGCTGCCAGGTTCTGGGGTAAGACAAGTATTGCTGCCCTTATGATGTGGCCTGTTCCAATAGGAATCGTGACATTGACGTATTTGGTCCTGGCAAATGGCAAATCGTCATTTCATCCATTCGAATATGATGGAATCAAGGTCCAGCCACGCCCGCAAAACAAGCAAAAAACATCGGCCGCATATAGCCCTCTTTTGGTGGCCGGCGCAACCACCTTGGCGGCAAGTATTTTTACTAAAACAGCCGGCTTCCTCACTACCGGTATGGTTGTCCTGTTTGGGATGCTAGCTGTTTCCGTCACAATATTATTCTACGCACGCCACATAATCAGAGGCCTGCGCAACCTCCGCATCCAAGAAAAAACAATGCCCATCCCCTACACCTTCATGCAAATCGACGAAATTCGCGAAGCGCGCAGTCGTTGGTGGTTGAGCAGATTGTTCAAGTGGGTCGCTTCCTGTCGCAAGCAGTCGGGTCCCTGATTTTCGATGATCACTACGTGCAGGCCGCTCAAGCCTGATGACGTGTTACCGGGACGCCATCAAGGGCTTTTCGGAAGACCACTGGCCTGGGGTAGAGATAAACTTTTTCGACTTTAGCGTCGGTTCGCATCATGAGCTGCTGGCTCCGGAGGGCATCGGTAGCACAGCACCCGGGATCATCTGGCCGCGATGAATGTGGGGATCATTGAGCGGTTACGATCAATCTGCTCAACGGCACCGTCAGGGTTGCTGCCTTTGACAAATAAAGCGCGGCTGACCGAGCTTTACTTCATTTACGTAGGTGGTCATCGCCAGTAACAGATTGTGAAATAATGTTTTTTAGTGCAATTACTCGATATAGCCATCACTTTCAACGGCCATTCTTCAAACTAAAAATCCCACCGAACGACTGGGATTATCCAAATTAGGTGAACCGCTTCACCTTTTTCGAAATTAATTACAATTAAAAATTGGATCCACCCCACCCCGCAAACCATTGAGCCTGCTGGGTTTCAGACCTTACTGTAAGAAGAAACCCCGGACTAATGGCCACCAGACATCATTGCGGTGTGTATCAAAAACGAGAAAAAATCCGCTCCCTCGTGAACTTTTGTATGTGAAGCGTTGCCATACACCACGTTGCTGGCCACTAGACATTGAAAGGCCAGTATTCAAAGACACTTTATTCCTGGCAGGGCGAATCCATGATGGCTGACATCACGGACCGCACTTTGCGAACAGGTGTTCATTCGAGAAATTAGTAGCTCTTCGCACCAGCCTGTCGATGTACGGCGGGCCACAGCGAAGTGTTCAAGGACGATGTACCAATGACTCAGACGTTTGACGTTGAAGCACTGATCAAATTGCGCAGCCAGACCCGGGCCATTTCCGATGCGCTCAAGGTTCAGGCTTCGGATTACCTGTCGACTCTGGCCTTGCTGATCCGTCCGCAGTCGTTTTTCGGTGAGTACCTGCAAGGCGCGCAGCGCAGCAGCGGGCGTGAGACCCAGCACCATTTCAAAGAGCTCAAGGAACTGTACGACCGCATCGGTTCGGCCGCGCCGTTCCAGCTGGTCAACGAACTCGAAGTGCCCCTGAACCTGATCAGCACCACGCCGGAACTGTTCCCGCTGGAATACGACAAGGTGCTGTCCCAGAGCGGTCAGGTCATTCGCATTACCAGCCCGGTGCGCTGGGTGATCGGCTTCAGTTCGTTCGAACTGGCGCGTTTTCGCACCGTGATCAAAGACCCCAATCGCAGCAGCGCCGAGCTGTATCGCTTCGTCGTGCACTACCTGGTGCTGTTCTACTGCCTGAGCAAATCCCCAGGCTTGAGCCGACTGCTCGATGGCCTGCGCTTTCCCGTGAGTTTCGAACGCCTTAAAGACTTCGGTGACCTGCCCTTCTGCGTCATCAGCTCGCCGGTGCGCGCGCAGTTGCCCGACGAAGCGGTGATCCGCAGCAGCACCCAGATTGCCGGCAACAGCAGCTTCGAGGAGCTGGTGGGCCACGACAATATTTTGCAGATGAACGATGAAATCCGTCAGCGCCTGCTGCTGACGATCGAAGGAATGTAACGCGCCCGGCCGACAGTTCAGCCGAACGCAAACGACTTGCAGCGAATTGGTTCGCACCAGGAGATGACGATGGCGAAGAAGGAAAGTACCCAGCACAAACTCGACCGCGTTCGCGCGCCTCGGGTCCATATCACCTACGACGTGGATATCGGTGACGCTCAGGAAAAGAAAGAGCTGCCCTTTGTCGTCGGTGTGCTGGGCGATTTCTCCGGCAACCCGCTGGAGCCGCTGCCGAAGCTCAAGGACCGCAAGTTCATCTTCATCGACCGTGACAATTTCAACGGCGTGCTCAAGGGCATCAAGCCGCGCCTGACTTATCGGGTCGACAACACCCTGGCCAAGAACGGCACGCAGCTGGGCGTCGAGCTCAACTTCAATGCCCTGGAAGACTTCGAGCCACAGAACGTGGTCAAGCAGGTCGAGCCGCTGCGCAAGCTGCTGGAAGTGCGCAACAAGCTGGCGGACCTGCGCAACAAGATGGGCGGCAACGACAAGCTCGAAGAGCTGCTGATGGACGTGTTGCAGAACACCGAAAAGTTGAAAACGCTGGGCAAGGAATTCGGCCGTGAAGCTGCCGTCCCTGCCACCGATGGCAAAGAGTAGGAGCCTGAAGATGAACGACAAGCAAACCGTGACTCAACAGGACAGCGAACTCGTCGAAGTGGAAAACTTCGCCCCGCAATCCTCCCTGCTCGACAGCATCATTTCGGAAAGCCGTGTGGCCCGCTCCGAGACCGAGCGTACCCGCACCCGTGACCTGATCGGTGAACTGGTCGGCCAGGTGCTGGAAGGCGAGATGACGCCGAGCAAGGACCTGATCGCCGTGCTCGATGCGCGCATCGCCGAAATCGACGCGATGCTCTCCGAGCAGATGAACGAGATCATGCATGCCCGCGAATTCCAGCAGCTGGAAGCGTCGTGGCGAGGCCTGAAGTATCAGGTGGACCAGACTGAAACCAGCACCACGCTGAAGATCCACCTGCTCAACGCCTCGAAGAAAGACCTGGTGCGCGACCTCAAGGCCGCCTCGGAATTCGACCAGAGTGCGCTGTTCAAGAAGATCTACGAAGAAGAATACGGCACCTTCGGTGGTGCGCCGTTCGGCATGTTGCTGGGTGACTACGAGTTCAACCGCAGCCCCGAAGACATGTACCTGCTCGAAGAAATCTCCCACGTCGCCGCTGCGGCCCACGCCCCGTTCATCTCGGCGGCCTCGCCTGAGCTGTTCGGCTGGGACTCGTTCACCGACATGTCCGGCCCACGGGACCTGGCGAAGATCTTCGACACCGTCGAATACGCCAAGTGGAAGTCGTTCCGCGCCTCGGAAGACTCGCGTTATGTCGGCCTGACCCTGCCCCACGTGCTCGGTCGCCTGCCGTACGGCCCGGATACCACGCCGGTGGAAGAATTCAACTTCGTCGAAAGCGTCGATGGCCGTGACCACAACAAGTACCTGTGGATGAACGCCGCCTACGCCCTGGGAACCCGGGTCACCGACGCGTTCTCGCGCTACGGCTGGTGTGTGGCGATTCGTGGCGTGGAAGGCGGTGGCCTGGTCGAAGGCCTGCCAACTCACACGTTCAAGACCGACGACGGCGAAATCGCCCTCAAGTGCCCCACCGAAATCGCCATCACCGACCGTCGTGAAAAAGAGCTGTCGGACCTGGGTTTCATTCCGCTGGTGCACTGCAAGGGCACCGACTACGCCGCGTTTTTCGGCACCCAGTCGGCGCAGAAGCAGAAGCAGTACAACACCGATATCGCCAACGCCAACGCCCGTCTCTCGGCGCAGTTGCAGTACATCTTCGCCACCTCGCGTATCGCGCACTACATGAAGGCGATCATGCGCGACAAAATCGGCAGCTTTGCCTCGCGCAAGGACGTCGAGCTGTTCCTCAACAAGTGGCTGTCGAGCTACGTGTTGCTGGACGACACCGCGAGCCAGGAAGCCAAGGCCAAGTTCCCGCTGCGTGAAGCCCGTGCCGAAGTGTTCGAGGTTCCGGGCAAGCCAGGCGTGTACAAGGCCGTGACCTACCTGCGTCCGCACTACCAGCTGGACGAACTGACCGCATCGCTGCGTCTGGTTGCCGAATTGCCTCAATCGACTCGCGGCTGATCTGCATCGTTGCCAGGGAGGCAATATGAGTAGTCAACACAGGCTGTTGCCATCGCTGCTGGATCGATTGCTCGACGATCATCCGCACCAGTCCATGGAAGCTTCATCGCAACGCTTGTGTTCGCTGGCCGATTACAAGGCCAGCATCGTCCGCGACCTGGAGGTACTGGTGAACACGCGCCAGTCCCTGGTCGCCAACGAGCTGGAAGGTTTCGTCAATCTGGGCGGGACCATCCTTGACTACGGCATGCCCGACTTCACCAGCCGCAGTGTGCTGGATCCGCAGGATCGCCTGCTGATCCAGCGCCAGCTGGAGAAGGCGATCACTGTCGGCGATCGACGGTTTCGCAGCGTCAAGGTGCAACTGCTCGCGCAACAAACCGGCCAACGCATGCTGACCTTCCGCGTGGACGCAGTACTGCGCCTGCAGGACATCACCCGTCAGGTTTCCTTTGACGCGGTGCTGCAGGTCAATACCCAGGAATACAAAGTGCAGAACCTCAACTGATGCTCGACGATCTGCTGCCCTATTACGAAAAGGAACTGTCGCACCTGCGCTTTCTCGGCCAGGAGTTTGCGAGCCAGTACCCCAAGATTGCTTCGCGGTTGCTCATCGAGGGCGATAACTGCGAAGACCCCCACACCGAGCGCCTGATTGAAGCGTTCTCGTTCCTGTCCGCTCGCGTGCACAAAAAACTCGATGACGAGCTGCCGGAAATCGTCGAGTCGTTCCTTGAAGTGCTGTACCCGCATTACCTGCGCCCTACCCCGTCGATGTCGATCGTCGAGTTCAACCTGGGCAAGCAGGAGAAAGTCACCGAAGCCTTCCGCGTGCCCCGGCACACCGAGCTCAGTGCCAACCCGATTGACAGCGTGGTGTGCAAATTCCGCACCTGCTACCCGGTCGAACTGTGGCCGGTGGCGGTGCATCAGGCATCGTTCATCGAGATGGAACGTTCGGCGTTCAACGGCCACAGCGCCGACCTGGTCGCGCGCCTGCGCATCGGCTTGCGGGCCACCTCGGATGTGCTGTTCGGCAAGATGGAGATCGACCGCCTGCGGTTTTTCCTCGACGGCGAAAGCACCCTGATGCTGCAGCTCTATGAGTTGCTGTTCAACAACCTGGCCAAGGCCACCCTGAGTTTCGAAGACCAGGGCCGCACTCGCGAAATCACCTTGCCGGCCGACGCCCTGAAAGCGGTTGGCTACGGTCTGGACGAAGGCCTGGTGGACTACTCCGAGCGCTCATTCCTCGGTTATCGCCTGCTGCACGAGTACTTCACCTTCCCGGACAAGTTCATGTTCTTCGACCTGTCGGGGTTCGCGCGGCTGCTGGCGGGGAAGCATCTTGAACAGATCGAGATCAACTTTTACTTTTCCGATTACGACCTCAGTGATCGGCTGTCGCGCCTGACCCAGAACATCGGGCGCAACAACTTCAAGCTCAACTGCACGCCGATCATCAACCTGTTCCGCCAGCAGGCCGAGCCGATCCATTTGACCCATGCCCAGCACGAGTATTCGGTGACGCCGGATGTGCGCCTGCAAGGCCAGGCCGAAGTGGTGTCGATCGATCGGGTGCAGCGGGTGCGCAAGGTTGGCGGCATCGACCAGGTCGCCACCTGCCATCCGTTCTTCGAACCCCGTGGCGACCAGGGCCCTGGCCAGAGCTTCTGGATTGCCCGCCGGCGCCCAGTGCAGAACCGCCAGCAGGACGGTTCGAACATGGTCATCCGGGTGGTGGATCGCGAGCTCGAACTGCTCAACTCCAGCAACGACACCTTGAGCATCCGCCTGACCTGCAGCAACCGCGACCTGCCGCTGATGTTGCCGTTCGGTGGCGAACGCGGCGATTTCAACATTCCCGGCAACTCGGTGATCAACGACATTCGCTGCCTGCGCAAACCCACCGCCACGGCGCGCGTGCCCTTGGGCAACGGGGTGATCTGGCGGCTGATTTCGCACCTGTCGCTCAACCACATGTCCTTGGTTTCCCGGGGCCGCGAGGTGCTGCTGGAGCTGCTGTCGCTCTACAACTACCGCAACGTGTCGGCGATCCGCAAACAGATCAACGGAATTGTCTCGGTCAGCAGCGAACCGGTGGTGGCGCGCATTGGTCACCCACGGCCCAACTTCGTGCGCGGCGTCGGTATCACCCTCAATTTCGATGAGAGCCAGTACACCGGCAGCGGCGTGTTTTTGTTCGGCATGGTGCTGGACCACTTCTTCGGCCAGTACTGCAGCATGAACAGCTTTACCCAATTAACCCTTCGCACCTTGCAGCGCGAAAAGAGAGTCGTCCAATGGCCACCGCGAACCGGCGATCAACCCCTGGTCTGATCGACCAGGCACGGGCTGAGCCGCACCGATTCGAGTTTTTCCAATTGGTGCGCTTGCTCCGCCTGCATTACAGCAGAACCGGGCGCATGGACCTGGACACTCGACCGCACGAAGACCCTCTGCGTTTTCGCTCGCAGCTGTCGCTGAACTTCCCTGCCAGTGAAGTCAGCGACCTGCAGTTCGAGCGCGAAGGCAAGGTGTCGGCGGCCGGCCTGCCGCTGTCGGAAGTGCAAGTGACGTTCATGGGCCTGGTTGGCCCCTCGGGCGTGCTGCCACGGCCGTACACCGAGTTGCTGATCGACCGGCACATCCAGTACCGCGACGACGCCGCGCACGCGTTCCTGGATATTTTCTCGCACCGCATGACCACGCTGTTCTACGAGGCCTGGCAGAAATACAAGTTCTACATCGAGTACGAACGCAACGGCACCTCGGACTTTGACCGCTACCTGCTCAACCTGGTGGGCTTTGGCCCCGAGGCGCAGAAACAGAAGTTCGACAAACAGGGCTCACCGCTGCGTCGGGAATTGTTCAGCTATTTCTCCGGGTTGTTCGCGCAGAAACCGCGCAATGCGATGAACCTCGAAGCGATGCTCAGCTTCTATTTTTCCCTGCCGTTCAAGGTCAAGCCGTTTGCCGGTCGCTGGCTGCACCTCGACGCCAGCCAGTGCACGCAGCTGGGGCGCAAGAACGCCGTACTCGGGCAAAGCGCAGTGGCCGGCAACCGGGTCTGGGACTACCAGTCGTGCGTGCGCATCGAGCTGGGCCCCCTGGACCTGGCCGACTACCAACGCTTCCAGCCCGGCACCGCGGACTACCAGAAACTGGTGGAGCTGGTGCGGTTCTATGTGGGCGCCGAACTGGACTTCCAGCTCGCGCCCAAGCTCAAACCCGAAGCGGTACCCGTTGCCCGCCTGGGTCGCCAGGGCAACGTGTCCCTGGGCTGGCTCGGCTGGCTCAAACGCCCTGGTGTCGACGTGGCACCGTCCCGTTGCGCCCTCTTCCACATTCCTTTTGATGGGGTCTCCCTGTGAACCTGAAGTCCCTGTTTGCCAAACTCAACGACACCAGCCGCACCGCCACTGAAAGCGCTGCCGCCCTGTGCCTGTCGGAGCAACATTACGACGTCGAGATCGAGCACCTGTTATTGCAGTTGCTCGACAGCAACGACAATGACCTGCCGGCCATCCTGCGCCATTACGACGTAGTGCCCGACCGCCTGCAGGCGCAGTTGATGACGGCACTGGGGACGTTCAAGAAGGGCAATACCCGCACCCCGGCACTGTCGCCGCACATCACGCGCATGATCGAGCAAGCCTGGGTGCTGGCCTCCATCGAGTTCGGCCAGGCGCAGATTCGCACCGGCTACCTGCTGCAGGCTTTGCTGGATGACAACGAGCTGCGCCGGGTGGTGATCGCCTCCGCCCCGGAGCTGGAAAAGATCAACGCGGACGACCTGCGGGTCAACCTCGGCGCACTGGTGGAAGGCAGCGCCGAATCGCAACAGGCCAAGCCCCTGTCCGGTGCGGACGTCACGCCCCGCAGTGCAGTCAAAGGCAACGGCAAGACTCCGGCCCTCGATCAGTACACCATCAACCTGACGCAAAGCGCTCGCGAAGGCCGGATTGATCCGGTGCTGGGGCGCGAGTTCGAAGTGCGGCAGATGGTCGACATCCTGACCCGCCGCCGTCAGAACAACCCGATCCTGACCGGTGAAGCCGGCGTGGGCAAAACCGCCGTGGTAGAAGGCCTGGCGCTGCGCATCGTCCAGGGCGACGTGCCGTCGGTGCTCAAGGACGTCGCCATCCACACCCTCGACCTGGGCTTGCTGCAAGCCGGCGCCGGGGTCAAAGGCGAATTCGAAAACCGCCTCAAGTCGGTCATTGAAGAAACCAAGCGCAGCCTGCACCCGATCATCCTGTTCATCGACGAGGCGCACACCCTGATCGGTTCCGGTGGCCAGGCCGGGCAGAACGATGCCGCCAACCTGCTGAAACCGGCGTTGGCCCGCGGTGAACTGCGCACCATCGCCGCGACCACCTGGGCGGAATACAAAAAGTACTTCGAGAAAGACGCCGCCCTCGCCCGCCGCTTCCAGGTGGTCAAGGTCGAAGAGCCGGACGAAGACAAGGCGATCCACATGCTGCGCGGCCTGCTGGGCAAGATGCAGGATCACCACAAGGTCACGGTGATGGACGAGGCGCTGGTGCAAGCCGTGCGTTTGTCCAGCCGCTACATCACCGGCCGCCAGCTGCCGGACAAGGCCGTCAGTGTGCTGGACACCGCCTGCGCCCGGGTCGCTCTAGGGCAATCCGCGCAGCCGGGGCCACTGGAAGACTGCAAGCGCCAGATCGACAACCTGCAGGCCGAAATCAATGTGCTGGAGCAGGAAGCTGGCAAAGGCAGCGACCACTCGCGCCGCCTGGCCACCCTGCACAGCGAGCTGGGCACCGAACAGCAAACCCGCGAGGCCCTGGAACAACAGTGGCAGCGCGAACTGCAACTGGTGGAGCAACTGGGCGCGCTCAGCCATCCGGACAACCAGGCCCCGGATGCCCGACAGATTGCCGCCGTACGCGCCGAACTGACCAGCGTCCAGGGCGAACAACCGCTGGTGCATGCCCTGGTGGACGGCGGGACCATCGGCGAAGTCATTTCCGGCTGGACCGGCATTCCCCTGGGCAAAATGCTGCGCGACGAAATCGACACCGTGCAGCGCCTGCCTGAACTCTTGGGCGAGCGCGTGCTCGGCCAGGACCACGCGCTGCATGAGATCGGCAAGCGCATCAAGGTGTCCCGGGCCCGCATGGAAGACCCGAACAAACCGATCGGCGTGTTCCTGCTGCTGGGCCCGAGCGGCGTCGGCAAGACCGAAACCGCCCTGGCCCTGGCCGACACCCTGTACGGCGGCGAGCGCAACCTGATCACCATCAACATGTCCGAATACCAGGAAGCCCACACGGTCTCGAGCCTCAAGGGTTCGCCACCGGGCTATGTCGGTTACGGCGAAGGCGGCGTGCTCACCGAAGCGGTGCGGCGCAAGCCTTACAGCGTAGTGCTGCTGGACGAAGTGGAAAAAGCCCACCCGGACGTGCTCGAACTGTTTTTCCAGGTGTTCGACAAAGGTGTGCTGGATGACGGCGAAGGTCGCGAGATCAACTTCCGCAACACCGTGATCATCCTCACCTCCAACACCGGTACCGACCGCATCATGCAGTGGTGCCTGAACGCCGAGCAGCAACCCACGCCGCAAGACATCGTCGAGGGCCTGCGCGAGGAGCTCAACCAGGTGTTCAAGCCGGCTTTCCTCGGGCGCCTGAGCATCGTGCCGTACTACCCGGTGCAGGACGCGATCCTGGAGCGCATCGTCGGGCTGAAACTGGAACGCATTCGCCAGCGCTTCGAGCGCAACCATCAGGCGGTGCTGAGCTACGACGCAGCGCTGGTCAAGGCGATAGCCTCGCGCTGCACCGAAGTCGACAGCGGCGCGCGCAACATCGACAACATTCTCTCGCGAACGCTGATGCCGGAACTGGCCCAGCGCGTGCTGGAGCGGATGGCGCAGGACAAGCCGATCCAGAGCTTGAAGATCGAATTGGGCAGCGACGGCGATTTCGCCTACAGCCTGTGCTGAATGAGCATTTGAAGGTGAGCATCATGGATAACACACACTCAGGGAAGCGACTGGCGCAGCCGGCATTGGCCAAGTGCCTGACGGCCGCCGCAATGATGATGGTGCTGACCGCCTGCGGCGTCACCGACCGCGTGGGCAAGCGCGTCGACGACACCTGGGCCGGCGACATGCTGTTCGGCGATAACGAAAAGGTCATCCTGACGTCTGACGGCGGCAATCAGCTCAACCCCGACGAGTCGGGCAAACCGCTGTCGGTGGTGCTGCGCGTGTACCAGTTGAGCTCGCTGGAGCGCTTTGCCTCCACCGACGCCGACTCGCTGTGGGACAACCCGCAACAAGCCCTTGGCAACACCCTGATCGAAAACCGCGAGATCACCCTGCTGCCCGGCATGGGGCAGGTCGATCGCTGGCCGTTGAACAAGGCGGCGCGCTACGTCGGGGTCGCGGCATTTTTCCGCCTGGACGAGAACAGTCGCTGGAAGGTCGCATTTGACGCCAACTCCCTGCGCAAGGATGGCATCTGGTTTTCGTCCGATGGCTTGCGCGTGCTGGTGGACAACAACACCGTCAGTGCCGTTGGCGGCGTCGACGTGTTGAACAAGCCCAAGACCGCCGAACAACTGGCACAAGCTGCCGCGCAACCGGCAGAAGACAGCATGACCCAGCGCCTGCAGGACGCGGCCCTGGAGCAGGCGCAGGACACCGCTACCAGCTCGGCGAAAAAAGCCACCGAATCAAAATTAAACTCTCTATTGGAAGGCGTTCATGAGTAAGCAAAGCCGGGTGATGTGGTCGGAGGGCATGTTCCTTTTGCCACAGCATTTCCAATATCAGGACGAGTTCCACCAGCACCAGCTGGCGGAATCGACGCTGCGCAGCACGCCCTTCCATTGGGGCGTGCAGATGCTCCAGGTCGATGAAGAAGCCCTCGCAACCGGCTCGTTGCAGCTCAAGCGGCTCAAGCTGGTGTTTCCTGACGGCAGCCTGTTCGACGCGCCGCAGCACGACCCGCTGCCCGCCGCCCGGGACCTCAAGGACTTGCTCAAGAGCAACGACTTCAAGGTCTACGCCGCACTGAAACTGCCTGAGCCCTTCGGCATGAACTACGTCGAGGACGGCCAGGAACAGAAAAGCGCGCGGCGTTTTCGCAAGCAGTTCGACACCCTGCCGGACCTCAACGAAGGTGATCTGGAAAACGAGATCACCAGCCTGCGCCTGAACGTGGTGATGCTGATCGATGGCGACAACCTCGACGGTTACAGCTACTGCCCGATCGCCCGGCTGTCGCGCAATAACATCGGCGGCTTCAACCTCGATGGGCATTTTGTCCACCCGACGCTGCATGTGGGCACTCACGAAACCTTGATCGGCCTGGGCAAACGTTTGCTCGGTGCCCTGCACTCCAAGAGCGCCGCGCTGTCCGGTCGGCGCCGCGAGCGTGCGGACCAGATCGCCGAGTTCGGCTCCAGCGACGTCACCCTGTTCTGGCTGCTCAACACGGTGAACCGCGCCCACCCAGGCCTCGCGCATCTGCTTGCCCACCCGCGCCTGCACCCCGAGCGCCTGTACTTGTTCCTGGCGGAACTGGCCGGTGGCTTGCTGACGTTTTCCCTGGACACCCAGCTCAATGACATCCCCGAGTACGACCATCACGACCCGGCAGCGTCCCTGGTCAAGCTCGACGAGATGATCCGGGTGCTGCTCGACAATGTCGTGCCGAACCAGTGCGTGGTGATCAACCTGACACAGACCAAGCCGTCGTACTGGCAGGGGCAGTTGCTCGACCCGCGCCTGGCCGATGCCGATTTCTATATTTCGGTGCACGCCGACATGCCCGGTTCCAGCCTGCTGGAACTGGTGCCGCGGGCGTTCAAGGTGGGCTCGCCGGAAGACATCGAAGTGGTGGTCAACAGCGCCATGCCCGGCGTCACGCTCAACCACTCGACGCGCCTGCCGAATGCGATTCCGGTGCGCCTGGACAACCACTATTTCTCCATCGAGCCCCATGGCCGCGTGTACGAACGGATGATGAGCGCCCAGGCCATCTCGTTCTACGCACCCAGCGCCTTTACCAACCTCAAGCTTGAACTGATGGCGGTACTCAAATGACTGAAGCCGTAATGCAAGGCGCCGTGGCAGCCGCCACCGACAAACCGGTGCTCAAGGACCTGGTGCAGGACTTCATCAGCATGGCGCTGATCGTGCGCAAGGGCCGTCAGGTGACGTCGGTCACCGCCTTCGAGGCCAGCGTCGACACCTTCTTCGCCACCCTGGAGCGCGAAGCCCGCAGCGCCGACTACAGCGTTGAACAAGTCAAGGACACCCAGTACGCCCTGTGCGCATTCCTCGACGAAAGCGTGCTGCGCGCCGAAGACAAAGACAACCCGCTGCGTCGCCACTTCGAGCTGCAGCCGTTGCAGTTCCGCTATTTCGGCGTGCACCTGGCCGGCCAGGGTTTCTTCGAGAAGATCGATTCGCTGCGCAGCGACGTCAAGCAGAACCTCGACGTGCTCGAGGTGTATCACCTGTGCCTGGCACTGGGTTTCGAGGGCAAATTCGCCGCCGGCGAGAAAGACCAGCTGCGCTACCTGGCCAACACCCTGGGCCAGGACATCGCGCGCTACCGCAAGAGCCCCAAAGCCCTGTCGCCGGATTGGGCCCTGCCTGACCAGGTGTCGCAGATGCTGCGCTACGAAGTGCCTGTCTGGGTCTACCTGGCCCTGATCGCGCTGGTCTGCGTCGGGGTTTACCTGACGCTGGACTGGCTGTTGGCCAAGGACGTCGCCGCTTTGTCCGAACAAATCAGCCAGCTGTTCAGTGCCTGAATCCAGGTCAGGTAATCGAGTCAGGAAGACATGAAGACATTATTGCGTTTGTTGAAAAGTTTTTGGTTTGTGATTCCAGTCTTGTGGCTGGCGAGCCTTGCTGTTTGCTGGTTCGTGGCGCCGCACGTGAGCTGGCTGCGCGGTTATGCCCTGGAGGCGATGGCGATCATCAGCGCCTTCTATCTGTTGCTGATCGTGCTGCGCCAATACCAGCGCATCCGCGCCGAGCACAACCTTGAGCACCTGGTGCAGCTTGAAGTCGATCGCTCGCTCAAGTCCACGGGCGAATTCCGCGACCAGCAAGTGCTGCGCGAACGCCTCAAGCACGCCATCGCGATGCTGCGCACCGACCGCTCGGCCGGGGGTGGCGGCTCATCGGCGCTGTCCGACCTGCCGTGGTACCTGGTCATCGGCATGTCCGGCGCCGGCAAGACCTCGCTGCTGACCCGCTCCGGCCTGTCCGCAAGCATTGCCAACAGTGCCAACGACACCCAGAGCGGCACCCAGCATTGCGACTGGTACTTCAGCCCCGAAGCGGTGTTGATCGACACGGCCGGGCGTTACCTGCGCGACGACCAGTCCGCCAGCGAATTCGCCGCCTTCCTGCGCATGCTGAAAAAGCAGCGCAGCAAGGCCGCCGTCAACGGCCTGGTACTGGTGGTGAGCCTGCCGGAATTACTGGCATCCAGCGCTGCCGAGCGTCACACGCTGGCGGCGCAATTGGTCTCGCGCATCGAGGAATACACCGATTGCCTGGACGCCAACCCGCCGATCTATCTGATGCTGAGCAAGACCGACCAACTGCCAGGTTTCAGCCAGGCCTTCGAAGGGCTGGACCTCAACGAGCGCCAGCAACCCCTGGGCATGACCTTCGGCCTGTCGGAGATCCGCAACCAGGGCCTGCGTCCGGTGCTGGATGCCAAGCTGGCCAACCTGCACAGCCACATCCGCCGTCACGTCGACGCGCAGATGATTGCCCTGGGTGCCGATGCCAACAGCGCGCTGCTGAATTTCCCGAACTATTTCTCCGAGCTGTCAGCGGTGCTGGAGCAGTTCCTCCAGCACTTCGCCGACCACCGTCACGCCGGCGCGCCCCTGCTGCTGCGCGGCCTGTATTTCACCAGCGCACTGCAGACCGACCAGCAACTGAGCCAGGTGTATGAAGACGACCTCGCCGAGTCGTTCGCCCTGCAACCGCATGCCGGGCAGGACGCGGACAGCGAAGGCAGGAAAATCAGCGACCGCAGCTACTTCATCACCGATACCTTCCGCCGGGTCATTTTCCCCGACCGCGACCTGACGTTGTACCAGTCGCGCCAGGGCCACAATAAATCCCTGAGCCCTGTGCTGCTTGGCGTGGCGCTGTTGGCCGGGCTGGGGTTCATTGGCTGGCAGGCACTGTCGTACCAGAACAACCGCCAGTGGCTGGCTTCCTTGCGCGATCAGTTGAATCAGCTGCAGCAGTCCCCGGACCGTGCGCAATTGCTCGCCTCGGGCCAGGGCCTGGAATTGCTGCGCAATCAGCTCAGCGCCATCGAGAAACACCGCGCCCAGGGCGTGCCGCTGCAACTGAGTGCCGGCCTGTACCGTGGCGATGACATCTACCAGGTCGCGCAAAATGCCTATCTGCAGCAACTGCGCACCCAGGCACTGGAACCGGTGACCTTGCAGTTGCAATTGCAGATGCGCGCATTCAACGAATTCGCCAGGACCATGGACCCGCAAAACGCCCTCGCAGCCGCACCGGCCAAGGCCGGCAACACCAAAGCCAAGGCGCAGTCCCAGGGCTTGAAACTGCCCACCCGCCTGAGCAGCGTGCCGCGCAGTGCGGGTGAAGTCAGCAGTCGCCTGAGCGGCAGCGCCAGAGCGGCTGCAACCAAGGTGCGGGGCGATGCGATAAACAGCCTGCGCAACCCGGCCACCGCCAGCGATGCCGCCGATCTGTCGGCGACGACCGGTGGGCTGTCGTTGTCCGAGGAAATGCTCGGGCGCCTGGACGAGCGTCAGGTCGAGTCGATCATCGAATCCTACAACGCGCTGAAGCTGTACCTGATGCTGACCCAACCGGACTCGCACCCTGAGCCGGAGTTCGTCGGGGCTGCTTTCCCGGCTGCCTGGGCCAATACCGCGACGGCGCAGAACCCGGTGAGCACCGAGGTGATCCAGGACAACGCGCCGGTTTACGTCCAGCTGCTGAAAAACCGCCAGGCGCCTACCCTGCCGCGCAACGAACAGTTGATCAGCGAAACCCGCAACAGCTTGAAGTCATTCATGATCTCCAGCTCCCTGGTGGACCGCGAATACCTGCGCCTGCAACTGGAATCCAGCCGTCAGTTCCCGGCCGTGGGCCTGAGCGACCTGGTGCCCTTGCCCGGTCGACAATTGCTCTACGGCAGCGAGGCCGTGCCGGCAATTTTCACCCGCCAGGGCTGGGAGCAGTTCGTCAAGCCGGAGCTGATCAAGCTGGTGTCGGGCAACCTGCGCAACGAATCGGACTGGGTCCTCGACGGTGAAGGCGGCGACAGCCTGGTGCAGAAAGCCAACTTCATCCGCGAGTTCATGACGCGCTACAAGCGTGACTACACCCAGGCCTGGTACGGCTTCGTCGACAGCGTCGGCGTGCGCCATTTCACCGACATGGCCAACGCCACCCAGCAACTGTCGCTGCTCAGCGACGTGCAGAATTCGCCGGTGAAAAACCTGCTGGCGGCGGTCAACGACAACACCCAATGGGACGTGCCGGCACCGCGCACCACCGAGCAACCGGGGATCAAGCGCGATGACGGTTTCTGGGGCAAGGTCTCGGGCATTTTCGATGGCCAGGACACTTCACCCAACGCGCTGATTTCACCGCTGCCAGCTGTGGATGATGGCAGCCTGGCCAAGCGCTTCGAGCCGGTATCGCGAGTGTTCGCGGTGCAGAACGCCGAAGGCGCCGACAGCACCATCATGGATCGCTACCTGGCGGCGCTGCGCAAGCTCAAGGTGCGGATGAACAACATCCAGCGCTCCCAGGACGTGGGTAAAAGCAGCAAGCAGCTGATCAGCGAGACCCTGGAAGGCCAGCCGAGCGAAGTCACCAGCGTGCGCAACTACGTCGAGACCACGGTGGATACCAGCCAGGGTGGCTTGTCGAGTTCGCTGCAAGGGCTGTTCAGCCTGCCGATCCAGTTCGCCTGGGAGACCCTGCGCGACCCGGCCGGCGAGCAGATCGCCAAGGCCTGGGCGCAACAGATTGCCAAGCCCTGGGAACAGGTCATGGCGCACCGCTTCCCGATTGCCGCTGGCAGTCGCAACGAAGCGTCGGTGAAGGATCTGCAGCGTTTCGTCGACCCCGAGTCCGGCCTGCTGCCGAACTTCAAGCGCAACGAAATCGGCAACCTGTCCGGCGGTGAAGGCCTGGGCATGAGCAGCACGAGCAAATCGGCGCCGCTGGTCAACCCGAACATGGTCAACAGCATCGACAAGGCCAGCTCCCTGGGCCAGGTGATCGCCAGCCTGTCGGACCGCGAGAACGGCTTTGAAATCATGCTGGAACCTTCGGCTTACTTCACCGACATCATCTTCACCCTCGATGGCCAGGTGCAGCATTACCGCAATGGCAAGACCAGCTGGAGCCGCTTCTCCTGGCCAGGCACCACCACCGCTCCGGGGGCACGCATGGACGTGGTGACCCTGACCGGCGAACGCATCACCGTGTTCGACTACCCTGGGCGCTGGGGCCTGCTGCGCATGAACGACAGTGCGCGGGTCAGTGACCTGGACGGCATCCAGCAACGCTTCAGCTGGAACACCGCCAGTGGCCAGGTCAGCCTCGCCGTGCGCAACTACGGCGGCGTCAAGCTGACTGACCTGGCCAACGTCAAGGCCTTGAGTTCGCTCAATGCGGCCGGCGGGCGGGTCCAGTGACCAGGCTGGCACTGAACCAAGGGCGCGGCCAATGATTGGCTGCTTCGGCAAGGTGCCCGCGAGCCCGGACTTCGTCAGCCTGCACGGCGCGGCAGACGACGTCTGCGAGTTCGATGGCTGGCTGCAAGGCGCCCTCGCGGCCCTGCAGCATCGCGAAGACTGGCGCAGCCTGTTCGACGCCTTGCCGCTGTGCTTTTTCAGCTACCGCGCACGCAGCGGCAACTGGCTGCTGGGCGGGCTGATCAGCTCGATGGACGCCAGCCAGCGGCGCTACCCGTTCTTCATTTTCCAGACAGTCAAAGCCGCTGAAGCCGAGCCCTTCGTCAACCCGTTCACGTTGGGCGAGCTGTTCAGCGCGCAGATCAAGCCGTTGCTGCACATGGCGGCACAGGGCGAAAGCACCGCGGTGCTGTTCGAACGCATCAAGGCCCTGCGCCCGCTGCAGGCCCAGGACTTCGACCTGTTCCGCCGGGTGCACGGCAAATTCCTGGTGAACTTCAACCTGCGCGACATTGCTACTGCACTGGAAGGCTCGTACCCGGAGTTCGTCACCAATGCCGTGCTGACCCGTCTGCAAGCCTTGCACAGCCCCCTGCGACACGGCACGCCGATCGGCATCACTCTGCCCTTGCCGGCGGAGCGCGGTTTGAAGAACCCGACCGCCGATCTTTGGCTCACCTGGCTCACGCGCATGACGCCGGGCAAGGCCGTGCCGCAGGTGAGCCTGCTGGCGGACGACTTCATGCGCCCACGCCTGATCTGCTTTGCCTCACGCACCACCAGCAACGCCTACCGCGTACTCACCGGCAGCGGCGACCGCGCGCAGAGCTATGACGTGCTGGCGTCCTTCGATGCCTTTGACGAGCACCACCTTGCACCCGCTTTTCCCGCAATCGACCGTCCCCTTGATGACGCCATCGACCGTTTTGTCGATGCCCTGGATTCGAAGTCTGTATGAACAAGATCAAGTATTACTTCCTGCGGTATCAACCCTACATTCTGGGGATCGCCTTCTTTCTCTCGATCTTCGTGGTCTGGGGCATCGGCCGGGCGTTGGGCTTCAGTTCGCTGAACAGCTTGCTGACCGGCATTGGCGTGTTCCTGCTGCTGGCGTGCGGCTACGTGCTGCTGCTCTATCGCGGGGTGTCGCGGCATCACAACCTTGAAGGGCTGCTGCGCGATGACGCCGACCAGGCCGTGTTGAACGCCAGCCCGGGGGATCGCGAGGAAGTCAGCCTGCTGCGCGAACGCCTGCTGCAAAGCATCGAGCGCCTGCACAACAACAAGCCCCGGGGCAGCAACCCCAAAGACGCGTTGTACGCCCTGCCCTGGTACCTGGTGATCGGCCAGCCAGCGGCCGGCAAGAGCACCATGCTCTATCAGTCGGGCTTGAACTTCCCCTACGCCGAACGCGAAGGCGCCCGTGTCGCCGGGTTGGGTGGCACGCGCAATTGCGACTGGTTTTTCAGCTCCGAAGCCGTGCTGCTGGACACCGCCGGACGCTACATGAACAACCAGGAAGAAGCCGGCAAGTGGCGCGCTTTCCTGCAACTGCTGCGTCAGCATCGCCAGCGCCGGCCGCTCAACGGTTTGATCGTCACCGTGAGCATCCACGACATCCTGCAAGCGTCCCTCGACGACCAGGAACGCATCGCCAAGCGCCTGCGCGAACGCATCCAGGAAACCCACGCGCTGCTGGAAGTGCGCCTGCCGGTGTACCTGGTGTTCACCAAGTGCGACCTGGTGCCGGGTTTTGCGCCCTTCTACCGCCAGCTGGATGAAGCGGCCCGCGGTGAGGTGATGGGCAAGACGTTTGCCCACAAGGGGTATGAACAGGCGGACTGGGGTCGGCAATTTGGCGTGGCGATGGACGAGCTGGTTGCCTACTGGCAGCAGGTGGCGAGCCGGCAACTGGTGACCCAGGACATTCAGATCACCCGCCAGGATTCGGCGGTGTACCGCTTCCCGCTGGAACTGGCGGCGCTGAAACCGCGCCTGCAATTGTTCGTCGACGCCCTGCTGCGCGCTAACCCGTACCAGAAGGCCGAACTGCTGCGCGGCTTCTATTTCACCAGTGCCCTGGACGCCGACCAGCCAGAGCTGGGGGGCCACGCCCGCCAGGTCACCGAGCGCTTCTCCCTGGAGAACGACCAGGCGAGCGTCGGCGGTGACGCGCAACCACGCCCGCTGTTTATCAATAGCCTGTTCCGAAAAGTGATCATCCCCGACCAGCATCTGGTGGCGCTGTACACCACCAACCATCGCGAACGCCGGCGCAAAGCGGCGTGGATAGGTGGCGCCGGTGTGCTGGCGATGCTGCTGTGCGGCCTGCTGGGCTGGTCTTATGTGAACAACCGCGACACCGTGCAGGGCATCTCGACGGAACTGGCCCAGGCGGCGTCTGCTGACGCGGCGGCGACAGGCCAATACACCGAGTGGCAAACCCTGGACCGCATGCGCTTCTGGACCGCCCACTACTACGCCCGGCATCACCAGGACGGTGTGCCGCTGCGCATGCGCCTGGGGTTGTACCAGGGCTACAAAGTCGAGCCGCTGCTGCGCAGCGAGTATTTCAGCCGCCTGGAAAGCGTGATGCTCAAGCCAACGGCGGACAACCTGACCCGATCGCTGTACCTGCTGACCACCCTCAAGGTGTATCAACGCAACACTCAGCAACTGTTACCCGTGACCGGCGTCGACAGCGTAGAACCCAAGGCCCTGCCCAACGACAACCGCGCGCAGTCCATCGCCGCCTTCGGCAAGACCACCCTGGACACCTACGTGATGCTCTCCCGGGCCCAGCGCGAGAAGGCTGACCCGGCGTTCCTCAAGGCGAAAATCCCGGACTACTGGTACCCGGCGATTGCCCGCCAGACCGGCCAGACTATCGGTGCCGCCAACGGTGATCCGGGGGCCCATCAGGACTACGAGTACGCCAGCCGGCAGATCAATTTCTACAGCGACCAGATCCACGAGCAGGACGTGCCGCGCATCCTTGACAACGCGTTCCTCACCTCCAGTTCGCGCAACTACATCAACAGCCTGCTGAGCCAGTCGCTGCGCTCGATCGAGACCATCACCCTGGAGTCGGACACCCTGTTCGCCTTTGGCCGCGCGGACTTCCAGAGCCTGAAAACCGCAGGGCAAAGCCAGCTCAGCGCCATCGCCGGCAAGCTGCTCAACACTCCGGACATCGGCAAGATCATCATCGCCGGGCACGCCGACCAACTGGGCGACCTGCAGGGCAACTTGCAGGTATCCAGGCAGCGCGCGCAGACCATCAAGACCTATCTGGTGGGCAAAGGCGTCCCCGGTGAGCTGGTCGAAGCCGTCGGCGAAGGCAGCACCAAGCCCCTGGTCAAGTGCGACATGACGCAACCCCGGGCGCAGCTGATTCAGTGCCTGGAGCCTAACCGCCGGGTGGAAATCGAAGTGCGGGCGATCAACTGATCGCGCGCCGCCAGAGCAAGAAAAATCGCTGCCCGGGTCGACTCGATACACGAGCCGGGCAACGGTAAGACACCTCTCTTGAGCGTATTCAAAGAGGTTAAAACGAAGGGCTGCCGACTGCTCGCAGCGGCACCCTTAAATGAAGGTAAGGAGAAATTAGAAATGGCATTTGACGCATACATCCAGATCGAAGGCATTCCAGGCGAAGTACTGGACGAAAAGCACAAGGATTGGATCGAAGTGCTGGGCTATGAGTTTGGCGCGACCCAGGCCACCTCCGCGACGGCAAGTTCTTCGGGCGGTGCTTCTTCGGAACGCGTGGTGTTGAGCAACTTCACTATCCGCAAAGCTGCCGATAAAGCCACTGCCAAGCTGTTTGAAGCGTGCTGCAAAGGCACCCACATCGCCAAGATCCAGCTGAACGTGAACCGCGCCGGTGGCGACAAGGTGACCTATCTCACCTACAACCTCGAAGAAGTAGTAGTGGCTTCCGTCAATACCGTTGCTGGCGGTAGCAAGGGCGGCAAGGACGAAGCGGAAAGTGATCTGCCTGTCGAAGAAATCAGCTTCAACTTCGCGCGCATCAAGACCACCTACACCCAGCAGAGCCGTGCCGATGGCCAGGGCGGCGGCAACGTCACCGGCGGTTGGGACCGCACCGCGAACAAGGTGTTCGCTTAAGTCTGCAGCACTAGCGGGCCGTGCGAGCGGCCCGCCTTAAGCACTGCGCCTGTGGTCCGGGCGCGGTGTTCTTTTATCCTGATCAGAGTTGCCTATGTCTGAATTTCTCAACGACCTTTCCCTGGCCGAACTGACAGCGCCCATCAATGAGGGGAGCGGTGAAGACCTGAGCTTTTCCACCTTGTTTGACCAGGTGAAAGAAGCGCGTCGAGCAGACCCCGATTATCTCACCCAGGGTGATTGGCAAACCGACCTCAAATCTTCGGATTGGGACCTGACCATCACCTTGGCCGCACAGGGCCTGGCTCGCCAGAGCAAGGACCTGATGCTGGTCGCCTGGCTCAGTGAAGGCCTGGCGCACAAGTACCATTTTGTCGGTATCACCTTTGGCCTGACGCTGGCCGAGCGCATCCTGGATACGTTCTGGGCAGGCCTGTTCCCTTCGCTGGAAGACGGCCTCGACGAACGCGCCGCACGTCTGGCGTGGTTAAAAGCCTCGCTGGCGGACGTCGTCGGCGGTTTGCCGATCACCCAGGGCCAGCAGTTCGGCCTGCTGCGTTACGACGAATCCCGGCACATCGAAAACCTCGCGCTGCAAAATCCCCAGGCCATGCGTGCCGCAATTGATGAAGGCAAGATCAACGCCGAGGTGTTCCAGCGTTCGGTGGTGCTGACCGACTCCGACCACCTGCGCCTCAAGGCCGGCGAAATCGCCGCCAGCCTGCGCGCTTGCCAGCAGTTGCAGAGCACCGCAGACCGGCTGTTTGGCGCTGATGCCCCGAGTTTCGCCGCGCTGACGGACGTACTGACCCGTGCCGGGCAACTGGCCGAGAAACTGCTCAAGGACCGCGGCATCGAGCTGCATCCCGCCCCCGTTGCGCCCGTCCAGCCAAGCGTTGTCGACCAACCCGCAGGTGCCGCCATGACCCAGCCCCAGCCAGATCCCTCATCCATCCCCCTGCGCACCACCCCCCTGACCCGCGACGAGGCCTTCACCCAACTGGCGGGCATCGCCCAGTTCTTCAAACAGACCGAACCCCAAAGCCCGGTGCCGTACCTGATCGAACGCGCGATCAAATGGGGCAACATGCCGCTTGAGGGCTGGCTGAATGATGTGATCAAGGACAGCAACGTCGTGGACAGCATCCGTGATGTGCTGGGGACGAAGGAATCGAAAAGCTGATAGCCCCGATCAACTGTAGGAGCTGTCGAGTGAAACGAGGCTGCGATCTTTTGACTGTTTTTTAAACGACAAGATCAAAAGATCGCAGCCTCGTTTCACTCGACAGCTCCTACACAGCTCCTACACAGCTCCTACACCGCTTCTGCGCTGCTAACAAAGCTTGCTCGCGATAGCGCAGGTCCAGCCACGATATCCCGCCCCCCTTCCTGCCCCCCCGTTAATCCTCTCTTTCAAACCACCTGACCAGAAACTCGCTCCAGGGACTTGTGCTTCCAGTATTATGGTATACCATCAGACGCACAGACACTCTCACCCTATTACGGAGCAGCTCATGAGTTTCGAAATCCGCAAGATCGTCAGCTACGTCGAAGAAACCCTCATCGAAGGCGGCAAGGCCACCGACAAACCCGTGACCATGGTCGGCCTGGCCGTCGTTATGAAGAACCCCTGGGTGGGCAATGGCTTCGTCGAGGACCTGAAACCGCAGATCCGCGAGAACTGCTCCGACCTCGGCGCGCTGATGGTCGAGCGCCTGGTGGGCATCATCGGCGGTGCCGACAAGATCCAAGCATATGGCAAGGCCGCTGTAGTCGGCGCCGATGGCGAGATCGAGCACGCCTCCGCCGTCATCCACACCCTGCGCTTCGGCAATCACTACCGCGAAGCCGTGAAAGCCAAGAGCTACCTGAGCTTCACCAACAAGCGCGGTGGCCCGGGCACTTCGATCCAGATTCCGATGATGCACAAGGATGACGAAGGCCTGCGTTCGCACTACATCACCCTGGAAATGCAGATCGAAGATGCACCGCGCGCCGATGAAATAGTCGTGGTCCTGGGCTGCGCCGACGGCGGCCGCCTGCACCCGCGCATTGGTAACCGATACATCGATCTTGAAGAACTGGCCGCTGAAAACGCCCAGTAATCGCACAGGCCAACTACAACAAAAAGGCATGCAGGAGCGCTCCATGATTCGGCTCACCGCTGAACGCACCCCGGCTGGCACCAGTTACCTGGCGACCGGCCAAGGCCAGCCCGTGGTTTTGATCCACGGCGTGGGCCTGAATAAAGAAATGTGGGGCGGCCAGGTTGTTGGCCTCGCCACCCAATACCGCGTGATTGCCTACGACATGCTCGGCCACGGCGCCAGCCCGCGCCCGGCAAGCGGCACGCCGCTGCTCGGATATGCCGACCAGTTGCTGGAGTTGCTCGACCACCTGCAATTGCCCAAGGTGACGGTGATCGGCTTCTCCATGGGCGGACTGGTAGCGCGGGCGTTTGCCCTGCACTACCCGGAGCGCCTGGAGGGCCTGGTGGTGCTCAACAGCGTGTTCAACCGCAGCCCCGAGCAGCGCGCCGGCGTCATTGCCCGCACCGCGCAAGCGGCCGAGCACGGCCCGGATGCCAATGCCGAAGCTGCCCTGTCGCGCTGGTTCAGCCGCGAGTACCAGGCGGCCAACCCGGCGCAGATCGCCGCCTTGCGCCAGACCCTGGCGAACAATGATCCCCAGGGCTACCTGACCACCTATGAACTGTTCGCCACCCAGGACATGTACCGCGCCGACGACCTGGGCAGCATCCAGGTGCCGACGCTGATCGCCACCGGTGAGCTGGACCCCGGCTCCACCCCGGAAATGGCCGAGCAACTGGCGCGGCGAATTCCCGGTGCGACCGTTGCCGTGCTCGCCGAACAACGGCATATGATGCCCGTAGAATCGCCGCGCCTGGTCAACCAGCTGTTGCTGGAGTTTCTCGACACGGCGCACTCCCGACAAAATCAAATAAAGGGGATCGTTGCATGACTCTCGCACGCTTCCAGATGTGCATCGGCGGTGAATGGGTCGATGCCCTGTCCGGCAAGACCTTCGAAAGCTTCAACCCGGCGCTGGCCCAGGCCTGGGCCGAATTGCCCGATGCCGACGAAGCTGATGTCGAACGCGCCGTCCAGGCTGCACAGACCGCCTTCGACAGCCCGGCCTGGCGTGGCCTGACCGCCACCGCCCGGGGCAAGTTGCTGCGCCGCCTGGGTGACCTGATCGCCGAGAACAAGGAACAACTGGCGCAGCTGGAGAGCCGCGACAACGGCAAGCTGATCCGCGAAACCCGCGGCCAGGTCAGCTACCTGCCGGAGTTCTTCCACTACACCGCAGGCCTGGCCGACAAGCTCGAAGGCGGCACCCTGCCGCTGGACAAGCCCGACCTGTTTGCCTACACCGTGCACGAAGCCATGGGGGTGGTGGCGGCGATCATTCCGTGGAACAGCCCGCTGTACCTGACCGCCATCAAGCTGGCCCCGGCCCTGGCCGCCGGCAATACCATCGTGATCAAACCGTCGGAACACGCCTCGGCGACCATCCTCGAACTGGCGCGCCTGGCGCTCGAAGCCGGCATTCCACCGGGCGTGGTCAATGTCGTCACCGGCTATGGCCCAAGCACCGGTGCGGCGCTGACCCGCCATCCGCTGGTGCGCAAGATCGCCTTCACCGGCGGCGCTGCCACGGCACGTCACGTGGTGCGCAGCAGTGCCGAGAACTTCGCCAAGCTGTCCCTGGAACTGGGTGGCAAGTCGCCGAACATCATTTTCGCCGACGCCGACCTCGACAGCGCGATCAACGGCGCGATTGCCGGGATCTATGCCGCCTCCGGGCAGAGCTGCGTGTCGGGCTCGCGCCTGCTGGTGCAGGACGACATCTACGACGAGTTCGTCGAGCGCCTGATCGAGCGCGCCAAGCGCATTCGCATCGGCAACCCCCAGGAAGACAGCAGCGAGATGGGCCCGATGGCCACCGCGCAGCAACTGGCGGTGGTCGAAGGCCTGGTGGCTGACGCCATTGCAGAAGGTGCGCGCCTGCGCCTGGGCGGCAAGCGCCCGCAGAACCTGGGCGACGGCTGGTTCTACGAGCCGACCCTGTTCGAATGCGACGCCAACTCGATGAAGATCATGCAGGAAGAAGTCTTCGGCCCGGTGGCTTCGGTCATTCGCTTCAAGGACGAAGCCGAGGCATTGGCGATTGCCAACGATTCACAGTTCGGCCTCGCCGCCGGCATCTGGACCCGCGACCTGGGCCGTGCCCATCGCCTCGCCCGGGACGTGCGTTCGGGAATCATCTGGGTCAACACCTACCGCGCAGTGTCGGCCATGGCGCCGATCGGCGGCTTCAAGAACAGCGGCTATGGACGCGAGAGCGGCATCGATTCGGTGCTGGCCTACACCGAGCTGAAAACGGTGTGGATCAACCTCTCCCAGGCTCCGATGCCTGATCCTTTCGTGATGCGCTAAGAGACCACTGACATGATCGAACCCGGCATTTACAAAGACGTCATGAGCTCATTCCCGTCCGGCGTCACGGTGGTCACCACCCTGGACCCGGATGGCGGCATCGTCGGCATCACCGCCAGCGCCTTCAGTGCGCTGTCGATCGACCCGGCCCTGGTGCTGTTCTGCCCCAATTATGCCTCGGACACCTACCCGATCCTGCGTGACAGCAAGCAGTTCGCGATTCACTTGCTGTCCGCCGACCAGACAGCCGAAGCCTATGCCTTTGCCAGCAAGGGCAAGGAAAAGGCCAAGGGTATCGAGTGGCACTTGAGCGAGCTGGGCAATCCCTTGCTGGGCAAGGCGACGGCCATCATCGAGTGCGAGTTGTGGCGCGAGTACGACGGCGGTGATCACGCGATCATCGTCGGCGCGGTGAAGAACCTGATCCTGCCCGAGCAGCCGGTCACGCCGATGATCTACCACAAAGGCAAGCTGGGCCCGCTGCCCACCCTGGCCTGACATTTGTCCCGCACTCAGATCCACCTGTGGGAACGAGCCTGCTCGCTCCCACAGGGTGAAGACTGTTCTCGCTCCTACAGTTGATTTACTCATTTTTTCAGGAGTCGGCATGAGCCCAGCATCCTCCCCCCTGTTCCGCCAACAGGCCTACATCGACGGCCAGTGGCTCGATGCGCCAGATGGCGCCGTTCAGGAGATCTTCAATCCGGCGAACGGCGAGTTGATCGGCCAGGTGCCCAACCTCGGCGCCGCCCAGGCTCGCCAGGCGATTGAAGCCGCCCACAAGGCCTGGCCGGCCTGGCGTGCACTGACCGCCAAAGAGCGCAGCAATATCCTCAAGCGCTGGCACGGGCTGATGATTGAAAACGCCGAAGCCCTGGCCCACATCCTCACCCTCGAACAGGGCAAACCCCTGGCCGAAGCCAAGGGTGAAATCCTCTACGCCGCCAGTTTCATCGAATGGTTTGCCGAGGAAGCCAAGCGCATCTACGGCGACACTATTCCAAGCCATAAAAGCGACGCACGCATCGTCGTCACCAAGGAACCGATCGGCGTTGTTGCAGCCATCACTCCGTGGAACTTCCCAGCCGCGATGATCACCCGAAAAGCCGGCCCGGCGCTGGCGGCGGGCTGCCCGTGCATCGTCAAGCCGGCCCCGGAAACCCCGTTCTCGGCCCTGGCCATGGCCGCGCTGGCTGAACAGGCGGGCATTCCACCGGGCATCTTCAATGTGATCACTGGCGACGCTGTCGCCATCGGCGCCGAACTCACCGCCAGCCCGCTGGTGCGCAAATTGTCGTTCACCGGCTCCACCGGGATTGGCAAACTGCTGATGGCGCAATGCGCGCCGACCCTGAAAAAAGTCTCGCTGGAACTGGGCGGCAATGCACCGTTCATCGTCTTCGATGATGCCGACCTGGAGCGTGCGGTGGAAGGCGCATTGATCGCCAAGTTCCGCAACGCCGGGCAGACGTGCGTGTGCGTCAACCGCTTTCTGGTGCAGGCCGGCATCCACGAGGCCTTCGTCGCCCGGCTGGCCGAGCGCGTGGCGCAGTTGAAGGTTGGCAGCGGTTTCGACAGCGGCATCACCCAGGGCCCGCTGATCAACGAACGCGCCGTGGCCAAGGTCGAAAACCATGTGCAGGACGCCCTCGCCCACGGTGCACAGTTGCTCTGCGGCGGCGAACGGCATGCCCTCGGCCATGGCTTCTTCCAGCCCACCGTGCTGGCCGGCATCACGGGTTCGATGAAAGTCGCCCGGGAAGAAACGTTCGGCCCGCTGGCGGCGGTATTCCGTTTCCACACCGAAGCCGAGGCGATCCACCTGGCCAACGACACCGAGTTCGGCCTGGCGGCCTACTGCTACACCCGCGACCTGGGCCGCGCCTGGCGCATGAGCGAGGCGCTGGAGTACGGCATGGTCGGGATCAATGAAGGGCTGATCTCCACCGAGGTTGCACCGTTTGGCGGTATCAAGTCGTCGGGGCTGGGCCGCGAAGGCTCCAAATACGGCATCGAAGATTACCTGGAACTCAAATACACCCTGATGGGCGGCCTCTGAATCAGTACCCGTAGGAGCTGTCGAGTGAAACGAGGCTGCGATCTTTTGATCTTGCTGTTCAACAGCAAGATCAAAAGATCGCAGCCTCCGGCCGCTCCTACAGAGGTAACGCTGGAGACAAGTGAAATGAACAACGTTAAGTACGAAAAAGGTCTGAAAATCCGCACCCAGGTGTTGGGCGAGGCCTATGTTCAGCGTTCTATGGAGAACGCCGACGACTTCACCCGTCCGCTGCAGGAGATGGTCACCGAGTACTGCTGGGGCCACGTCTGGGGGCGTGAGGGCTTGTCGCTTAAAGAACGCAGCATGATAAACTTGGCGATGATTTCGGCCCTCAACCGGCCGCACGAACTCAAGCTGCATGTGCGCGGTGCCTTGCGTAACGGGCTGAGTCGTGAACAAATACGCGAAATTCTGCTTCAGGTCGGTATTTATTGCGGCGTTCCCGCTGCCGTAGACAGTTTCCGGCTCGCCCGTGAAGCCTTCGCCGAAGCCGATGCCGAGGCCTCCAGTTAACCCTTGGCTGTTTGATCTGACCGGAGCACCGATGGTCGTCATGATCGTAGTGCTCTTTTTGCATGGACAGCCACACTCAGAGCGGACCCCATGAAACGCCTGCCACTCGACGACAGCTTCAAGGTCAATCGCAACCCCGTTACCCTGCGCGAAATCGTGCTGGATAAACTGCGAAGCGCCATCATGAACTTCCAGCTCCTGCCGGGAGACCGTCTGGTTGAGCGCGACCTGTGCGATCGCCTGGGCGTGAGCCGCACCTCCGTGCGCGAAGCCTTGCGTCACCTCGAATCCGAAGGCCTGGTGGAATTCGCCGATGCCAAGGGCCCGCGGGTTGCCATCATCACCCTGTCCGATGCGGGAGACATCTACGAGCTGCGTTGCGTGCTCGAAGGCCTGATCGTCCAGCTGTTCACCCTGCGCGCCAAGGCCAAGGACATCAAGGCCCTGGAAAAAGCCCTGGAGGAAAACCGCAAGGCCCTCAAGGATGGCGAACTGCAGCAGGTCATCGATTCAGTGCAGGGGTTCTACGACGTCTTGCTCGAAGGTTCGGGCAACCATGTCGCGGCCACCCAACTGCGCCAGTTACAGGCACGGATCAGCTACTTGCGGGCGACCTCGGTGTCCCAGCAGAACCGCCGCGGCGCGAGCAACCAGGAAATGGAACGCATGGTCGAGGCGATCAAGAGCGGCGATCCGCTGGCCGCGCACCAGGCCTGCGTCGACCACGTTCGCGCAGCCGCCGCCGTGGCCCTCGATTACCTCAAGCGCAAGCAGGAAGAAACCGGTGAAGTCCCGGTCATTACCCTGCCGATCGCCCTCAAAGAACCTCGCATAGGTCGCTAATCATGTTCAGCCCGAGCTATTGCCCAAAGTGTGGTGCCAGTGATCTCAAATCGCAGGTACCGCCGGGTGATACGCACGAGCGCCTGATGTGCTGTGGTTGCGGCTACATCCATTACGTCAATCCGAAGATCATCGCCGGCTGCATTATCGAGCAGGACGGCAAGTACCTGTTGTGTCAGCGCGCCATTCCGCCCCGTCCAGGCACCTGGACGCTTCCGGCGGGTTTCATGGAAGGCGGCGAGACCACCGAGCAGGCGGCGTTGCGCGAGGTCTGGGAAGAAAGTGGGGTGCGTGCCGAGATTCTCTCGCCCTACTCGATTTTCAGCGTGCCGAAGATCAGTGAGGTGTACATCATCTTCCGCGCCATTGCCCTGGACATTACCGGGCAGTACGGGCCCGAGACCCTCGACTACAAGTTCTTTGCGCCTGAGGATATTCCCTGGGAGAGCATCTACTATCCGGCGATCCGGCAGATTCTCGAGCGGTATATCGAGGAGCGTCAGGCTGGGGTATACGGAATCTACATCGGTAACGACGATACCGGGAAGATTCACTTCATCCGCTGACAGCGGATTAACGACCAGCCACAAGCCCCCGTCATAACCCGGGTCATGCCGGGGGAATTCCTTCGACGATGATCACATCTACCACTGCTACGCCCTCACGATGTACCCGCGCCTGCTGATATTCCTCTGACCGATAGCACGCCACTGCCTGCTCATACGAATCGAATTCGATGACGACGCTGCGTTGGGGGGTCGATCGACCTTCCATCGCTTCGCCGCGCCCTCCCCGCGCCAATATTCGCCCCCCATACAACGCAAAGGCCGTCGGCGCCCGCTGGGTGTATTGGCCGTATTGAACGGGATCGGTAACGTCTACGTGAGCAATCCAGTAAGCCTTCATGGTGACCTCTCAATAGTTATGTATTATGGTATACCACACACCATTAACCATTGAGAATCCCCATGGCCTTCAACAGCATCGAAGAAATCATCGAAGACTACCGCCTCGGCAAGATGGTGCTGCTGGTCGACGACGAGGACCGGGAAAACGAAGGAGACCTGTTGCTCGCCGCCGATTGCTGCACCCCCGAAGCTATCAGCTTCATGGCCCGGGAAGCTCGCGGGCTGATCTGCCTGACGCTGACTGACGAGCATTGCCAGCGCCTGGGTCTTGAACAGATGGTGCCCAGTAATGGAAGCGTATTCAGCACCGCGTTCACTGTTTCGATCGAAGCCGCCGTCGGCGTGACCACCGGTATTTCCGCGGCAGACCGGGCCCGTACCGTCGCCGCTGCGGTGGCGAAAAATGCCGTGGCGGCGGATGTAGTGCAACCCGGCCACATCTTTCCGCTGCGAGCCAAGGAAGGCGGCGTGCTGACCCGCGCCGGCCATACCGAAGCCGGCTGCGACCTGGCGCGCCTGGCCGGTTTCACGCCCGCATCGGTGATCGTCGAAGTGATGAACGACGACGGCACCATGGCCCGCCGGCCGGACCTTGAAGTGTTCGCCCGCAAGCACGGGATCAAGATCGGCACTATCGCCGACCTGATCCACTACCGCCTGAGCACCGAACACACCGTAGTGCGCATTGGCGAGCGGGAATTGCCCACGGTGCATGGCACCTTCCGCCTGATCACCTTCGAGGACCGTATCGAAGGCGGCGTGCACATGGCCATGGTGATGGGTAAGTTGCAGCGCGATGAGCCCACGCTGGTCCGTGTGCATGTAATCGATCCCCTGCGTGACCTGGTGGGTGCCGAGTACAGCGGCCCTTCCAACTGGACGCTGTGGGCGGCGCTGCAGCGAGTGGCCGAAGAAGGTTGCGGCGTGGTGGTGGTGCTGGCCAATCATGAATCTTCCCAGGCCTTGCTCGAGCGCATTCCGCAACTGACCCAGGCACCACGCCAGTTCAACCGATCGCAATCGCGGATCTATTCTGAAGTAGGCACCGGTGCGCAGATCCTGCAGGACCTGGGTGTGGGCAAATTGCGCCACCTGGGGCCGCCGCTCAAGTATGCAGGGTTGACCGGCTATGACCTGGAGGTGGTGGACAGCATTCCTTATATCGAGTGAAGCGCGCTCTGCCTGAAGGGCGCTGCGCTCCCAGCAGATAGCCGGTAAGGCAAAATGCTTGCACAAAGTTTGGAATACCATAATATGATATTCCATAGACCGGACGACCTCACAGGCTCGACGGACCTACTGCTCCCGATAGGCGGGCACTGCAAAGCCCCGCTCATAAACACAACAATGAGGGCGTAAAAATGGTGTTGAACAAACGTGCAACCGCAATTCTTTTTGCGGGACTGCTGAGCGTCACCAGCCAGGCGTTGCTGGCGGCTGAAAGTGTCAACTTCGTCAGCTGGGGCGGTAGCACCCAGGATGCGCAGAAGCAGGCCTGGGCCGATCCGTTCAGCAAGGCCAGCGGCATCACCGTGGTCCAGGACGGCCCGACCGACTATGGCAAGCTCAAAGCCATGGTCGAAAGCGGCAACGTGCAATGGGACGTGGTCGATGTCGAAGCCGACTTCGCCCTGCGCGCCGCCGCCGAAGGCCTGCTCGAACCCCTCGACTTCAAGGTCATCCAGCGCGACAAGATCGACCCGCGGTTCGTCTCCGACCACGGCGTCGGCTCGTTCTTCTTTTCCTTCGTGCTCGGCTACAACGAAGGCAAGCTGGGAGCCAACAAGCCTCAGGACTGGTCCGCGCTGTTCGACACCAAGACTTACCCCGGCAAGCGCGCCCTCTACAAATGGCCAAGCCCCGGCGTGCTGGAACTGGCATTGCTCGCCGATGGCGTCGCTGCCGACAAGCTCTACCCCCTGGACCTGGACCGCGCCTTCAAAAAACTCGACACCATCAAGAAAGACATCGTCTGGTGGGGCGGCGGAGCCCAGTCGCAGCAGTTGCTGGCCTCCGGTGAAGCGAGCATGGGCCAGTTCTGGAACGGCCGCATTCATGCCTTGCAGGAAGATGGTGCACCGGTGGGCGTGAGCTGGAAACAGAACCTGGTCATGGCCGACATCCTGGTCATTCCCAAAGGCTCGAAGAACAAAGACGCGGCCATGAAGTTCCTGGCCAACGCCAGCAGTGCCAAAGGCCAGGCCGACTTCTCCAACCTGACGGCCTATGCGCCGGTTAACGTCGACAGCGTGGCGCGCCTGGATTCGGCGCTGGCACCTAACCTGCCGACTGCCTATGCCAAGGATCAGATCACTCTCGACTTCGCGTACTGGGCCAAGAATGGCCCGGCCATCGCGACACGGTGGAACGAATGGCTGGTCAAATGAAAATGACGGCAAGCGCATCCCGCCCGTCTGCGCCAGTCGGCAGCGCCATGAGCGCTGCCGCCAAGGCCGCCGCAATGACGCAAACCCCGACGCTGGCGCAGCGTTGGCGTGGGGCCAGTAACCTGGTACCCGCCCTGCTGTTCCTCGGCCTGTTCTTCCTGGCTCCGCTGATTGGCCTGTTACTGCGCGGCGTGCTGGAACCAACCCCGGGCCTGGGCAACTACGAACAACTGTTCGCCAACTCGGCCTATGCCCGAGTGCTGCTCAACACCTTCTCGGTGGCGGGCCTGGTGACCCTGTTCAGCCTGTTGCTGGGCTTCCCGCTGGCCTGGGCGATCACGCTGGTGCCCCGTGGCTGGGGTCGCTGGATCCTCAACATCGTGCTGCTGTCGATGTGGACCAGCCTCCTCGCCCGCACCTACTCCTGGCTGGTGCTGCTGCAAGCTTCCGGGGTGATCAACAAGGCGTTGATGGCGATGGGCATCATCGACCAGCCGCTGGAAATGGTGCACAACCTGACCGGCGTGGTGATCGGCATGAGCTACATCATGATCCCGTTCATCGTGCTGCCGCTGCAGGCGACCATGCAGGCCATTGATCCGATGATCCTGCAGGCCGGGTCGATCTGCGGTGCCAGTCCGTGGACCAACTTCTTCCGGGTGTTCCTGCCGCTGTGCCGGCCAGGGCTGTTCTCGGGCGGGCTGATGGTGTTCGTGATGTCCCTCGGTTACTACGTCACCCCGGCATTGCTGGGCGGTGCGCAGAACATGATGCTGCCCGAGTTCATCATCCAGCAGGTGCAATCCTTCCTCAACTGGGGCCTGGCGAGCGCCGGCGCCGCGTTGCTGATCGTCATTACGCTGGTGCTGTTCTATTTCTACCTGAAGCTCCAGCCGGAATCCCCGGTTGGCGCCAGCAACGCGAGGTAAGCCGTCATGCTGCTGACTCCCAATGCGATGAGCCGACGCATGCGTTTCGGCCTGTATTTCACCACGGGTGTGATCGCGCTGTTCCTGCTGCTGCCGATTGTGTTCATCGTGCTGCTGTCGTTCGGATCCTCCCAGTGGCTGGTGTTCCCGCCACCGGGCTGGACGTTGAAATGGTACGGCCAGTTCTTCTCCAACCCCGATTGGATGAACGCGGCGCTGGCCAGCCTCAAGGTCGCGGTGCTGACCACCTTCTTCGCCGTGGCGCTGGGCCTGCCGACTGCTTTTGCCCTGGTGCGCGGACGCTTCCCGGGCCGGGAAATGCTCTACGGCCTGTTCACCCTGCCGATGATCGTGCCGCTGGTGATCATCGCGGTGGCGGTGTACGCGCTGTTTCTCAAGCTGGGCTATACCGGGACGATGTTCGCCTTCGTGGTCAGCCATGTGATCGTGGCGCTGCCGTTCACCATCATCTCGATCATCAACTCGCTGAAGCTGTTCGACCAGTCGATCGAAGACGCGGCGGTGATCTGTGGTGCCTCACGCCTGCAGGCGGTGTTCAAAGTGACGTTCCCGGCGATCCGTCCGGGCATGGTCGCCGGCGCCCTGTTTGCGTTCCTGGTGTCCTGGGATGAAGTGGTGCTGAGCGTGATGATGGCCAGCCCGACCCTGCAAACCCTTCCCGTGAAAATGTGGACCACCCTGCGCCAGGACCTGACGCCCGTGATCGCCGTCGCCTCGACGCTGCTGATCGGCCTCTCGGTGCTGGTCATGGTGATCGCCGCCGCCGTTCGCCGGCGCAATGAAATCAGCGCCTGAGCGCGAGGAGTACGACATGAGTGCCGTGATCAAAGACAGCGCCCAGCACACCGACAAGCCCTTGGTGAGCCTGCGTAACCTGAACAAGTACTACGGTGATTTTGCCGCCGTGGATGACATTTCGCTGGACATCAAGGATGGCGAATTCCTCACCTTCCTGGGCTCCAGCGGCTCTGGCAAAAGCACCACGCTGTCGATGCTCGCCGGCTTCGAGACGCCGAGCAGCGGGGAAATCCTGGTAGAAGGCCAATCGCTGGTCAATGTGCCGCCGCACAAGCGTGACATCGGCATGGTGTTCCAGCGTTACTCGCTGTTCCCGCATCTGTCGGTGCGCGACAACATTGCCTTCCCCCTGGCCATTCGCAAGCTGGCCAGCGCCGAACGCGAGCGTCGGGTCGATGCCATGCTCAAGCTTGTGCAACTGGAACAATTCGCCCATCGCCGCCCTTCGCAACTGTCTGGCGGTCAGCAGCAGCGCGTCGCCATCGCCCGGGCACTGGTCTACGAGCCACGGATTCTGTTGATGGACGAGCCGTTGGGGGCCTTGGACAAGAAGCTGCGTGAAGACTTGCAGGATGAATTGCGTCAACTGCATCGACGCTTGGGTATCACGATCGTTTACGTGACGCACGATCAGGAAGAGGCGATGCGGCTGTCCCAGCGCATTGCGATTTTCAGTCATGGCAAGATCGTCGGGCTGGGCAGTGGATACGATCTTTATCAGAATCCGCCGAATGCGTTTGTGGCGTCGTTTCTGGGTAACTCGAATTTCCTCAAGCTCAAGGCGCAGGGTAACGCGGTCGCCACGTTTGAGGGCCAGGCGCTGTCGATTCGGCTGACGGCCGGGTTGCAGACGGATCAGGAGGTGTTGTTGATGGTCCGTCCAGAGAAGGCGCTGGCGTTGAGTGTCGATCAGGCTATCCGCGAGCCGTTGGCGGCGGGTTGGAATGAGGTGTCGGCGAAGGTGGTTGAGGTGTTGTTCCTGGGTGAGAGCCAGACTTGCAGTGTGGTGACTTCTGGCGGGACTTCGATGACTGTCAAAGCGCTGTCGGCTGCGGGGATGCCCCTCAAGGCCGGTGATCCGGTGCAGGTGCGCTGGGCTACTGCGGATGCTTGTGTTTATACCGAGTGGGCTGAGAGTGATTTGAACAAGGCGGCTGGGGCGCATTGATGGTTTTTTGATGGTGGTTGGTGTGTGTATTTGGTAATCAAGGTCACCCTCGGGGTCGCCGCAACGTCGGGTTGCGGCGGCCCTTTTTTTGGGTTCTGAGTTCTGGATCTGGACTGTGAAATGTGAAATGTGAATGTAGCTAGAGGTGCATGTACGCCGGCCAAAAAAATGCCCGGCAACAACCAGGCATTTCCAGACAATCTTCTAACCAGAAATCAATCGGTAAACCCCAAACGCCCCGCCTTCAACGCCTGAGCCTGCCCCCGAGTCGCCAGGCAGTAATACAGCGGGCAAGTCACCACCAATCCCACCAGCCAAGACAAATCCGCACCTTCCACCAGATTGGCATAAGGCCCGACATACAACGACGTATTGGCAAACGGCAACTGCACGATAATCCCGATGAAATAAGCCACGATCGCATGCACATTAAACTTCCCATACACCCCGCCATCGGCCCGGAATATCGAAGCAATGTCGTAGCACCCCCGCTTGATCAGATAAAAATCAATCAGGTTGATCGAAGCCCAAGGCACCAACACCAGCAACAGCGCCAGAATCAGCCCGATAAACTGCGAAATGAAATCCGCTGAAGCCCCCAGCGCTACCATGCAGCAACCCGCCAGCACCACGCTCGACAACACCACCCGCACCTTGATACTCGGCGTCCACTGACTGGCAAAGGTCTGGATCGAAGTAATGATCGAAAGCACTGCGCCATACAGGTTCAACGCATTGTGGCTGATGATATTGAGCAGGAACAGCACCATCAGGATTGGTCCCAACCACCCGGTTGACTGCTTCACCGCGGTCATCGCTTCAGTGCCTTCCGGGGTGGCCAGTACTGCCACGGCGCCGAAGGTGAAGGACAGGATAGTGCCGAGCGTCGCCCCCAGGTATGTCGCCAGGAAAGGCCGGACGATGCCGATGTCTGCTGGCAGATAGCGGGAGTAGTCCGATACATAGGGCGAGAAGCTGATCTGCCAGATGATCCCCAACGATACCGTCGCCAACCAGCCGGACAGGTTGAAACTGCCGCGAGTGAAGAAATCCGCCGGCAGGTCATGGGCGAAGATGTAGAGGAAACCGGCGAGCAAGGCGCCGCCCATGACCCACGTACCGATGCGGTTGAGGGTGTGAATAAATCGGTAGCCAATGACCCCGATAGCCGTGGCACCCAACGCGCCGATCAGGATGCTGACCGGTGCCGGAACCGCGGGTGCAATGCCGACGATCGACTTCCCTGCCAGCACGATATTGGAGATGAAAAAGCCGATATAGATGATCGCCGCAAAGAACACGATCAGCAGCGCGCCGTAGCGGCCGAACTGGCCGCGGCTCTGGACCATCTGCGGGATACCCATGCGCGGCCCTTGGGCCGAGGCCAGGGCAATCACCAGGCCGCCGATCATGTGCCCCAGGGCAATGGCCAGCAGTCCCCAGAACAGGTCGAGATGGAACACCTGGACCACCATGGCGCCGGTGACGATGGGCAGTGGCGCAATGTTGGTGCTGAACCACAGGGTAAACAGGTCGCGGGCCTTTCCGTGGCGTTCCGCGAGTGGGACATAGTCGACCGTGTGATTCTCGATCAGGGGTCTTGCCGGGACATCTGGGACATATGCATGAACTCGAGTTTGTCTGATCTTATATTTGTATGAAGCCAAACCGGGGGCTTGGTGGCAGCCCCTCAGATGCGGGCCATATTATGGTATTCCAACATTTACACAAGGCTGATCCGCTGTTAAAAACCCCCTCTGATACGGTCTAATGCGCCCGTCGCACTGGTTTAAAACGCCTGAAAACACCGTATTTACTGGGTTTAACGGTACAGATGCACGTTTATCGGGTGATGCAAAAAGCCCTTGCAAAGGATGTATTACGGTATACCATCAGACCTATAAACCCATAAAAATCCAGCTCCACCGCCAGAGGACCGTCCCATGATCGATGCCGCCATCTACAAACAAGTGATGGGTTCGTTTCCGTCCGGGGTCACTGTGATCACCACCCTGGATGACGACGGGCAAATCGTCGGCCTGACCGCAAGCGCCTTCAGCTCGCTGTCCATCGACCCGGCCCTGGTGCTGTTCTGCCCCAACTACAGTTCCGACTCCTACCCGGTACTGATCAAGAACAAACGCTTTGCCATTCACGTCCTGTCCGGCGGTCAGCAAAGCGAAGCCTATGCGTTCGCCCGCAAGGGCAAGGACAAGGCGCAGGGCATCGAGTGGACGTTGAGCGAGTTGGGTAATCCGATCCTGGCGAACGCCACGGCGGTCATCGAATGCGAGTTGTGGCGCGAATATGAAGGAGGCGACCACGCCATCATGGTTGGCGCCGTGAAGAACCTGATCGTGCCTCAGCAAAACGCCGGTCCGCTGGTGTATTGCCACGGCAAGATGGGTGCACTGCCGGTCCTGGCTTGATCCATTTCGGTGAGTGCGAGCCTGAGCGCGATGGACCTGAAAGCGACGGGTTTAATCAGCAACCGCGCGTTAGCGTTGACGACCATCGCGAGCAGGCTCGCTCCCACAGCTTGCCAGCAGCAAACAATTTGCAGTTACTTGGTATTATGGTATACCAATAACCAACAGTCCCGCAGTCGACGGGTCGACCACAAGAGATTCGAGGTAGCGTCATGAAATTTTCCCTTTTCGTGCACATGGAACGTTGGGACGAAAGCGTCAGCCACCGCCAGTTGTTCGAGGACCTGACCGAACTGACCCTGATGGCCGAGGCCGGGGGCTTCAGCACCGTGTGGATCGGCGAACACCACGCCATGGAATACACCATCTCGCCCAGCCCAATGCCGCTGCTGGCCTACCTGGCCGCCAAAACCACCACCATCCATCTCGGCGCCGGCACTATCATCGCGCCGTTCTGGCACCCGTTGCGGGTGGCTGGCGAATGCGCCTTGCTCGACGTGATCAGTAACGGGCGCATGGAAGTCGGCCTGGCGCGCGGCGCTTACCAGGTCGAGTTCGACCGCATGGCCGGCGGCATGCCGGCCTCCTCCGGTGGCCAGGCCCTGCGGGAAATGGTGCCGGTGGTGCGGGCCCTGTGGCAAGGTGACTACGCCCACGATGGCGACATCTGGAAATTCCCCACGTCCACCAGCGTACCGAAGCCGATCCAGAAGCCGAACCCTCCGATGTGGATCGCCGCCCGCGACCCGGATTCGCACAACTTTGCCGTGGCCAACGGCTGCAACGTCATGGTCACCCCGCTGATGAAAGGCGACGAGGAAGTCCTGGACCTGAAAAACAAGTTCCAGGCGGCCCTCGACAACCACCCGGACGTGCCGCGCCCGCAACTGATGGTGCTGCGTCATACCCACGTCCACGCCGCCGACGACCCGGATGGCTGGAAAGTCGGTGCCAAGGCGATCTCGCGTTTCTACCGCACGTTCGACGCCTGGTTCGGCAACAAGACCGTGCCGGTCAACGGCTTCCTCGAGCCGAGCCCTGAGGAAAAATTCACCGGCCGCCCGGAGTTCGAACTGGAAAGCCTGCACAAGACCGCGATGATCGGCACCGCCGAAGAGATCATTCCGCGCATCAAGTACTATCAGGAACTGGGCGTCGACGAGTTCAGTTTCTGGTGCGATAACAGCCTGCCCCACGCGGAAAAGAAAAAGTCCCTGGAGTTGTTCATCAAACAGGTCGTGCCGGCGTTTCGCTGAGTTCGCCACCCAGCCCCTCGGACGCGAAGCCCAGGGGCATTCCTGATGCGCAGGTCGATTCTGATGATCACTGATCGCCTCCCGTTTGCTTCACCCACCTCCGGCGCCGAGCAGGCTTACCTGCGCGGCGAATGGACGGCTTCGCACATCCGCATCAAACGTCTGCGCGCCAGCGTCTCGGCCAAGCAGAATGGCTTCTGGCAAATAGTTCACTGAGCTCACCCGAACAGCCCTTCACCACCCACTGCCTTGCTTAAGCCTGGCGCGTGCGGTGCATTGTGATTTGCCCATGATCAGGTTTGCCCAATGAACAATAACAACGCGCTGTTGATCATCGACATGCAGCAAGAGGACGGTTTTGTCCTGGAACACTTCGACTCGACGGTCAACAACATCGCCGCCCTGCTCGACACCGCCCGCCAGCAGCGGGTGCCGGTCATCTACACCCGCCACATTAACCAGGCCGACGGCAGTGACATGCCCCGCGGCGAACCCCGGGCGGCCGATGGCGGACCGAGCAGTTATCGCGCCGGCACCCGTCAGGTGGAAATCCTTGAACGCCTGGCGCCCCGCGCCGACGAACTGATCGTAGACAAAGGACGCTACAGCGCTTTCCACCGCACCGACCTGGATGCCAGGCTCAAGGCGCTGAGGGTCGAGACCCTGATCGTCAGTGGCGTGCTGACCGATGTCTGCGTGCTCAGCAGCGTGCTGGACGCTTTCGCCCTCGGCTATCACGTCCGGCTGGTCAGCGACGCCTGCACCACGACCACCCTGGCGGGGCATTATTCGTCGCTGCTGATCATGGCCAACTGGGTATATGCGCTGGAAATCCTCACCTGTGCCCAATGCCTGCACGCCCTGTGCGACCGCGCTTACGTGAGCCTGGCGCCACAGCAGCCGGACCAGTTCGCGCACCAGCCCCATGAGCTGGAAAACACCATCGCCCGCCTCCACAGCCACCTCGTCCGCACCCAGGAGTGATCGCCATGCAAGTCGAAAAAAGAAGCATCGATTTCATTCCGCCGTCCGAGCGCCACGGTCAACCGGGCTCGCTGTTTTTCATCTGGTTCGGCGCCAACATGAACATCACCACCATAGCCTCCGGCGTGTTGCCGGTGGTGCTGGGTTTGAACCTGTTCTGGAGTGCCGTGGCGATCATCGTCGGCTCGCTCCTGGGGGCGATATTCATGGCTTCGCATTCCGCCCAGGGCCCGAAGCTGGGCATCCCTCAGATGATTCAGAGCCGGGCGCAATTCGGCGTACTGGGCGCAGTGCTGCCGCTGCTGTTCGTAATGCTGATCTACCTGGGGTTCTTCGTCAGCAATACCCTGCTCGCGGCCCAGGCCGTGGAGTCGGTCAGCCCGCTGCCGGCGACCGGTAATATCTACCTGATCGGCGCGCTGTGCTTCGTCGTCGCGCTGTATGGCTACCGGCTGATCCATCGCCTGCAGAAGCTGTTGTCGTTGCTATCGCTGCTGATATTCGCCGCTGCCACCCTGTTCGCGCTGCAACTGCCGATCCCCGGCGAGCAATGGCTGCCGACGGGCTTCGTCCTGTCGAAGTTCCTGGTGGCGGTGAGCATTGCGGTGACCTGGCAACTGTCCTACGCGCCTTACGTCGCCGACTACTCACGCTACCTGCCGCAGGAAACCAGCAGCGCGAAAGTATTCTGGTACAGCTACGCGGGCACGGTCACCGGCGGCGCGTGGATGATGATTCTCGGCGCGATCCTGTGCGTCGGCATCAACGACTTTTCCAGCAACGTCGGCGGGCATGTGGCCGGATTGTTCGGCAGCGGTGCGGTGTTGCTGTTCGTCTTCATCCTTTACGGCCAGGTAGCGATCAACGTCTTCAACCTGTACGGAGCGTTCATGTCGACCATCACCGTGATCGAACCCTTCGCCCGGTTCAAGGTGACGCCGCGGGTACGGGGGCTGTTCTTGCTGGTTATCAGCCTGGTGGCCACGGCGTTGTGCACCATCAGCCAGGACGACTTCATCACCTTCTTCCTGAATTTCATCTTCTTCATGAGCTACTTCCTGATCCCGTGGACCGCGATCAATCTGGTGGATTACTACTGCCTGCGCAAAGGTCAGTACCGGATCGATGACATCTTCGACATGAACGGCATTTACGGGCGCATCAACTGGATCGCCTGTGGCAGTTTCCTGCTGGCCATCGCCGTGGAAATTCCGTTCATGAACACCACGTTCTATGTCGGCCCGATCGCCTCGGCGCTGGATGGCGTGGACCTGGCCTGGATCGTCGGGTTGCTGGTTCCGGCGCTGAGTTACTTCAGCCTGATGAAGCTGGGCAACAGGCATCAACCGGCGCTGGAGCAGATTTCGCGCTAGGCCCTGGGGGCGCATCGGAAAAGAAAGGGAACTGGCGATAAGCCATTAGAGTCGTAATGGCTTCGCCTGGAGAATCGGATGCGCCCCCTGCACTTTCAAATCACTTACCGCTTGAACGACGCTCGACAGGTCTTTGTCCAGCCCGATTCACACATGACCGATGCCGATGCCTGGTATTACGCCTGCCTGCACGCGGGTGTCGGCTTGGCCTATGGCGAGGATCCGGCGCAACAGGGTCTGGCTGAACTGCGGGCGCAGGCGCAGAAATGCGGGCTGACCGACGTCAGGTGGGAGGCGCTGCCGTGAGGGTGACTGCGGCGCGGTCAAATCCCGGGCAAAAAAAATCCCAGGCAGCTGATGGACGCCTGGGACTTAAAAATGCATAAACCGTGGTGGTGAACGCGGGGTGAATATTACTTAATATTTCCCACTGTAACAAGATGTTTTAATTAACCATAAAGTTACTAAGGGTTATAAGCCCTTATATATCCACATGTTTTTTAAGGATGCGTTACATGAACCAGCGATATTCCCGCGCGCTGATTTCGTTCATGAATGCCAAGTGATCCTGCCGTTTGTTCTCGCAATACACGTCCACAAACTCCGCACCCAGGCTTTCGCGAAGAGGCGCATAGCCTTGCATGGCCTGCACCGCCTCGAGCATCTGCGTCGGGAATGCGATGCCGCTGCTGCGATCTTCGTTTAACGGAGCGATCGGTTCCTGGCCCGCATCCAGCCCTTGCTCCAGACCCACCAGAATCGCCGCAAGCACCAGGTAAGGGTTGGCATCGGCACCCGACAAACGGTGTTCAATGCGCAGGTTTTTCAAGTCTGAATCAGGCACCCGCAAGCAGGCATCGCGATCTTCAAAGCCCCAACTCGCTCGAGTGGCGGTGTTCACCGTGCCACTCAAGCGCCGCATGGCATTGTGGTTCGGGGCGAAGATGGGCATGCAGTGGGGCAACACTTCAAGGCAGCCCGCCACGGCGTGCCGCAGGGGTCGCTGTTCATTGGCTGCCAGCAGATTGTTCCCGTCATTATCGTAAAGACTCACATGCACGTGCATGCCGCTGCCGGGGTGCTGCACATAGGGTTTGGCCATGAAACTGGCGCGGTAATTATGCTTGAGGGCCACGCCTCGGCTGCTTCGACAGAACAATGCGGCCCAGTCTGCGGCGCGCAGGCCATCGTCGAGGTGACCGAAGTTGATCTCGAATTGCCCGGGCCCCAGCTCCGCCGTGATCACCGTGGTCTCGATGCCTTGCTCCCGCGCAGTCTCGACCATGTCATCCAGCACCGTTGAAAAGCGCGACAGCCGCTCGATGTGCATGTTCGGCTGATCATCGGGATCGTCGGTCAGCGGATCGCGGGGGAACTGCGGCAGGCCGTCGCGCAGTTGGCGATCGAACAGGTAGAACTCCAGCTCGAACGCGACCACCGGAAAGATGCCTTTGCGGTTCAAGCGTTGCAGCACCTGCGCCAGGACTTCACGGGGCTCGAACTCAATGGGGTTGGCCGTGCCGTCGGAGGTAATCAGCATCTGGCCCAGCGGTTGCTTTTCCCAACTCACCCGCTTCAGTGTTCCAGGCACCAAACGGCGCGCAGCGTCCGGGTCACCGTCGTTGAAGCAGTAATCGCCAATTTTGAACAGCCCGCCTTGGGTACCCAGCAGCACACAGTTCTGCGGCAGCTTGAGCACACTGCCAGCGGCTACTTTTTCGAGCATCTCGATCGGGTAGCGCTTTCCGTAAAAATGCCCGGGGATGTCCAGGGAGATCAGGTCAACGTAACGCACATCCGGGAAACGCTGGCGAAACGCATGCACTTCAGCAACCAGATCAGAGCAGACAGCATCCATCGTAATGTTCCTTGTTTTTATCAGGTGTAAACCCAGAGCACGCGGGTGAGTTGGTCGGTGAGATTGCCGTAACGACAATGGGTATGACTGGCCAACTGGAAGCTGTCGCCGGTTCGCAACGTGACCGGTTGATCGTCATCCAGCCACAGCGTCAGCTCGCCTTCGAGCACGTAGCCACCCTGCTCCGAGCTGTCGTTCATGTGCCGGTCGCCGCTGCTTGCCCCTGGTTCCAGCCGGCTTTCGAGCATCGAGAACGAGGCACGCATTTTTGGCGAGACCAGGATGTCGGTGATGCCATCGGCGTAATACAGGGTGCGGCGCTCGTCCGGGCGGGTGACCCAGGGCAGCGCCATGGGTTTGGGCAGGCTGTAGAAGTAGGTGGTGGGCACGCCGAGGGTTTCGCTGATGGCCGTCAGGTCTGCCACCGTCGGCCGGGACAACCCGCGCTCGACCTGGGAGAGAAAACCCACCGAGCGGCCGATTTTGTCCGCCAGCTCCTTGAGCGTGTATTTTTTGTGTTTGCGCAGGTCCTGGATCAGGATCGCCAGCGCCGATATTTCTTCTTGCATGTCCATCAGAAGGCTCCGGAAATTGTGCGGTTCACAGACTGTCGCGCAGTCGATACCAGGCCTTGCCCACGGCTTCGAGCGGCGCGGCGAGGTATTTGCCCCCGGGGAAACGCTCGTTGACCAGACCCTGGTACAGCGCAAGGTCATCCGGCTGGCCGAGTATCGCGTCGGCTACCGCACGGGCCCCGGCCAGTGTCGGCAGGACGCCGTGGCCGGAGTAGCCCTGCAGCCAGTAAAGGTCACCCCGACGACCAATGTCGGGCGTGCGCTTGAGGGTCAGATCGATGTGCCCGCCCCAGGCGAACTCCAGGTCCACGCCCTTGAGTTGGGGAAACACCCGCTCCAGAAACGGCCGGGTCGCGGCGCCGATGTCCTTGGGCATGCCCCCCAGGTAAGTGCAGCCGCCGCCGAACAGCAGGCGGTGATCCGGCGTGCGCCGAAAATAATCGAGCACGAATTGATTGTCGGTCACGCACACATTGCGCGGCAGCAGTGCAATCGCCTGCTGCTCCGCCAGCGGTGCGGTAGCCACCTGATAGGTGCCGACCGGCAGCACACAACTCGACAGTTGCGGGTCCAGTTGATCCAGGTACGCATTGCACGCCAGCACCAGTACATCCGCGCGAATGCGCCCACGCTCGGTGGTGACCACATACCCGCCGCGTTCCTGGCGATAATCCAGCGCCTTGCTCTGTTCATGGATACGGCCGCCGGCTCGCTCGATGGCGGCGGCCAGGCCGAGTGCCAGTTTCAGCGGGTTGAGGTGCCCGCCTTCGGGGTCGAACAGCCCGGCCTGGTAACGGTCACTCGCCACCCAGTTCGGCAACTCCGCCCGGGGAATGAACTGCAAGGCGTCGTGTCCCCACTTGTGGCTGGCCTCGTGTTGCCACTGCGTGAGCAGGCTGACCCGTCGCGGCATCACTGAGGTCCAGAGATGGCCGGGGCGGTAATCGCAGTCGAAATAATGCCGCCCGGGCAGGTCCCGCAGTTCCCTCGCCGCCCAGCGCATGCTGTCCCACAGGCGCCGCGCCCGCTCGTACCCCAAAGCGGCCTCCAGCGGCGGCATGTCGCAAGACCAGCCAAGAATGGCCTGCCCGCCATTGCGCCCGGACGCCGCCCACGCCACCCGACTGGCTTCCAGCAAAGTCACGCGTTTGCCGGCGAGCGCCAGGCGCAAGGCCGTGTGCAACCCGCTGAACCCCGCCCCGATGATCAGCACCTCGGTGTCCTGCTCGCCCACCAGCGGGTCGCGCTCTACCAGCCGATCGGCACAGGTGTGGGCGTAATAGCTGGGGACATGCTGGGGGGATTGGTGGAACATGCGGGCCTCATGAAATTTTATTATTTAAATTTCATGAAAATTTACAGAGATTATTTCACATTGGCAAGTGTTCATCCCTGGGGTCGACTTGCGCCGACGTCGCTGCCGTGAGCCGTCATGCCGTCATATGCCGTGGTGCGCCGTGGTGCGCCGTCGTGCGCCGTCATGTAGGAGCTGCCGAGTGCAACGAGGCTGCGATCTTTTGATCTTGCTCTTGGGGCACGGCCAAAAGATCGCAGCCTCGTTGCACTCGACAGCTCCTACAACAGCTCCTACAACAGCTCCTACGGCAGCATCAGGCAATCGGGATCAGCGGATCGGCAGCGGCCCACGCGGTTTCACGATTGGCTGCAGGGGGATAGATCCACTGGGTGTTGATCTGGGTTTTCAGCGCCTTGCCTTCCTGACGGACCAGCTTGACCTGGCGATCCCACCCTTCGGTGTACACCGCGCCCCAGGCCCCGAGGTCCAGGCAGGTCACGTACTTGGGCTGGCTGTAGGGCGTCGGGGCGACCCCGAGCAATTGGGCTGCGACGTTGTTGCCGGCGTGGCGACCAAGGACGATGGCATGCTGGCAGGTCATCAGAGCATGGTTGCCGATGTCATCGGAGGCCGCGTAGGCCACATCGCCGGTGGCAAAAATGTCGTCCTGGCCAATCACTTTCAGGTGGCTGTCCACATGCAGGCGGCCCAAGGCATCGCGCTCACCGGGGATCTGTTCGGTGAGCGAGCTGGCACGTACGCCGGTGGTCCAGATTACGGTGCTGGCTTCAATGCGCTGCCCATCGGCCAAGGTCACTCCGTCGGCATCGACGCCGGCCACCGACGATTTCAAGCGCCACTCCACGCCCACTTCGGCGCTGGCTTCAGCGATGGAAACGCTGATGTCGGCGCCCATCGACGCGCCGATTTTTTCGCCGCGATCAACGATGATCACCTTGATATCCGCCGCTTCGCCAAGAATGGCGCGCAGCCGGGCCGGCATTTCAGTCGCTGTTTCAATCCCGGTGAAGCCACCGCCCGCCACCACCACGGTGTTACGCGCGGCGCTGTCCGGCTGGCCGGCGAGGGATTTGAGGTGTTGCTCCAGGCGCACGGCCTGTTCGATCTGGTCAACGTCAAAAGCGTGTTCGTTCACCCCCGCGGTGGCCGGCCGTGCCAGGCGGCTGCCGGTGGCCAGAACGAGTTTGTCGTAGCTGCACAGCTGTTGGGCGCCCGCCGCATCCAGGTAACCCACCTGCTTGCTGTGGACGTCGATGGTTTCAGCCGAGCCCTTGATGAACCGTACGCCGACCGCATCGAACAGCTCGCCGATGGGCGCCGCCAGTTGGTGGGCATTGGGCTCGTAGAACCGCGGTCGCACTCGCAGCTCGGCCTGCGGGGCCAGGACGGTGACTTCGACCGCATCGTGACCATGAAGATCGAACAAGCGTGTGGCGCTCAATGCTGTCCACATGCCACCAAAACCCGCGCCGATTACCAGAATGTGCTGTTTCATCTTTGACTCCAGGGAAGACCCGATATTGGAATGGTTTGAGGTCACGCTGAATGATCACCGTGCCGCTCCGAATAACGGCGACTGTATTAGTCCTAGTTAACCAAAGCAATCGATTTTTTTTGATGGTTGCCATCGACGTCATTGATGGCCTAACGGGAAAGGTTTTAGCAGGTAGGCAGGCTAAAGCGCAGAGATGCGGGGATTGGGGCCCGACGTTGCCATGCCCGCAGCCGGCTGTTAATATTGGCGACTACTTTAGTCGGAGATGAACATGTCTCTTTACAGCGCGGGCGTCGAGTACGGCATTCATTGCCTGCTCTTTCTGGTGGGCAATCGTGGCGAGACCCGGGAGGCCAGCGTGCGCGACCTTGCCGAGTTGCAAGGCGTACCGCTGGATTACTTGGCCAAGATCTTTACCCGGCTGGCCAAGGCCAAGCTGGTGAGTGCCACCGAGGGTGTGCGCGGCGGGTTCAAGCTGGCCCGCCCTGCTGACGAAATCAGCCTGCTCGACATCGTCAATGCGATCGATGGCCAGAAGCTGATTTTCGACTGTAAGGAAATACGCGGGCGGTGTGCGCTATTCGAGGGAAATACGCCCGAGTGGGCGCTGGACGGCCACTGTTCAGTGCACGGCGCCATGATGGTTGCGCAGAAACGCATGGAAGAAGCACTGGCCCAGCAGACCATTCTTGATCTGGCGAGGAAGGTCGGTCGCAAGGCCCCGGCAGAATTCTCCGAGCAGGTGGATACCTGGATCACTGATCGGCGCGACAGGAAAAGCGCCAGCCCCCAAGGCATCCCGCTGACCGACATCAGCAACTGAACACAAGCGTGGCTCAAGCCTACAGGCAGTCGCGCACGGCCTGACGCAGCGCGCCGGATTTGGCCCAGGGCGGCCCCTGGTACAGGGACACGCGGCTGCCACTCTTGTTCTTCACGATATCTAGGATCTCGTCTGCGGTGATCATGCCGGGGGCATTGATCCGGTAGCCGTTAGAGATCGAGGTCTGGCGCGTGGCCGAGACTTGCTTCTGCCATAACGGCAAGACGCACGCGGCGTACTCCTTGGGCGGCTTCTCGCTGTACTTGCTGACGTTCGGTTCACCGGGCACGACGGAAGCGGGCAATGAACAACCAGCCAATGTCGCCAGCATGATTCCTGCGATGAGCATCCGCATGAAGGTTTCCTTCGCTTAAAAAGGAAAATGTAGCGCGTGCCGGCGCAGACATCCATCTGATACACAAAAGCTCATCATTGCCCGGTGTCATCGGGCGCCTCGTAAGTTCGCGCATTCAGGTAATTCATCCAGCGCTCATAGGCCTCGTGTTGCCATTGAGTGACCCGCTCCCACTCCGGGCCGCTGAGTTGATGGGCGGATATCAACTTCATCATTTCCGTGGTGGCCGCATCCAGGTCAACGATCAGCTCATGGGCGTGAAACCTGAAATCATCGGTGGTCGTCATTTGAAAGTGGCCTCTGACACAGCGCGAAATCGCTACTCCACTACGACAACGCCGCTGCAGGCTCGCTTAACCTTCCCGACCAAAGGCAAACGCCTGCGCGCAGCGACACAACTTCCGTCACGGTAAAAAGGGTCTAGTATTTCGAAACGGAGAATCATTACAGGAGGTCAGCATGTGGCTTAACGAATCGGAACAGCAACTTCGGCGGGACTTGCAGGGGGTTGCCTCGGACCTGCGCTGGTCGGCGGTAGAGCTTTTGCGCATTGCCGAGCAATTGCAGCAGTCGGGCAACGAGGTGGACGCCAAAGCCGCCAAGCGCCTGTGTGAAGTGCTTCAAGGGGATGAAGAGCGCCTGGCGCAGTATGCCGGGGAAGTGAAGGCCAGGGCGATTACGCGCAACCAGGCGCACTGAGCGAACGGGTGGCGAGGGAGCATGCTCCCCCGCCACCGCACATTGCACGCAAGCCGTTACTGTTTAGTGGCAGGTCTGGGTGATCTGTCGCGGTAGCCGGGCAAGGACGCCGCAAAGGCCAACGCCTCTTCACGGCTGGCAAACGCGCCCAGACGGTCGCCCTTGGTGCAGACACGCCAAGGGCCATTGTTCACGCTGAGTACGTCGTAACCGTTCATATGCATCTTGTTCAGCATCGGTACACTCATGACAACCTCCGTTGCGAATCATCTCCAGGATTGACCTTTCTACCTTACACCTGCTTTTGGCGAACGTGCTGACCAGATGTCGTGACGTCAGCGATTGCACTTTCACCCTCCTCCCGGGCTCCAATCATCTGAAACACTACGCTGCACGGTCTGAATATTGCAGTTTCATGACATTATTGTGACAGCCAGTATTTGGATAGAGCATGAAAGTACGCGCCACCGTCATCTGCGAGCAGGATCGCCACATACTTCTGGTACGCAAGCATCGATGCCGCTGGACCCTGCCCGGAGGCAAGGTCGAGCGCGGCGAAACCGTTGCGGACGCGGCCAGGCGCGAGCTTCAGGAGGAAACCAGCCTGGGGGTCGACGAGCTTCTGTACCTGATGGCACTGGAATCCGGCGACACCTGTCACCACGTGTACGAAGCGTCGGTGGTGGATTACGAGATCGCGCGGCCGACCAATGAAATCGTCGACTGCATCTGGCACCCGCTCGATTCAGTGCACAATCTGAGCACCAACGATGCCACGCTGCGCATCGTCAGGGCCTTCCAGCGTCGCCTCTAGGGTGTCTCACGCCCGGGCCTGTCAGCCCTGATCGCCACCGCCCACGGGCATGACCATGCCGGTGATGTAGGAGGCGTCGTCGCTGGCCAGGAACAGAATCGCACCTGCCTGCTCATCAAGCGTGCCATAGCGCTTCATCAGGCTGCTATCGAGCGTCTGGTCGACGATCTGCTGATACCACACCTTCTCCTCGGCACTCTGTTCGGCGCTATTGCGCGGGATGACCCGTGGCGGCGCATCGGTACCTCCGGGCGCCGTGGCATTGACGCGAACGCCCCGCCCGGCCGTTTCGAACGCCAGGCACGCGGTCAGTGCGTTGACCCCGCCCTTCGCCGCCCCGTAGGGCACGCGGTTGATGCTGCGGGTGGCAATGGAGGAGACGTTGACGATCGCCCCGCTGCCCTGCTCCAGCATGAACGGCAGTGCGGCATGGCAGCACCACAGCGTCGGGAACAGCGAGCGACGCACTTCGGCTTCGATCTGCGACGCTTCGTAATGCTCGAAAGGCTTGGCCCAGATGGTCCCGCCGACGTTGTTGATCAGGATGTCCAGGCGACCAAAACGTTCAACGGCGGCCTGCATCACGCGCTCGCATTCGCTGTATTGCTCAAGATCGGCGGTCAGCGCGAAGCTGTCCTGGCCCAGTTGCTGTTGCAGTTCGAACACCAGTTCGGAGCGGTCGACCAGGATCAGCCGCGCACCTTCGGCCGCCATGCGTTCGGCGACCCGCCGGCCGATGCCTTGGGCGGCGCCGGTGATGAGGGCGACTTTTTCGTGGAATCTGTTCATGTGTACCTCGATGGTTCAGGTGCCGCAGTTCTTGTACGGGCTCACGCCGCGCTGGCGGCGAATTTCTCGTAGTAGAAATTGGCCGGTGCGATGCCCTGTTCGCGAATGTACTGGCTGACCGCCTCGACCATTGGCGGCGGGCCGCACAGGTAGACGTCAACGTCGCCATCGTTCAGATGCCGTGGCTCGATGTGCTGGGTCACGTAGCCCTTGAGCGGGTGCTGGCTGTCAGGGCTGGCCACGCAGGCGCTGAAGCTGAAGTTGGGGATGCGGGCGGCGAAGGCTTCGAGGCGATCGAGCTCCACCAGGTCGAAATCATGGGTCACCCCGTAAATCAGGTGCAACGGATGTTCACTGCCCTGCTCGGCGATTTTCTCCAGCATCGCCGTAAAGGGCGCCAGCCCGGTGCCACCGGCCAGCAGCAACAACGGACGACGGATGTCGCGCAGGTAGAAGCTGCCCAATGGCCCGGCCAGGCTCATGCTGTCGCCGGCCTTGGCGATGCCGGTGAGAAAACTGCTCATCAGTCCCCCAGGCACGTTGCGAATCAGGAAGCTCACTTCACCGTCATGCTGCAATGAGCTGAAGGAGTAGGCGCGGGTCTGGGTGCTGCCCGGGACCCCGAGGTTCACATATTGCCCCGGCAGAAACGCCAGTTTGCTCAGGGACTCGCCCTTGATCGACAGTGCAATGGTGCTGTCGGACAGCTGGCGCACGGCGCTGATGGTTGCTTCAAAGCTGGCCTGCCGGGTGCGGCAGACATCCGAGGAAGCCGGCACCCGCACCACGCAGTCGCTTTGCGCGCGCATCTGGCAGGTGAGCACAAAGCCCTGCTCGGCTTCGTCGGCAGTCAGGGCGTCATCAATGTATTCCTCGCCCAGGTCATAACGACCGGCTTCGGCAAAACACTTGCAGGTACCGCAGGCGCCGTCGCGGCAGTCCAGCGGGATGTTGATGCCCTGGCGATACGCGGCATCGGCCACGGTTTCACCTGGATTGGCGTCGATGAACCGGGTGACGCCGTCTTCGAAATTGAACGCGATGGAATGGGTCATGGCGACGGCCTCACAAATGGTAAACATCGATGACCTGACGAACATAGTCGTTCTTCAGGATCACTTTCTTGGCCTTGATCAGCGGGTTTTCACCGCGCATGTCCAGGGTGTAGAAACTGCTGCCGAAGTAGCTGTCGACGGTCTTGTAGCGAAAGCTCAGGGTGTGCCAGTTGAAGCGCACCTTGCAGATGCCGTCGGCCTGTTCCAGCAGTTCGATGTTGCTCAGGTTATGCGAGGTGCGGGTGTCCGGCACGCTGGCGCTGGAACGCTCGGTCTTGATGCGGAACACACGGTCTTCGAGGCCGGTGCGATTGCCGTACCAGATCAGCGAGATTTCCCGCTGCGGGTCCTCGGTCAGCTCATCGTTGTCGTCCCAGGACGGCATCCAGAAGGTCGCGTCCGGCGCGTACAGTTCCAGCCACTCATCCCACTGGCGATCATCGAGGTAGCGCGCTTCGCGGTAGAGGAAATCGCGCACGGCTTCGTAGGTAATGGTCATCACACGGTCTCCACGTCGATCAGCTTCGCCTGCTCGGCGGCCAGCGCCTTGAGCATGGTCTGCTGCCAATACTTGTGCTGCAGCACGAACAGACCTTCGTCTTCGGTGCGCACGCCGCTGAGCAACGGCTGCAGGTCGATTTCCCTGGCCGCCTCATCAGCGCCTTCGATCCAGTGCTCGGCACCGCGGGACATGTCGTTCCAGGCGGTGACGCTGCCCTGGTAACCGGTCTGGCAGGAACGAAACTCTTCGAGATCGTCCGGCGTCGCCATGCCGCTGACATTGAAGAAATCCTCGTACTGGCGGATGCGGCTGGAGCGCGCGTGGTCGCTTTCGCCTTTGGGCGCGATGCAGTAGATGGTGATTTCCGTGCGGTTGACCGAGATCGGCCGGGCAATGCGGATCTGCGAGCTGAACTGGTCCATCAGGTACACGTTGGGGTACAGGCACAGGTTGCGCGAGTTCTCGATCATCCAGTCGGCGCGAGCCTTGCCGAAGTCCTGGGCGAGCTCGTCGCGGCGCTCGTACAGTGGGCGGTCTTCAGGATTGGCCCAGCGGGTCCAGAGCAGCATGTGCCCCTTGTCGAAGGAATAGAAACCACCGCCCTGCTTGGCCCAGCTGCCGGCGCTCATGGTCGGGTTGGTATCGCCGGCCTCGCGCTGCTTGCGCTGGTTCTGGGTGGCGGCATAGTTCCAGTGCACGGAGCTGACGTGGTAGCCGTCGGCACCGTTTTCCGCAGTGAGTTTCCAGTTGCCTTCGTAGATGTAGCTGGAGGAACCGCGCAGCACTTCCAGGCCATCGGCGGATTGATCGACAATCATGTCGATGATCTTGGCCGATTCGCCAAGGTGTTCCACCAGCGGGACTACGTCGGCCTTGAGGCTGCCGAACAGGAAGCCGCGATAGGATTCGAAACGGGCGACCCGGGTCAGGTCGTGGGAGCCTTCGCAGTTGAAGCTCGCCGGGTAACCGGCCGCCGCCGGGTCCTTGACCTTGAGCAGCTTGCCGGAATTGTTAAAGGTCCAGCCGTGGAACGGGCAGGTATAGGAGCTCTTGTTGCCGGATTTGTGCCGGCACAGCATCGCGCCGCGGTGACTGCAGGCGTTGATGAAGGCATTGAGTTCACCGTCCTTGTTGCGCGCGATAAAGATCGACTGGCGCCCCATGGTGGTGGTGTAGAAATCGTTTTTGTTGGGGATCTGGCTTTCGTGGGCGAGGTACAGCCAGTTGCCTTCGAAGATGTGTTCCATCTCGAGGTCGAACAGGCGCGGGTCGGTGAACATCTCGCGTTTGCAGCGATAGATGCCCTGCTCTGGATCGTCTTCAAGCAGGGATTGCAGGTATTCGGGTCGCAGGGTCATGGCCGCCGCCTCCATTGTTTTTATTTCAGGCAGGGCCATGCTAGGACGGGGGGACGGGACGGACTATCCGCTGGGTGCAGACCTGTATCCGTTTAGTGCAGCTGTATGTGGCCAATGCGTGGGAGCTGCGGAGGAGCTGTCGAGTGCAACGAGGCTGCGATCTTTTGACTTTCGCTTTTTCAAGAGCAAAAGATCGCAGCCTCGTTGCACTCGACAGCTCCTACAGAGGCATTGGTGGGGTTTGCGGGCTCAATGCCGGCGCTTGAGGGTGTCCGAGGGCAGTTCGCCGAATTGTTTGCGGTAGCTGTCGGAGAACCGCCCCAGGTGCAGGAAGCCGTAATCCATCGCCACTTCGGTGACGTTGCGCACGATGCAGGTCGGGTCGCTCAGGCAAGCATTGACCCGTTCCAGGCGCTTCTGGCGGATGTAGTTCTTCGGCGTGGTGCAGGCGTTGCGTTCAAACAGGCCGTACAACGAACGCAGGCTCATGCTGGCCTGGCGCGCGAGTTCTTCGCTGTCGATGTCGTGCTTGAGATTGCGGGCGATGTAATCGGCAATCGCTTCGAACGTCGCAGCCTGGGAACCGAGTTCCAGGCGGCTGACGTTGGTCTTCATCAGGCTGAGCATCTTGCTGACGATGATCTGCGTGTAGTGCTCCTGCACCCGGGGAATCTGCTCGGTGGCCTCGGCCTCCTGGCAAATCATCGCCAGCAGGTTGACGAAACCTTCCAGTTCATTGAGCTGGTAGCGGTTTTCCAGAAACCGTACGCCCTGCCCCGGATAACGCCAGCGCTGCTCGTCGCAGACCGACTCCAGCAACGAGGCAGGGACTTTGAGGATGAATTTTTCGCAATCGTCGGAATAGGTCAGATCCACCGGATCGTCGGGGTTGATCAGCAGCAATTCGCCGGGGGCGAAATAATGCTCCTGGGCGTGACCACGCCACAGGCAATTGCCGCGCAATAACACTTGCAGGTGATAGATGGTTTCCAGCGCGCCCGAGGTAACGCGAACGCTGCCGCCGTAGCTGATACGGCACAGGTCGAGGCTGGCGAATTTGCGATGATTGAGACTGGCCAGGGGTTGCCCGGCACGGGGCATCAGGATGCAATGGTTGCCGACATGCTGATTGACGTAGCCCGACACGGCGTAGGGGTCGGCATGGTCGAATACCGTGCTGCGCTGACTCAACAGTTGCGCGTGCATCATCGGGTCACTCTCGTTGTTGTTATAGATGTTCTGGTCATTCTAGAGCAGTACCGGCACCGATGTACGCGTTGACCGACACATGGGAGCGGGCTCCTGCGGATTGGTGGCGAGCCAAACTCCCGCGTACACCCGGGCCCCTGTGGGAGCTGGCTTGCCAGCGATGGCGGTATCTCTATCGCCATCGCCGGCAGGCCGGGCTCCTGCAGGTTGTACAGGGATCAGTCTTCGAGTGCGCGAACCCGCTCCATGCGTTGCTGCTCTTGCGGCTGGGCCGAGGACTGCAGGGTGAAGTCGAAGACGATCTCAGCAAAGCGGCCGCTGACACCGTAGGCCGCCGCGCGGGCCTGGTCTTCGCTGAAGGTGATTTTGGCAATCAGCTCGTCACGGGTGGCGTAGGCGAAGTCGTCATGCAGGTACTCATCACCGTCCAGGTTGATCTGGGTGGTGAGGTGGCGATGGTCTGCGGCCGAGATGAAGAAGTGGATATGCGCCGGGCGCTGGCCATGACGGCCCAGTTGATCGAGCAGTTGCTGGGTCGGGCCATCCGGTGGGCAGCCGTAGCCGGACGGCACGATGCTGCGGAAGCGATAACGACCCTCGGCGTCGGTCACGATGCGCCGGCGCAGGTTGAATTCCGATTGGCTGCTATCGAAGTAGGAGTAAGTCCCACCGGTATTGGCCTGCCAGACGTCCACCACCGCACCTGCCAGAGGTTCGCCAGCGGTATTGAGCACCTGGCCCTGCATGAACAGCGGCACACCCGGATCATTGCCGTCGTCCAGTCGAGCCTCGAAGTCGGACAAGGGCGCACCGGCCACGTACAGCGGGCCTTCGATGGTGCGCGGCGTGCCGCCAGCCTTGCCGGCCTGCTCGTCTTCGGCGTCCATCAACAGATCGAGATAGTGCTCCAGCCCCAGGCCCGCGACCACCAGCCCGGCTTCCTGGCGCGAACCCAGCACGTTGAGGTAGTTGACGGCTTTCCAGAACTCTTCCGGCGTTACCGCCAGGTCTTCGATGATGTTCACCGAGTCACGCAGGATGCGGTAGATCAGCGCCTTGACGCGCGGGCTGCCAGCATCGTTGTGCAGGCCGCTGGCTTCTTCGAGAAATTGCTGGGCAGCAGCAGTATGGGAAATCTTGACGTTCATGGTGGTTCCTCATCTTGTAATTATTAGCGTAGCGAACTGAACAGGCTGGGTTCAGCGGTCATCCTCGCGAATCGACGAAGGATGCCGGCACATCGCGGTGACTTCGATCGCCATGTACGGGTAGAGCGGCAATTGCATCAGCAGGTCGTGCAGTTCCTGGACACTGTCGACGTCGAACACGCTGTAGTTGGCATACAGCCCGGCAATGCGCCAAAGGTGGCGCCACTTGCCCTGGTCTTGCAGGCGCTGGGAGAAGGCCTTTTCGTCAGCCTTGAGCCTGGTGGCCAACTCGGTATTCATGTCGACCGGCAGGTTCACGGTCATCTTTACGTGGAACAGCATGATGCACTCCTCAGACTTGATGAAGAACAGTGGCAGACTTGTCGCGGCGGAAAAACGCCAGGCGCTCTTCGTCCAGTTTCAGGCCCAGGCCCGGGGTGGTCGGTACGTGCAGCTCGAAATCGCGATACTCCAGCGGTTCGCTGAGGATGTCTTCAGTCAGCAGCAGCGGGCCGAACAACTCGGTGTCCCAGGCCAGTTTGTTCAGGGTGATGAACGCCTGGGCCGAGGCCATGGTGCCGATGCCGCCTTCGAGCATGGTGCCGCCGTACAGCGCAATACCCGCTGCTTCGGCGATGGCCGCAGTCTTGAGCACTGCGCGCGGGCCGCCGTTCTTGGCGATCTTCAGGGCGAAGATCGATGCGGCGCCCTCACGGGCCAGGTTGAAGGCGTCTTCCACACATTCGATGGATTCATCGGCCATGATCGGCGCCGGGCTCATGGCGTTCAGGCGTGCCATGCCGGCGCGGTTGTTGCGCGAGATCGGCTGTTCGATCAGGTCGATGCCGTTGGTGCCGAGAATTCGGCAGGCACGGATGGCCACCGCTTCGTCCCAGGCCTGGTTGACGTCCACCCTGACGCTGGCGCGGTCACCCAGGGCTTTCTTGATGGCGATCACATGCGCCAGGTCGCGATTGACTTCACCGGCGCCGATTTTCAACTTGAAGATACGATGGCGGCGCAGGTCGAGCATCTGCTCCGCTTCGGCGATGTCCTTGGCGGTATCGCCACTGGCCAGGGTCCAGGCCACCGGCAGCGCATTGCGCACCCGGCCACCGAGCAATTCGCTGACCGCCAGGCCCAGGCGCTTGCCCTGGGCATCGAGCAAGGCGGTTTCGATACCTGACTTGGCGAAAGTGTTGCCACGGATGCTGCGCTCCAGGCGCAACATCGCAGCATTCACATTGGCGCTGTCCTGGCCCAGCAGCAGCGGTGCGAAGTGGCGGTCGATGTTGGTCTTGATGCTGTCCGGGCTCTCGTTGCCATACGCAAGGCCACCGATGGTGGTGGCTTCGCCGATGCCTTCGATGCCGTCGGCGCAACGCACGCGAATGATCACCAGCGTCTGGTTCTGCATGGTGTGCATGGCCAGCTTGTGCGGGCGAATGGTCGGCAGATCGACGATGATCGTCTCGATCGATTCAATGGCTGTTGCAAGCATTTCGATACCCGTCAGGTTCTTGGAGTTCTGGACCCGATTCTGGTACGGCTTTTTTCTGGAAGCCAATATAGAATTGGTCTGACTTGATACCTTAAAGGTATGCAGCCGATCAGCTTTTGGAGGTTCCATGGAACTGCGTCATCTGCGCTATTTTCAGGTGCTGGCGAAAACCCTCAACTTCACCCGAGCCGCAGAACTGCTGCACATCGCGCAACCGCCCCTCAGCCGGCAGATTCAACAGCTGGAGGATGAGCTGGGCGTGATGTTGCTGGAGCGCGGCCGGCCGTTGAAGTTGACCGATGCCGGCCGGTTCTTCCATGAACATTCCAGCGCACTTCTGGAACAGCTGGGCAAGGTGTGTGACAACACCCGGCGCATAGGCCAGGGGGAAAAGACCTGGCTGGGCATCGGTTTTGCGCCATCGACGCTTTATGGGGTACTGCCGGAATTGATCCGGCGCTTGCGCAGCGGCGAGCCACTGGAGCTGGAACTTGGGCTGTCGGAATTGACCACGCTCCAGCAGGTCCATGCGCTCAAGGCTGGCAGGATCGATATCGGCTTTGGACGAATCCGCATCGACGACCCGGCCATCATCCAGACCGTGCTCACCGAAGACCGGCTGGTCGCCGCCCTCCCCGCCGGCCACCCACTGCTGGGCGCGCCGATCAGCCTGCGGGAGCTGGCCAGGGAACCGTTCGTACTGTACCCGGGCAATCCGCGGCCAAGTTACGCCGACCATGTGATCGCCCTGTTCGAGTCCTACGGTGTGAGCATCCAGGTGGCGCAATGGACCAACGAGTTGCAGACCGCGATCGGCCTGGTCGGGGCTGGCATCGGCGTCACCCTGGTGCCGGCGTCCGTGCAGTTGTTGCACCGTGACGACATAGGGTTTACGGCACTGCTGGAGGACAACGCGACTTCACCGATCATCCTCAGCCGGCGGGCGGGCGATGTGTCGCCGGGGTTGAAACACTGCCTGCAGATGATCGATGAGTTGTTGCCGCGCGCGCTGGAATCCACTCAGGACATCTGACCTGCAGCCTGGGGCAGCAAGCGCGCTCAACCGGCGAACGCGCGGCGCCCGGCGTTCATTTCCGTGCGCAGTTCGGCAATGAGGTTGTTGATGTCGCGGATGGTGGCCAGGTCCGCTGTGGAGACATTGCGGACCAGCAGCACAACCTCGTGGGTATCGGGATCGAATACGGTGATTTCCAGCAATCCCAGGCTCTCCGTGCATTCACAGGACAGTGGCTCGAAACCGGATTCGACAATACTGGAAAGGACTGCGATAGGAACCATGGCTGACGACTCTGGCGGCAGTTAATGGAAAAGATCCCATTGACGATAGATGCACTTCGTCAGTTGCGCGCACGCCAAATGTTATCCAGCTCTCACTTTGAGTGTTTTTCAGCGTGAATCCCCGGACCAGATCCAGTTCCACAGCCCCGGCAGTTGCACCGGCTGCGAACTGTCGAGCACGGTGCGCGCCAGGGCCGCCCGTTGCAGAGCAGCGCTGTCATCATAAAAAGGTTTTTGCGCAACCGGCACCCCTGTCTCCCGGGCGCTGTCGAGGAGAATCTGCAGATACTCGCGCGCATGCCGTGCGGTGTAGCGGTTGAGATCATGAAAGGTCACCACCACCGGGATCACTCCGTCCACCACCGGCAATTGACCTTGCGCGATGCGCTCGCGAACTTCGGACATCGACCGCAGCATATGCGAGCGCCGCCGCGGGCTGGCGTTAAACCCCCAGATCTTGCCGTCGTTGGCACTGAGGTCCGTCAGCAGCATGTGCAGGCCGTGCCGCTGATAGGCGGCGAATGTGCGCTTGTCGTAACTCCAGAACGGCGGCCGCAGCAGGACAGGCGCCGCGCCGGTGATCGCGGCGATATCGGCGCTGCCATTGGCGAGCGATTGCTCCAGCGCCTGATCGTCCAGGGATCGATGGTTGCTGTGTCCGGGGGTGGCGGTATGAAAGCCGATGACATGACCCTCTGCCTGTTCCCGACGCATGACCTCGCGCCCAATCTCACTGCCCCCGGCCCTGGCAGCCCGGGTCTGCACGAAAAACACCGCCTTGATGTGCGGTTGCAGCGGATTTTGCGCGAGGCTGTCGAGGACAGTCAGCGTGGGGTTCCAGAAACTTGAAGCGCTGGGGCCATCGTCGAAGGTCAGTAAAAACCGGATGGGAGGTTGCGCGGTTAAACGTTGTTCGGTTTGCGGGGTCATTGCTATAGGTGCAGCAATGCAGCCGGCCAGCCCGGTGGCTAGAACCAGTGGAGCGAGGAGTTTGTACAGCTGTTTCATGGTTTGCCTTGGCCAGGCGATGCGGTGAGTCAGTCTACATTGATGGTGAATGATAAACCGCCATCGCGAGCAAGCTTTGCTCCCACAGGTATTACCACCCAGGTGTTCATGTGCACACAAACAAGCGCAGCGCGCCGGCTTGACGCCTTGGTCGGCCCGAAGGCCGCCACGGCGAGCTGTAGATTGCAGACGCCCCGTAAGGGCGGGACCAGCTATTACTGCAGCAGCGGATATGTACCCCGCCACCGGAGGACCAACCCATGTGCGGACGCCTGACCCAATACCGCGGCATCCACGATTTCGTCGCAGCACTGAGCATCCCCGACGCACTGATCAACCACATCGGCGATGAACCCCTGGCCCGCTACAACGCCGCCCCGACCACCCGTCTTGCTCTGCTGCACCTGGACAACGACGGCCTGCACGCCGACCTGGTGCGCTGGGGTTGGCGACCGCACTGGGCCAAAGACCGCGCACCCCCCATCAACGCCCGGGTGGAAAAGGTCGCCCACGGCCCCTACTTCCGCCCCATCTGGCCGCACCGGGCGATTGTTCCGGTGGACAACTGGTTCGAATGGGTCGACAGCGGCGACGGTAGCAAACAACCCTGGTTGATCCGCCGCAAGGACCGGGCGCCGGTCTACTGCGCCGCCATTGGGCAGTTTCCCGCAGCGGCCGCCGAACCCACCCCCGAGGACGGCTTTGTCATCCTGACCGCCGACAGCGCCGGCGGCATGCTCGACATCCACGACCGCCGCCCCATCGTGTTATCCCCGGAACTGGCCGAAGAATGGCTCGACCCCGCCACGCCCAGGGAACGCGCCGAACAGATGGCATTATTTGAAGGTGAAGCCAGCGAAGTGTTCGAGTGGTTCCGGGTCAGCAAGGCAGTCGGCAATGTGCGCAACCAGGGCCCCGAACTGATCGAACCGCTTGCCTGACAGGAATCGTTAAATCTGCAGGCCCTCGCAACGTTACACATAGTGTTTCAACCATGTAACAGTCCATTGAAATATGGCGTTTTGCCGCGCCAACCGCCTGTCTGACAATTTAATTGTCATACATACATTCAGGAGCAGTGCCGCTAGCATGCGCGCCGCATTTCCACGGACGGAAACCCAGAACTCCAGCCTTGCAGAGAACCCAGTTGCGCGACGATTTTTATATCCAGCAAGTCAGCAGTGTCGAGTGTGTCCACCTCTCGACTACGGAACGTTATCAACTCGATTGTTTCATCGGGCAATACATCAAGACCCGAAACCTGGCCTCAGTGCCCAACATCGATACCACGCTGCGCACAACCTTGCAGCGCTATCCTGGCAAGCCGCCGGTGATGGTCAATGAACTGAATGCCTGGATCGACAGGACGTTGGGCTATCGGGCAACACACCCCGACTTCAGCGAGCTGGAAGACGTCTGAGCTTCCCTCTGAATCGCGGCAGCGCCTGCACACAAACTAGCAGGCGCCGCTGCGAGCGAAAAATACGCTTCAAGGTTTCAGCGGACGCTCCTGATCACGGTCCGAGAGTTCTCGACTGTCGTCATGTTTCCAGTCTTGGGTCGAACGCTTTTTCTGCTCTTCTATTTCCTCTTGCGTAGGCTCATCCGGGTCCGGCTGGTTGGGTTCATTCGCCATGTTCGCCTCTCTTCCTGAAGGGATCGTTAATCGGTTTAAGCGTAGAACAGATTCACAGCCACCAACGCAGCACGAAGAACACCGCCATGCTCAACAGCATGCTGAGCAAGGTGCTGCGGGTGTACAGCACAAGCCCCACCGCTACCATTGAACTGAGCAAGTACGGATTATCCCATTGCAGGTTCAGTTGTTTGTCCGGCATGAACACGATTGGCCCGCAGATGGCGGTGAGCATGCCCGGCACGGCAAAGCCGAGGAATTGCCGGGCGTTGCTGCTCAGGCGCACCGGCAGGCGCGGCTCCAGAAACACGTAGCGGTTGAGGAACACCAGCGCACCCATCCCGAATATCACCGCCCAGACCATCATGCTGTTTGCCCCGGATAAAGTTTGTTGCACATAAATCCCGCCGTCATGCCTGCCAGCCCCGCCAGCACCAGCGCCGAGCCCCACTGCCAGTAACTGAACAGCACGGAACAAAACAGCGCCACCGCGACGCACACCACCGTGGGCACGTTACGCACCACCGGGGTGATCAGGGCAATGAAGGTTGCGGCAATCGAGAAGTCCAGGCCCAGGTGTTCCAGCCCCGGGATGCTGCTGCCGAGCACGATGCCGGCCAGGGTGAAAAGGTTCCAGGCCACGTAGAACGTCAACCCGACCCCAAGCGCGTACCAGCGATTGAACTGCTGCTTGTCATGCTGGCTGGTCAGGGCGAACAGTTCGTCGGTCAGCAAAAAGCCCAGACCCACGCGCCAGCGTCCCGGCAGCGGTGAGATCACCGAGCGCAGGCTCATGCCGTAGAGCAAATGCTGGGAGGTCAGCAGCAGCGTGGTCAGCAGTATCGAGAAAATCCCGGCACCGCCCTTGAGCATGCCGATGGCCACCAGCTGTGCGGCGCCGGCAAACACGATGCTCGACAGGCCCTGGCCTTGCAGGGGCGTGAGGTTGGCTTCGATGGCCATGGAACCGGCCAGCAGGCCCCAAGGCGCAGTCGCCAGGGACAAGGGAAGGATCGCCACGGCGCCGCGCAGGAATGCGCTGCGGGGCATATGAGCGTTGGACATGACGTTCTGCGACCGGAAAAAAGACCTGCAACTTTGCCAGTACTTACCCGCGAAGGCATGCACAATTTCGAGTTATTTGCCGGCCATCGACCGGGTACCATGGTGCGGTCCATCCGGCACACCCAGGGAAGCCCACATGCTGTACCGAATCGCCGCCGACGGGCTGGTGCTGTTTCATCTGCTGTTCATTCTGTTCGTGCTGTTCGGCGGGCTGCTGGTGCTCAAATGGCGCCACTTGGCGGTGCTGCACCTGCCTGCGGTCGCGTGGGGTATCTCGGTGGAAGTCTTTCACCTGATGTGCCCGCTGACCGACTGGGAGAACCGCATGCGCGATGCCGCCGGCCAGAGCGGCTACGGCGGTGGTTTCGTCGAGCATTACATCTGGCCGGCGATCTATCCCGCCGGCCTGACCCCGGGCATCCAGGTGGGCCTGGGCGCCGTGGTGCTGGCGCTGAACCTGTGGGTCTACCTGCGGCTGGTCAGGCGTTTGCGACGAGACGGGCGCCGCTGAAGCTACTTGTCGATCACGCTCATGTTGCGGCCACTGGCCTTGGCCACGTACAGCGCCCTGTCGGCGGCACGCACCAGGTCGTCGGGCTGCTCATGCGAGGCCGGGTCCCAGGCGCAGACCCCGACGCTGACGGTGACCACCCCTTCGACGCCCTCGCTGTGTTCGATCGCCGCCAGCTGCACCGCCCGACGAATTTTTTCCGCCACCAGGAAGGCGCCCACATAGTCGGTGCCCGGCAGCACCACCGTGAACTCTTCGCCACCGTATCGGGCCGCCAGATCACCTGGGCGCTTGATGTGCGAGTTGATGATCGAGCTGATCTTGCGCAAGGATGCGTCGCCCGCCACATGGCCGTACAAATCGTTGAAACGCTTGAAATGATCGACATCAATCAACAGCAGCGCGAGGTGAGTCTGGGTGCGCCGGGCGCGGCGCATCTCGGTCAGGATGAACAGATCGAACTGGCGTCGGTTGGACAGGCCGGTCAGGGCATCTTCCAGAGCGAGCAGCTCCAGGCCGCGATTGACCTCGAGCAGTTTTTCCTGGGCGTCGAGCAGCACACTCTGAATGCGATTCTGCTGCTGCATCAGCCGGATCAGCCGGTAACCGAGGGCACCCAGAAGCCCCAGGAACAGGGCCACGATGCCGGCACTCAGCAGCGATGCCTCGCGCCAGCTGGCCAAGACTTCGTCCTGATTCAGCGCGGCGAACACAATCAGCGGGTACCCTTCGACCCGGCGAAAGCCCACCACCCGTTCCACGCCATCGACCACCGACCGGACCCTGGCCGTCCCGGCGTTACCCAACGGCAGCAACTGGGTAAACAGCGGGCCATTGGCCACACTGCTGCCGACTTCCGATTCCTTGAACGGACGGCGCACGACAATCGTGGCGTCATCGGCGATCAGGTTGATCACGCCGTTCTGGCCCATGTCGATGCTGTCATAGAGCGAGAGGAAATGGCTCAGGTTGATGGTCGCCAGCGCCACGCCGGCAAAACTGCCGTCCGGATGATTGACCCGACGCGACACCGTCATGATCCATTCGCCACTGGAGCGGCTCTTGATCGACGGGCCGATGTGCGGTCCACGATCAGGATGATCGCGGTGGAAGATGAAGTATTCCCGGTCCGAGTTATTGGCGTTGGGCAGGCCGGCGCCGTTGGAGTTGGCGATCCACTGCCCGCTCTGGTCGTAGACAAACAGGCCGTGCAACTGGCTCAGCTCCCGGCGCTGCACCCCAAGCAGGCGTTGCATCCTGGGCAGGCGCGCCGATTCGATGCCTTCGTTTTCCAGGCGCTCGACCAGCGTGAGCAGCAGCGTGTCAGCCTGCTTGATTGACGCCTGCGCCTGCCAGGCCAGGGCCTGCGCAAGGTTGGACATCGCCACTTCCTTGTCGCGCAGGTGGTATTGGCGCGAGTTCCAGACTTCCCAGCCGGCGACGGAGGCCATCGACACGCACACGGCGATCAGGAAAAACACCAGTGAGCGGATTTTCAGCCTGGACACCGCCTCGCTGCCGTTCAACAACATGGCCGGTTGGGTGTGATCGAGTTGATCGTTAATGGACAGTTGTCCCATGTCATTCCCTGACCTCTTAGGGTGTCGGCGTCTGCTTGAGGGCGTCGATCCAGGCAGGATCCAGTCGTGTCTGCCCGGTTTCGATACCTAGCGCTTCCATTCGCGCCTTGTGCTGGTCAATCTCGCGGTTCAATTGCCCGTGGTCGCTGGAGTTGCCGTCCAGCTCATGCATCTGGGTCAGCCCCAGATGATAGAAGCGTAGCAACTTCATCGCGTGGGGATCATCGCGATCCACCGCCGCCGTCACCTGATGCATGACATTGGTAATGCTCATCAGGCTGCGCTTGAGCTGCCAGCCATACACGGCGGCCGCCATCCACGGCTGGCTCCAGAATAGCCCACGCATCAACGCGACCATCAGCAACACCGCCACGAACACCCCACCGACGTTAAAGCGCATGTTGTCGCCGCCAGGCTCGCCGAATACGGCCACCGCCACGCTCGACAACAGCATCGCCAGCACCAGGAACACCAAAGCGATAATCACCGTGCTGCGCCGCGTCTGTTGTCGATAGGTCTGGGCATTCATTGGCTGGATTTCAAACATTACGACAGGGTTCCTTGCATCAGGTCATAGGTTGAGGGGCAAAAGACTGCGGGGCATTATCGCCTCATCGACAGATTTAGCTATGCTGCAGCTCCTTTTCATCTTTTCATCGTCAAAGGGCAACGTGGCGATACCGCGCAGTTCGTGCCATCTTCTTTCATGGATACACACTATTCGGATGCCATTTACCGGCCCTTCGTGTGAATGACATCGTTTTAAGGATCATTGAATGACCCAACGACATGTAATCAACGCCTCTGTCAGCCCTAAAGGCAGCCTGGAAACCCTTTCCCAGCGTGAAGTCCAGCAACTGAGCGAAGCCGGTTCCGGCAGCACCTACACCCTCTTCCGCCAATGCGCCCTGGCCATCCTCAACACCGGCGCTCACGTTGATAACGCCAAGACCATTCTCGAAGCCTACAAGGATTTCGAGATCCGCATTCACCAGCAGGACCGTGGCGTGCGCCTCGAATTGCTGAACGCCCCTGCCAACGCGTTCGTCGACGGCGAAATGATCGCCAGCACCCGGGAAATGCTGTTCAGCGCCTTGCGCGACATCGTCTATACCGAAAACGAGCTGGACAGCCAGCGCATCGACCTGAGCAATTCCCAGGGCATCAGCGACTACGTCTTCCACCTGCTGCGCAACGCCCGCACCCTGCGCCCCGGCATCGAGCCGAAGATCGTGGTGTGCTGGGGCGGCCATTCGATCAACACCGAGGAATACAAGTACACCAAGGAAGTCGGCCACGAACTGGGGCTGCGCAGCCTGGACATCTGCACCGGCTGCGGCCCCGGCGTGATGAAAGGCCCGATGAAGGGCGCGACCATCGCCCACGCCAAGCAACGCATCCATGGTGGCCGGTACCTGGGCCTGACCGAACCGGGAATCATCGCCGCCGAGGCGCCGAACCCGATCGTCAACGAGCTGGTGATCCTGCCGGACATCGAAAAACGCCTGGAAGCTTTCGTGCGAGTGGGCCACGGGATCATCATTTTCCCCGGCGGCGCCGGCACGGCCGAAGAGTTCCTGTACCTGCTCGGTATCCTGATGCACCCGGACAACAAGGGCCTGCCCTTCCCGGTGATCCTCACCGGGCCCAAGCATGCAGCGCCTTACCTGGAGCAGCTGGACGCGTTCGTTGCTGCCACGCTGGGCGAAGCGGCGAAACAGCACTACGAGATCATCATTGACGACCCGGCCGAAGTCGCCCGGCAGATGACCCAGGGCCTCAAGGCGGTCAAGCAATTCCGCCGCGAGCGTAACGATGCGTTCCACTTCAACTGGCTGTTGAAGATCGACGAAAGCCTGCAACGCCCGTTCGATCCGACCCACGAAAACATGGCCAACCTGAACCTGAGCCGCGACCTGCCCGCCCATGAACTGGCCGCCAACCTGCGCCGGGCGTTTTCCGGCATCGTTGCCGGAAACGTCAAGGACAAGGGCATCCGCCTGATCGAGGAACACGGGCCGTATCAGATCCGTGGCGACGCCGCGATCATGCAGCCGCTGGATCAACTGCTCAAGGCCTTCGTCGCCCAGCACCGGATGAAACTGCCGGGTGGCGCGGCGTATGTGCCGTGTTATCGAGTGGTGGCCTAGCAGCATTTGTGTGAGGCGCAGATCACTGTGGGAGCGGGCCTGCTCGCGATGGCGGTGTACCTGATGCATCGATGCTGGCCGCTGCCACAGGTTAGCGCTCGTTCAGCCGGTCACAATTTATCGGCATCAATCACTGCTTTGGCAAAGGCCTTCGGGTCTTCCTGCGGCAGGTTGTGGCCGATGCCGCCCTTGATCAAGCGGAACTCATACTTGCCGGTGAAGCGTTTCGCATAGTCCTCGGGAGCTGGATGCGGCGCGCCGTTGGCGTCGCCTTCCAGGGTGATGGTCGGCACGCTGATGGCGGGCGCCTTGGCCAGCTGCTGTTCCAGGGCCTCGTAACGGCTTTCCCCTTGTACCAATCCCAGGCGCCAGCGGTAGTTGAAGACGGTGATTGCTACATGGTCGGGGTTGTCCAGGGCTGCAGCGCTGCGCTCGAACGTGGCATCGTCGAAGGCCCACTTCGGTGAGGCGAGTTCCCAGATCAACCTGGCGAAGTCATGCCGGTTTTTCTCATACCCGGCCTGGCCGCGATCGGTCGCGAAATAGAACTGGTACCACCACTGCAACTCGGCCTTGGGCGGTAACGGGTTCTTGCCTGCCGCCTGGTTGCCGATCAGATAACCGCTGACCGCCACCAAGGCTTCGACCCGCTCCGGCCAGAGTGCCGCAACAATGTCTGCCGAACGTGCGCCCCAATCATAGCCACCCAACACGGCCCGCTTGATCTGCAGCGCGTCCATGAAGTCGATGACATCACTGGCCAGTGCGGCAGGCTGGCCGTTGCGCAGCGTCTTGTCGGAGAGAAAGTGCGTATCACCATACCCCCGGGCATAAGGCATCAGCACGCGATAACCCTGCGCAGCCAACAAAGGTGCCACCTCGGAGTAACTGTGAATATCATAAGGCCAGCCGTGCAGCAGAATGACCACGGGGCCCTCGGCCGGCCCCACCTCGGCGTAAGCTACATTCAGCAGACCGGCCTGGATGTGCTTCAACGGGCCGAACACGGCAGATGGATCGACTTTGGTGCTGACCGTAGCCGCCGCGGTTACGGTGGTGCTGGCCTGCACGTTGGCCGTACACAGAAGGCCCAACTGCAGCAACACCGCAGCAAGGATCGAAGGCCCCACCAGGCGCCGGTGCTTAGCGGTTGTAATGGTCGACAAGGCGTTGTTCACGTCGGGTGACTCCTGCAGGTGGCGGATGAGCAGTCTGCTCTCGGTGAAGCCTATTTGGCCGGCCCGAGGTATCCACGTTGTGTCGTAAAACCTGTGCGATCGCGACATAACGTGTCCCACGGTGCGACGGATACAGTCCGATACAAAACCCAGAGTTCAATAACAAGAGAATCGAGCGATGGAACACGTGAACCACATCCTGATTGTCGACGACGATCGGGAGATCCGCGAGCTGGTCGGTAATTACCTGAAGAAGAACGGCTTGCGCACCACAGTCGTGGCCGATGGACGGCAGATGCGCAGCTTTCTGGAGGCCAACCAGGTGGACCTGATCGTGCTGGACATCATGATGCCCGGCGATGACGGCCTGCAGCTGTGTCGCGAACTGCGCTCGGGCAAGCACAAGGCAACGCCGATCCTGATGCTCACGGCGCGCAACGATGAAACCGACCGAATCCTCGGGCTGGAAATGGGCGCCGATGACTACCTGACCAAACCCTTCTCCGCCCGTGAACTGCTTGCCCGCATCAACGCCGTGCTACGGCGCACGCGGATGCTGCCGCCTAACCTGCTGGTCAGCGAAAGCGGCCGCTTGCTGGGCTTCGGTCGCTGGCGCCTGGACACCACCGCCCGTCATCTGCTGGACGAAGATGACACCAGGGTCGCCCTGAGTGGCGCCGAATATCGGCTGTTGCGGGTGTTCCTCGACCATCCCCAGCGCGTGCTCAGCCGTGATCAATTGCTGAACCTGACCCAGGGTCGCGACGCCGACCTGTTCGACCGCTCCATCGACCTGCTGGTCAGCCGGTTGCGCCAACGCTTGATGGATGACTCGCGCGAGCCGACCTACATCAAGACCGTGCGCAGTGAAGGGTATGTATTTTCCTACCCGGTGCAGATGCTCGGCGCACAGGACTGAATCAGCACAGGCCGATCAACATCCTTGATAAAGACTATGCCCATGGGTGTTTTTTCATCGACGGGCTCCAGCTCTACAGTGGCCACATCTTCTTCCCACGCTCTGGAGCTACCTCATGAAAATCATCATCGGTCTTGGATTTGCCCTGTCGGTCCTGGGTGCCACTTCGGCCATCGCTGCCCCGCACGCAACCGCACAAGTGGTGGCCGCTGCGCCGGTCAGCCAACCGGCTACCTTGAACGTCAATACGGTGGGCGTCGATCACAAGGACGTTCAGGCGAGCAAGCTGTATGTCGCGGAGAACCGGCCGGAGTTTGGTTCGAAATATCAGCGTTATTGATTCGATCCTTCTCTGCAGGCGGGTCCGACAGGCCATGCCCTACAGGGGTTGGGTCAATCTGCGGGCAAGCGCTTTGGCCTGCAGTGCCACATCCGTCACTGCCGTACTCTCCCACCACATTCCACGCAACGGCGGCCCCATGGCGAACAGCCGACCGGCGACTTGCCCATCGGCACCGATCACCGCGCCGTCCACGGAGGCGGCGATGCCCAGTGCCAGCGGTCCGGGCTGAATCAGGCCCCGCGCCAGCAACTGCCGGGGCAGAGGTCGGGCAACCCGTCTCCAGTCATATTCGATGCCACTGGAGTTGATCAACGCCGCGCCACGGACCACGCACTCCTGCGGCTCGCCACGCCGACGGATGCGGATACCCAGCCCATTCCCCGACGAAGGTTCAAGCCCCTTGAAGGACGCCGCCTGAATCCGCAGCCGCCCTTCCCCGTGCAACCGCGCGACCAGCTCGGCACTCAAGGGTGGCGAGCGGTGGTGATGGCTCTCCCACCACGGCCGTACGTGCCGTACGAACTGCCGACGCTGCGCGTCCGTCGCCTGGCTCCACAGCCGTGGAATGTGCACGCGCACAGTGTCCAGGGGCGCTTGCCAGTCGATCCCCCGGGCAATCGCATCGCGGCAATGGCGGCGCAGCTCGCGTACCAGTTGCCGTGGCGTACGAATGCTCGGGTCATCGCCGAGAAAGTCGGCCCAGGCCGGCGGCTGGCGGCGCACGTGGGGCAGCAGGCCGTGGCGGGAAAACACTTCGATCGGCCCGCGGTGCCCAGCCTGCTCCAGCGAGACCACGGCATCGACCATGGTCAGGCCGGAACCGATGATCAAAACCGTCGACTGCGGATCAAGCTGGCGCATCGAGGCGACATCCCAAGGGTCCAGTGCCGCTGCGTTCAAGCCACTGGATTGGGCCTGGGGCGTGCGTGCGGCGGGGAACATCCCAGTGGCCAGCACCGCGTAAGCGCCCTGCAGGCGTTGCCCGTCGCTCAAGGTCAACCGCACGCCTTCGGCCAGGTTCTCGAGGTCGACAACCTCAGCGCGCACGTGTTCCACGCTAGAACCGTTCGCGGCGCCAGCCACCTGGGCTTGCGCCAGGCGCTGTTGCACATACTCGCCAAACAGCCCGCGCGGGGGGAACAGCTCACTGACCGGCACAGACTGCTGATCGGACTCGGGCCAGCCGCCCGCCGCTATATGTGCCGTCAGCCACTGCGTCAGGTCATCGGCATTGTCCGGGTCGACGCTCATCCGCGCCGCGTTGCCGTTGAGCGTGTGTCCCAGTTCCACCGCACTGTAGGCCTCGCCCCGACCAAGCTCGTTACGCGGCTCAATCACCAGCACCGAACGCTGGCCCGGCAGGCGCAGCAGCTGCACGGCCAGCATCGCGCCACTCAGGCCGCCGCCGATGATCAGGATGTCCGCCTGGCGGATGGCGTCATTCGCCTGCTCGCGGTGGATTTCACTCATGGGGTTCTCACAGGTCAGGGTTGTCCTGGACGATCATAAGCGCCAAACCCGGGTCAGCGTCAGAGAGCAGTACCAAAGTAGCGATAGCAGCCTTGGCGACCGTCGCTGCTGGCGGTTCAGATCACCACGTTGCGCACGAAACGCGCGGCGACTTCGCCTTCATTGCGATAGGAGTGCGGCTGGTTACTGGCAAACATGTAGAACTCCCCGGCCGCAATCCGGTGGGGGACGTCACCGAGCATCAGCGTCAGGCAACCTTCGAAGACGTAGAGCTGTTCGCTCCAGCCGTCGGCATCGGGTTCGGAGGGATAGTGCTCGCCTGGCTCCAGGCGCCATTCCCAGAGCTCCACCTCCCGGGTGGCGCTGGCTTTGGACAGCAACACCGCCTTGCTGCCGGGAATGGTGCCGGCCCAGGCCAGTTCGTTGATGCGACTGGGATCGCGGGCATCGGGGGCCTGGATCAGGTCGCTGAAGGCAACGTCGAGTGCTTCGGCAACGCGGTCGAGGGTGGTCAGGCTGACATTCTTTTCACCGGCTTCGATTGCCACCAGCATCCGCCGGCTGACCCCGGATTTTTCCGCTAGGGCCGTCTGGCTCATATCGGCGGCGTGGCGCAGTCGCCGGACATTAAGGCTGACGTGTTGCAGGACCGAAGCCCGTTGCGTGGAATCTTTGTGCACTATATTGCTCACTCGGTAGGGTTGGGCAGTATACTGCGCAACATACGGCGCATTGTGCGTCCCCCTCCGGTAGCGCGCAAGGACATGACGTCGGTGAACTCCTCCCCCAATACTTCTCCCCGCTTCTCGCGGTTCAGCAAAGCCGAATGCGTGCTGGTGCTGATCACCATGGTCTGGGGCGGGACTTTCCTGCTGGTGCAGCATGCGATGACCGTCAGCGGCCCGATGTTTTTCGTCGGCCTGCGCTTCGCCGCAGCGGCGCTCATCGTCGCGTTGTTTTCCTGGCGGCACCTGCGCGAGCTGACACTGTTCGAGCTCCGGGCCGGGTCGTTTATCGGTGTGGCGATCATGCTGGGCTACGGCTTGCAGACGGTCGGGTTGCAGAGCATTCCAAGCAGCCAGTCGGCGTTCATCACGGCGCTTTACGTGCCCTTCGTGCCGTTGCTGCAATGGCTGGTGCTGGGGCGGCGTCCAGGGCTGATGCCGAGTATCGGCATCATGCTGGCGTTTACCGGCTTGATGCTGCTGTCAGGCCATGCGGGCGCATCGTTGAATTTCAGCCCGGGTGAAATCGCCACCCTGATCAGCGCCGTGGCGATTGCTGCGGAAATTATTCTGATCAGTCACTTTGCCGGTCAGGTCGATGTGCGCCGGGTGACGGTGGTGCAACTGGCAGTCACCTCGGTGCTGTCGTTCCTGCTGGTGGTGCCGACCCAGGAGCGCATTCCGGACTTTTCCTGGCTGCTGCTGTGCAGCGCCCTGGGCCTGGGGGCGGCGAGCGCGGCGATCCAGGTGGCGATGAACTGGGCGCAAAAAAGCGTCTCGCCGACCCGCGCTACCCTGATCTATGCCGGCGAGCCGGTCTGGGCCGGGATTGTCGGGCGCATGGCCGGGGAGCGGTTGCCGGCGATTGCGTTGGTCGGCGCGGGGTTGATTGTGGCAGCGGTGATTGTCAGTGAGTTGAAGACCAAGGGTAAGGCGGTTGTGGCGCAGGAAGACCTGGAGCGCGAAACCCAACGCTGACCGGCAGTACGTGCGGCGTTTGATCGAGAGTGTTCGCGAACAAGCCCGCTCCCACTGTGGATCTGTGCCAGACGCATGCCCTGCATTCACCGATGATCTAATGTGAGAGCAGGCTTGCTCGCGATGAGGCCAGACCTGCATGTCACAGCATGCCAAACCACCAGACAGCCTGACTTTTGCCCACTCCATGTAGGATTCTGCCACAGGTTCGCGTTTGGTAATCCGGGGACTGGCACGTATGATGCTTCACAAACCTCCGCAGATTAGAAGCCTATGTCCCTGATAGTTCTACTGCTTCTGCCCTTTGTTGGCAGCTGTGTGGCCGCCGTGCTGCCGCACAACGCGCGTAATGCCGAATCGCTACTGGCTGGCCTGGTCGCCCTCATAGGCACCGTCCAGGTCGCTTTGCTGTACCCGCAAATTGTCGACGGCGGGGTCATTCGCCAGGAATTCTTCTGGCTGCCCAGCCTGGGCCTGAACTTCGTCCTGCGCATGGACGGTTTTGCCTGGCTGTTCTCCATGCTGGTGCTGGGCATCGGCACACTGGTCTCGTTATACGCGCGTTACTACATGTCGCCGGACGACCCGGTGCCGCGCTTTTTCGCGTTTTTCCTGGCGTTCATGGGCGCCATGCTCGGGCTCGTCATCTCCGGCAACCTGATCCAGATCGTATTCTTCTGGGAGCTGACCAGCCTCTTTTCCTTCCTGCTGATCGGCTATTGGCATCACCGCGCCGACGCCCGACGCGGCGCCTACATGGCGCTGATGGTCACGGGTGCCGGCGGATTATGCCTGCTGGCGGGGGTCATACTGCTTGGCCATGTGGTCGGCAGCTATGACCTCGACAAGGTCCTGGCCGCCGGCGAGCTGATTCGCGCACATGCCCTCTACCCTGTCCTGCTGCCTCTTATCCTGATCGGCGCCCTGAGCAAAAGCGCGCAATTCCCCTTTCATTTCTGGCTGCCCCACGCCATGGCGGCGCCGACGCCCGTCTCGGCCTATCTGCACTCGGCGACCATGGTCAAGGCCGGGGTGTTCCTGCTGGCGCGGCTCTGGCCGTCGTTGTCCGGCAGTGAAGAATGGTTCTACATCGTCAGCGGCGCCGGTGCCTGCACCCTGTTGCTGGGCGCCTACTGCGCAATGTTCCAGAACGACCTCAAAGGGTTGCTGGCCTACTCGACCATCAGCCATCTGGGCCTGATCACCCTGCTGCTGGGCCTGAACAGCCCGCTGGCAGCAGTCGCGGCGGTGTTTCATATTCTCAACCACGCCACCTTCAAGGCTTCGCTGTTCATGGCCGCCGGGATCATCGACCACGAAAGTGGCACCCGGGACATCCGCAAGCTCAGTGGCCTGATTCGGCTGATCCCCTACACCGCCACCCTGGCCATGGTCGCCAGCGCCTCCATGGCCGGCGTACCGCTGCTCAACGGTTTCCTGTCAAAAGAGATGTTCTTCGCCGAAACCGTGTTCATCAATGCCACGGCCTGGGTCGAAATGGCCCTGCCGATTGTCGCGACCATCGCCGGCACCTTCAGCGTCGCCTACTCGTTACGGTTTACCGCTGACGTGTTCTTCGGCCCGACCGCTACCGACCTGCCCCACACCCCCCACGAGCCGCCACGGTGGATGCGTGCGCCGGTCGAACTGCTGGTGTTTGCCTGCCTGGTCGTGGGGATTTTCCCGGCACAGGTGGTCGGCCCGCTGCTGGCCGCCGCTGCGCTTCCCGTGGTCGGTGGCCCATTGCCGGAGTACAGCCTGGCCATCTGGCACGGCTGGAATGCGCCGATGATCATGAGCCTGATAGCCATGAGCGGCGGCATCGTGCTCTACCTGTTGCTGCGCAATCAGCTCAAGCGTGGACGCTTCAAGTACCCGCCGCTGATTGGCCGCTTCAATGGCAAGCGCCAGTTCGAACGCAGCCTGGTGGTGATGATGCGCCTGGCTCGGCGCCTGGAGCGGCGGATCAGCACCAAGCGCCTGCAAACCCAGCTGTTCCTGGTGGTCCTGGCCGCTGTACTGGTGGGGCTGATCCCGATGCTGCACGGCAGCCTGACCTGGGGCGACCGGCCGAAAATCCCGGGTTCGGCCGTGTTCGTCACCCTGTGGCTGCTGGCGATCGCCTGTGCCCTGGGCGCTGCCTGGCAGGCCAAGTACCACCGGCTGGCAGCCCTGACCATGGTCAGCGTCTGTGGCCTGATGACCTGCATCACCTTCGTCTGGTTCTCCGCGCCGGACCTGGCGTTGACGCAACTGGTGGTTGAAGTGGTCACCACGGTACTGATCCTGCTTGGCCTGCGCTGGTTGCCGCGGCGGATCGAAGAGGTGGCGCCATTGCCGAGCACCTTGCGCAAGGCGCGCATCCGGCGCTTGCGCGACTTGCTGTTGTCCACGGCTGTCGGTGGCGGCATGGCGCTGTTGTCCTACGCCATGTTGACGCGCCAGACCCCCAACGACATTTCCTCGTTCTACCTCAGCCGCGCCTTGCCCGAAGGCGGTGGCAGTAACGTGGTCAACGTGATGCTGGTGGATTTCCGCGGCTTTGACACCCTGGGTGAAATCACCGTGCTGGCCGCCGTGGCGCTGACCGTATTCGCCCTGCTGCGACGCTTCCGCCCACCCAAGGAGAGCCTGCAATTGCCGGCCCAGCAACGCCTGCTGGCGCCCGACGTGGTGACCGACCTGGTCAACCCGCGCCAGGCCAGCGATACCGCCCTGGGCTTCATGATGGTGCCGGCGGTACTGGTGCGCCTGCTGCTGCCGATCGCCTTCGTGGTGTCGATCTACCTGTTCATGCGCGGTCACAACCAGCCCGGTGGCGGGTTCGTTGCCGGGCTGGTGATGTCGGTCGCGTTCATCCTGCAGTACATGGTGGCCGGGACCCAGTGGGTCGAGGCGCAAATGAGCCTGCGGCCGCTGCGCTGGATGGGCACGGGGTTGTTGTTCGCCACGGTCACCGGGCTTGGGGCCATGGCAGTCGGTTATCCGTTCCTGACCACCCACACCTGGCATTTCGACCTGCCGGTGTTTGGCGCCATCCATATCGCCAGCGCCCTGTTCTTCGACATTGGCGTGTATTCAGTGGTCGTAGGTTCCACCTTGCTGATCCTCACCGCCCTCGCCCACCAGTCGGTTCGTGGCCACAAGACCGCGGCCCTGCCCAAATCCGTCGCCAGCAAAGGAGCCGTCTGATGGAAGAAGTCATCGCAATCGCCATCGGCGTCCTGGCGGCGTCCGGGGTGTGGCTGGTCCTGCGGCCGCGGACGTTCCAGGTCGTCATGGGCCTGTGCCTGCTGTCCTACGGCGTTAACCTGTTCATCTTCAGCATGGGCAGTCTCTTTATCGGCAAGGAGCCGATCATCAAGGACGGCGTGCCCCAGGACCTGCTGCACTACACCGATCCATTGCCGCAGGCGCTGGTGCTCACCGCCATCGTCATCAGCTTCGCCATGACAGCACTGTTCCTCGTCGTGCTGCTGGCTTCCCGGGGCCTGACCGGTACCGACCATGTGGACGGCCGGGAGCCTAAGGAATGAACCTGATGCCGCACCTGATTGCCGCACCGATTCTGCTGCCGCTGCTGACTGCCGCCTTGATGCTGATGCTCGGGGAAAAACACCGTCCGCTAAAGGCCAGGATCAACCTGTTCTCCAGCCTGGTCGGGCTGGGCATTGCCGTGCTGTTGCTGCAATGGACCCAGGAAACCGGCATTCCCGGCTCCATCGGCGTGTACCTGCCGGGCAACTGGCAGGCACCGTTTGGCATTGTGCTGGTGGTCGACCGCCTCTCGGCGATGATGCTGGTACTGACCGGGATCATCGGCGTCAGCGCCCTGCTGTTTGCGATGGCCCGCTGGGACGGTGCGGGCTCGAGCTTCCACGCGCTGTTCCAGATCCAGATGATGGGCCTGTACGGCGCCTTCCTGACCGCCGACCTGTTCAACCTGTTTGTGTTTTTCGAAGTGCTGCTGGCCGCCTCCTACGGGCTGATGCTGCACGGCTCGGGACGCTCCCGGGTCTCGGCCGGCCTGCATTACATTTCGATCAACCTGTTGGCTTCGTCGCTGTTCCTGATTGGCGCGGCGCTGATCTACGGCGTCACCGGCACCCTGAACATGGCCGACCTGGCGCTGAAGATTCCCCTGGTGCCGGAGGCCGATCGGGGCCTGCTGCATGCGGGCGCCGCGATCCTGGCGGTGGCGTTCCTGGCCAAGGCCGGCATGTGGCCGCTGAATTTCTGGCTGGTACCGGCCTACTCCGCGGCCAGCGCCCCGGTGGCGGCGATGTTCGCGATCATGACCAAGGTCGGCGTCTACACCTTGCTGCGCCTGTGGACCCTGCTGTTTTCCGGACAAGCCGGGGCGTCGGCGTATTTTGGCGGCGACTGGCTGATCTATGGCGGCATGGCGACCATTATCTGCGCAGCGGTGGCGATCATTGCCGCGCAACGCCTCGAACGCCTGGCCAGCCTGAGTATCCTGGTGTCGGCGGGCATCCTGCTGGCGTCCATCGGCTTCGCCCAGCCCAAGCTGATCGGCGCGGCGCTGTTCTACCTGGTCAGCTCGACCCTGGCGTTGAGCGCGCTGTTCCTGCTGGCCGAGCTGATCGAACGTTCGCGCTCGGCCAATGAAATACCCTTGTTCGATGACGGCGACCTGCTGCCCCGGCCCATGGAATCCCTGCAGCCAGCCAAAGGCATCAACCTCGATGACGAACAGAAAGCCGTAGTCGGTCAGGTGATCCCCTGGACCATGGCCTTCCTCGGCCTGAGCTTCATCGCCTGCTCGCTGCTGATCATTGGCATGCCGCCGCTTTCGGGCTTTATCGGCAAGCTGGGTTTGCTGCACGCCCTGCTCAACCCAATGGGCCTGGGCACCGGCAGCGATGAACCAGTGTCGAACGCCGCGTGGGGCCTGTTGGCGCTGCTGATCATCTCGGGCCTGGCCTCGCTGATCGCCTTCTCGCGCCTGGGCATCCAGCGCTTCTGGACGCCGGAGGAGCGACCGTCGCCGCTATTGCGCCGTTTTGAATGTGTGCCGATCTTCGCGTTGCTGGGCCTGAGCATCGCGCTGACCTTCAAGGCCGAGCCACTGCTGCGCTACACCCAGGCCGCTGCAGACGCCTTGAACAATCCCCAGCAGTACGTCATGGCAGTGCTCGGCACTCGCGCCGTGCCAAGCCCCGAAGCGCAAGCCGCGATCGTGGAGGTGCGCCCATGAATCGTCTGTTTCCCGCCCCCTGGTTATCACTGGCGCTGTGGGTATTGTGGCTGGCGCTGAACCTGTCGATCAGCCCGGGTAATGTGCTGCTGGGGGCCGTCTTAGGCATCTGCGCGCCACTGATGATGCGCAAACTGCGCCCCCTGCCGATCCGCATTCGTCGCCCTGGCGTGATCCTGCGCCTGTTCCTGCTGGTGGGACGTGACGTGGTGGTGTCCAACCTCGCCGTCGCCTGGAGCGTGCTCAATGCCGGACGCCGACCGCCGCGCTCGCGCTTCATCAAGGTGCCGCTGGAGCTGCGCGACGCCAACGGCCTGGCGGCCCTGTCGATGATCACCACGGTGGTTCCCGGCACGGTCTGGTCGGAGCTGGCACTGGACCGCAGCATTCTGTTGCTGCACGTGTTCGACCTGGATGACGAAGCGCTGTTCATCGAGCACTTCAAGGCGACCTACGAACGCCCCCTGATGGAGATCTTCGAATGAGCCCGCTGCTGTCGAATGCGATCCTGCTGAGCCTGTTCATCTTCTCGCTGGCCATGGTCCTGACCCTGATTCGCCTGTTCAAGGGGCCTTCGGCACAAGACCGGGTACTGGCGCTGGACTACCTGTACATCGTCGCGATGCTGATGATGCTCACCCTGGGCATCCGTTATGCCAGTGACACCTACTTTGAAGCAGCGCTGCTGATCGCGCTGTTCGGCTTCGTCGGCTCGTTTGCCCTGGCGAAATTCCTCCTGCGCGGCGAGGTGATCGAATGAACGCGGAACTGTCTTTGTGGGTTGAAGTGCCGGTGGCGATCCTGCTGGTGCTCAGCAGCCTGTTTGCGCTGATCGGCGCCACCGGGCTGCTGCGCATGAAGGATTTTTTCGAGCGCATGCACCCGCCGGCCCTGGCGTCGACCCTGGGCGCCTGGAGCGTGGCACTGGCGTCGATCATCTACTTCTCGGCGCTCAAATCCGCGCCGGTGCTGCACGCCTGGCTGATTCCAATCCTGCTGGCCATCACGGTACCGGTGACCACCCTGCTGCTGGCCCGGGCGGCGCTGTTTCGCAAGCGCATGGCCGGGGATGATGTGCCGGCCGAGGTAAGTAGTCGGAGCATGGAAAGCGGGAACTGAGCCACGGGCACCCTGGGATCCTGTGGGAACGAGGCTTGCTCCCACAGCTCATCGGTAAATCAATGAGTGCAGATTTCTCAAACAGCCTGTGGGAGTTTCCTGTTATCGACCGCCGACTACTGAAGGTTCAGTTCAGTTTTTTTCTAATGGTTCTGGGCGGACGCTGCAATCAACTTGCCGTCGCGTGGTGGGTGCTCCAGGAAACCGGCTCGGCGCTCTACTTCGCCAACATGATTGCCTGTTCCATCGCGGCAGAGGTGCTGGCCAGGCCCCTGTTGGGGTGGATGGGCGACAAGTACAACAAAATCCGGATCATCAAGCTCGCCTCATGGCTCAGCCTGACCAGCGCGCTGCTTATGTTGATGCTGTCGGCCACTGGCGAGTTCAACCCCTGGACGGTGGGTGCGCTGATGATGCTCAGCAGCGCGATCGTTGGCGTGCGTGACCCGCTGCAGGCGTCGATCATTCCTTTGTTTGCCAGCGACGACAAAGTCTCGCTGGCCTTCAGGAGCAAAAGCGTGATGTCGTCGTTGTCGATGCTGCTGGGACCGGCGCTGGCCAGCGGGTTGATTTACGGATTTGGCATCACTTTCGCTTTAGCTGCGGATTTTTTTGCGATCCTCGTCGCCGGGTTATTGATTGCGACCATCCCAAGCCCCATCGGCGCTCCCGACGACAGCGCAAACCCTGCGACTGCCAATGGCTTCAGCATGATCTACTCCGGCTTCAAGGTGGTCTACGGCGTGAAAGTGGAGTTTTACCTGGCGCTTATTGCGATGTTGATCAACTTTGCCCTCTACCCGTTTTTCACCCTTCTGATTCCGCTCTATGTGAAAGACGTCATCCAATACCCGGTGACTTACATCGGTTTGCTGGATGCCAGCTTCGGGCTGGGCATTCTGCTGGGCAGTTACAAGATCATCGGATGGTTGTCCGGCCGAATCCCTCGGGACATGTGTGTGTCCGCCGGGTTCGCACTATTGGGTTGCAATCTGTTGGTGTTCGGGACCGTTACCTCTTCGGTTATCGTCACCGTCGCGTTTTTCTGCGGTGGCGTCGGACTGATGCTGATCAACATCCCTACCTCGTCCGTACGGCTGCTGGCGACACCAAAATCGCACCGCAACCGCGTGTTCGCCACGGTTGCGTTCCTGTCCGCAGCGGCCAGTCCCTTGGGGAGCTTTGCGATGAGCACCTTCATTGGCCAACTGGGAGTCGCGATAACCATCACGCTGCTGGGTGCCATGGTGCTGCTGTTATCCCTGCTGGTTCTGCTGATACCTGATTTCAAGCGATTCATGCGCTCCCAGGATACCCAGCTCAACGATGCTTACCTGGACAAGTACCCTGCAGCGTTCAGCGGGGCTTCCAGCAAGGCTTGATAGCACCGTTGCCGTGCCCCGCTCTTCAGCTCCAAGCCACCGCCAGCAACCCTGCCCCCAACACTACACACAACGGCGAATACGCCCAGGTATCGAGGCGGGCAAATTTGGAATCCTTGACCTGTTTGAAAAACCCTACAAGATTCGAATCGCCAATCGCTCGGGCGAACATCAGCATCGCAATGGCGCTGATCACCCACTGCAGTGACCAGTGATGCACCGTCGGCAGGTACAGGCCAACCCGCAGGCACACTAGCATCGCGATCAGCAGCAGGCCGACCGCCACCAGCAGCGTGGCGAATCCAGAAGGCTTGAAGGCCGGCCTGGAGCCTTGGTCGTCCTCCCTGGGCACTCGCGGCACGGCGGCCTCGCTGCCCAGCTTGCCACCGGCCGCCCAGTACAGGTGGACCAGGCTGATCAGGAGGAAGACGGCAGCCATCCATTGCGCAATTACCAGGCTCATAGTCAAACTTCCAGCGTGAAATGTGCGCGCAGGATGAACCTCCCCGAACGATTATGTAAGGGCAGGCCCAAACTCACTTCAACTCGGCAGCGACTTTGGCGGCGACATCCTTGGGCACCCAGGCCTGCCAAACGTCCGGATGCGCCTTCATGAACGCTTCGGCCGCCTGGCGTGGCGCGGTGTGTTTTTCGCTCATCTGGGCCAACGCCTTGTTCAACGGCTCGATCGGGAAATCGACCTTGCTGAAAAACTCGGCAATCTGCGGGTACTGCTTCTGGAACGGGGTGGAGACGCCGATCGACAGCTTCGACGCCAGCGAGCGGGTCGGTTGCGGATTGGGATTGTCGGCGTCGGTGAGGGTCTTCCAGGCTTCGGCATTGAACGGCGGTTCTTCCAGCTGGATCAGCTTGAAGCGGCCGAGCAGCGGCGTCGGCGACCAGTAATAGAACAGGATCGGTTTGCCTCGACGAATCGAGGAACTGATCTCGGCATCCAGCGCCGCCCCGGACCCGCTGCGGAAGTTCACGTAACTGTCGTCCAGCCCGTAGGCCTTGAGCTTCTGCTTGTTGACCACCTCGGACGTCCAGCCGATCGGGCTGTTGAGAAAGCGGCCCTTGCCAGGCGATTCCGGATCGCTGAACACGTCCTTGTACCTGGGCAGATCGGTGACGCTGCGCAGGTCCGGGGCCACGGCCTTGATGCCCTTGGCCGGGTCACCCTTGATCACATACTCGGGCACCCACCAGCCTTCGGTGGCACCCTTGACCGTGTCGCCCAGGCTCACCACCTTGCCTTCAGCCTCGGCCTTGACCCAGACCGGACTGCGCCCGGCCCATTCTTCGCCGATCACCTGGATATCGTTGTTGGCCAGCGCGGTTTCCAGGGTAATGGTCGTGCCCGGCAGGGTATCGGTGGGCAGTCCGTAACCCTTCTCGACGATGATCCGCAGGATATCGGTGATCAGGCTGCCGCTTTCCCAATTCAGGTCGGCAAAATGGATGGGCGCCTGGGCGGCGGCCACCGGGCCGGATGAAGCGAACAAAGCACCAGTGGCCAGGGCAGCGGCCAGGAACCGTCGTAATCCTTTCATGCTTTTGCACCTCGTGCTGTTCACAGCAATAGCAGGATGGCCGGGCAGAAGACCGCGAGCCTCAAAATACTCAGTCCACTGACTGTAGTAGAGGTTCCTGCTTTCGAAGGGCGTGAATCTGTTTTCGCAAATGTACTGCAGTGCCGACCGCTTATTCGCTGGCCTTGAAGGTCACCAGTTCACCCTTGCGCCATTTCGCGGCTTTGGCCGTGACGGCCTTGAGTGTCTTGGTCAAACCTTCCTGCAACTGCTGGTGCGCGGCGAACACCATCACCACGCTATGGCCTTCCTTGAACACGATGCCGTGGCCATCAGCGGTAGTCACGAACGCATAATCGCCAAGGCCGTAAACGGTCAGTTTAATTTCGCGAAACTTGATATCCAGCTTGCCGCCTTCGCGACTGGGCAGTACGGATGCGCTGAAGTGATCGCCAACCTTGAGCTTGAGCCCGGGTTTATCATCAACGACCAACGACTCTTCGGTATCGATTTCGGCAATGTAAATGCCTTCGGCGTTTTGTTCGGTGATGTAAACGAAACGTGACTGAAACTGTTTAACCAGCTTTGCCCGCAGATCACCCAGCACGAACAAAGCATGCATATCGAGATTACTTACTGCCAAGGAAACATCCCCACATCTGAAATGGTGCCGCGCGCGAAACGGGCGCACGGCAGAAAATAGCGGCAATGCCGAAATGAACACATAAACCGGGGTGAATCCCAGATCAACAGAATAATGGAATACCACCCACGTCGTCCTGTCTGGCGCTTTTCAAGACTTGGAGTACAGCGCCTTTTTTACGCCAGAGAAAACGGACTATCAACTCCGGGAAAAAATCGCTTTGAAAAAAGCATTTTTCCAACAGATCGCCAGGCAAAAATCGCTTTGGATAGGCACGTATGCCCGGCACTGCGGGTGATTCTAGAGCAGCGACGCTCTTCCAGACTACCCATAACGACGAACAGACGTCGGCAGACCCGTGAAAAGGGCTTCACAGGTGCACTTAAACACACTTCAGCCAACCGCCTGGCTCCCCGTGCAATCATTTGCAGGCCACGCCCTGGAGTGCCGCCACTGACTGCGGCTTCGAAAGGCGTTTCGTCATGCCGGCGACTTATCTCAGCCGCCGGCAGGCAACTACTGCCATACTGCCCGACCAATGAAATCCGTCCCAACGGCGGGCGACGTTCAAAACAACAGAATATTCTCATGGGAAGGCTGCGACGTGACGGAATTTGATATCGGCGAATTTTTCATCCGGGGCGAAGTCAGGGAAGTCGAGGGTGAGTTCCAGGCAGTCATCATCATGCGCGCCAAACCGCCGCTGACCACCGTCACCTGCCACCAGGTCGAAAAGGACCGCTGGTTCAAGACCGCCGACGTGGCCGCCATTGCCGCCCAGGATGCCGCCAAGGCACTCAAGCTGGCTGTCGATGAGGGCGCGTTAAAAGCCTGACCTTCAGTTTGCCGTCTATGCTTGCCCTGCTTTAGAACATCGCTATCGAACTCCTGGAGCGCGGCCGCCTCAGATGCAATGAGCCGTACTTCAGCACTTGCACTCGACGCGGCACTCAAGGAGATCAACATGGATGCACCTACACATGATTTGAAAGGCCTGTTTGACCAACTGGGCCTGGATTCCAGCGAGAAGGCGATCGACGACTTCATCGCCAGTCACTCTCCCCTCCCCGACGACAAGAAGCTGATCGACGCCGAATTCTGGACGCCGCAGCAGGCGGGCTTCCTGAAAGAACAATTGCGCGAAGATGCTGACTGGGCGCGGGTGGTCGACGACCTCAACCTGCGCATGCACCAGGTGCACTAAGCAGCGGACTCAGTGCAGGCTGCCTTGTTGTGTTGCGCTCAATTGCGCAAGCCAGGCAGCTTTGCACTCCTGCGCTTCATTGCGACTGGCGAACGCCGTACCGCGACGCTCCCCGTTCAGCAGCACCACCCAGCAGACACTCTGCCCCATCGCCCGCAGGTTCGAGGGCACAGCGCTGCCAATCATCACCGCAACATCCACTTTGCTTTGCATATTGCCTCGCCTAATTCATTAGTCACCTAACTATGTCGGTAGGTTAATGAGTTTCCCGGCGAGGAAACAGCAACGCCGCTGCACAGCTTAGTTGCCGAACCCGTAACAATGGCCGCCAGGTCAGCGCGGATTCTCTGGTTTATAGCCCAGGCGCAAACCACCCCAGTGACGCCCTTTGAGCAGAATTGGCACCGAAAGATCGTGCATCAATTCACCGGTGTCGCGGGTGTAGGTTTGCAGCAGCACGGGTTGCTGATGGCTGCCACAACGAATGCCCGTGCGATCGGCAAACTTGCGCTTGGTACGATTGTGCAGCGCGTCCAGTTGCGCATCGCCAGTCAACGGTTGGCTGAACACCTTGTTATGGGTGGGCACGTAGCCCTGCTGCGTGCAGGCGATGGCGAACACCAGGCCCTCGTGACGGGCCAGCAGCGGTTCCTGGATGGCCGGCAACACCTGGTCGGTGTAACGATCGAAGCGGGTCTGGAACTTGCCGGGATGAGTGTTGGGAATCGCCTGGTAATTGCGATCGAACAGGTCATCGAGGCTGACACGTCCCTGGTCGATATCAGCTTCAAATCGCGCCGTGATCTGGCTTGCGCCTTCGCGGGCGAGGTCGTAGATGCGTTGGTGGTAATCATCCAGGCCGACTTCGGCAAGCCGCTCGCTGATGGTTTCGGCCTGCCCTTCCATTTGCACGGCGGCCAGCGCCAGTCGTTGGGTCTGCTGGTCGCTGACGCCCAGGTCGCTGCGCATCTGCTCGATGGCGTGGAACAGGCTGTCCAGTTGCTCGCGGTTGGTCGCGGCGCCCTGGGCGATTTCGCCGACCTGGTGTTCGACCCCGGCTGCCAGCCGCGCGATGTTCTCCAGGTGCTGTCCGGTTTGCTCGACCTGTTCGACGCCCTGGTCCAGGTCGCTGGACAGTTGACGAATCTGCTCCACCACTTGCGCCGTGCGTTGCTGGATATCGGCGACCATCTCGCCGACCTCGCCCGTTGCGGTCGCCGTGCGCGCAGCCAGGCCGCGCACTTCATCGGCAACGACCGCAAAGCCCCGGCCATGTTCACCTGCCCGCGCCGCTTCGATGGCCGCATTCAGGGCCAGCAGGTTGGTCTGGCTGGCAATGGACTGGATCACCAGCGTCACTCGCTGGATGTCGTCGCTGCGCAGGCTCAAGGCTTCGATCATTTCCCGGCTGTTGCTCGCGCGCTGACTGAGTTGATGCATGCGCGCGATCGACTCGACCAGTTGCGAACGTCCGGCCGCGCTGCTGTGATGAGCTTCGCTGGCGGCCCCCAGCGCTTGCTGGCTGAGCAGTGATGTGGCTTGTTCGGTGGCAATCAGTACTTCGGCATTGCTGACGATTTGCGCAGCCGCCCCCAGTTGCGACTGCAGGCGGTCGGCCAGTTGCTTGACCGAATAGGCGACGCCGGCGGCTGAAAGCGCATTGTGGCTGGTGGCGTACGACAGATCGCGGGTCAACCCGGCGATGCCGTCGGATGTGTCGGCAGGCGCCTCAGGGGCTCTGCGCTGCCGCAGGCGCGGCAGCCAGATAATCAGCATCGCCAGCGGCAGGCCGACAGCCAGCGACCAGCCTCCCAGCGTGATGCCCCCTAGCAGGAGCAGCAGCGCGACACTTTGCAACGTCGGCGTGAGCCATTGGTTGCGGGTTGCCGGTACTGGTGCCGGCACTGGCCCAACCAGAGATCCGTCTCTCGTCATCATCGTCACCCCACGTGTCTTCTAATTGTTGTACCCGCATTTAACGCCACTACCTGGCCATTATCCATGGTCCGTTAGTCGCGGTTATTGCAGCAGATCAATAGAAGCGTGTCGGGTTTTGTGCAGACGATAAAAAGCATCGCGGGCAAGCCCGCTCCCACAGGTTCAACGCAAACCTTGCGGGAGCGGGCTTGCCCGCGATGTAAGCGCTACGAAACGAAATCAGGCCTGACGCTGGTGCTTGTCGATCTGTTCGTGACGCTCTTGTGCTTCGATGCAGTACTTGGTGGTCGGGCTGATCAGCAGGCGCTTGAGGCCAATTGCCTCGCCGCTGTCATCGCACCAGCCGAAGCTGTCTTCCTTGATGCGCTCAAGGGCTTGTTCCAACTGAGGCAGCATGCGCTGGTCGCGATCGATCGCGTTTACCAGCCAGGTGCGCTCTTCTTCGACGGAAGCAGCGTCGGCCGGATCGGCTGGGGTGTCCAGGCTCTCGATGGCGATGCGGTTCTGTTCGATGCGCTCATGGGTTTCGACTTTCATGTTTTGCAACAGCTCGGAGAAAAAAGCATGTTGCTCGGCATTCATGTAGTCATCCGCCGGCATGGCCAGCAACTTGTCCTTTGTCATTGATATCTCTATAAAAAAACGTGCATTAAGGCGAATTAGGGAGCGTTCCGCTGGGCCTGGGAAGGCCAACGCAAAGGCGCCATTTATTCCAAGCGCCACCCGGCACTCAATTTACGAGGGGCGGCAGTCTAAGGCCGACTTGAGGCCTCAGCAACTGAAAAGACAGTGAATTCGTCCGACAAGACCCCGAAAATGCTCTACGGCAGTCGTTGCAGTGGTTATCGGAGTGCGTTTATAGCAAGAAATTCAATCGGGTGGCTGTATATAGAGGACAAACGGCGGCTCCCTGTACATCTATTGCACCGCGCCCAACCTGAGCTAAGGTTGAGCATCCCATAAGCCCGACCCCAAGGAGAGTATCCATGAAGCTGATCGGCATGCTCGATTCGCCCTATGTGCGGCGCGTGGCCATTAGTGCCAAGTGCCTGGGCATCCCTCTGGAACATCAATCAGTCTCGGTGTTTCGTCACTTCGAGCAGTTCCAGCAGATCAATCCAGTGGTCAAGGCGCCAACCCTGGTGCTGGACAACGGCGATGTGCTGATCGACTCGACGCTGATCATCGACTACCTGGAGGCGTTGGCCGGGTCGAACAAGACCCTGATGCCCGGCGAACTCGATCAACGCTTGCGCGCATTGCGCCTGACTGGCCTGGCGTTGGCCGCCTGTGAAAAATCCGTACAGCTGTATTACGAACGCAACCTGCGGCCCGCCGAGATTCAATATGAACCCTGGGTGGAACGGGTGGAGGGACAACTGGCAGCGGCATATTCGGCGCTTGAGCGCGAGCTGGAGTTTGCGCCTTTGAAGGCCGATGGTTCGATCGACCAGGCCGGGATCAGCGTGGCTGTAGCCTGGAGCTTCTCTCGGCTGGTGGTGCCGGAGCAGGTGGACAGTGAGCAGTTTCCACAGATCAGCGCGTTTACAGCATATGCGGAGCAGCTGGAAGCCTTCCTGGACACGCCGATCGAATGAATCCCCCTTAAACAAAAACGCCGCTTCTACCAGAGGCAGAAGCGGCAGGAGCACAAGCTCCAGGACTATCAGTGCATAAACAGGGCGATCAGGATAATGATCGGGATCGGCACACCGAGAAAGAACAACAGTAATGAGCGCATGAGGTTTCTCCTGGTTTAACGAATCGAGTTGGTAGTAGTGACGTAGGCGTCGGACTCGACATACACCACGGCATCACGGCGACGACCGCCGAAGGTGGCAGCGAGGCTGGCGAAGAAGGCACCGATCAGCAGCGCAACAAACATCCACAAGGTGGTAGTGGCAGCCACTTTGGCAGCGGTGTCAGCCGCTTCCTTGGCAGCCTGTTTGGCGTCGGCCACGGCTTGCTGGGTACGGGCATACACTTCGTCAACACGACGCTCGGCATCGGCCTGGGTCAGGTTGGTACGCTGGGCAACCAGTTGTGCAAGGTAGGTACGGTCTTCGGCGGCGAGTTGGCCGTCGTTCAGGCTGCGTACGAAGATGCGGGTGACGGTGCCACGGGCGGCGTCATCGCTGACGGCGGCTGGACGATCATCACGGAACAGGCTGTCGATGAAGTAACCATACTGGTCACTGTCGGTGTTGCCCGCTGCCGAACCTGCTGCCTGGGTAGCCATGCTGGCTGCACCCCCGACCACACTGGCACCGGCTTGCACGCCACCACTGATGATGCTGCTTACCGAACCGACCACCAGGGTCGCGGCCACCAACGTTGCAACGCACCACGAAAGGAAGCCGTGGGCGGTATCACGGAAGTAAACTTCATCGCCGTGCATGTTGGCCCATTTGACCCGCAGGCGGCCCGCAATGTAGCCACCGAGGCCCGATGCGACGATTTGTGTGAAGGCCAGCCAGACGATCGTGGAAATGCCCAGCCCCTTGGCGCTTACGCCTTCGTTGGCCCATGGCGAAACCGCCGAGAAGCCAAGGCCAAAGCCCAGCAATACGAGGATCAGCGACAACGCCGCCGCCGCAGCGGCACCGGCAAAAATCGCACCCCAGGAAACGCCCGACCGCGCGTTTGATTCTTCTGCGGCAGGATAGAAACCATCCGAGGATCTATTCATTATTGTGTCGCTCCAGGCAGGAAAGATATTGTTACAAGTAGCTGCCTGAACAATTGCAGTCCGCGTGCCAAGCGCTATTTTTTAATAAAACTATATTTTTCAACGACTTATAAAAATTGAACTTGCCAACATCATGCAAATTGCAACAAAACGTCGATATCAGCGGGTTTTATGCATTGCATTTGCGGATGAATTTTTATTTAGAAAGAACGAGCTGTTTTCTTGGCAAAATGGATCCACCGTTGTGAACCCCAATCAGGCCCGCCAATGACCCGAATCTTGACCATCGAAGACGACGCCGTGACCGCCCGGGAAATCGTTGCCGAACTCAGCAGCCATGGCCTTGACGTGGACTGGGTGGATAACGGCCGAGAAGGCCTCGAGCGGGCAGTCAGTGGCGACTATGACCTGATCACCCTCGACCGCATGCTGCCCGAGCTGGATGGCCTGGCGATCGTCACCACCTTGCGCACCATGGGTGTGGCCACGCCCATCCTGATGATCAGCGCCCTCTCCGACGTCGATGAGCGGGTTCGCGGGCTGCGCGCAGGCGGTGACGATTACCTGACCAAGCCCTTCGCCACCGATGAAATGGCAGCCCGGGTGGAAGTCCTGTTGCGCCGGCAGAACACCGTCACCGCCCAGATCACTACGTTGCGGGTCGCCGACCTTGAGCTGAACCTGATCACCCACGAAGCCAGTCGCGACGGCCAACTGCTGACACTGCTGCCCACCGAATACAAACTGCTCGAATTCCTGATGCGCAATACCGGGCAGATTCTCTCGCGCATGATGATTTTCGAGGAGGTATGGGGTTATCACTTCGATCCCGGCACCAATCTCATCGACGTGCATATCGGTCGCCTGCGCAAAAAGATCGACCCGCCTGGCAATGTCCCACTGATTCGGACTGTGCGAGGCTCAGGTTATGTCATTGCCGAACCCCTCTAACGGCTGGCGCTCCTCCAGCAGCCGGTTGCTGGCGCTCTACAGTTCGCTGTTCGTGATCTGGAGCGGGATTCTGATGGGCGTGATGTACTACGAGGTGTCCGCCTACCTCGACAACCTGGCCAAGCACTCGCTGTTGCAACGCCAGCACCTGTTCTCGCATTTCCAGGGCCAGCAACTGCTTGACGCCCTGGCCGTCAGCATGACGTTCGACATTCGCGGCATCGACGCTTATGGCCTGTTTGACGATCAGCACCGCTACCTCAGCGGCGCGCTGGACCACATCCCCAAAGGTCTGCTGCTGGACGGCAAAATCCACATGCTGAGCGACTGCGCCGATTCCGATGACCCGAGCCTGCCTGCCGACAGCTGTGACGCGGTCGCCACCCAGACGCAGGACGGTCGCTGGCTGATCCTGGTGCGCGACAACGGCTCGCTGTTCGCGGTGACGCGGATCATTTTGCACGCGCTGTTCTGGGGAGTGACCCTGACCATACTTCCGGGCATCGCTGGCTGGCACCTGTTGCGCCGCCGCCCCCTGCGGCGGATTCGCGCAATCCAGGCCAGCGCGGAGGCGATCGTCGCCGGCGACCTGACCCGCCGCCTGCCGCTGTCCAATCGCCGTGACGAACTGGACATGCTGGCCGCCATCGTCAACGCCATGCTTGAACGCATCGAGCGCCTGATGAATGAGGTCAAGGGCGTCTGCGACAACATCGCCCACGACCTGCGCACCCCACTGACGCGCCTGCGGGCGCAGCTGTACCGGATTCAGCAGCAGGCGGACGACGGCTCGCCCCTGGCCGCGCAGCTTGATTCAGTGTTGGGTGAGGCGGATACCCTGATGGCACGCTTTCGTGGCCTGTTGCGGATCTCCGAACTGGAAGACCGGCAGCGGCGCTCCGGTTTCGTGCAGCTTGACCCGTTGCCCATGCTGCAGGAGCTGCATGATTTCTACTTGCCACTGGCGGAGGAAGGCGAACTGACGTTCAGGCTGCAGCTGCCCGCTACGTTGCCGCCGCTCAATGGCGATCGGGCTTTGTTGTTCGAGGCCTTGGCTAACCTGCTGAGCAACTCGATCAAGTTCACGCCACCGGGTGGCGAGGTGATTTTGCGCGGGATCGATGCGGGTGGGCATACGCGAATCGAAGTGCTCGACTCCGGGCCTGGCATTGCGCTGGCAGAAAGAGAAGCCGTGTTCCAGCGGTTCTACCGCGCCGAGGGCGGGAATCAGCAAAGCGGATTTGGCTTGGGCCTGTCGATAGTCGCAGCGATCGTCAGCCTGCATGGGTTCACCCTGGACCTCGGTGAAAGCGAACTGGGCGGCGCTCGGCTGGTGCTTGAGTGCCGGCAACCGCCCATTGCCCAGACCTGAGGTTCATGGGGCGATGGATCGCGATGAGGCTGGCACATTCAAAATGTGCGTTGCCTGACCCACCGCCATCGCGGGCAAGCCCGCTCCCACACTGGCCCCATGTCGATCGGGGTTACCCCGGATAATTGGCCCGCAAAGCTTGCACGCCACCCTGGTAAATCCCGCTGAACAACGCCACCACTTCCTCCTCGGTCACGCCCACCGGTACAAACTGCCCCGACCACGTCACGCGCGCACCCTCGCCCTGAGCCTCAACGCGGATCGTCGCCAGATAATCAGTGGCCGGAAACGGCGCCTGCAAAATCGAGTAACTGTAAGTCTTCCCGGCGTTATCAAAGGACTCAAGCCGCTCAACCACTACCGCGCCGTCCGAGGTCTGCAGGCTGCGCACGCGTCCGCCTTCGCTCAGCTCGCTTTTTGGAATGAACGGCAGCCAGTCCGGCAGCGAATTGAAGCCACCAATCAATTGCCAGACATCGTCGGCCGAAGCCGGAATATCAATGAACGCTGATGCAGTTGCCATGTAGGTTCTCTCTCAATCCATCAATCAAAAAAATCAGATTGCCATGCTGTCGACAACACCGCCATCGACACGCAAAGCAGCGCCGGTGGTGGCCGAAGACAATGGCGAAGCGATGTAGGCCACAAGATTGGCAACCTCCTCGACATCTGCCACGCGCTGGATAATCGAAGTCGGGCGCGCCTTGCCCACAAAGGCGTCAGCTTCCTCCCGGGCGCTGCGGCCGGATTCGGCGGTGGCATCCTTGAGCATCTGCTCCAGGCCGTCGGTGAACGTCGGGCCGGGCAAGATCGCGTTGACCGTCACACCGGTGCCCGCCAGCCGCTTGGCCAGGCCATGGGACACCGCGAGGTTAGCACTCTTGGTCACGCCGTAATTGATCATGTCGGCCGGCGTCGCCACCCCGGATTCCGAGGACAGGAAAATCACCCGGCCCCAGCCTTGCTTGACCATGTCCGGCACATAATGCCGGGACAGGCGCACGCCGGAAATCACGTTGACTTCATAAAAGCGCGTCCATTCACTGTCCGGCGCGTCGAAGAAGTCCACCTCGTTGAAGATCCCCAGGTTATTCACCAGGATGTCCGCCCGCGGCTCGGCAGCGAACAGCTGCGCTGCGCCTTCTGCGGTCCCAAGGTCCGCCGTCAGGCCCCGCACCTGCGCGCCCGGCACGCGCTGGCGAATGCTCTCAAGGGCCTGCTCGACCTTGGCCGTATCCCGGCCGATCACCACCACCGTTGCACCGGATTCGGCCAGCGCCTTGCTGATGCCCAGGCCAATACCGGCCGTACTGCCACTGACAATGGCCAGTTTTTCGCTCAGATCAATTTTCATCTTCAAGCTCCCATCGTTGGCAACGGCGCCCGCTCGGACACCAGTTTCGCTTCACGCATTGCCTGCCAGAACGCCGCAGGAATAACCGCCGACAGCGCCGCGACATCCTCGGCAATCCGCCCCGGCCGACTGGAACCTGGAATGACCGCCGCCACTGCCGGGTTAGCCAGGCTGAACTGCAACGCAGCAGCCTTGACGTCGACACCATGGGCCGCGGCAATGCGCTTGATCTGTTCGACCTTGCTGACGATCTGCGGGCTGGCCTTCTGGTACTCAAAATGTGCACCGCCCGCCAGGATCCCGGAACTGTAAGGGCCACCGACCACGATCTCGACATTCTGCGCCAGCGCTGACGCCATCAAGCGCTGCAGGGCCCGGTCGTGATCAAGCAAGGTATAGCGCCCGGCCAGCAGAAAACCATCCGGCTGCGCTTCGGTCAGGTCCAGAGTCAGCTCACAGGGCTCGACCTTGTTCACCCCCAGCCCCCAGCCTTTGATGACCCCTTCTTCACGCAGGCGTGTCAGCACCTTGAAGGCACCGGTGCGGGCCTGATTGAAGTACTCGAGCCATTGGTCCCCGTAGAAATCCTGGGCAATATCATGCACCCACACGATATCCAGGCGATCGGTTTGCAGGCGTTCGAGGCTGTCTTCAATTGAGCGCAGCGTCGCGTCGGCGCTGTAGTCATTGACGATTTTGTTAGGCCGGCCGTGTTCGAACACTCCGCTCTTCTCGCCCAGGTCCCGGGCCGCGGCATCCTCGACCTCATCGAGAATTACCCGCCCGACTTTGCTACTCAACACATAGTCGTCGCGCTTGTACCCAGCCAGCGCCGCACCCAAGCGCATTTCCGCCAGGCCCGAGCCATAAAATGGCGCGGTGTCGAAATATCGCACGCCGGCATCCCAGGCTCCGTGCACGGTGGCCAGCGCCTCTTCCTCGGGAATGGCACGGAACATGTTGCCCAGCGGCGCGGTGCCAAAACCCAGGGCGCCGGGCAGTTTGTCTTTCAAGCTCATGATGCAAACCTCGTCGTATTCAGAGATCGGTCAATCGACCGTTGAGCAGATTCTGGATTGTGATGATCGGACCGTCCAAGACATAATATGCAGCACTTGAGTCCCTGAGGGTCTGGCATGATCGACATCCGCCAACTGCGTTACTTCGTCGCTGTCGCCGAAGAAGAGCATGTCGGCCGCGCCGCCGAGCGCCTGCACATTTCCCAGTCGCCCTTGAGCCGGCAGATCGCCCAGCTCGAAGAACGCCTGGGGCTGACCCTGTTCGAGCGCAGCCAGCAACGCATCCGCCTGACCCGCGACGGCCAGACCTTCCTTGCCGAAACCCGCGCCCTGCTGACCCATGCCAACCGCCTGGAATCCCTTGGCAAACGCCTGGGTCGCGGTGAGGAAGGCGGCCTGTGCATCGGCTACATCGAAAACGCCATGCACGCCGGGGTGCTGCCCAATGCCTTGCGCGTGCTGCGGGCAGACCGGCCAGGCGTGCACGTCGCGCTGTACAACCTGAGCTGCGCCGAACAACTCGAAGGCCTGCGTCAGCGTAGTCTGGATATCGCCCTTGTCAGCGAACCACCGACCGACGACGACCCCGACCTCCTCGGCTTTCAGGTCCTCGACGACCCGATGCTCCTGGCCCTGCCCGAGCACCATCCGCTGGCACGGCAAAGCATGCTGACCCCGGCGGACCTGGCCACCCAGGAGTGGATCGGCGTGCAACACCGGCAGAACTGCGCCAGTCGCGAAGGCTTCGTCAGTGCCTGTATCCGCGCCGGCTTCACCCCGGACATCCGCATGGAAGCCACCGAACCCTTCACCGCCCTGGGGCTGGTCGCCTCAGGGCTGGGGATTGCGATGATTCAGAAAGGCTTGAGTCGAAATGCACCACCAGGGGTGGTGTTACGGGAGGTCCCGTGGATAGCGTTTACCACGCCGTTGTGGGCGGCCTGGCACCGGATCAACTTGCGGCCGTTGGTGGAGACGTTCAGGAAGGTGCTGACCGAGTAAAGTTTGATCGAAAGCAGCAGCCAGTTGCGTGCCGACGCTCCACCCTTCGACATTGTGCTGTCCCCGCTGTCGAGGGGGTGAAGCGGCGTCAACGATAACGATCCGGCAGAACGTTGGTGGCGCTCGCGAATAGCCCGACACATGTCGGCGCCGCCGCCGGTGCTTTCTGCGTCTTCAACTGCGGAGCATGTTCGCGCAGGAACACCGGCAGATCCGTTACCGGTGGCATGGCCGGGATCTCGAAGTACATCTGCACCACCCAGCCACGGTGATAGCTGGCATGGTTGATCACGTGCATCAGCATCGCGCCGGCGCTCATGGTGCCGTTTTCGCCGGAAACGAATGCGAACTCGACCGGTTTGAGCAGCGAGGCATCGGTTTGCCTGGCGCTCCAGTCGCAGTACCAGTGATCAATGTCCTTCTGGGCCTGGCGCAGGTCCGGCAGGTCAGCGTGGAGCAGATCGTGTGACGTCTTGAAACCGTGTCCGCGGCCCTCCAGGTGGGCTTGCCAGATACAGTCCACCACGTAGATGTGGTTCAAGGTGCCAATCATATTGTTGAACACCGAGACCCGTTGCCTATCGACTTCACCGGGTGGCAGCGCGGCGAGGCTGTCGAACAGGCGCAGGTCCGCCCAGCGCTTGTAATCGGCCAGCATGCAGGCAGTAGCTGTATTGATCATTGCAGTTCTCCCATTGCGATGGGCGCACTGCCAAGTTTAGACCCGCCGAGCCCCGCCAGCCTGGGCGCTGATCACCGGTACAGGTAACGCTTTGGGGAAACAGACAGCTGCGCGCAATCTATCTGCGTTGCGGTATCCCACGGCATGCCTGCCAGGGCCTGCATACGTGCGCGGGGGCCTTGAAATGCCGGGTAGGTTTTGTTGTCTGAAATGATTATCTGCCGCTCAAGGAACTAGTGAGCCCCGACATGCATCTTAAGGTATGTGGTAATTCCCTTATGCTTCAAGCTGTCGGAGGACACCGTCATGCGCCGTCTTGTTCTGATCTCTTCACTGGTACTTTGCTTGCCGTTCGGTTCTGCCATGGCCAAAGTCGATGCCGGCGATGTCGCCACTTCGGCCGGGGTTTCAGCGTCGCTGTATTCCACGTTCAAGGATCACAAATTGATGATTCCAGCCAAGGATGATGCCTCAAGCTTCGTTGCCAGCGGCGGCGCCATTCGCGGGGTGTATCTGGAGTCGGTGATGCATCAGATTCGCCAGGACAATCCCGGCCTGAACGCCACCGATGAAGACCTGGCCCGGGCCATCCTGATCAACGATGGTGCTGCGTCGGGGCAGTAAGCCAGCCCGACACGTCCTGCGGCTCCCCGTAGGAGCTGCCAAAGGCTGCGATCTTTTGATTTTTCGTAATTGCTGAAGATCAAAAGATCGCAGCCTGCCGCAGCTCCTACGGACGCAGTTGTTAACGCAGCCTGCCGCAGCTCCTACGGACGCAGTTGTTAACGCAGCCTGCGGCAGCCCATACGGGCGGAGTTGTCTTAGCGCTTTTGCAAGGTCAATTGCCCGCCTACATCCACCGCAACACCCACCCGCTCATAGCTTTCCAGTGTTGCGTGGGGCGTATCCATCGGGTGCGGATGCGTCGAGGTGATCACCAGCAAATCAGCGCCGGACGCCTCAGCCGCCTGGATGCCCACACTGGCATCTTCAAAAATCAGGCACTCGCCAATCTCTACGCCCAACCGCTCAGCCGCCAGTTTGTAACCGGCAGGATCAGGCTTGCCCGCGCTGACATCCTCGGCGGTGATGATCACGTCCGGCGCAGGCACACCGGCCGCTGCCATCCGCCGCAAAGCCAATGCCTTGGGCGCCGATGTCACGATCGCCCACTGCCTGGGCGGTAGCGACCGCAAGAATCGCGCGGCCCCCGACACCTCGACAATGCCCTCTACATCCTCGATCTCGGCCTGGGTGACCCAGGCTGCTTCTGCCTGTGCATCAATGCCCGGCAAACCTTGACGGTTAACCGTGTCGATGGCGCGGGCGCCATGGATGGTGGGCAGGAATGATGCGACATCGATGCCGTGGCGCAGGGCCCAGGTGGTCCAGATTCGCTCGGCGGCAGCAATGGAGTTGAGAACGGTGCCATCCATGTCGAAGAGAAAGGCGCGGTAAGCGCGATTGAAAACAGCGTCGTCAGCAGGCAAAAGCAGACTTCCTATCCAGGTAACGGGCGGGGTTTCACCCAATGTACAGGATCAACGTTGCACCGGGGCTTTCTTCAGTGCCCCTTCAACGCAATCGAGCAATTGCCCGAGCGCCCAGGGTTTCTTGATGAAAGAAACGTCGTGCCGGACCCCGGAAGTCTCCGGCGTTTCGAACCCTGACATGATCATGATCGGCTTGTCCGGCCAGCGATCGCCGAACTGATTCGCCAGGTCGGCACCGTTGAGTTTGCCGGGCATGGTGATATCGGTCAGCAACAAACTGACCTTGTCGCAGTGCTGCTCCAGATAGACCGCTGCAGCGTCCGCACTGATCTGGGGTTCAACGGTAAAACCTTCGTCCTGAAGAATTTCGCAGAGAAACTCCAGGATCAACGGATCATCCTCGACCACAAGAATCAACCCGTCGGGAAGGTGATCGTTTGCCGTTGTGACTGGACTCATGACGGTGCCACTCCCTGATTGCTCAAAAATTTCGCGGGCTCAAATCCGCTGCTTACAGGTATGAGCAGCGGACTCGGCGGAAATTCATTTTTGATACAGGCAGTCGACGAAATCAGGCGTCCAGCCGTTCGCGAAGCGAAGATCACTTGGCCATGTCGTCCTTTTTCATGGCGTCTTTGGACATTGCGTCCTTTTTCATCCCGTCTTTGGACATGCTGTCCTTTTTCATCCCGTCCTTGGACATGCTGTCCTGCTTCACGGCGTCCTTGCTCATGCTGTCTTTGTTCATCGAGTCTTTTTTCATCGCGTCCCTGGACATCGAGTCCTTGCTCATGCCTTCCTGACTCATGGTATCGGCGGCGAACACGCTGGCGGCCCCTGCTGCGAGGCACAGGGACAGGGCAATGCTGGTCAGTTTTTTCATGATGAATCTCCTGGAGCTGAGGTGCGAATGTGCGCAACACGGGCTGCGCGGATGAACCTGGCGGATGTCGGTCAGCTGCCACCGAACCAGTTGTAACCCTGGTCTTCCCAGTAGCCGCCGGTGTAGGTGTTACTGACGAAAATCGCCTGGATATGCTTGGGATTTTTGTAGCCCAGCTTGGTGGGCATGCGCAGCTTCATTGGGAAGCCGTACTCCCGCGGCAGCACCGCGCCGTCGTAGGTCAGCGCCAGCAGGGTTTGCGGGTGCAGCGCGGTGGCCATGTCGATGCTGGTGTAGTAATCGTCCGCGCATTTGAAGCCCACGTATCTGGCGTGCGTATCGGCGCCGATGCGCCTGAGGAAATCGCTGAAAGGCACACCGCCCCAGCGACCGATCGCGCTCCAGCCTTCGACGCAAATGTGCCGGGTGATCTGGTCGGCCTGGGCCATGGCGCGCAGTTCCTCCAGGCGCCAGCTGCGTTTGTCGGCGACCAGGCCGGTGACTTCCAGTCGGAAACTGTCGGCATCAACGGTCGGTGCTTCGTCGATGCCGTAGAAGGCATTAAACGGAAATGGCCGGGTGATCATCGACGCCGGATAGGTAGGCGCCAGTGCATTGGGGTTGAACAACCAGCCCTGCACCCGATCGTTGAAGCGCGACATCGAAGACAACGCGGTCTCGACGCTGTCGTTGTCGGTCAGGTTGCAACCGGACAACATCGCCACCCCGCCGAGGGTCAGGCCACGCAACAGAAACGAGCGACGCGAGGGGTCTTCGATTTGCGGGGCGATGATTTTGCGAGCGTCGGCGAGAATGGACGCCTCATCCAGCCCGGGTCCTTGAATGCGCTTTTTCATAAGGGTTCCTTGTGACCAAATAGCATGGCAACCAGGGTTTTGGGGACGAGCGCGACCATCACCAGGTGCACCGCGACAAACCCCAGCAACAGCGCCATGGCAATAAAGTGCACGTGCCGCGCCGCTTCGTAGCCGCCCAGCAGCTCGCGCAACAACGGAAACTGCACGGACTTCCACAGCACCAGCCCGGAAACCACCAGCAGCGCGATGTCGAGCATCACAAACAGGTAGGCAAGGCGCTGCACCTGGTTGTACTGACGCAGGTCCGCATGCCCCAACTTGCCTCGCAGCGCGGCCAGCACGTCGTGCCGGATGCCCTTGGGCGACAGGGGGAAAAACCGTCGCGACAGGCGCCCGCTGATGAGGTTGACCAGTAGATAAATGACGCCATTGATGACCAGCAACCACATCGCCGCGAAATGCCATTGCAGCGCCCCGCCGAGCCAGCCGCCCAGGGTGATCGACGGAGGAAAACTGAAATCGTAGAGCGGCGAGGCGTTGTAGATGCGCCAGCCGCTGGCGACCATCACCAGCACCGCCAAGGCATTGAGCCAGTGAGTCAGCCGTAGCCAGCGCGGATGTGTGCTGACCGTGGGTTGCTGCAACATGATGGCTCTCCCGGCGGCTGGTGTTCGATGGAGCCGAGTATGTGGGCCGTCAGATCGCCAAATCCTCACGAAAACTTAAATTAAACGTGATAACTCCCGACGCCCGGAAAGCAGGCGCTGGCCCAAGTTGTGGTTAAATGCCGCCCCCTCAAATGACCGAACCAGGCCGATGAATCCAGAAGCGCTCGCCCTCCTCCACGCCCATCTGCTGACCGCCCTGGCAGACGCCCCCGCCGAAACCCGCCGGCTGTTCCATGGCCGTGGGCGTTGCTGGCCGGGCCTGGAGCAAGTGACCGTCGACTGGTTGCAAGGGGTGGTGCTGGTGTCGCTGTTCAAGGAACCGCAGGCGGCGCAATTGGAGGCGCTGAAGGCAGACCTGTTGCGGCTCGCCGCTTCGCCTGCGTGGGTGGCCTGCGGCGCACATACGCTCGCGTTGCAGCACCGCTACCTGCCGCAAAGCACCACCGAATGGCTGGTGGGGGACGCCATCGATGACATGACCATCACCGAGGGTGGCCTGCGCTATCGGGTGGACCTGGGCCGCAAGCAGAACAACGGCCTGTTCCTCGATATGCGCTACGGGCGCGACTGGGTGCGGGCCAATGCGCAGGGCAAGCGCGTACTCAATCTGTTTGCCTACACTTGCGGCTTTTCCGTGACAGCAATCGAAGGCGGCGCCGAGCATGTGGTCAACCTGGACATGTCCAGCGCGGCCCTGAGCCGCGGTCGCGACAATCACCGGCTCAACGGGCACGACCTGGGCAAGGTGACGTTCCTGGGGCACGACCTGTTCAAGTCCTGGGGCAAGGTGATCGGCAAGGGGCCCTATGACCTGGTGATCATCGACCCGCCGTCCTTCCAGAAAGGCAGCTTCCTGCTGACCAAGGATTACCAGCGAGTCCTGCGTCGGCTCCCGGAGCTGCTGGGCGCCGAGGGCACGGTACTGGCCTGCATGAACGACCCGGCATTCGGTGCAGATTTCCTCATCGAAGGCGTCACCCGGGAAGCGCCGAGCCTGCGGTTCGAGCGGCGGCTGGAAAACCCGCCGGAGTTTCCAGACGCTGATATCGAGTGTGGGCTGAAGGCCCTGGTGTTCCGGCTATAGGACCGCAGCACCCGCATCGCGAGCAGGCTCACTCCCACCATGGACCCCGCGTCGTGCACGTATTCCCCGCCCGGCGAAGATCCCCTGTGGGAGCGAGCCTGCTCGCGATCAGAACGACCCGGTTTCAGCTCAACGCGGCTGCAGCACCAGCGCGAACAACTCGCCATGCCCGTTGACGTTGAGCTTTTGATAAAGATTGCGCCGGTGAACCTTCACGGTCTCCGGGGAGATGCCCATCTGCTGGGCGATCGCCTTGCTGGAAAACCCTTGCAGGATCAGGCGCGCCGTTTCAATTTCGCGCACCGTCAGGCGCGCGTCGAAGCGGTCCAGCAGAGAAGCCAGGTCACCGGCTGCGGCTTCGCCGGTGGGTGCTAGCGTGGGTAGCAATTGCACGTGACGGCGGATCGCCGCCAGCACCCAATCACGCACGCACAATAGCCGGCCCTGCTCTTCGAGCGTGAAGCGCGTCGAACGACCGAGGGACAGGCCCAGTACCGCGCCGTCCATGTTGAGCATGAACTGCAACTCGTCCCCGCCAACTACCGGCTGGAAGTAGCTGAGGTAATACTCACTCTGCTGAAACTGGTCAGCCGCCACTGATTCGAGGCTGTGCAAACCGTCGGCGATACCGGCGCAGGCCACCTGGTAAAAGGGGTCCAGCAGGTACATGCCGGCGCTGTAGTCGGCCAGTTCGTCGTGCTCGGTGGCGCTGCCTTTGGAGTCGAAGTCGATCAGCAGCCTGGGCACCCTGCCCGCCCGCATCACCGCCACCAGTGCGTTGTCCAGCGGCACCAGCAAACGCAGGGTATCGACCAGCGCACGCCAGAAACCGTCATGCCCCACCTCGGCAAATACCCGCGCCAGGCCCTGGTGCACCGGTAACTCTCTCAACAACGCGTCCACGCACTACCCCTTTCGAGTAACCCATGATGGGAATGGGTGAGCAATCTGCCTGCCAGTACTCTGCACGCACTTGGCAACAACCTGACGATGAGACTACAGATGAAACCACGTGCCCGCGACTTGAACATCCAGTTTGGCCAACTGCAACCCGGCCCCCTCAATGCCATCACCGATGTGCCCGGCGTACGGGTCGGTCACAGCAATGTGCGAGGACGCACTGCCAGCGGTCGCGACATCCTCACCGGCGTTACCCTGATCGAACCGCGGCAGGGTTCCACCAACCAGCAGCCATGCTTTGCCGGGGTCCATGTACTCAATGGCAACGGCGATGCCACGGGCCTGGAGTGGATTCGCGAAGCCGGCCTGTTGACCAGCCCGATTGCGTTCACCAACACCCACAGCCTGGGCGTGGTGCGCGATGCGCTGATTGCGCTGGATCGCCAGCAGCAACCGGACGACGGCCGACTCTACTGGAACATGCCGGTGGTGCTGGAAACCTTCGACGGCCTGCTCAGCGACATCAACGGCTTCCATGTAAAGCCCGAGCACGTCGCCCAGGCCCTGGAAGCCGCGACCGGCGGCCCGGTGACCGAAGGTGCGGTGGGTGGCGGCAGCGGCATGATCTGTCATGAATTCAAAGGCGGCATCGGCACCTCCTCGCGCCGACTCAGCGCCGCGCAGGGCGGCTGGACCGTCGGCGCCATCGTCCAGGCCAACCACGGCATTCGCAATGAACTGCGGGTCGACGGTTATCCGGTGGGACGCTACATGGAACAGGCCGACTCCCCCTTCCTCAAGGCATCGCTGCCGTATCCGGGCATGGGCTCGATCGTGGTGTGCCTGGCCACCGATGCGCCGCTGCTGCCGCACCAGTGCACGCGCCTGGCCCAACGCGCCAGCCTCGGCCTGGCCCGTACCGGTGGCGGCAACGAGGACCACAGTGGCGACATCTTCATCGCCTTCGCTACCGGCAACCAGATGCCGCCAGCCGCTTATGAGGGCAAGGGCGCACCGACGTGCGACCAGTTGCGCATGGTCAACAACGATCACATCAGCGAGTTGTTTCTGGCTGCCACCGAAGCCGTCGAGGAAGCGATCATCAACGCCTTGTTGGCCTCCGACTCCGCCGAAGGCAACGGCCATGCGGTGCCGGGACTGGACGCACACACGCTGCTCCAAGCCTTGGGTCAGGCCGGCTGGCCGGGCGATGCGACCCGCTCCCGGTAAGTGCTCGGCCCGGGACTCACACTCACCGGGCCACCCCTCCCACCACGCCCTCCCCGTGCAACTGCTGCAACAAGGCCAGGCCGCTTGCCACGAAAGCGGGCACGTCTTCAGCACCGGCCTCCTGTGCAAGGGCTTGCAACTGGGCCTGGCCATTAAGTGCGGGAAGCTCGTTTATGCGCTGCAACAGGCGCCAGGCCAATGGGCTCAGTTGGGAAAACTTCACGCTCCAGTCTTCGCCGCGACGCACCAGCAGCAACGTAGGCTGGGCCGGCGGCATCGACGGCTGGAAATCCGGCCCGACCTGCTGGACCGGCCAGGCATACGCCAATGGCCAGGCGAGGGGCGAAACGCGTAGCGGGCAATCCAGTAAGCTTGCGCCAGTGCTGACAGGCAGGGGGGCGGCGTCGGACTGTTGCAACGCCATCTCGACCCATTCGTAATGTGCCAGCTCGCCCATGAACCCGGGCCAGTCGCCTTGGGGGACAGTCGCCACAAAGCCCACGAACTCCTCGGCGATCTCGCCGAATTTCGGCGTGCGCGCGCGATGGTCACGCAGAAAACTGCGCACCAGCAGGCGCCAGCGCGCCTCACCGAGGATCCTGATCAACACAGGGAAAGTGGCGTTGAGCAATTGCGACAGATTGGCAAAGATCAGGTCGCGGTAAACCTGGGCCCTTGCCGCGTCCATGTGGCCTGGCGGCGCGCAATGGTCGGGGTCGCGCAGGTAGCGGCCAAAGGTGATCTGCTCCTGAAACAGGCCGGGCTTATCCACGATTCACTCCTGCGGCCTGCAGGCGGCGGATGATGTGCAGTTCGGCGACCAGCTCGGCGAACACCGGGAAATTGAAGTCCCGTTCCAGCAGCGTCGGTTGCGCACCGAACCGCGCGTAGGCCTGCGCCAGCAACGACCAGACCGCAGGCTTCACCGAAGCCCCGTGGGTGTCGATCTTCAAGGTGTCCGACTCGTCGAAATGTCCGGCCACGTGCATGCCCACCACCCGCCCCGGGTCGATGCCGAGCAGGAACGCCTGCGGATCAAAACCATGATTGATCGAGTTGACGTACACATTGTTGACGTCCAGCAGCAGGTCGCAGTCAGCTTCACGCAGCACCGCATTGGTGAACGTGACTTCGTCCATGTCCTGGCGCGGCGCCGCGTAATAGGACACGTTTTCCACCGCCAGGCGCCGCCCCAGGATGTCCTGGGCCTGGCGAATCCGCGCGGCCACGTGGTGCACCGCCTCTTCGGTGAACGGCAAGGGCAGCAGGTCGTAGAGGTGGCCGTCATCACTGCAGTAGCTGAGGTGTTCGCTGTACAGGGGCACATTGTAGAGCTCGAGAAAAACCCGGACTTCGCGCACAAATGCGACGTCCAGCGGTGCCGGCCCACCCAGGGACAACGATAAGCCATGGCACGACAGCGCAAACTTTTCCGCCAGGGCGCGCAACGCCGCACCCTGCGCGCCCCCCACGCCGATCCAGTTTTCCGGGGCGAGCTCGAGAAAGTCGAAATCCCCTGCGGGGGCGGCCTGCAAGTCCTTCATCAGGCCTCGACGCAGGCCGAGGCCGACGCGGTTTTTTGCTGGGGGCTTGGGACTGTGCATGCGGTTGATTCCGGGGTGCTGGAAACGGATGTCCAGTTAAGCGTCGGTATGTATCGGGCCTGTGTTCGGTGGGGGCCGGGAGTGTGGGCAACTGTATCGCCAGGCGGGCTGGATACACTCCCATACACGCAACACCCGAGTCCGCCTGTGGGAGGCGGCTTGCTCCAGTTAGCACTTTCGTCGCTTGGAAACGTGCCTCAGGCCCTGCGAACTAAACTTAATGCACACAGGACACCCCCTGGCGTCCTGTTCATTCCCACGACCACCGCCCAGTGGCGACCGCGTCGAAACCCTGCGCCCCTGGACCGTGATCCTGCCAAAGGAGCACACGTGATGGACGAGGCCAGACTCAACGATTTCATGGGCAAGCTGATCAATGACATGGGGGGCGCGGCGATGCTCGCCAATGTCATCCTCGGCGAAGAACTGGGGCTGTACCGCGCGATGGCTGACAGTCAGCCCCTTACCCCCGAAGCCCTCGCCGACAAGACCGGCTGCAACCCGCGCCTGCTGCGCGAATGGCTCAGCGCACACGCTGCGTCGGGTTACATGGAACACCACGACGGCCAGTTCCGCCTGCCACAAGAGCAGGCCCAGGCGCTGGCGGTCGAAGATTCTGCGGTGTACGTGGCCGGCGGAATCGGCGTGGTCGCGTCGTTTTTCCACGACAAGGACAAACTGGTCAAGGCCATGCGCGGCGATGGCGCCCTGGCCTGGGGCGATCACCATCCGTGCATGTTCAGCGGCACTGAACGGTTCTTCCGCCCAGGCTACAAGGCGCATCTGATCAGCGAATGGCTGCCGGCGCTGGAGGGCGTGGTCGCCAAGCTGGAGGCCGGGGCCAAGGTCGCGGACATCGGCTGCGGCCATGGTGCGTCCACGGTGATCATGGCCCAGGCGTTCCCGGATTCGCGCTTCGTCGGGTTCGATTACCACGCCCCCTCCGTCAGCGTCGCCACCCAGCGCGCCGAGGAAGGTGGCGTGGCCGGGCGTGCGCGGTTCTTCCAGGGCACCGCCAAGAGTTATCCGGGCGATGATTATGACCTGGTCTGCTACTTCGACTGCCTGCATGACATGGGCGACCCGGTCGGCGCGGCGCGGCACGCGTACCAATCGCTGAAACCCGACGGCACGGTGCTGCTGGTGGAGCCTTTCGCCAACGATGACCTGGACGACAACGTGACCCCGGTGGGCCGCCTGTTCTATGCCGCATCCACTTTCATTTGCACCCCCAATTCGCTGTCCCAGGAAGTCGGCCTGGGGCTCGGCGCCCAGGCCGGCGAGGCTCGGTTGCGCAAGGTGTTCACGGAGGCGGGCTTCACGACATTCTGCCGAGCCACGCAGACGCCGTTCAACCTGATACTGGAGGCGCGTAAATAACACACCAGGTGGGGGGCAGCTTCTACACTGTGCAGATCCCTGGAGTGTTGAACATGCTAGATGGCCGAATCCGCGAACAACTCGATCAGCTCCGACACCTGATGGCCGAACAACCCTTCGTGGTGCTGACCGGAGCCGGTATCAGCACGCCCTCAGGCATCCCCGATTACCGGGACAACCAGGGCGTGCGCCGTGGTCGGCAGCCGATGATGTACCAGGAGTTCCTCTCGGCTGCCGAGTCCCGCCGCCGCTACTGGGCGCGGGCGATGCTGGGCTGGCCGCGCGTGCGCCTGGCCCAGCCAAACGTGGCGCACGAGGCGTTGGCCGGTTTGCAAAGCAGCCAGCGAATCAGCGCGCTGATCACTCAGAATGTCGACTCCCTGCACGATCACGCCGGCAGCCATGACGTTATCGAACTGCATGGCAGCTTGCAGCGGGTACTGTGCCTGGATTGCGGGGAGCGCAGCGAGCGCGACTCGATCCAGCACCAGATGGAACAGCACAATCCTTACCTGGCAGGTGTGGATGCAGTGCAGGCGCCGGATGGCGACACCCTGCTCGACCCTGCTTTCGAAGCGCGCTTCCAGGTGCCGCGTTGCCCCCATTGTGCGGGTGAGCGGATGAAACCGGACGTGGTGTTCTTTGGCGAGAACGTCGCACAGGGAACGGCCGCCAGGGCCATGGCGACAGTTGAGAAAGCCGCTGGATTACTGGTGGTGGGGTCTTCGTTGATGGCGTATTCGGCGTTTCGCTTGTGCCGGGCCGTGGTGGATCAGGGCAAACCGTTGATTGCGATCAATCTGGGCAAGACGCGGGCCGATGAGCTGCTAGACCTGAAGATCGAAGCGTCGTGCGAACAGCTGCTGCCGTTGCTGGCGCAACACCTGTCCACCTGATTTTCCAGGCGCCGGTGGGAGCGCGCTTGCTCGCGAAGGCGTCTGCGGATTCGCTATTGATGTGGCAGGGAGATTGCCATCGCGGGCAAGCCCCGCTCCCACAGGGTAGTGGTGGTGGACGCAGCATTTATGTACGGCGCAGACCACTGTGGGAGCCAGCCTGCTGGCGATGGCGTCTGCGGATTCGCAATTGATGTGGCAGGGAGATTGCCATCGCGGGCAAGCCCCGCTCCCACAGGGTAGTGGTGGTGGACGCAGCATTTATGTACGGCGCAGACCACTGTGGGAGCCAGCCTGCTGGCGATGGCGTCTGCGGATTCGCAATTGATGTGGCAGGGAGATTGCCATCGCGGGCAAGCCTTGCTCCCACAGGGTAGTGGTGGTGGACGCAGCATTTATGTACGGCGCAGACCACTGTGGGAGCCAGCCTGCTGGCGATGGCGTCTGCAGATTCGCAATTGATGTGGCAGGGAAATTGCCATCGCGGGCAAGCCCGCTCCCACAGTGTAATGGTGGTGGGCGCAGCATTCATGTACGGCGCAGACCACTGTGGGAGCCAGCCTGCTGGCGATGGCGTCTGCACATTCGACATTGATGTGGCAGGGAGATTGCCATCGCGGGCAAGCCCGCTCCCACAGTGGAATGGTGGTGGGCGCGGCATTTATGTACGACGCAGATCACTGTGGGAGCCGGGCTTGCCCGCGATGGCGTCTGCACATTCGATATTGATGTGGCAGGGAGATTGCCATCGCGGGCAAGCCCCGCTCCCACAGGGTAGTGGGGGTGGACGCAGCATTTATGTACGGCGCAGACCACTGTGGGAGCCGGGCTTGCCCGCGATGGCGTCTGCACATTCGACATTGATGTGGCAGGGGGAAGACAGTTGCTCCCACCCTGGACGCTCTTCAGCTCATGAGCATCGTTGACTCGCGTTTTCTTCTTTCAGCACATCAAACAACGCCTGCGCCGCCGCTGACAACTCCACCCCAGGCTTGGTCAACACCCCGATCGCCCGCTCGATCACCGGGTCATGCAGGGTCAGGCAATGCGCACCCAGTTCGCGCATCTGCCCGGCGCACAATGCCGGGACCGCGCTGACGCCCAGCCCGCTGGCAACCATACGCCCCACCGTTGCCAGCTGATGGCTTTCAAACTCCACCGGCAATTTCATTCCACGCGCCTGCAGATGCTCCTCGAGCATCACCCGTACCGTGGACGGGCGCTGCAGGGTGATGAACGGTTCCTGCAGCAGGGTCTCCCAGGTAATATCGTCAAGCCGGGCCAGCGGTGAATCCAGGGGCACCACCGCGACGAAGCGATCCATGTACAGCGGTGTGAAGGCCAGCGACGAGCTGGTGGTCGGCTCAAACGCCACACCCAGCTCGACCTGTCGATCCCGCACCATTTCCAGCACCTGCTCGTTGATCACGTCATTTACCGTGACATTGACCTTGGGGTAACGCGCACGAAATGTCTTGAGGATCGGTGGCAACAGGTTGCCGGCAAACGAGGGCATCGCGGCCAGCGTGACTCGCCCGCGCTGCAGGGTGAAGCGCTGGCGCAACTCATCTTCGGCGTTGTCCCAGTCGGCGATCAGGCGCCGCGCCAGGGGCACCAGTGCCTCACCTTCGGCCGTCAGTGCGACGTTGCGGGTGTTGCGCGAAAACAAGCGCCCGCCCAGGCCTTCTTCCAGCGCCTTGATGGTCAGGCTCAGCGCTGATTGCGACAAGTGCAGGCGCTCGCAGGCTACGGCGAAACTCAGACTCTGGGCGACGGCGAGGAAGGCGCGGATCTGTTTGACGGTCATGTCGCTTGGCTCCTGGAATCTCGAGACTTGAGCTGCAAGCTTGTGAGTGCATGGCCTGCGTGCAATGGCGCCCCCGGAATGGCTATCGCGAGCAAGCTTTACTCCCACAGTGCAGAGTGGCCTTGGCAAATGGAAACCTATTAGTGAGTTTTATCTATTAATACTTGCTAAAAATCAACTTAACAAATCAATCTTGCGGCGAGACACTTCAGTCATTCGGCTAGCCAGCCGCCCATAAAGAATAAAAGAGGTGCATATGGCAGGTTTCGACAAGCGTGTGAATTCCTACGAGGAAGCGCTGGCAGGTCTCGAAGACGGCATGACCGTCATCGCCGGCGGCTTCGGTCTGTGCGGGATTCCGGAAAACCTGATCGCCGAGATCAAGCGCAAAGGCACACGCGACCTCACTGTGGTGTCCAACAACTGTGGCGTCGACGGCTTTGGCCTGGGCGTGCTGCTGGAAGACCGGCAGATCAGCAAGGTAGTAGCCTCCTATGTCGGCGAGAACAAACTGTTCGAAGACCAACTGCTCAAAGGCGAAATCGAAGTCGTCCTGACGCCCCAGGGTACCCTCGCGGAAAAAATGCGCGCTGGCGGCGCTGGCATTCCAGCCTTTTTTACCGCCACCGGCGTCGGCACACCGGTCGCCGACGGCAAGGAAGTGCGCGAATTCCACGGTCGCCAGTACCTGATGGAAGAGTCCATCACCGGTGACTTCGCCATCGTCAAAGGCTGGAAAGCCGACCACTTCGGCAATGTGATCTATCGCCACACCGCGCAGAACTTCAACCCGCTGGCGGCCACTGCCGGCAAGATCACCGTGGTCGAAGTCGAAGAAATCGTCGAGCCCGGCGAGCTGGATCCGGCGCAGATCCATACCCCTGGCATCTACGTCGACCGGGTCATTTGCGGCACGTTCGAGAAGCGCATCGAACAGCGCACCGTGCGTAAGTGATCACCTGCCCCCGGCCCGAATTGAAGGAATAACAACAATGGCACTTTCCCGCGAACAAATGGCTCAACGCGTCGCCCGCGAAATGCAGGACGGCTTCTACGTGAACCTGGGCATCGGCATCCCGACCCTGGTCGCCAACTACATCCCCGAAGGCATGGAAGTCATGCTGCAGTCGGAAAACGGCCTGCTCGGCATGGGTCCGTTCCCGACCGAAGAAACCATCGATGCCGACATGATCAACGCCGGCAAGCAAACCGTGACCGCGCGCATCGGTGCGTCGATCTTTTCCTCGGCCGAGTCCTTCGCGATGATTCGCGGCGGGCATGTCGACCTGACCGTGCTGGGCGCCTTCGAAGTCGACGTGCAAGGCAACATCGCCTCGTGGATGATTCCCGGCAAGCTGGTCAAGGGCATGGGCGGCGCCATGGATCTGGTGGCCGGTGCAGACAACATCATCGTCATCATGACCCACGCCTCGAAGGACGGTGAGTCCAAGCTCCTGGCGAAATGCAGCCTGCCGTTGACCGGTGCCGGTTGCATCAAGCGCGTGCTGACCGACCTGGCTTATCTTGAAATCGAAAACGGTGCGTTCATTCTCAAGGAGCGCGCACCGGGTGTCAGCGTCGAGGAAATCGTCGCCAAGACCGCGGGTAAACTGATCGTGCCCGATCACGTTCCGGAAATGCAGTTCGCTGCGCAGTGAGGAATAATTCCATGCAAGACGTCGTAATTGTAGCCGCCACCCGTACCGCCATTGGCAGCTTCCAGGGTGCGTTGGCCAGTGTGTCCGCCGTGGACCTGGGCGCCGCAGTGATCCGTCAGTTGCTGGCGCAGACCGGGCTCGACCCGGCGCAAGTGGATGAAGTGATCATGGGCCAGGTGTTGACCGCCGGCGCCGGGCAGAACCCCGCGCGCCAGTCCGCCATCAAGGCCGGCCTGCCGTTCACCGTGCCAGCCATGACCCTGAACAAGGTCTGCGGTTCGGGCCTCAAGGCCTTGCACCTGGCCACCCAGGCGATTCGCTGCGGCGACGCCGAGGTGATGATCGCCGGCGGCCAGGAGAACATGAGCCTGTCCAACTACGTCATGCCCGGCGCCCGTACCGGCCTGCGCATGGGCCACGCGCAAATCGTCGACACCATGATCAGCGACGGCCTGTGGGACGCGTTCAACGACTACCACATGGGCATCACCGCCGAGAACCTGGTTGAGCAGTACAACCTGACCCGCGAGCAACAGGACGCCTTCGCCGCGGCCTCGCAACAGAAAGCCTCGGCCGCCATTGAAGGCGGACGTTTTGTCGATGAAATCACGCCGATCCTGATTCCCCAGCGCAAGGGTGAACCGCTGTCGTTCGCCACCGATGAGCAGCCGCGAGCCGACACCAGCGCCGCCACCCTGGGCAAACTGCGCCCGGCGTTCAAAAAAGACGGTTCGGTGACCGCCGGTAATGCTTCGTCGCTCAACGATGGCGCCGCGGCCGTAATGCTTATGAGCGCGGCAAAAGCCAAAGCCCTGGGGCTGCCCGTGCTGGCAAAAATTGCTGCCTATGCCAATGCGGGCGTTGATCCGGCGATCATGGGCATCGGCCCGGTCTCGGCCACTCGCCGCTGCCTGGACAAGGCCGGCTGGTCGATCGGTCAGCTGGACCTGATCGAAGCCAACGAAGCCTTCGCCGCGCAATCCCTGGCGGTGGCCAAGGACCTGGGCTGGGACATGAACAAGGTCAACGTCAATGGCGGCGCCATCGCCCTCGGCCACCCGATTGGCGCATCGGGATGCCGGGTGCTGGTGACTTTGCTGCATGAAATGATCAAGCGTGACGCCAAGAAAGGCCTCGCCACCTTGTGCATCGGTGGCGGCCAGGGCGTGGCGCTGGCCATCGAGCGGGCGTAAAGCGTTCAACAGGCGGCGCGGGGACCCACGAAGAACCGCGCAGCCTGGCAACACACCCGGTGTGACAGCTGTCGCACCGGGCTCCACGCATCAACGGTCCCCTGCTCCACATCAACAAAACGATCCCTGAGCTCTACACATCAATCAAACATCTCCCTGTAGGAGCTGCCGCAGGCTCGGGCCGCGATCGGACGATCTTTTGATCCTGTCTGTGCTGGGAGCGCTTGCAAGCAAGATCAAAAGATCGCAGCCTGCGGCAGCTCCTACGGGGATCTTGTCTGTGTTGGGAGCGCTTGCAAGCAAAATTGAAAAATCGTCCGATCGCGGCCCGAGCCTGCGGCAGCGCCTACCGGGATTTGGCTACTCCCATCAATTGCTCGCGCAACTGCGGATTGCGTGTTCGCGGGTCCAGCCAGATATCAAAAAACGCCCGGGCGAATGCCGGGTCGTTCACCTCGTGCTGCAAGCGCTGCCCGACGTAAAACCGCGCCCCCTGCCCCGGCAGATACACCCCGGTGATCCGCGTTCCGGCCTGCACATCGACAAATGCCTGTTGCATCTGCCCCTGCCATGCCTCCAGTTGCGCGGCACTCACCGACTCGCCTGACAGGCGCCTGATTTCATCCACGCTGGCCTGAACCAGGTCATCCCGGGAAATCTTGCGCTGGTAAATGAGTTCAAGGGCAAACGGCTGGTCGCTCGCCAAAGGCTTGGCTGCACTCCACAGGCGGGCGTTGTAGACATCAAAGCCAAACCACCGAAATTCGCCGGCACCGATGATCCGCGCCCCAGGCAACGACTCCTGCCAGTTGGCCAGCGCATGACCGGCCAACAAGGCCAGCAGCCACAAACTATGACGCAGAATGGATCGGGAGCGATTCATGATGGGCTCGATTCAGCGCAGAGGATGCCCAAAATTTATACGCCAAAACCCAAACTGTACAAGCTTTGAATGTTGTATACAAAAAACGCAAAGCTATACAACAATCCGTCTGGCGCATGCTAACGTGGCAGTCTCACACAGGATGGAGACGCGTGCGTGCTATTGCTCAAACTGCTGGTCATTCCCGGATTTCTGCTACTCATCTCCCTGGCGGGCAAACGCTGGGGCCCCAGCGTAGCCGGGTGGCTGTCAGGACTGCCAGTGGTGGTCGGGCCGATTCTGTTCTTCCTGGCCATCGAACAAGGCGAAGCATTTGCCGCCCGCTCGGCCACCGCCGCGTTATCGGCCATGTTCGCGATGATCGCCTTTTGCGTCACCTATGCCCAGGTCGCACAGCGCAGCAACTGGCCGACCGCGCTGAGTCTCTCGTTAGCCGTGTGGGCCATGTTGGCGGTGGTGTTATCGTCGATCCCCGCGTCCCTGGTGTTTTCCACAATCGCCGCTGCAAGCGCGTTGCTGGCGGCGCCTTATCTGTTTCCGTCGGTGCAGCCCGTGATCTCAGGCACCGCCCCCAAGTCTGACAGACTGCTATGGCGCATGGTCGCCGGTGCCCTGCTGACGCTGGCGGTCACCTTGTTGGCAAGTACCGTGGGCGAGCGCTGGAGCGGTCTGCTCGCGGTATTCCCGGTGCTCGGCAGCGTAATGGCGGTGTTCTCCCAGCAAACCCGTGGGCCGGCTTTCACGGCTGCGTTGCTGCGCGCCACGGCGACTGGCATGTATTCGTTTGCCGCCTTTTGCCTGGTCCTGGCCATGGCCTTGCCGACAATGGGCCTCAGCGCATTTGCCCTCGGCGTCGCAGTCTCGGTGGCCATGCTCGGTGTGACCCGGCGCCTGCTGGCAAAACCTGCGGTCAGCGTGCGCGCCCAGGCTTGCGACGAGTGACTGGCCGAGCACCGGTACTGGAGTGACTTGCACGCGGCATGGGATGATCGCGTCTGAACCGTTCGCGGCTGACGCGCGACAATCCCTGGAGATTCCGAATGTCATTGTTGAGCAACAAAGCCGTTGTCCTGTTGCTGGCCGTCGCTGCCAGCCTGGGGGCCCTGAATGCTCAGGCGGCCAAGGCCACCAGCAGTTCCGCATCGTCGCAGAAGGTGTCGATGCTGGGCGGCAAGTTCATCTTTACCCTGCCCAAAGGCTTCGTCGCCACGCCATTGCCGGCCAGCTCTTCGGGGGCCAGCGGGACCATGTACGCCAACGAAACCACCAAGACCGTGGTGATCGCCGCAGAAAACACCCTGCCCGAGGGTCTCAAGGTCAAGGACAATGACGGCGCCTTTCTCGACGGCACTGCGGCGGACTTTGACGCGGCGCAGCGCACGGCCCTTCCCGACTACAACAAGTTGAGCGAGAAAAGCCTGACCCTCAAAAGCACCGGCCTGGGTGTGCGCCAGGTCGACAGCACGGCCACCCAGGGGGGTGGGCAAACCCTCAACACCACGCTGATGGCGGCCTCTGGCAGCCACATGGCGGTGGTCCGGGTGATTTCCCGGCCCGGCGACATGGCGGCGCATGAAACCCTGATCAAGCGGATGCTCAGCGGTAAGTAAACCTAAGGGTTGAGGCTTTGTAGCCAGGCGTTCAAGTCCTGCATTTCGGCGGCGCTGATGCTGTGACCCACCCCAGGGTAGGCATGAAATTGGGGCTTGAGCGACAGGCTTTGCAGAAGGCTGTTGGCGTCTGTGCCATCGACGTAAGGCAAGCGTTTGTCTGCGGTGCCATGGCCGATGAAGATCGCCAGCTGCTGGCGTTTTTCATCGGGTTTGAGCTCGGTCTTGAGCTCGGTCTTGAGCACCGGCAGGATACGCCCGCTCAGCGCTGCGATGCCTCCCAGCGCCTGCGGATGACGCAGCGCCACCTCGTAGGACATGATCGCACCCTGGCTGAAGCCCACGAGGAACACCTTGTTCGGTGCGGTCCGATATTTGCTGGCGGCCTGGGTGATGAAGTCCAGCAAAACCTGGCTGCTGTTCTTCAGGTCATCGGTTTCGCCGTTGTAGGCACCCTGGCCTTTTTGGCGGAACCACTGGTACCTGCCTTCCTCCATCACCATCGGCGCGCGTACCGACAGGTAGTTGTACTGCTCGGGCAATTGATCCTTGATGCCGAACAGGTCCTCTTCGTTACTGCCATAGCCGTGGAGGAAAATCACCAGGGGCAGGTTGCGCGAATCGGCGTGGGTTTGCTCCAGGTATTTGAGCGGCAGATCGGCTTGCAGCGGGGTTTGCGCGTGGACGGCGGCGGACGCCAGGAGTGTCAGCAGAGCGAAAAACTTCAACATAAACCTTCCTTCACAGGTGCAGGATTGGATTGAAGCCTAACACTGTGAGGTATTCGATGTTGTTCAAGCCGCCCTCGCGAGCCCGCTCGCGAAGCGGACTTGCACCCACCGCAGAACCTGGCTATCAGTCGTTGATCAGCTTCCCGATCCGAATCGGCTCGCGCCCCGCCACCTTCGCCTGCCATGTTCCCGGCTGGGTGTACCGCCCGCGATCAATGGCGAACAATACGCCACTGGTCCCGGCACACACCGTGGTAGCCCGATCATTCAACGGGTCCACCACTTCGAACAAAGGATCGCCCTTTTCAACCCACTCGCCCGCTTCGCGCAAAAAACTCACCACGCCATGATGAGGCGCAAACAGATACTCGGTGCCCTCGAACGGCATGCCTTCACAGCATGTGTCCGGTGCTGCCGGCCATTGGCCCTTGATCACACCCTGCTCGCCGAGAAAGCCCAGTATCGCCTCGCAATTGGCCTGTGCCTGATCGACCCGGGTGTCGCCCATGCTCCCCAGTTCCAGGGTGGTGGCCAGGTTGGCAGGTGGAATAGCCGCTTCAGGGAACGCCCGTGCCAGGCGCAACCAGGGCGACGAACAGGACTCGTCGAACGAGCTGCCACCGGAATCTTCGCAGAGCAGCGCCACACCAGCCTGCAATCGAGCCGCGAGGGACTGCCACTGCGGCCAGTGTTGCGGCAAGGCATACAGGTGAATCGCCGCCTCGAAATCGCAATGCAGGTCGAGGGTAATGTCGGCATCGCAGGCATGGCGCAGCAGCAGGCGATGCATGGCTTCGAGTTGCGACATGGGGGCCGGCAAGCCGTCCAGCACCTGGACCATGGCCTGGCGAATCAGGGCGATATTGGCGCCGGCATCGGTGCCCAACCGCTCACCGATCAACTGCCCGACCGGTGCACTCAGTTCGACGAACGAACGGTTGAAGTTCTTGCCGCTGCCCAGTTCAAAGCGGCCCATATGACTGCCTTGCACATGCTGATCGAGGCCAATAGGGTTGGCCACCGGCACCAGTTCGATCACCCCTTGCAGCTGCCCCCGGGCCTCGAGTTCGCCCAGGCGCTTCTTCAATTCCCAGGCGGTACGCATGCCCGGCAATTCATCGGCATGCAGGCTGGCCTGGATGTACACCTTGCGCGTGCCCTCGCCGTAACGAAATACACTGAGGGTGCGTTCGGTGCCCAGGTGGCTCCAGGGCAGTGAATGGTCGATGCGTTGCATGTTGAAGCTCCGTGTCTCTGGATCTGCGCACGTGACAAAAAAAATGGCAACCGCGCTAACGGTTGCCACTTTTTTAAACGGTTTGATTAATGACCGTAAACGTCAAAATTGAAATACTTGTCCTGCACTTGCTTGTACTTGCCGTTGGCGCGAATCTCGGTGATGGCGGTGTTGAATTTTTCCGCCAGTTGCGTATCGCCCTTGCGCACTGCAATACCTGCGCCGCCGCCGAAATACTTGGCGTCTTCGTAGGTGGGGCCGACAAACGCGAAGCCCTTGCCTGCGTCGGTTTTCAGGAAACCGTCGTCCAGGTTGACCGAGTCGGCCAGCATCGCGTCGAGGCGACCGGACACCATGTCCAGGTTGGCTTCCTGCTGCGAACCGTAGCGCACCAGGATGATGCCGGCAGGCTGCAGCACTTCAGTGGCGAAGCGGTCATGTGTACTGGCGCGCAGCACACCGACTTTCTTGCCCTTGAGTTCGGTCAGCGGATCCTTGACCTCGCTGCCCTCCTTCATCACGAAGCGTGCCGGGGTGTGGTAGTACTTGATGGTGAAATCGACGTTCTTCTTGCGGTCGTCGGTGATGGTCATGGACGACAGGATGGCGTCGATTTTCTTGACCTTCAGCGCCGGGATCAGGCCATCGAACTCCTGCTCGACCCAGGTGCACTTGACCTTCATCTGCTCGCACAATGCGTCGCCGATATCCACGTCAAAACCGGTGAGTTTGCCGTCAGGGGTTTTCATGGAAAATGGCGGGTAGCCGGCTTCAATACCGATACGGATCGGCTTGGCGTCATCAGCCACGGCGCCGAGGGACAGCATCGACAGTGCCAGGGCACCGAACATCACTAGCTTCTTCATTCACAACTCCTGTGTGCGGAGGTTTTTATTGGCAGCGTTCGATTGGTCGCTTTCGGTTGGAAAAAACCGAAGTGGCCGGCAGTCTAGAGCGGCTACAAGCCGTTAAATTACGTCCAGGCGACAAATATTTACAAGAACACTGCAAGAATGATCAGCGTGATGATCCAGTGTGGAAGATCCGCGCCAACTGGCCAAATGGCCGGTGGCGCGGTGCACTTATCGGGTTGCTGGCGGGCTCAACATTCGCAGCCAATGCCCGGGGTGACGACGCGCGGCACGGCAACATTCAGGGCAAATCCCTCATCCAGCCATCCGGTCACCCCGCCGATCATCTCCTTGACCGGGTAATCCAGCGCGGCCAGCTTCACGGCAGCCTTGTTCGCGCCATTGCAATGCGGGCCGGCGCAATAGACCACAAACAGGCTGGTTTTGGGGTAGTGCGCCAGGCTTTGAGCCGTCAGCAATCGCCCCGGGATATTGATCGCCCCCGGCACATGACCGCGCTCGAACGCCCGAGGCCCGCGGACGTCGACCAGGATGAAATCCACTTCACCGGCCGCCTGGCTGCCGTAGACGTCGGAGCAATCGGTCTCGAAGGTCAGGCGATTGCTGAAATGCATGAGGGCGACGGCCGAGGGTGCAGCGGGGATTTCACGAACGAGGCTGGTCATGGGCAGTACTCCTGGGTGTTGAGGGGTGTGGGATGACTTTATCGACAGCTCGCTTCGGGCTACAGTGGCGCACAAGACACTTACCGGGAAGTTTCCGCCAAATGCATTCCGCCCCTGGATCGGTCGCGATCCTGGCCTACGATGGCCTGTGCACATTCGAGTTCGGCATTGCCGTGGAGATCTTCGGCCTTGCCCGGCCGGAGTTCGATTTCCCCTGGTACTCCCACTGCATTGTCGCCGTGGACCCGGGCCCGATGCGCGCCACGGGCGGTTTCCGGGTGCTGGCCGATGGCGGCATGGAACTGCTGCAAGAGGCCCGCACCATCATCATCCCTGGCTGGCGCGACCGCAGTGCCCCGGTACCCGAGGCGCTGTTGACGGCCCTGCGCCAGGCCCATGCACGGGGCGCACGGTTGTTGTCGATCTGCTCGGGGGTGTTCGTGCTGGCGGCCACCGGCTTGCTCAATGGCCACAGCGCCACCACCCATTGGCGCTACAGCAGCGAACTGGCTGAGCGCTTTCCCGAGATTCTGGTGGACCCGCAGGTGCTGTACGTCGATGCAGGCCAACTGATCACCTCGGCCGGGAGTGCGGCCGGTATCGATGCCTGCCTGCACCTGGTGGCCCGGGACTTCGGTACCCAGGTCGCCAACTCGGTGGCGCGGCGCCTGGTGATGTCGCCGCAACGCACCGGCGGCCAGGCGCAATTCATTCCGGCGCCGGTCAGTGTGGCGGCGCGCAGTGATCTTTCGCGAGTGATGCAATGGGCCCGCGAGCGCGTGCACCAGCCGCTGGAGGTGCGCGACCTGGCCAGTGAAGCGGCCATGAGCGAGCGCACCTTCCTGCGCCGCTTCACCGAAGCCACCGGCCTGTCGCCCAAGGCCTGGCTGCAACATGAACGGGTGGGTCGGGCGCGGGAGTTGCTGGAAGGCACCCGGGAGAATACCGAGCAGATTGCCGAGCGCTGCGGTTACCGCTCGGTAGAAAGCTTCAGGGTGGCGTTTCGCAGTGTCGTGGGGGTGCCGCCATCGGTGTATCGGGAGCGGTTTGGGCGTGGGCTTGCTCGCGAAGGGGCCGGCATGGACGGCGCCTGATTCAAGGCTTGCGCAACAGGTAGGTATCCATAATCCACCCATTGGCCAACCGAGCCGCCTTGCGCACCCGCTCGATTTCCTGCGCGACGTCCTCGAGCTTGCCGTGGATCAGCAGCTCATCCGGTGTCCCCAGATAAGCGCCCCAGTAAATCTCGGTCTGCGGATCTGCCACCTGGTGGTAGGCATCCTGGGCGTCGAGCATCACCACCAGGCTGTCGGCATCGCTCACCTGCCCCGCCGCCAGACGACGCCCGGTGGTGATTTCGATGGACTGGCCAATGCGATTGAGTGGCACCTTATGCCGGGCGCACAGGGCCTGGACGCTGGTGATCCCGGGGATGACTTCAAATTCGAACTCACAGCGGCCAGAATCGAGGATCGCCTGGAGGATCCTGATGGTGCTGTCGTACAACGCCGGATCGCCCCACACCAGGAAACCCGCGCACTCGTCGTCGGCCATCTGCTCATGGATCAGCCGCTCAAAGGTCGACTGCCTGGCCAGGTTCAGGTCTTCCACGCTGGCCCTGTAGTCCACCTCTCCCCGCTCCCGCTCGGGACTTGGGGCCTCGACGAAACGATAGGCCTTGTGGGTAATGTAGCGCTCGCAGATGTCGCGCCGCAGGTCGATGAGTTTGTCCTTGCTCTGACCCTTGTCCATGAGGAAAAACACATCGGCGCTATTCAGCGCCTTGACCGCCTGCAGGGTGATGTAGTCAGGGTTGCCGGCACCGATGCCAATCACCAGGAGTTTTTTCATGGCTGCGATTCCTCATGCCCATCGCCTGTTAAACGAAAACGCCAGCGCCCGTTGAACCGCAGCTCGACGATCGACAGCGGTTCAACATCAATCTGGTTAAACGCCGAGCTTTTCAGGGCCCAGGTCAACGCCGCACGAATCACGAATGGATGGGTGACCGCCACTATGTGCCCGGGTGTCGCCTCAAGCGCGGTCAGCCAGGCCGCCACCCGGCGAGTGAGCGCGGCGACCGATTCGCCGCCATGGGGCGCCGAATCAGCATCCTGGAGCCAGGCCTGCAGCGCCTGGGGTTCGGCCTCGTGCACGTCATCAATCTGCGCGCCGCACCACCGACCGAAGTCGCAGTCGCGCAGCGCCTCCACAGTCTCCACTTCACGGCCGAATAAACCAGCGGTTTGCCGGGCGCGCAACTCCGGGGCAGACAGGAGTCTTGACGACGTTTTGAATTGGCGACTGCGGGAACCCTGTGCCGATTGCCAATCCATTTCCAACGGCTCATTTGTAGGAAACCGCGCCAACTTTTGTGCGACGGTTCTCGCATGGCAGATCAAGGTCAAACGGGTCGCCCGCAATTGGGAATGCTCGCTGCAAAAAGTCAGGAAACGGTAACACGCCGCGGTTAGTCTGCAGGCGTTTTCTTGGGTGCAACACGGCAGTGTCTGACACACGGATTGGCAAGTGGCCTACACGAACTACGACCATGTCTGTAGGCCTTTACTGACAGGCCTCACGCCGTGTCCGAGGGAAGCAAAAAGCCCTGAAAAAATCACTAGACAGCCACGGCGCGTTGCATAAATACTGGATTCATCAACTGTGAATTAAACGAAAAAACATCCAGCAGGAGCCCGGATGCCCCCTCTGAATCTTTAGAATAATGATCTCCTTCACCCCGTGACCTTTGTGGCATAGCGCTGCCGGCCTGAGCGCGTTTAACGACTCGCCGCGACCCTGCCAGCGTCGTGAAAACTGAAAAACATGAAGAGTGGCGCCTGATAACGATCAGGTGAGCCGCCCCTGCAATGCGTGGAAACCGACAGTGATAGTCAGGCCGGGTGCTTGTCACCCGACCCTTTGATACAGGAGTGCATCCATGCTGGTCTTGCGTCCAGTCGAATTGAGCGATCTGCCCCAGCTGCAACGACTTGCCCGTGACAGCCTGCCGGGCGTCACGTCTTTGCCCGACGACACCGGACGCCTGCGCGAGCGGATTATCGGATCCTGCGATTCATTTGAAAAAGACGCCGCCGTGCAAGGACCGCAGAACTACTTCTTCGTGCTGGAAGACATCGATACCCAACGCCTGATGGGCTGTTCGGAAATTCTCGCCACGGCGGGTTTTGAAACGCCCTTCTACAGCCTGCGTCACCGGGATTACACCGCCGCCTCGCGGGAACTCAACGTCGAACATGCCGTACCCGCCTTGTCACTGTGTCACGACCTGAGCGGGCACACCTTGCTGCGCGGCTTTCATGTCGAGGCGACCCTGGTCGGGAGCCGGTTCAGCGAATTGCTGTCACGGGCTCGCCTGATGTTCATCGGCGCTCACCGCCATCGTTTTGCCGACTCGGTGATTACCGAGATAGTCGGGTTCAGCGATGATGAAGGCCATTCACCGTTCTGGGACGCGGTGGGTAAACACTTTTTCGACCTGCCCTACACCGAGGCCGAGCGCCTGTGTGGCCTGCAAAGCCGGACCTTCCTGGCGGAGCTCATGCCGCATTACCCGATCTATGTGCCGATGCTGCCCGAGGCTGCGCAGGCGTGCATCGGCCGCATCCATCCCGATGGCCAGGAAGCCTTCGATATTCTCGAACGCGAGGGCTTCAAGACCAATCATTATGTCGATCTGTTCGACGGTGGGCCGACCCTGCATGCGCCTCTTTGCGCCACCCGGTCGGTGGCCCGGGGATTCACTGCCAGCGTCAGACCGGTTGCCGCCATCGATGCGCGCGGCCGATATCTGGTCAGCAATGATTCGCTGAGGGACTTCCGCGCGATCGTTGCCGACCTGGACGTGCGTGCCGGGCAACCTGTGGCCTTGCCCCCGCAGCTGTGCGCCGCGTTGAATGTGCACGCCGGCAGCCTGATCCGCGTGGTCGCGCTGTGAACAGCCTTCGACGAATCGCCCCAGGACAGACTTCGGGAGCGGCGCAATGATCGTGCGCCCGGTCAGCGCCACCGACTTGCCTGCCCTGCTGGCGCTGGTCCGCCAGGCCGGTCCCGGGTTTACCAGCCTTGCGGCCAACGAAGATCGGCTGGCGCACCGGGTGCGCTGGGCCCGGCGCACCTTTGCCGAGCAGGTCGAACGCGCTGATGCCGATTACCTGTTCGTGCTCGAGGACGACGAGCAGCAAATCGTCGGCGTGAGCGCCTTGAAGGGCGCCGTAGGCCTGCGCGAGCCCTGGTACAACTATCGGGTCGCAATGACACACAGCTCGTCGCCAGACTTGGGGATCGAGCGTCAGATCCCGACACTGGTCATGAATAACGAGATGACCGGGCAATCGGAACTCTGCTCGCTGTTCCTGCATCCCGACCTGCGTTCGGGCAGCAACGGCAGGTTGCTGTCACTGGGACGCTTGTTGTTTGTGGCCGAGTTCACCCATCTGTTCGGCGACAGGCTGATTGCCGAACTGCGGGGGCATGCCGACCTCGATGGCTGCTCGCCCTTCTGGGACAGCCTGGGCCGGCACTTTTTCAGAAAGGATTTCCACCATGCCGACCAGTTGTCCGGCATGGGCAGCAAGTCCTTCATCGCCGAACTGATGCCCCGCCAGCCCCTCTACACCTGCCTGTTGACCGAGCAGGCCCGGGCGGTGATCGGCAAGGCCCACCCGAACACCGAACCGGCGCTGAGGATCCTCACCGCCGAAGGATTTACCCATCAGGGTTACATCGACATCTTTGACGCCGGGCCGGTCATCGAGGCCCCGGTGTCCGACATCCGCACGGTACGCGACAGCCAGGCGCTGACGCTGGCCATCGGCAGCCTGGACGAGCAGGCGCCGCTCTGGCTGATCCACAATCGCCGCCTGGAAAACTGCCGGATTACTGCGGCCCATGGGCAGCAGGTGGACGGCAGCCTGGTGGTCGATCGTCTCACTGCCAAGCGCCTGCAACTGCAACCCGGCGACTCGGTACGCGCCGTGCCACTGGTCGACCCGCTGCGAGAGGCGGCCGCCGCCTGATCGGCCCTGGCAAGGGCTTTGCCAGGGCATCCGGTAAATTCGTCATCATTCTTCCTGCGCTCGCGTGATAGCCTTTTGTTTCTTCGGCGTTGACACTTTTGCTCAAGCCCGTCCATTTCAATGGTGGAACTCATATGTCCAGGCTCTCTCATCAAGATTTACGGCGTAACTTCCGCGAGCTGTTCGCCTCCAATGCCTGCTACCACACCGCTTCGGTGTTCGACCCGATGTCGGCGCGCATTGCCGCAGACCTGGGTTTCGAAGTGGGCATTCTCGGCGGCTCGGTCGCATCGCTGCAGGTCCTGGGCGCCCCCGACTTTGCCTTGATCACCCTTAGCGAGTTCGCGGAACAGGCCACGCGCATTGGCCGCGTCGCCCAACTGCCGGTGATTGCCGACGCCGACCATGGCTATGGCAACGCGCTGAATGTGATGCGCACCATCGTTGAACTGGAGCGCGCGGGAATCTCCGCCCTGACCATTGAAGATACGCTGCTGCCGGCGCAATTCGGCCGCAAATCCACTGACCTGATCACGGTCGCCGAGGGCGTCGGCAAGATCCGCGCGGCGCTGGAAGCCCGGGTTGATTCGGAGATGGCGATTATTGCCAGGACCAACGCCGGCATTCTGCCTGTCCAGGAAATCATCAGCCGCACTCAGCAATATCAACGTGCCGGGGCGGACGGGATTTGCATGGTGGGTGTGCGTGATTTTGATCACCTTGAGCAGTTGGCCGAGCACCTGACTGTGCCGTTGATGCTGGTGACTTATGGCAACCCGCTGTTGCGTGATGACAAGCGCCTGGCCGAGTTGGGTGTGCGGGTGACGATTGATGGGCATGGGGCGTATTTTGCGGCGATCAAGGCGACCTATGACAGTCTGCGTGAGCAGCGGCAGATTTTCACTCAGGCATCGGATTTGAGTGCTACCGAGTTGACCCATACCTATACCCAGCCTGAGGAATATATTCGTTGGGCTGAGGAGTTCATGAGCGTCAAGGAGTGACCGAGGCGGGGTTTGCGGCCTCCGGTGCTGCGTAGGAGCCGTGTAGGAGCCGTGTAGGAGCTGTGTAGGAGCTGTCGAGTGCAACGAGGCTGCGATCTTTTGGCGCTATCCCTGACGGAGCAAAGCTTGCTCGCGATGCGGTTACAGCACCACGCATCCGAAGTCGCTATACCGAATCCAGCAATTCCCACTCAGACTGGCTGTCATTGCTGCAGATAACCCGATTGCGCCCCGTGGTCTTGGCTTCATACAGCGCCTGGTCCGCATCATTGAGCCACAAGGTGGCGTCCGTGTGAGCCGGGTTCAATGCTGCCAGGCCAATGCTCAGGCTGACCCTCAGCGCCGGGTCCTGTTCATGGCCCAATTTCGCAAAACGGTCGCGCAGTACATCCATGGCCGCCGCCGCGCTGCTCAGGGGCAGGTCCGGGAGGATCACGCAGAATTCGTCACCGCCGTAACGCCCGGCCAGGTCAGTTACCCGCAGGTTCTGCCGGAGCATTTTGCTCAGCTGGCGCAGGACGATGTCGCCGGCCACATGCCCATAAGTGTCGTTGATCGCCTTGAAGTGGTCGATGTCGATCAACGCGATCGCCCCGCCCTTGCCCTGCCGGCGGCACCGTTGAAACTCCAGTTCCAGCTGGTCTTTCCAGGCGCCATGGTTGAGCAGGCCGGTGAGGCTGTCGGTGCGACTCAACGCCAGCAGCTCACGTTTGTGCTGGCCAAGTGTGTGGGCCTGGCGGAAACAGATCCAGCCCAGCGCCAAGGGATAAAGGCATAGCAGGGGCAAGCAGGCGTACAACTGCAGTTGGCTGGTTTCAGGCACGAAGGCCGGGGCGAAGATCAGCAGGCCGACGCCCAGGCCCAGGATCTGCGCCCCGGTACCGGCCAGCAGGAAACGCAGCCCGCCAATTGCGACGTTGTTCATGGCCATCATGGAAATGGTCGCGGCGCTGGGCAGCGGATTGAAGTGCATGGCGGCGACCCAGAATCCGCCGAGAAAGGCATCCACCAGGAGGTTACGCTGTTCGGCGTGGTAAGGAATTTTCCTGCGTCGGGCCCATTGATAAGCCACGTGTGGCCAGACCAGGCCATTGAATAGCATCAGCGCCCAGACCCAATGCGGCGGATCGAGCGGGTACATGGCTGCGGCCACGCACAACAGGCCCAGGGCCAGGCCTAACGTTCGCGAGGTGTAGAGCCTGCGTGCCAGTGAAAGTCCTTTGACTCCCGATTTTTCCATGGGGCCTCTGTGCCACTGAACAGAACCTGCTGACACCTGGGTTGCGTGTGTGCTGAAGTCTAACAGGGCAACGTTAAATAGCCATCACCGGCTGGCGGCCTGAATATCCCGACATTGATGGCCGGCGTGGGCCGAATGTTTGGCTATACATGAAGGGGCTCGCCATCAAAAAAGGAAGTCCATGCAAACCTTTCAAGTGCTGATCATCGGCAGCGGATTCGGCGGCCAGTGCGCGGCGATCAATTTGCTCAAGGCCGGTATCGAAGATTTCCGCCTGCTGGAACGGCGGGATTTCTTTGGCGGGACCTGGTGCCAGAATACCTACCCCGGCGCTGCGGTGGACGTGCCCTCGCCGCTCTATTCCTTGTCCTTTGCGCCGTACCGCTGGACGCAGATGTTCGCCGAACAGGCCGAACTGCAACGCTACACCGAGTACGTGATCGAGCATTTCGGCTTGCGGGACAAGGTCGAACTGCAAACCAATGTCGAGCGCATCGAATGGGACGATGACAACCGGCGCTGGGTGGTGCACACCTCGCGGGGGATGTTCCAGGCGCAGTTCCTGATCAATGCCACCGGGCCGCTGAGCCAGCCGGTGGTGCCCCGCTTCGAAGGCCAGGAACGTTTCAAGGGCAAGACGTTTCACACCAACCAGTGGGACCACGCCTACGACTACCGCAACAAACGCGTGGCCATTGTCGGCAGCGGCGCCAGTGCGGCCCAGGTGATCCCGGCGATCGCGCCGCACGTTCAGCAGCTGCATGTGTTCCAGCGCACGCCACACTGGGTGCTGCCCCGGGCAGATCGCCGGTTTGGCCGGTTCCAGCGCTGGCTCCTGGGGCTCAAGCCGGCCTACAAACTGCTACGCTGGATGATCTACTGGCAATTTGAAACCCGGGTGATTGCGTTCAAGTACTCCCGGCCGGCGATCCGCCTGGTCCAGCAACAGGCGCTGGGTTTTCTCAAGCGCCAGGTGGCCGATCCCGAACTGCGGCGCAAGCTGACCCCGGATTACGCCATCGGCTGCAAACGGGTGATTGTTTCCAGCACCTTGTACCCGGCGCTCGGGCGCAGCAATGTGACACTGCACAGCCGCGAACAAGGGATTGCCCGTATTGACGAGAACGGCATCGTGACCAGCGATGGCCAGCACCTCGATCTGGACCTGATCGTCTGGTCCACCGGTTACGACGCCACCGACGGGGTGATTTCCTACCCGGTCTACGGAAAGAACGCGACGCGCCTGCAAGATGTCTGGGCCCAGTACCCCCGGGCCTACCTCGGCACCAGCCTGCCGGGCTTTCCCAACCTGTTTATCGTCACCGGGCCCAACACCGGAATTGGCCACACCTCGGCACTGTTCATCATCGAATCGCAGATGAACTACATTCTCGATTGTATCGGCACGTTAAAAAAACAGGGTTTACGCAGCATCGAGGTGCGCCCCGAGGCGGAACGTACCTACACTGAAATGATCCACAGAGAAATGGAGCGCACGGTATGGAAGTCTGGCGGTTGCCACAGCTGGTATCACAGCAAGAGCGGTCATGTAATCGCCATGTTTCCGGGGTTCAGTTTCAGCTATCACCGGCTCACCCGGGCACTGAAACCCGCCGATCACCTGCTCTCCTGATTCGTTAGATAGAAGGAAGACGCTGATGCTTTTATTGGTTGTCGCTATCGCTGTTTTCGTGGCCTGGAGCTGGTTGAGCTACCCCGCTATCGGTTACCTGCTGTATGACTTGAGCACCGCCATCGAAGCCAAGCTGTACCGGCTGCACAAGATCGTCGTGCCGATCCCCGAAATGACGGTCTCGACCTGGCAAGGTGGGCCATACGAGGCCACCAGCAGCGTACTGATGCTGCATGGCTACAGCGCCGACAAGAACCTGTGGCTGCGCTTCGCCCGGCATTTTGTCGGCCAGTACCGGGTGATCATCCCGGATATTGCCGGCCATGGAGAAACCGGGTTCAAGGCCGGCGGCGGCTACGACATCCCGCTCCAGGCCAAGCGCATGATCCAGCTGCTCGACGTCTGCGGCGTGGAAAAAGTGCATGTGATCGGCAACTCCATGGGAGGTTACATGGCTGCCTGGCTTGCCGCCCACTACCCGGACCGCATCGCGTCGGTTGCGCTGATCGACCCGGCCGGCGTCACTGCACCGGAGATCAGTGATCTGGAGCGGCAGCTGGGCAAGGGGCATAACCCGTTCCTGATTCATTCCCGGGAGGAATTCCGCCAGTTCTATGCCATGACCATGGCCAATCCGCCCTGGGTGCCGGGGGTGGTGCTGGATGCCTTCGCCCAACGCTATCAACAGTCTCGCGATGAGCTGGAGGAAATCTTCAGGGACTTTCGCGCCAGCCCGCCGATGGAGCCAAGACTGGCCGATATCAAGTGCCCGGCCCTGCTGGTGTGGGGGCGCAAGGACCGGCTGATCGATGTCAGCAGTGTGGCGGTCTGGAGCAAGGGCATTGCCGACCTGCGGGTGGAGATCGGCGAAGGCGTCGGGCATATGCCGATGGTCGAACAGCCCGCACACACGGCGCGACTGTATGGAGAATTTTTGGCATCCCAACGCTCGCACTTGCCCGTCTGACCCCTGTTTGCAGTCCGTGACAGAATGAAGTTCGGAAGATTCTTCGTTTGTCGGGGACGCTGAAGGCTGCGATCTTTTGCCCATCCTTCACGCCAGCGCCAGGAAAACCTTCCATGAGCCATCCGAGCTTCGTCAGCCCCGACCTGATCCGCCAACGCTTCTCCAAAGCGATGTCCGACATGTACCGCGAAGAGGTCCCGCTGTACGGCGCGCTGATGCAACTGGTGGAGCAAACCAACCGTCACGTGCTGCAAAGCGATCCACAAGTGGCCCGGCAACTGGACAGTACCGGCGAAATACAGCGCCTGGACCTGGAGCGCCATGGCGCAATTCGCGTCGGTACGGCTGATGAACTGGCCACTCTGGCCCGCCTGTTTGCGGTCATGGGCATGCAGCCCGTTGGCTACTACGACCTGACCCCGGCGGGGGTGCCGGTGCATTCGACCGCGTTTCGCGCGGTGCACGAAGCCGCATTGCAAGTCAGCCCGTTTCGGGTGTTCACCTCATTGCTACGCCTTGAGCTGATCGAAGATCAGGCACTGCGCACCTTCGCCCAGGCGGTACTGGATAATCGCAGGATCTTCACCCCGGCGGCGCTGCACCTTATCGAGTGCGCCGAACGCGAGGGCGGCCTCGGCGAAGCGCAGGCGCAACAGTTCGTCGAGCAGGCGCTGGAAACCTTCCGCTGGCACCACAGCGCCACCGTCACCGCCGAGCAGTATCAAAAACTCAGCGCGCAACATCGCCTGATCGCCGACGTGGTGGCGTTCAAGGGCCCCCACATCAACCACTTGACGCCGCGCACCCTGGACATCGATATCGTACAGGCACAAATGCCCGACCACGGCATCACCCCCAAGGCGGTGGTCGAAGGCCCACCCCGTCGCCAGTGTCCGATTTTGCTGCGCCAGACCAGTTTCAAGGCGCTGGATGAGCCGATCGCCTTTACTGATCAAGCCGACAGTCGCGGCAGCCATAGCGCCCGCTTTGGCGAAATCGAACAACGGGGCGCCGCGCTGACCCCCAAAGGTCGCGCACTGTATGACCGCCTGCTCAACGCGGCCCGGGATGAACTCGGCGAATTTCCCAACGAAAGCAACGCCGCACGCTACAACACGCTGATGGAGCGGCATTTCAGCGAGTTTCCTGACACGCTCGAGGGCATGCGCCAGCAAGAATTGGCGTATTTTCGCTACTTCGTGACGGACAAGGGCCGGGCTGCGGGAGCGCTGCAAACCATGGCGCTGGAGGACCTTTTACGCGATGGCTATCTGCGGGTGGAACCGCTGGTTTACGAGGATTTCCTGCCGGTCAGTGCGGCGGGGATTTTTCAGTCCAACCTTGGGGACGCTGCGCAAAGCCACTACGGTGAGCATTCGAACCGCCACGCCTTCGAGCAGGCCCTGGGACGCTCGACCATTGATGAACTGGCGCTGTACGCCGAAACGCAGCGCCGTTCAATCGAGCAGTGTTTCGCCTGACTTCAGGCCGTGCACCGTAGCTCTTTGGCGAAGGGTTAGCGCAGCTTCGCCAATAGTGCCTCGGCCACCGCCTCGGAAGACGCCGGGTTCTGCCCCGTCAGCAGCAACCCGTCAGTCACCACGTAACTGGCCCAGTCGTCGCCCTTGGAGTAGAGGCCACCGTTGGCCTTGAGCACGTCCTCAACCAGGAACGGTACGACATCGGTCAGTTGCACCGCCTCCTCCTCGGAGTTGGTAAAGCCCGTCACCCGCTTGCCCTTGACCAGCGGCTGGCCGTCCGCGCCCCTGACGTGACGCAACACACCCGGCGCATGGCAGACGGCCGCGACCGGTTTTCCAGCCTGGTAGAACGCTTCGATCAGTGCGATCGACACCTTGTCTTCGGCAAGGTCCCACAGCGGGCCGTGGCCGCCGGGGTAAAAAACCGCATCGTAGTCCTCGGCCCTGGCGCTGCTCAGCAACGCGGTTGAAGCCAAGGCGGATTGCGCCGCAGGATCCTTGCGAAAGCGCTCGGTGGCGGCGGTCTGCGCATCCGGCTCGTCGCTTTTGGGGTCCAGCGGCGGCTGACCGCCCTTCGGTGACACCAGGGTCAACTGGGCACCGGCATCCTTGAAGGCAAAATACGGTGCAGCGAATTCTTCCAGCCAGAAACCGGTTTTCTTGCCGGTGTCACCCAACTGGTCGTGGGACGTCAGAACCATCAGGATTTTCATGTTGTAGCCGCTCCGGGTCGATGTGCCTGTTTCATTGACCATCAGCCCGGTCGGTTCGTTTCAGTCCCAACGGTGCAATTTTCAATTGTGCAAACCAGGCAATCTACAAGTAGAGATGACACTCGGAATTTAACGACAAAAAAGAGCGACCCTGTGAACGCCGCATAACCTGGCAATGACTGATGAAGAGGGGTTCGCCCAGTGCAATGGCCTTGGCAATCCATGCACTGGTAAAGAGCCATGACACTGGGCGAACGAACTCTATTTTAATATAGGTTTGAAGATAAATCGCCGAAACCAACATGAAATTTATCGACATTATATTTAACAGGATGTCACTTTAAATATCATGCAACCCAATTCTCGAATTCACCGTCCGACCAATAAACTTACTGTCAGAACTGTGTGAAAGTTATGTTTGAATAATCATCAGGAATTGTCAGCCGTCTCCTGCGCCGTCGATTCCCCGCTGGCGGTGCCTTTGCCTTGTTCCTTGCGGCGATTGGGGTCGGTGGGCCGCAACGCATCATTGTCGCGCTCGACTTCCCCGGGTGGCCGGGGCTCGTCAGGGTGTTCCGTCTCGGTTAGCGGTTTCATTGCTGGCCTCCTCAGGCTCAGGATCGTCGACTGTCCCGGCCACGCTCACCGCAGTCATCAAAATGCGGCGTTCCCGGCAGGGGTTCGTACGGTAGAGAGTTGCAGGTGGGCTGGAGTTCCAAGCCGTTTGCGCGGCTAATACCCGGTCATTTCCAGGTAACCCTGGCCGCCATGGCTGCCGCTCAGGTGCACCGGTCCTTCCCAGTAGGGAATGCGCAAATCCATCCAGGCATTCGGGTTCAGCGCACGGAGGCGGATGTCGAGTTGCTTGCCCGGAATCCTGATCGACCAGCTGACGGGCATGGTGCGACCGGCCACCTTCGCGGTGCCCTCGGGCGCCAGGCTGATCTCGCTGGCGTGCAACGCCTGGGTGCGGCCCTGGGCATCGATCCAGGTACCGGTCAGGTAAGGCTCGCCGTCCTTTTGCCGCATGCGATAAAGCATTACCTGCTCACCACTGTCCAGGTGCAGGGAGAACCAGTCCCAGCCCGTCTGGTTGGCGGTCAGAGGCTGGCTGCTCCATTCGCGATCGAGCCACGCCGGGCCGCTGACCTGATAGCGGGTGCCATCGATCACCAGCTCGCCGCTGGCCTGGAAAAACGGCTGGCTGTAGTAGTACGACGCCTGGCCCTGTTCCGATTTCTGGCTAAAGCCCTGATTACCCTGCAATACCAACGGGCGTGTGGACGTCAGGCGCAGGTTGTAGCTGAAGTGCTTGTCCCGGGCGCTGAGTTGCAGGTCGGCCAGCGCATCGCGCCCCTGGCTGCTGAAGTGCCAGTCATCGATCCATGCATTGAACGGCGCCAGTGCGACGCCCGCCTGCGCCACCCCACCCCGGGCATAACGCTCGGCGGCGTGGTGCGCGGTGGCCGAGGTCACTGCCGCGTGCCCCAGCCAGATCACCTGGCTGGCCCAGCCCGCCGCTGTCGGCCCGGCCTGCAGGGCGCTGCGGAACAAGGTCCATTGCACGCCGAACTCGCGGCCCTGGGCGTCCTTGAGGTTGGCGGTCACGTACCACCATTCGATGCGAAAACCATCATGAGGGCCGTGATCAGCCGGAAAGCTGAACACCCGCCCTGGAACGACCGGGGTAAATGACGACGCCGTGCTGCCCAGACCGGCAAACCCTTTTTCGACCGGCGCCGGCTGATCACAGCCACTGAGCAGGATCAGCAGCAGTACTGCGAGCTTAATCCTCATGAGCAAAGGTCCTCAGCAGATCCGCCGGTTGCGTGCGATACAACGAGTACAGCGGCCAGGCCGACGCCAGCAGTGTCGCCAGCAGGGCCAACCCCATCAATTGCAACAGCTGCCACGCAAACACCCGCAGCGGCAGGCGCCAGCCGAACGCCTGGACATTGATCACGGCGTCCAGGCACCAGGCCAGGGCGATGCCCAGCGGCAATGCCAGGACCAACGTCAGCACCGCCAGCAGCCAGGTCTGCCCCAGGTTCAGCAACATCAATTGGCGCCGCGTCACGCCCAGCGCCCACAGCGGTGCCAGTTGCCCCAGACGACTCTGGCTCTGGGTCAGCAGGCTGATGAACAAAGCGACCCCCGCGACCGCCAGGGTCAGGCTGTTCAGCGCGGCGGTTGCGGCAAAGGTGCGCTCGAACACCTGTGAGGACCAGTCCTTGAGCCGCGCCTGATCGACGATCCGATTGTCATCCAGGGCGAAGCGCGCCTGCAGCGTGGTGAGGAAAGACGGAATCGAGGCCGGATCAATTCGCAGGTTGAATCGATTGGGCGTCAGCTGTGGCCAATGGCGCAGCAGGTGTCGCTCATTGACCAGTACGTGGCCTTTGGGATTGCCGTAGTCGGCATAGATGCCGATGATTTGCGGCGACCAGGTTCCACCGGGCGTGGTCATTGGCAGCGAATCCCCCAGCCGGACCTTCAACCGGCGGGCCAGCTGTTCGCTGAGCATCACGCTGTCGTCGCTCGCCAGGCGCTTCCATGGATCGTCACCCTGGGCCTCCAGCAGCGGCCAGTGCTGGCGATAGGTTGGGTGGTCGATCACGCCAAAGACGTCCGTGGGCCAACCCTGCAATTGCGTCGACACCTGCCAGTTGGGCAGCACCGCCTCGACCTGCGGCTGCTGTTTGAGCCAGGCGTACAACTCGACCGACTGCGCCGGGTTCTGTGGGTTGAGGTACAGCTCGGCGCTCAAGCGTTGTTCCAGCCAGTGACTGAAGGTCTCGCGAAAACCGCCGGTCATGCTCCCGGCGCCGATGTTTGCGGCCAGCGCCAGCAACAGCGCCATCAATGCCAGGCTCAACGCCGGCAACTGCTGGCGGCAATCAGCGACGAACCATTGGCCGAGCACCGAGCGACTGCGCTGCAGCACTGCGTTCAACACCAGATTGAGCACCACCGGGAGCGCCAGCGCGGCACCGAGCAACAACGCAGCCAGCAGCACAAAGCCGCTGGCCAGGCTATCGCCCAGGAACAATGCCAACAGCGCGATCACCGCTGCCAGCGCTGCGACCCAGCCCTGGCGGCGCAGCCAGCGCGAGTGGGCCTGGTGCCAGGCCTGGGGATCGGCCAGGGCCAGCAAGGGCAGGCGCGCCGCCCGCAACAGACTATTGGTTCCGGCCAGCAACGCCCCGAGCAGGCTCAAGCCGATGCCACTCAACCACCACCACGGGCTCAGGTTCAGTTGCCCGGCGACTTCGGCGCCATACAGGCCCCGCAAGCTGGCGGCGACATCCGGCAACAGCACACTCGCCAACAGATAGCCGCTGGTGACCCCGGCCACTCCGCCGACCAGCGCCAAAGCGCCCAGCTCGACGACCAGGCAAGCGATCAACATCCGCGCGCTGACGCCGCAGGCACGCAAGGTCCGCAGCAGACCACGGCGTTGCTCCAGGGCCAGGCCAATGGCCGCATGGACGATGAACAGGCCGACCACGAATGAAAGAAAACCCAAGGCATCGAGGTTCAGGTGAAAGCTTTCGGTCAGGCGCGCCAGATTGTTTTCTTCACCACTGCGCGTGAGTTGCAGCACAGCGCTGAACCCGTCCGGCAGCGGCGCGCTGAAATCCTTGGGCAACAGCAGGCGCGACACTTGACCGGGCTGGTCGAGAATCTGCTGGGCAAAGCCGATGTCCACCAGCAGTACGCCAGGCGCCATGTCGGCCTGGGCATGCAGTGGTGGCAAGATCTGGCCGTTGGCACTGACCGGCCGTTCGCCCTCATGCAGCCCCATGGCCCGCAACGTTTGCGGTGCGACCCAGGTGCTGCCCGGGGGCGTGAAAAACTCGACGATCTGCTCGATCGCCAGCGCCCGCCCGGCCACCGCAGAACCCGCCGGCAGCGACACCGGTTCAATGCCCATCAGTTGCAGTCGCTGTTGTTCCAGTCCCTTGAGCGTCACCCGTCCCTGCAGCACCGGCGAAACCGGCCAACCAGCACGCCGCAGGTCTACAAACAGTTGCTGGGAAAATGTTCCCCCGCCCGGGGCACTGAGACTGGCCTGGGGTTCGCCACCAATCAGCTCGCTGGCCCGGGCGTAACTGTCCCGCGCCTGGCTGTTCAAGGCCTGTACGCCCGTGAGCAGGCTGGTGGCGAGCCACAGCCCGGTCAGCACGCTGAAAAATTGCACCGGGTGCTGCCGCCAGTGGCTCAGCAGCGCGCGTAATGCCTGGTAGAAAACCCGCACCTCAGCGCCCGTCCGCGCCAGCCAGGCGACCACGGTGCAACACCACTTTGTCGGCGAGGCGCGCGGCGACCCGAGGGCTGTGGGTGACCATCAGCAAGGTCGTGGGGCTGTCGTCGAGCAGTTCCAGCAGCAGCTTCAATACTTCATCGCTGGTGCCCTCATCGAGACTGCCGGTGGGCTCATCGGCGAGCAGCAATTTGGGTCTGGACGCCAGCGCGCGCCCCAAAGCAACCCGTTGCTGTTGTCCTCCGGAAAGTTGTTCCGGGTAGCGGCGCAACAGATCTGCCAACCCCAGGCGCTGCACCAGGTGCGCTTGCCACTGCGGATCATGGCGCCCGGCCAGGCGCGCCTGGAACGCCAGGTTATCCTCCACGCGCAGGCTGCCGATCAGGTTGAACTGCTGGAACACCAGGCCGATTTCACTGCGGCGCCAGTTGGCCAGCTGTCGTTCGTTCATCTGCTCCAGCCGATACTCGCCGCTGGTGATGGTGCCTTGATCCACCTTGTCCAGCCCGGCGATCAGGTGCAGCAAAGTACTCTTGCCGCTGCCCGATTCGCCCATCAAGGCCAGGCTGCTGCCAGGTTTCAACATCAGGTCGACGCCTTGCAGCACCGGCAAGGGCCCTTGCGGCGTTGCGTAGCTTTTGAACACTGCGTGGACTTCAAGCATGGGTCGACCCGTTCGGTGAGCGTCGGCCAAGGATAGCGGCCTGGCAGGACTTTTGTCCGATCACGATTGCCCGGGTGCCGGGCACCTGCGGCGACTGACGGCGATTTGCGTCCAGCCAATTCCCAGCTACAAATGACATGTGGGTTTAACTGTCCAAAATCTTGACTGTGGTTGTCATGGGTCGGACTTGGCTGGATGGCGAAAGCTTTAGGGATGGTCAGGCGCATGGCTGAAGGCAAATACCGCTCGGACATCGATGGTCTGCGAGCTGTAGCGGTGATCGCGGTATTGCTGCACCACCTCAATACCAGCCTGCTGCCAGGCGGTTTTGTGGGCGTGGATATTTTCTTCGTGATCTCCGGTTTCCTGATCACCTCCCAGGTGTATTCCGAGGTCAGGCGCAACGCGTTCTCGCTCAAGGGCTTCTATCAGCGACGCATCAATCGTATCGTCCCGGCGCTGGCGACGGTGTTGCTGGCGACGGTGATCGTTGGCGCTTTTATCCTGTCCCCGGCCGACCTGATCCGGCTCAACGTCAGCGCCCTGCTCTCCCTGCTAGGCGTTTCCAACATCTATATCTGGATCAAGTACGGCAACTACTTCGCCGCCGATGCCGGCGAGGCACCTCTTCTGCATACCTGGTCGCTGGGCATCGAAGAGCAGTTCTACGTCATCTGGCCGCTGTTCATCGTGCTGGTTTATCGCCTGGCACCGCGTTACGTTCTGCCGATCCTGGGGATCGGCGTGGTGCTCGCAGTGGCCGTTTCCGAGTACGCGACGGGCGTCTTCGCCACGGCCGCCTACTACCTGCTGCCGACGCGTTTTTTCGAGCTGATGCTGGGCGGGGTGTTGGGCATCTATCTGCAGCAGCCCCGTGTCATGGGCAAGCTGACCACCCATGCCCTCGCGCTGGCGGGCTACCTGCTGATCGGTTTCGCGCTGTTTGCCTTGAACGCGAAATCGACCTTTCCCGGACTTAACGCCCTGATCCCTTGCCTGGGTGCAGCGCTGTTGATTCTCGCGGGCAGCGGCGACAGGCACTCGCGATTGCTGACCTGCCGGCCAATGGTGTTTATCGGGCTGATTTCCTATTCGCTGTATCTGTGGCACTGGCCACTGATTGCCTACCTCAATTATCTGGAAATCCCTGTCGACATACCCGTCGGTGCGCTGCTGATCGCGGTATCGATCGGGCTGTCGTGGCTGTCCTGGCGTTATGTCGAGGTACCCTTCCGGCGCGCCGGCGCGAGCTGGCATTTCTCCCGGGTGTTCGTTCGCCGATTTGCGCTCCCGGCCTTGGGACTGGCTGCCATTGCCGTGCTGAGCGTTGTTTTCAACGGTTTCCCGCAGCGTTTTGGTCCCCAGGTTTCAGCGCTGGAAGCGATGACACAGAGCAGGCCGAACGAAATTCGTCGCGGCTGTCATGTCACCAATGCGTTGTACAGCACCGGTCCTGATGACTCATGCCGCCTGGGCACGAAAAAAGCGGTGTTGGACGGCATCATGATCGGCGACTCGTTTGCCAATCACTTCACGGGAATGGTCGATCTGCTGGCCAGACCCGACAATCTATCGATCATGGATTACACCATGGACTCGTGCCCGCCGATCCCCGGCTACGACGCCGATATGTCGCCGGTGTACGCCGCCCACTGCGCGAAACGCAACGAGCGGGTGTTCAGCCTGATCGAGCAGAACAAATACCCTTATGTGGTGATGGCGGCGGTCTGGCCCAAGGAAGCCGATGCGGGGGATATCGTTGAGGCGAGCATTCGGCGGGTGGTGGAGAGCAGCGGCCAGGTCATCGTGATCCTGAGCAACCAGCACATCGAAAAGGCCGCCAGTTGCCCGATCAGGCGTTTGATGTTTGGCTCCGAGCGCGATTGTTCGGTAGCCCAGAGCGCGCTCGCACCGTATTGGGCGGACGTGCGGGCGAAATTTCCCCAGGTGCGCTTTATCGACCCCAATCAGGTGATATGCCCGGCGGGGGTTTGCAGCCCGATCATTCAGGGGCAGCTGTTGTATCTGGATGATTCGCACCTGAATGAGGGTGGTTCGCGATTAATCGGCCGCACGTTGCTGGAGCGCGGATATTCGCTGCTGCATGATCCAGTGCGCACTGCACGCACGGAGATGCTCAAAGGGTCGTCCGCAGTGATGAACTGAAGCGTTGCTCGCTACCAAACGCGCCTTGGCGTGAGGGTAGATGCTGTATCCGCGCTGTGATCGTTCGCGCGAATCACCTCGAATAATCGCAAGCTTTCTCCCCGAAGAGTTGCCGCCCGGCAATGCATTTTGCCAATAGTTTGTCGGCTATTTCTTGGCGCTGGCACATAGCCATTTTGCGCAAGAAATGTCGGACTTTTTTACAAAGCGTCAAAAAAATGTTGACTCAAATCTGACACACCTGAAGCGTATAAACCCTCCCCAGAATCGCCCAACGACCGTCTATCGTTTTCTTTGAACACCCCTCAAACCCCTCAAAACCGGGGCAAACGCAGCTGCGACAAGCACTTGATGGCATATCGCCCCCAACCTTGGGGTTTGTCTTGCCGATGCAACACGTCATTTTGCTGACACGGATTTCCACGGCTGGTCTATACCCATTTTGACAGTCTAATTCTGATCCTCTCCACCGTCTTACGAGGCACGCCAAAATGGACGTGAGCGTATTTGGTACGGGCTACGTTGGCCTGATACAAGCAGCGGCACTGGCCGATGTCGGACATCGCGTCCTGTGCGTCGACATTGATCCGAACAAGATCAAGCAGCTGCAACAAGCGGTACCGCCGATCAGTGAACCGGGACTCTCCGGCACGCTGGAAGAGAACATCAAGGCCGGTCGTTTGCTGTTCACCACCCAGGCCAGCGATGCAGTGGAACACGCCGAGCTCATCTTCATCGCCGTGGGCACGCCCGCCGATGAGGACGGTTCCGCCGACCTCAGCCACGTGCTCAACGTGGCCCGTCAGATCGCCAGTTTCATGGAGGCCGATCGCACGTTGATCATCAAGTCCACCGTACCGGTCGGCACGGCGGATCAGGTGGTCGCCGCGGCCAGCGAAGAATTGCGACGCCGGGAAAGGACAATGTTTAAGGTACGGGTGGTGTCCAACCCGGAGTTTCTCAAGGAGGGCAGCGCGTTGGCCGACTGCATGCGCCCGGACCGAATCATCGTCGGCACCGACGACGAGCAGGCCCGCGAGCAGCTGAGCGAGCTCTACGCCCCCTTCTGTCGTAACCATGAAAAAATCATGTTCATGGACAATCGCAGTGCCGAGCTGACCAAATACGCGGCCAATGCGATGCTCGCCACTCGCATCAGCTTCATGAACGAACTGGCCAATCTCACCGAACTGCTGGGCGCCGACATCGAAGCGGTGCGCAAGGGCATTGGCTCGGACCCGCGCATTGGTTATCACTTTATCTACCCGGGCTGCGGCTTCGGTGGCTCATGCTTTCCCAAGGACCTGCGCGCCCTGCTGCACACCGCCGAACACAACGGCATGCCATTGCGCCTGCTGCGCAGCGTGACCGACGTCAACGACAGCCAGCGTCACATCCTCTTCGGCAAACTCAAAGCGCGATTCCCCGAAGGCCTGGCCGGCAAGTCCATTGCGATCTGGGGCCTGGCGTTCAAACCCAATACCGACGACATGCGCGAAGCCCCCAGCCGCTATCTGATGGAAGCCTTGTGGGCCGAGGGCGCCAGCGTGCAGGCGTACGACCCGGAAGCCATGTCCGAATGCCGTCGCCTCTACGGCTATCGCAACGACCTGCACCTGTGCGCCACTCGCGATGACACCCTGGAAGACGCCGACGCCCTGGTGATCTGCACCGAGTGGAAGAATTTTCGCGTGGTCGACTTCGAGCTGCTGGCCAGCAAGTTGCGTTCGCGGGTGATCGTCGACGGGCGCAACCTCTATAACCCCGAGCACGTGGCGGCCGCCGGCCTGCACTACAGCGGCATCGGCTTGCGTCACATCGTGCCCGAGGCGCTGCGTCCATGAAGATTCTCGTGACCGGAGCCGCCGGCTTCATTGGTGCCCATTGTGTGTTGCGGCTACTGCGCGACGGGCATCAAGTGTGCGGGCTGGATAACTTCAACGACTACTACGAGCCGCAACTCAAACACGATCGAGTGTCCTGGGTGCAGGAGCAGGTCGGCCGTTTCCAGCTCGAAAGAGTCGACCTGGCCGATGCCGCGGCCATCGAGGCGCTGTTCGCCCGTGAACAACCCCAAGTGGTGATTCACCTGGCCGCCCAGGCCGGCGTGCGTTACTCACTGGAAAATCCGCGGGCCTACCTGGACAGCAACCTCAGTGGTTTCCTGAACATACTCGAAAGCTGCCGGCGCCACCCGGTTCAGCACCTGATCTACGCCTCGTCCAGTTCAGTGTATGGCGCCAACCAGCACACGCCCTACTCGGTCCGGGACGGCGTCAATCACCCGCTGTCGCTGTACGCCGCGACCAAGAAAGCCAACGAGCTGATGGCCCACAGTTACAGCCATCTGTTCGGCATCCCCTGCACCGGGCTGCGCTTTTTTACCGTGTACGGTCCATGGGGCCGCCCGGACATGTCGCCGATCCAGTTCGCCCGGGCGATTGCCCAAGGCCAGCCGTTGAAGCTGTTCAACTACGGCGAGCACCAGCGTGATTTCACCTACATCGACGACATCATCGAAAGCATCACCCGCCTGATTGAGCGGCCACCGCAGGCCAACCCTGAATGGGACCGGGAAACCCCGGACCCGGCCAGCAGCATGGCGCCGTGGCGAATTTTCAATATTGGCGGGCAACACCCGGTCGAGCTCAAGGCTTACCTGGCGCTGCTGGAAAAACACCTTGGACAAACAGCCGTGGTCGAGTTGCTGCCCCTGCAACCCGGCGATGTGCTCAATACCTGTGCCGATGCCAGCGACTTGGCCCAGGCCACCGGTTTCCAGCCACGGATCGCGCTGGATGAGGGACTTGGGCGCTTCGTTGCCTGGTTTCGCGACTACTACCCACTGCCTATCGCCCACGCGCCGTTCGCGGCTGAACTTCAGCGGAGGATGCCATGACTGGACATGAAAAAGGTGTACCCCTCAAACAATTGAGGCGGGACAAGCGGCTGGACCCCGAACACCGCATCCGCATGGATGCCGCCATCCACATGCAGGGCCGTGGCTGGATCACTGGTCGCGATGGTGGTCGCCCCTGGACGTTATCGCGCACCAACCGGGTACTGGCTTGCCTGGGGGCGTTGATCATCCTGGTGCTGATCTCGCCGTTGCTGCTGGGCCTGGCGCTGGTGATCAAGTTCAGCAGCCCGGGGCCGGTGATGTTCGTGCAAAAACGCACCGGCTACCGCGGTCGCACGTTCGGCATGTACAAGTTCCGCACCATGGTTGCCAACGCCGAGGAGCTCAAGGAATCCCTGCGTCACCTCAACAAACACGGCGCCGATGCGATCGATTTCAAGATCGACAAGGACCCCCGCATCACCAGCATCGGTGGCTTCCTGCGGCGCAGCAGCCTCGACGAATTGCCCAACCTGTTCAACGTGGTGGCCGGCGACATGCGCCTGGTGGGCCCTCGGCCCACCTCGTTCAATGCCTACCGCTACAAAGACAATCATCTTGCGCGCCTGAGCATTTACCCCGGCATGACCGGCCTGTGGCAGATCTCCGGGCGCAGCAATATCGACTTCGACCAGCGCGTTGAGTTGGACCTCAGCTATATCGCCGAGCAGAGCCTGCTGCTTGATCTGAAGATCCTGTTGAAAACCCCCTTCAAAGTATTCAGCGGCCACGGAGCGAGTTAAATGGACGGTTCAACTGCAAAAAGCCTGACAATCGCGAACCCGAGCGAGTCCAACCTGACTTCGACTGTGCTCGATCAAGATCTGCGGATCCTCTTCCTGACCGCCGCCAACCCCGGCGCGGGCACGACCACCAGCGCCCTGGTGCTGGCCAGTCAACTGGCCCAGATGAGCAGCGGCCAGGTGTTGCTGGTCGACGCCAGCCAGTCCACCAGCAACCTCACCCAACAGCTTGGGTTGACCAAGGAGCGCGGCTTTCGCGACCTGTTGTTCAACACCCAGAGCCCGCCCTTGCTGCAGGACTGTGTGGTGGACGTCTCCAGCCTGCCCTTCCACGTGCTGCCCAATGGGCGTTATGCCCGGGGCGACGAACACCTGACCCCTGAAACCCTGAGCCCGTTGCTCGACCAGTTGGGCAGCCGCTACCGCTTTGTCGTGATCGACGGCGACGCGGTGTACTCGGCCGCCGACACCCTGGTCATCAGCACCCAGGTGGACGGCGTGATCATGGTTGTGCGCGCCGAAGACACCCGCTGGGAAGTGGCCCAGGCCGCTGTCCAGCGACTGACCCAGGCCGGGGCAAAACTGGTGGGCAGTGTGTTTAATCGACGCAAGTACTACATGCCTAAATGGCTCTACAAAAACCTGTGAGCGAACGCCAAAGGATGACGACATGAACGCCAGAATGCTTGTCCTGCTGTTGCTGCCGCTTGCAGGTTGCTCCAGCACCTCCCAAGAAACCCAGTCGATGCCGGTGCAGATTCTTACCGCTGCACCGACCAATGCCCAGGCCACTGACGTGCCCCAGGTCGAGCAGACCCTGCGGCCCCAGGATGTCCTGGACGTGATCTTCCACGTCAGCACCAGTGGCTCTGACGCCTACCGCGTGCAATCGGGCGACATGGTTGCGCTGAATTTCACCGCGGCCAGCCAGCTCAACGGTAACCAGCTGGTACTGCCCGACGGCACCATCGAGCTTCCGGGGGCCAACACTTCGGTGAAAGTCGAAGGCCTGACCCGCGAACAGGCCCGCGTGGAAATCCAGCGTGCGTATGAGCGCAAGCAGCTGTTCCAGCCCAATCGCAACACACTGTCGCTCAATGTGGTCAGCCCGCTGACCAACGAGCAGAACCTCAAGTCGACACTCAACCACCCCAATACCGGCATGAGCCGCGAGATCATCGTCGGCACCGACGGCTACGCCAGCTTTCCGGAAATCGGCGCCGTACCGCTGCAGGGCATGACGGTCAACCAGCTGGAAACCTTCCTCAATAAACGCTACGCCACCCTGCCGGGCCGCATGACCGTGGACGTGCTGCTCAAGTCCACCGCCGGCAACGAGATCTACGTACTGGGCGAAGTCGGCCAGCCGGGCTCCTACCCGATTCGCCGTCCGGTGTCGGTGCTCGAAGCCCTGACCATGGCCCGCGGTTCCAACGTCAAGGCGCGCCTGGACTCGGTAATGATCATGCGGCGCAACGGCAACCAGGTGACTGCCCATCGTTATGACGTGGAGAAGGCCCTGTCCGGCGATGCCACGCAGATCGCCTACCTGCAGCCTGACGACATGCTGTACGTGCCCAAGACCAAACTGGCCAGCGCCGGCGAACTCGCCCGGCAACTGGCGGACGTGGTGCTGTTCCAGGGCGTGGGCATGAGCTTCAGCTACCGCGTCGACAACAAAGGCAGCGACAACTAACTCTCAGGTGACCGTCATGAATCCAAAAGAAAACTACCTGCACGAGTTCTTCAGGATCTTTTTCGCCAACAAGCAGTTGGTGAAACGAGTTTTCCTGATCTTTGCAGTGATCGCACTGATCTTGCCGCTGATGCTCAAGCAGAGCTTCGATATCACCGCCCAGGTGATCGTGCAGTCCAAAAAACTCTCCCAGGGAGATGCCACCACCTCTCTCAACCAGGAGAACGCTTCGTTCATTCCGCCATCGCTGGCAGACATGGAAACCGAGAGCAATATCCTGCGTTCGCCGGGACTGATTCGCGAAACGCTCAGCCAGATGCGCGAGAACAGCGAGTACACGCCGCCGGTGAGCCCGTTCACCAAACTGGTAGCGCAGCCATTCAAGGACTACGTCACCACACCCATTCGCGAACACCTGATCAATCCTGTGCGCAATGCACTGGGCCTGGAAACCGACCCGGTACGGGACACCGAACTGGATGCCCTGACGCAGCAAGCCATGAGCGACCTGAAGGTCGAGACCCTGCCCGGTTCCAACGTGATCTCGATCGTCTACAGCTTTCCCGACCCGGCCCAGGGCACCAAGTTCGTTGCCGCCCTGCTGCAGAACTACCTGGTCAGCCGTCAGGCTCTGCAATCGATCGACCTGCCGCAGAGCTTTTACGAAACCAAGAAAATGCAGTACCAGGTGCGTCTCGACGGCCTGGAAGGTAACCGCCTCGCCCTGCTTGAAGGCGTCGGCTCGGCGGATCCTCGGGAGGAAATCACTTTCCGCCTGAACGCCATCAACACCGAGGAGCAGGCACTCAACCTCTACCAGGATCGCCTGCTGCAAAGCAAACGCTGGCTCGACTACCTGAAAACCAGCCTGGCTGCGGCCAAGGACGCCAAACTCAACGACTACTCCTTCCCGTACACCTTTACCACCACCACCGACAACGTGGCGTTCGAGGATCGCGAGGTCAAGCAACTCGGCGAATTGCTGATCAGCCAGGTCAGCCGTTACATGAATGACCTGTCGGTGTTCCAGCCTGGCAGCGAACCCATGTTGCTGCAGCGCGAACAGATCACCCGGACTCGCGGGCAGTTCCTCAAAGTGGTGAACAACCGCATTCAGGAACGCACCGCCGACCTGGCCGTGATCGGCTCGGTGATCGACCAGAAAACCGCGCGCATTGCCCAGTTCAAGAACCGCATTCACCAGTTGCAGGAAACCCAGAGCAAGCTGCGCCAGATGGACACCGAGATCGAGGCATTGCACGCCGCGTTCTCCACCTACGCCCAGCGTTTTGCTGAAAGCAGCACCGCCCGCTCGCTGGACAACGACCTGTCCAACGCACGGATTCTCAGCCCACCGTTCGAGCCGACGGAAGCCGCATTTCCCAAACCGATGGTGATCATCCCATTGGGACTGCTCACCGGTTTGCTGCTGGCGATCGCCTTCGTTTACGTACGTGAGTTCTTCGATCACCGCTTCAAGCATCCAGCGCAAATCTCCCACGAACTGGGCTTGCCAGTGCTGCTGGTGATCAACGATCAGAACGTCGAGCCGATCAACCCGCACAAGAACTGGACCGTGCCGCGCTTCGCGCATTGGGTGCGCAATTGAACGCGCCGCTCAGCCAGACTGCACCTGCAAGCACCCTGCCGATCATTCATTTGCTCAGCAGCGGCGGCTTCTATGGGGCTGAGCGGATGTTGCTCGATCACTGCCTGGCAACACCCGGGCAGCACCAGGTGCTGTTTCTGGATGCGCCGCCAGAGCTGATCGCGCGGTTTCGCGAAGCCGGCGTCGACTGCCGCAGTTGCGCGGGGCCGGGCGCCTTGCTCAGGCACCTGCGCCGGCGCCGCAGCGAGCGGCCGCTGATCAACACCCATAACTTCAAGGGCCTGTTGTTCGGCTGGGTTGGCGCGACGCTGTTGCGCCTGCCGCTGGTGATTACTCAGCACGGCTTCACCCCGCGCAGTCGCAAGCAGAAGTTCTACACCTGGCTCAGCCTGCAATTGTGCCGCACGGCTTCGGTGGATCGCGTGGTCTGCGTCGCCGAAAGCATCGCCGTATTGCACCGTCAAGCCAGGGTCGAGGGGCAGAAGCTGCAGGTGATTCCCAACGGTTTGCCAGCCGCCACCGGGCAATTGCCCCCCAGTACCGACCGGCAGCGCTTTCTCGCCGGTTACGTTGGGCGGCTAAGCAGTGAAAAAGGCCCGGACCTGTTTCTGGATGCGCTGATACCGCTGTGTCAGCAGTACCCGCACCTGGACGCCGTGATGCTTGGCGACGGCCCGGAACGCGAGGAACTGCTGGCACGCATCGACGCAGCGGGCTTGCAGGAGCGCATCCGCTTGCCCGGTTACCAGACCGACATGGGCCAGTGGTGGCGACAACTTGATGCGCTGGTGATCAGCTCGCGCACCGAGGGCACGCCGATGATTCTGCTGGAGGCGATGCAGGCCGGGGTGCCGGTGGTAGCGTTCGCGGTCGGCGGGATTCCAGACGTACTGCAGGACCGACACAACGGCTTGCTGGCAACGCCGGCCGACAGCAGCGCCCTCGCCCGCCAGATCGGTACGTTGCTGGCCGAGCCGGCACTGACCGGCGAACTGATCGACAACGCAAAACGTACGCAACAGGATCGCTATGACCTCAAGGCCCTGGCCGAACGCTGGTCGCAGCTTTATATCCGTACTGCACGGGAGGCACGCGCGTGATTGTTCCGCTCTCGATCGTCAGTTTGCTCGCCCTGGTCTGCCTTGGTTTGCTGGCCAGCCCTTTTCCTTTCCTGGCGCCGGGGGTGGTCCTGGGCCTGGTCGGCGTCGCGGTCCTGTACCGCAAGCCGACCTGGGGCCTGTTGGGCATCGCCGCCATCCTGCCGTTCGAGGGCCTGTTCAAGGACAGCGCCTTTCCCGGTTCGAAAATCCTGGGTGCCTCGCTGGTGCTGATCCTGATGTTGCAACTGGCGATGCACCAGCTGCCGGCAGAACGCTTGCGCAGCAATATCTGGCGCTTTCTGCTCAGCTTCATGGCGCTGTACCTGCTGAGCCTGCTGAACAGCGACAACATGAGCGTATCGCTTGGGCATCTGCGTGACCTGAGTGTCGGCCTGGTGCTGTTTATCATCACCTTGCTGATTGGTCGCGAACTGAATCTGAACACCTTCGCCAAACTGGTCACCCTCAGCGTCGCGGTGACCTGCGCCATGACGCTGTTCTCCGTTAAATACCAGGACGCCGGGCGTGCTGCCGGCTTGTTGAAAGACCCGAACAATTTCGCCCTGATGATCGCCTTTGCCGTGCCCCTGGCGCTGTTTCTGGTCATGCGTAGCTCGAACATGCTGCACCGGCTGTTCTGGGGTGGGTGCACCCTCCTGCTGTTGGTCGGCATTACCAAGACCGAATCCCGCTCGGGCCTGGTGGTGCTGTTTATCAGCCTGTTGATCGGCGCCTGGCACTACCGGGCATTGCTGCCCCGCATCCGTCCGCGGCATCTGGGGTTTGCCATGCTGGGTCTGGCGATCGTGATTCCGCTTGCGCTGTACGCGATGCCGGCCAGCTACATCAAACGCATCGAGTCCTTGAGCATCCTGAGCTCCGGCGCCAGGAGCCAGGACGCGTCCCTGGGCCGCCGCGCGTCCTACATCGTGGTCGGCAGCGGGATGATTGCCGAGAACCCGTTGATCGGCACCGGTCCCGGTACCTTCCCGCTGCACTACGCAGCCACCGGTTATTCGAAGGCCTTCGCCTTCAACAGCAACCCCGAGGAACTGTACCGGCACGCGCACAACACCTACCTGGAGATTTTCAGTGAGCTGGGGATTCCTGCCGGGCTGATGTTTGTCGGCATGCTCGGCCTGGCCATGTACAACCTGACGCGGGCGCGTCGCGCCTGGAGGCTGCGCGGCAATAGCGAGCAGGTCGACATGCTGACGCACCTGAGCATGAGCTTTGTCTCGCTGACGCTGTTCCTGATGTTCCTCAGTGCGCCGAACCACAAGTACCTGTGGATCATGCTCGCGCTGACCAGCGTGCTGCGTATCAAAGCTGAAGAAAGCGCTCCCTTCGAGGCTCGGACATGAACAGCATCAGCATCGTCATCCCGATGTTCAACGAGGCGCGGCATATTGGGCGCACGCTGCTCGCTGCGCAGAAGGCCGCGCATGCCGCCGACCTGCAATGCGAGCTGATCGTGGTCGACAATGGCTCCACTGATCGGGGCCCGCAGATTGCCCGGCAGTTCGGCGCCCAGGTGCTGGTGATGCCTGGCCTGGCGATCGGCGCCTTGCGCAATCGCGGTGCCGCCATCGCCAGCGGTCACTGGCTGGCGTTTATCGACGCCGACATCGAGATGCCCGAGGACTGGCTGACCCGGCTGATCGAACTCGACGCCGCCGGCCAGGCCGATGTATTTGGCCTGGACCTGCACACCCCCGCCGAAGCGCCCTGGTACGCCACCGCCTGGCAGCGCCGTACGCTGCGCCCCAGCGCCCATACCGTGCAGACGGTGGACTGGCTGCCCAGTGCCAACCTGCTGATGCAGCGCAGCTGGTTCGACAAGGTCGGCGGTTTCGACGAAAACCTGCGCACCGGGGAAGACAAGGAGTTCACCCTGCGCCTGGGCAAGCACGGCGCGCGCCTGCTCACCGCCAACCAAAGCGTGGCCCTGCACTGGGGTTACGAAGGCAGCTGGCGGGAATGGATGGGCAAGGAAATATGGCGTCAGGGCAGTCATCTGCAATTGCTGCGCACCCACGGCATGAGCCTGCGACTGCTACGCTTTCCGTTGTTGTCGATCATGGCCTGGGTAGTGGATTTCCTCGCCATTTCAGCACTGCTCAACGGCTACCCGCATCACGCGCTGCTGATGGTTGTGCTGACACTGTTGCCGGCGCTGATGCTGAGCTTGCGCCAGAGTGCCAAGCACCGCAGCGTCGGCCTGACGGTGCAACTCTGGGGCTTGCACTGGGTGCGTCTGCACCTGGCCGGCGCCGCGTTCATTCTCAGCCTTTGCCAATGGAATGCCAGGAGGCCCGCCCGTGGCTGAATTCATTTTCTGGATGTGCCTGCTGCTGCCGGTGTACGCCTATCTGGGTTATCCCATGCTGCTGACGTTGCTCGCACCGCTGTACCCGGCGCGCCGTCCAGCGCCGGCGCCACCGATGAACGTGAGCATCGTGATTGCCGCCCACAACGAGGCGCGGCACATCGAGGAAAAACTGCGCACGCTGCTGGCCCAGGATTACCAGCCACGCTCGCTGCAAATCATCCTGGCCAGCGACGGCTCTACCGACGCCACCGTGGCCTGTGCGCACAAGGTTGTCGACCCGCGCATCACGGTGCTCGACCTGCCCCGCGGGGGTAAGGCCGCGACCCTCAACGCCGGGGTAGCACTGAGCAGCGGTGACATCCTGGTGTTTACCGACGCCGACAATCAATGGGCCACCGACACCCTCGGCCACCTGCTCGCGCCGCTGACAGACCCTGCGGTCGGCGCCTGCGCCGGGCACATGGTGATCCCGGTGACCGGCAAAGGCCTGAGCATCGGCGACAGCCTGTATCGACATTACGAAGGCTGGTTGCGCCGGGTGGAGAATCGCACCGGCTGCATGGTCTCCGCCGATGGCGCGCTACTGGCGTTGCGACGCGAGTTGTTCCAGACGGTGCCGGCTGAGGTCAACGATGATTTTTTTATCAGCACCTGCGCACCTGTGGCGTTCAAACGCATCGTTTACGTGCCCCAGGCCCAAGTGATCGACCAGGGTGTCGACGAGGCAGACAAACAATTCCGCCGGCGCCAGCGCGTGACCGTCGGCGGTCTGCAAAGCCTGGCCCAGCGCCGCGAACTGCTCAACCCGTTCAAGCACGGGCTGTACGCCATCGCGCTGATCAGCCACAAGCTGATCCGCCGCCTGGCCCCCATCCTGTTGCTGCCGTTGTTGCTGAGCAATTTCTGGCTGTGGCAGGAGCATGCTTTCTACCAGGTGTTCCTGGTCGCGCAACTGCTCGGATATGCGATCGCCATCGCCGGTCTTCTGGACTCGCAACACCGCCTGCCCAAACCCTTCCGCCTCGCCGCCTTCCTGCTGGTCACCCTTGCCGGGATGAGCATCGGGCTGTGGCAGTTCCTGCGCGGCCAACGCTATGCACGATGGAACCCCGAACAAAATCGCTGAGAGGATGGAACCATGGGGATTATGCAATTGTTCAAACAGACCAGCGGATGGCTGTACCTGAACTCGTCAGTGGGGCGCAATCAACTGCAAGGCGCCGGGGTGATCCTGATGCTGCATCGGGTGCTGCCCGATGACAACGCCGCCGACCTCCCCCATCGCAACGAACTGTGCATCGGAACCCAGGCGTTCGACCACTTTCTGGGCTGGCTGAGCAGGCACTTCGACTGCGTGCCGCTGATGGACATCCTGCAACCCACCCAAAGCCCGACGAAGCGGCCAAGAGTGAGCCTGACATTTGACGACGGCTGGCGCGACAACGCCCTGCATGCCTTCCCGGTATTGCTCAAGCATCAAGTGCCGGCGAGTATTTTTCTCTCCAGCGATTTCATCGGCAGCCGCCAGCGGTTCTGGTGGGAAAGCCTTGGCGAAACGCTCTGGGGCACTCATGGCGAGGAAGCGCGGATACACCTGATCGAATCCCTGCAACAGGCCGGCCGGCCACTGCCGGCGCTGCTGCACGATGCCAACGAGCAACGCCGCAGCCTGGCGCTGCTGCGCTTTCTGCAGAGCCTGAAAACCCTGCCGCCCCAGGCGCTCAGCCGCCTCACCGACGAGTGTCCGGCCGAATCCATGCCCCAGGCACTGGACTGGCAGCAGGTGCGTGAGATGGAAAATTCCGGGCTGGTGCGTTTCGGTCCGCACGGTGCCAGCCATGCGATCCTCACGGGGCTCGACGATCGTACCCTGGCGGAGGAAATCCGCCGTAGCCGCGATGCGCTGCACAACGGCTGCCAACGGCCGTTGCCAGTCTACTGCTACCCCAATGGTGACAACGATGCGCGGGTGCGGCGTCAGGTCGCCGACCATGATTTCCCGTTTGCCCTGGGCACCGCTACCGGGATTTACCGTGGCCACTCGGATCCGCTGGCACTGCCCAGGTTCGGCGTCAGCCAACGGGTGGCGCGCAATCCGCAGTTGTTGTCCTGGCGCATCTGCCGCGGAGCCCGCGCATGAGTCGCAACACGTACCTGAAAAACCTGGCCGTGAGCATGGGCACCAAGCTGGCGATGATCGCCGTGCGCCTGCTGCGCAACGTCTTGCTGGCGCGGATTCTGGGGCCAAGCGAGCGTGGTCTGTTTGCCCTGCTCAGTACCCTGCCCGAACTGATCAGCGCCGCCACCAGTGGCGGGCTCAATTCGGCCGTCGGCTTCCAGGCAGCGCAGCATCGGCCCATGGGTCTGTTGCTGAGTCAGGTATTGGTGTACGGCTGCTTGCTCGCCGGGTTGCTGACGGTGGTGGTAGTGGCGCTGACGCGGGAGTTTGGCAGCGAACTGGACATCACCCTGCAACTGGGTTTGCTCGCCTGGTTATTGTTGTTGGCGGTGCCGCTGACGGTACTCAAGAGTGGCCTGTTGACGCTGCACAACGCCTCGGGCAACGTGATGGCGTTCAACGTCTTGCGCCTGATCGAATCGGTGGCGCCGCTGCTGCTGTTTCTCGCCCTGTTCTGGATGTGGAAAAACGCGGCACTGGAAGCCGCGTTGATCAGTTGGTTGGCCGGGCTCAGCATGGTGGTGCTGACCGGCTGGATGTGGCTCAAGCGAGCCCAGCCGGTGATCTTGCAGTGGGATCGGGCCAGCCAGAAAGAACTGCTGCGCTACAGCGCCCGCAGCCATCCCGACCTGTTATTCCAGCAGGTGATCCTGCGCTCCGACTATCTGTTCATCGGCGCCATGTTGGGTACCACGGCCCTGGGCCATTACGCGATGGCCAGCGCGGCTGCCGAATTGCTGCTGATCGTTCCCGAAGCCGTGACCACTCCGCTGATGAAGAACCTGCTACAGCAGGAAAAGGGCATTGAGAAACTCACGCCCCTGGCATTGCGCCTCACCGCCACGGTGATGATCGGTGCGTGCCTGTCCATGGCGCTGATCGGTGAATGGCTGATCATTACCCTGTTCGGGGTTGCCTATCAACCGGCCTACCCGGCCCTCCTGGCACTGCTGCCGGGCCTGCTGGGCCTGTGTTACATGAGCATCCTGCGCCTGGACCTGCTGGGCAAGAACCGTCCCGGCGCGATTTCCCTGCTGATGGGTTTCAGCGCCCTGCTCAGCCTGCCGCTGAACCTCATACTGATCCCCGCCTATGGCATCGTCGGTGCGGCAGCGGCTTCTTCAATTGCCTACCTGGCGGTGACTGTGGCACTGCTGCTGCTGTACTGCCACTTGAGCCGGGTGCCTGTCTGGCAAACCCTGATCATCCTGCCCAGCGACGTGGCGCCCATGCTGCAAATGCTGCAACGGAAGTCAGCATGAAGTGGCTGTTACTGCTCACCAGTTTGTGTCTGAGCGTCGAAGCCGCCCCTATGCGCTGGGCGCAAATTCGCGACGGCAGCCTGTACCTGCAACCCGATAGCCCCGACACGCTGACCGTGCGCTGGACGCCGGCCTGGCAGGCACAAGCCAATGAAGAACAGCTGTACCTGATCGATGGCCAGGGCAAATTGCAGGCCGAACGCAAGATAGCCGCGAGTGAAACCAGTGGCAGACAAAGCTGGCCGCTGGCACCGAGCGCGGCCAGTTACCGCCTGGAAATTCCAGGCTACAGCTTCCGCCGGTACACGGTGGAGCACGACGAGCGCACGGTCGCGCTGTTTGCCCCGGCCAAGGTGCATTTCAGCGCCGAACCCGGGGACAACGAGGAGTTGTACTTCAAGGTCGCGGCCGGCGAGCACGCAGTACTGGCCGGCAAGTTCCACGGCGGCGTGGAGGCCTTGCAGGCGCAACGGCTGGATGACGGCAAGCAGCTGTCGCTGGCCCTCAAGCCCTACCCGGCGTATTGGCAGTTCGACAAGATCGAGTTGCCGGTGGCCGCCGCTGACCAGGTCTGGCGCCTGCGTTTGCGCGGCAGTGGCAAAGTGGCGTTCTGGCTCGATGGCACGGCCAACCTGTTTGCCCAGACCCCACAGCAACTCAAACCCGTGCGCGAAGACTTCGGCAAGACCCGCCTGAACCTGCACCCGGGAGTGATCGGCAAGACCCCGAACCTGGGCATCGCCATGCCCTACGCGTTGCCACCGCCATCGACTTTTGCCTTGTTCGATGCGCTCAAGGCCACGGCCGCGACCCATTACAGCCTGGTCGATATCATGGCGACCCGGCCGCATTACGAAGACAAATTCCGTCGCCTGTTCCAGGAGCGCTTCGGCATCACGCAGAACCTGACCCTGCTGGCCGGGCGGTACCGAGTGGCCGACCTGCGCCTCGATGCCAACAGCACCGCCGGGCTCGATGCCTGGCTGGCCGCCACTCGCGCCCTCGGCGGCAAAGGCACGCACTACATCGGCTTCGCCGACGAGCCAAACCTCAACTACCGCGACTACGCGAGCTATCAGGCGATCTTCACCAGCATGGCCCGCCAGGTACGCAGCGACCCGGCCAATGCCAAGGCCGGGGTGCGCATTGTGATGCCAGCGAGCTCGCGGTTCATCAACGGTCCGTTCATCGAAAACGCCGAAGACCGGCGTGGCATCGACTGGGCCCGGCGCCTGCTCGCCGAATCCGGGGACAGCATCGACGCGCTGGCCTGGCACGAATGGATGGTGCGCGACCTGCTGGCGACCCGGGTCTATCGCGACAGCGTGCGGCGCGCTGCCGAACTGGTCGGCCTCGATGCCCAAGGTCGCCCACGCAAGGCCTTGCTGCTGGACCAAACCAACATGTCCAGCGGGAGCAGCCTCAGCCCGTACGACCAGGAGACCCATTACGCTTCACTGTGGTGGGCCTCGGTAGCGATCAATTCATCCCAGGATGGCTTGCTCGACATGCTCGGCTGGTTCCAGGCCGCCGACGAATCTGACCATCGCAAAGGCATGCTGCGCATGCTCGACGAAGAGCACTACGAGCTCAAACCGGTGGGGTATGCCCAGCAGTTCATGCAGCAGCACTGGCTGCACGACGTGATGCGCCTGGAGAACGACGCCTTCGAAGTGGATGTGCTGGCCATGGCCAGCGACCATCAACGCAGTCTGTTCGGGGTCAACAAAGGCGCGCGCATCCAGCTGGTCAGCCTGGAGGGCACGGCCTGCCCGCTGAACAACGGCACATTGCATTACTTCGGCGCGGACAATCGCAGCCGCGAAGCACCTTTCAAATGCCAGGGCGGCCGCATCAGCTTCGAGCTGCCTGGGGAAACCTTGTTCGCCCTGCGCTGGAGCGCCTCATGAACGCCACGGACCGACCTGAACCTATGACAGCACGATTTGAATGGCGTACTTCGCTGTGTACACCCGACTTCCCCGCAGCGGCTTATGAAGCGTTGCGCCTGCGGGTCGCGGAGCACACTCCGTTCAACACGCTGGCCTGGATGTGCGCGTCGGAACAGGCCCTGGCCGTCGGATGCCAGGTGCATGTGCTGCTGGCCTGGCGAGGCGATGAGCTGCAGTTGTGCCTGCCCTTGGTGGCATCGGTGGAGCGTTTCGGCGGGTTGCCTTTCCGGGTGCTGCACCACCTGGGCTACCCCCTGGCCGATCGCCTGGCGCTGCTTGCCCGCCTGGACGCCGGGGACGTGCGCCAGGCATTGGCGCAGGTTCGCCGCAAACTGCCCCACGCCTTGCTGCAATTGAACGAGTTTTGCGCTGCCGCCGGCGAGGAAAGCGCCCTGACCCACTGGATGGCGCGCAGCTCTACCGGTGAACGGCGCCTGAGTTGTCGCGTGCCCGTGCACCAGATCAGCGAGGCCGACCACCAGGAAATTTCCGGCGACCCGCGCTACAAACTGCGCCGCGCACGCAAACGCATCGCTGCCTGTGGTGCACAAGTGCGGCGCATCACCCCGGATGCGTCGACCATGGGTCCGTTGCTGCAGGCCATCAGTGAAGTCGAGGCGGTAAGCTGGAAAGGTGACGAAGGGGTGGGGATTTTTGCCGATGAGCGCCACCGCCAATGGATGAATCAAGCCTTCACCGCCCTCGCCGCCCAGGGGCTGGTGCGGGTAGTAATCCTTGAGTTGGACGGGCGCTGCATCAGTTACCGCCTCGGGCTGCTCGAACAGGGTCGGCTGTACGATTACAACCTGGCATTCCTGCCGCAATACGCCGACCTGGGCAGCGGCCGCGTCTTGCTCGAAGAGTGGATTCGCTGGGGCCTGGACGACAACTGGCGCTGGATCGATGCCTCGCGCGTCAGCCTGGAAAATTCCAGTCATCAACTGCACGAGCGCATGACCGGGCAACTGGAGCACTGGCGCTGGAGCTTCTATTCCTGGCGACCCAGCGGTATCGCCCTGGGGCTGGCGTTGCGGGTATGGCAGGCGCTCAAGCCGCGGTTGCAACAATGGAAAGCGCGGCGTGCGGCCAAGGCCGTAAAACCGGCAGCGGGGCAACCAGTGGAAGCCGCCGTGGCCACGCCTGCCCCCGCTGCCAAGCAGGGCAAAACCAGGAACACCGCCATACTGGAGGGCAAACATGCCACGTCAAGTCATAGTCAACGCTGATGATTTCGGGCTCAGCCCAAACGAAAACGCCGTGATTTTCGGTGCATTCCAGGCGGGCGTGATCAGCTCCGCCACGGCCATGGCCAACATGCCGGCCTTCGAAGCCGCATGCGTCATGGCCCGGCATCCGCTGCTGACCGGGCGCATCGGCCTGCACTTCAACCTCACCTACGGCCAGCCGTTGAGCCTGGGCATTCTTTCGCGCCCACACTTCTGCGACAACGCCGGGGTATTCGACCTCAACCTGCCCCGCCATCGCCTCTGGCTCAGCCGCGAAGATCGCCAAGCGGTTCTGGAGGAGCTTGAAGCGCAATGGCAACGCTGCCTGGACAACGACGTGCGACCCAGCCATCTGGATTCCCATCAACACGTGCACAACATCTGGCCGATCGGCGAAATCGTCGCACGCTTCGCCGCCCGCCAGGGCGTGCCGGTGCGTCTGGCGCGCAACCTGGGGGAAAACCTCAACCTGCCCAAGCGCGTATTCAAGCGCTTGCTCAACGCCCGTCTCCAGCAATTGGCCGGCGCTACTGCCGATTATGTGTGCACGCCTGTGGACCTGCGTAACGCAGCCATGCCGACCGACGGAGTATTGGAAATCGTCGCCCACCCGAACCAGATCGGCGCGGATTTCGGCGACGCTTACCTGAATCCCGAGGAGTCGCTCACGCGGTTGCTGGAGCAGCGGATGCGAGGTGTGCCGCGGGTGTCCTATGGGGCGGTGACCAGCGTCGGGCTACCGGGCGGGGCGGTGGTCGTGAAACCGTAAGGCAGCGCATTTTGCAGGCGCTCGTTTGCCGGCGATGGCGATCTCAGGGGCGTCATTGCCGGCAAGCCAGGCTCCCACAGGCCAGGTAATTCTTATAGGCTTGGCAGATTCCCGGAATAAAAAGAGGAACCTCCCATGCTCGACACTTCCCTGCAAGACTGCGCCGCGCCAGAAGGCGTCTGCTATGGCTGTGGCGGCAAGAATCCCCATGGTTTGCATATCAAGAGCTTCTGGCACGAAGACGGCATCCATGTCATGGCCGAGCACCTGCCCGATGCCCGTTACTGCGGTTGGCCCGACCTGGTTTACGGCGGACTGATCGCCATGCTGGTGGACTGCCATTCGAACTGGACCGCCATGGCCTATCACTACCGCGCCGAAACCCGCACAGCCGATAGCCTGCCGCGCATCGACTGCGTCACCGGCAACCTGGGCATCAAATTCATCAAGCCGACGCCCATGGGTGTGCCGCTGACCCTGCGCGCCAAAGTCGAAGGTGACGTTGGCCGCAAGACCCGGGTGATCTGCGAGGTGTATGCCGATGGCGTGCTGACAGCGGTGGGCGATTCGGTGTTCGTGCGGGTCGATACCGGACAGCTGGCCGCCGCTGCGCATGGCCGCGAGGGTTGAGGCTTCGGTACTTTTTTTGCCGGCGGCGCGCCCACTCTGGTGCAAAATAGGCACTCGACCGATAAGCTCAGGCCCTGTCGCGAATGCAGTGCAACGAGAGTCATATGAATATCCAAGTTGAGAAGTGTGATGCCCCCCGGACCCAGCGTATTGGTTCACCCCAGCACATCATTCAAACAATGTCGGGGGTAACCGCATGATCGAGGTCACTGAGGTTTCCATTGCGCAGCTGCGGGCGGCGCTCGAGTCGGGCCAGACCACCGCCGTTGAACTGGTCCAGGCTTATCTCGCCAGGGTCGATGCCTACGACGGGCGCGACACGCCGACAGCGCTGAACGCAGTGGTGGTGCGCAACCCTGAAGCCCTCGCCGAAGCGCAGGCATCCGATGAGCGCCGCGCCAAGGGCCAGACCCTCGGCCCGCTCGATGGCATTCCCTACACCGCCAAGGACAGTTATCTGGTCAAGGGGCTGACGGCCGCCTCCGGCAGCCCGGCCTTCGTCGACCTGGTGGCTTACCGTGATGCGTTCACCATCGAGCGCCTGCGTGGTGCGGGTGCGATCTGCCTGGGCAAGACGAATATGCCGCCCATGGCCAATGGCGGTATGCAACGCGGGGTTTATGGCCGTGCGGAGAGCCCGTACAACGCCGATTACCTCACTGCGCCCTTTGCTTCCGGTTCGTCCAATGGCGCGGGTACGGCAACGGCGGCCAGTTTCGCCGCGTTCGGGCTGGCGGAAGAAACCTGGTCGAGTGGCCGTGGGCCGGCATCGAACAACGGTTTGTGTGCCTATACGCCTTCGCGCGGGGTGATTTCGGTGCGCGGCAACTGGCCCCTGACGCCGACCATGGACGTGGTCGTGCCCTTCGCCCGGACCATGGCGGATCTGCTCGAAGTGCTCGATGTGGTGGTCGCGGAAGATCCCGACACCCGCGGCGACCTGTGGCGCATGCAGCCCTGGGTACCGATTCCGAGCGTGGCCTCGGTGCGTCCGGCGAGCTACCCAGCGCTGGCCGCGAAGGCTGAGGCCCTGGCCGGGAAACGCCTGGGCGTACCGCGCATGTATATCAATGCCGACCCCGAGGCTGGCACGGCAGAAGCGCCGGGCATTGGCGGGCCGACAGGCCAGCGCATCATCACCCGGGATTCGGTGATCGGGCTTTGGCAACAGGCGCGTCAGGCGCTGGAAGCAGCGGGCGCGCAAGTGATCGAAGTGGATTTCCCGCTGGTGTCCAATTGCGAGGGTGATCGCCCCGGAGCACCGACGGTCTTCACTCGGGGCCTGGTGTCGAAGGCGTTTCTGCACCACGAACTCTGGGACCTGACGGCCTGGGCGTTCGATGATTTCCTGCAGGCCAACGGGGATCCAAAGCTCAACCGGCTGGTCGACGTCGACGGCCCGCTGATCTTTCCCCACGACCCAGGCACCCTGCCCAACCGCGAAGGCGACCTGGTTGCGGGCATGGACGAGTATGTGCGCATGGCCGAACGCGGCATCACGCCGTGGGACCAGATCCCCACGGTGCCTGACGGCCTGCGCGGACTGGAACAGACCCGGCGCATCGATCTCGAAGACTGGATGGATCGCCTGGGCCTGGACGCGGTGCTGTTTCCGACAGTTGCCGACGTGGCACCAGCGAATGCCGATGTCGATCCCCGTTCTGCGGACATCGCCTGGAGCAACGGCGTCTGGGTCGCCAATGGCAACCTCGCCATCCGCCACTTGGGCGTCCCTACGGTGACGGTCCCGATGGGCGTGATGCCGGACATTGGCATGCCGGTGGGCCTGACCTTTGCCGGTCGTGCCTATGACGATTCATCGTTGCTGCGCCTGGCCAGTGCGTTCGAGTCCACCGGGTCCAAGCGCCTGATCCCGCCGCGTACGCCTGCGTTGTAGGGAAAATGCCTGTGGGAATTGGGGCGACATGTTGGGGGCTGGTGTCCGCTTGGTTTTAAAAGATCGCAGCCTCGTTTCACTCGACAGCTCCTACGGGGTGGGGAGTGGGTTGGGGGGCTGGGTGGGGAGCGAGAATTGGGGCGGCGGGGAGTGCTCGGCGTTGCTCGAGCAGATTGACCATCAGGCATGCGTACAGCGTCACGGCGATAAACAATCCCATGCGTATGGCAAAGGCAGTGTAGACGTCCTTGCCCGCTGCGCTGTCCTGCACTGACTGGCCCAACAGGATGATCATCGTGATCAGGCTGTTGAGCCAGAACCCCGGGCTTAAACCCGTTGGGCTGAGCCGGTAGAGCTTGCGCGCCAGCACCAGGCCGAACAGCAGCATCCACAGGAAAAACATCCACAGGTGCACAAACAGGCTCAGTGCACACCACAACAGGATCGCCAGCAAACCGCCCAGCAGGGTCGAGCCGACCAGCTCCCGACCGACGTTGTGAGTGTGGCTGGTCGAGCTTTGCTGACCCAGGCTGACCGCCTTGAGAATGATCGGCAGGTAACTGGCCGGGTCGATCAATGCCAGCAGGAAGGTCGGCAGGACGATCAGGGTGGCTCGCAGCGCCACCCGTGCGGTCTCGGCAGGCGGCAAGCCTGGGGGATTGGGCGATGGCGGAGCATCCGCCGGTTCGGCAAACAGCCAGTGACTGCATGCCACGGCCAGCACTGCGAGCAGCAGGCCCTTGACCAGTGCCTCGATGACCGTCGCCGCCAGGCCGAAATCGGCCACCCCGGCTGACGAAATCATGGTCAGGCCGATGACCAGGAACGTGACGATAAGCGCATTGCCACCGCGCAGGCCGAAGCGCAATACCAGGAACAGACAGAGGCCAATCAACAACACGCCGCTGAGCGGGTAGTACCGCAGGACCGGAATCAACAACAGACCGATGCCGGTCGTCAGCAGCGCCGCCAGCGCCAGGACCAGTGCTGCCTTGAATGGCAGGGGCCGATTCAGCGTCGCCAGCAACAACACCGCCAGCACCGGCGCCACGAAAGGAATCGGCAAGCCCAGGCCGAAACTCGCCGCCAGGCACAGCGCAGTGCCCGTGGCCAGGCGCAACGCGCGCCGGGCCCTGATCGTGGTGTCAGTAGACATACGACAGCCAGCTCATGAAGCCCAAAAACAAGCGACCGAGTGGGTTCAGCGGATTGCCCTCGCGGGGAAAAGCCATGACTTCAGCCTGCCCGCCGGCGCGGATCCCGCGACTGTCGCGCAAGTGCTCCTTGGCTTCGGAGGAGAATTCGATAATCACCGGGAAGCGCTGCGCCGGGCGCAACCAGTCGCGGCTGTTCTGCACACTGGGCAGGGTTCCGGGCGCGGGCGCCTGACCGACGCTGACCCCGTAACCCACGCTGCGCACGCGCCCCTCGAACACCTCCCCCGGCAGCGCATCCAACACGATCGCCACCGGCGTATCGATTTGGACCAGGCCCAGATTATTCTCGGTCATGTCGGCACTGACCCACACATCGTGGATCGCAATCAGGGTCATCACCGGACCTCCGGCAGCGGCAAACTGGCCGGCATCGGTGCGCAGGTCCGTGATCAACCCGGAGGATCGCGCGCGCACCCGGGTATTGGCCAGATCCAGTTCGGCTTTTGATAACGCCGTGGCGGCACTGCGCAGGGTCGCGTTGTCCTCCTCGCTGCCGCCCTCCTGTTCCCGTGCCCGCTGGACTTCGGCGCGGGCTGCGGCGACCTGGCTCAGGGCCTGTTCGCGATTGGCCCGGGAGACTTCCAGCAAGCGCACCGAGATGGTCCCCGGATCGTCCCGATACAAGCCTTCAAGGCGCTGATTGTCCTGGCGCGCCTTGAGTTCGTTGGCCTGGGCCGCCCTCAGGTTGGCCTGCGCGGCAGCAATGCCGGCAGTGCCGGCACCGATCTGGCGCCGGGTCGACTCAAGATCGGCTCGCGCCCGATCCACGGCAATCTGGTACGGCTGGGGATCGACCTCGAACAGCACCTCGCCGGCCTTCACATCCTGATTGTTCCGCACGTTGACCCGAATCACCCGCCCTGCCACTTCCGCCGCCACCGGAATTACGAAGGCCCCTACCCGCGCCTGTTGCGTATACGGCGTGAAGCGATCCGCCAGCAGGTACCAGGCCAGGCTCAGGACAATCAACAGCAACACCCACTTGAGGCCCTTGCGGCTCGGATCTGGAGAGGGTGCAGGTGCTGGCGCCGGCGGTGTTTCAGACGAGGGCGGGACAGTGTCGCTCATGGTGTTTTGACCTCGTCGGGCTGGGGAAAGGCAGGCTGGGCAACTGCAGGCTCGTCCAGCAGATCGCCCCAGTCGGTGCGCGCTTGCATCTGCCGGCGAGTGGCGGGATCGAGCATTGGCTGGGCGCTGGACCAGCCGCCACCCAAGGCTTTGTACAGGGCAATGACATTGCTCACGGCATTGCTGCGGGCCACCAGGTAGTTGTCCTGTTGCTCCAGCAGCGCCCGCTGCGCATCCAGCACTCGCTGGAAGTCCGAGTAACCTTCGCGGTACTGCGCGCTGGCCAGCACCAGCGAGCGCTTGGCGGCCACTTCAGCCTCGCCCAGGATGCGCTCGCGCTCAAGGGATTTGATCAAGCCGCCAGCGGCATCATCGGCTTCCCGTGCCGCCTGGCGAACCTTGTCGCGATAGACTTCGATCAACTGTTGCAACCGCGCATCCTGCACTCGCACGTTGTTGCTGATCTGGCCATGGTCGAACAGATTCCAGCGCAGGCTCGGCCCCCCTATCAGGTCCAGGCTGCGCGGGGTGCCATCCAGTGAATCAGCGGACCAGACGATGCTGCCAAGCAAGGTCAACGAGGGATAAAAATCGCTTTCGGCCACGCCGATCAGCGCCGACTGCGCAGCGACATTGAGCTCGGCAGCTCGCACGTCGGGGCGACGCAGCAGCAGGCTGGCGGGCACATCCTGCAGCACCGCCCGATCCACCAGCGGAATCAGCCCGTCACTCGCCGCCAACTGCGGAACGCCGCCGGGTGGCTGGCCGATCAGTACGGCCAGGGCATTGCGGGTGCGTTGCAGCTGGTCCTCAAGACTGGGGATGGTGCTCAGGGTGCCCAGGTATTGAGTCCGGGCCTGCTGCAGATCCAGCTCAGCGTTCTGCCCGCTGTTGAACAGCTTCTCGGTGATCTCGAAATTACGCTGTTGCTGCCGGGCATTCTGCTTTGCCACCCGCAACCGCGCCTCGGTGGTGCGCAAGGCAAAATAGGTGTCCGCCACTTGCGCGTGCAGCAGCACCAGCACGTCTTCGTAGTTGGCACGCGCGGCGAAATAGCTGGCGTCGGCCGACTCGATGGCGCGGCTGAAGCGCCCCCAGAAATCCAGCTCCCAGCCCACATCGAAACCCACGCTGTGCTGCCAGAAGTGGCTGTCCTGCGGATTGCTGCCGCCGGATTGCCGGCGGTTGAAGTACAGGCTGTCGGCACTGGCTTGCTGCAGCTGCGGGTAACGCCCGCTTTCGGCAATCCCCAGCCGCGCCCGGGCTTCCATGACCCGCAGCCCGGCGACTTTCAGGTCTGCGTTACCCGCGTCCGCAGCGGCAATCAGGCGATCCAGCAACGGGTCGTTGAACACCTGCCACCACTCACGCAGGTCCGGACTCTGTTCGCGCCGGCTGGCCTGTTCCAGGGCCGGGCTGCGCCATTGCCGGCTCCATGCTTCGCCCGGCGCCTGGAAATCCGGCCCCAGACGCACACAGCCGCAAAGGCCGAGCACCCCAAGGATCAGCAGTTGGCGCGGGCGACTGAGCAGGGCTGCGCTAGAGGGCATGGATGTCTTCCGATGCGACGGTCAGTCAAGCATAGCCACAGAATAACGAGACCAACGCAGTTCCTCCGGGCAGCGTCCCGACGCTACTTCACCAGGCGCTTTTCCTTGGACGGCCGGTAGCCGAAGTAGGCGCTGTAGCACTTGCTGAAATGGCTTGGCGAGACGAACCCGCAGGCCACCAGAACTTCGACCTGAGACAACTCGGTGTGCTGCAGCAGCCGGCGCGCCTCGGTAATGCGCAGCTCCAGGTAATAGCGTTGCGGCGTGGTGCCCAGCTGTTCCTTGAACAGGCGTTCGAGTTGTCGCCGCGAACGACCGGCGTAGACCGCCAGTTGCTCCAGTTCCAGCGGCTCTTCAAGATTGGTGTCCATGAGCTTGACCACCTCGCGCAACGGCGCGCTGACGCAGATGTTCTCCGCCGGCTTGATTCGCCGGTAACGCGATTCCTCAAAGGCCAGGATGTCTTCGACACCCTCGACCAGGGCTTTATCGTAGAGACTCTTGATCCAGTCCAGGGCCATGTGAAAGGCGCCCGAAGGACTGGACGCCGTGAGCCGGTCGCGATCAATGACGTAGGGTTCACTACTGACCTGGGTCGCGCGGGAGATTTCCGCGAGCGCCGGGCGGTGTTCCGGATGAATGGCGCAGCGATAGCCCTCGAGCAGGCCCGCCTTGCCGAGGAACCAGGCGCCGTTCCACAAGCCGGCGAGCATCACGCCCTGCTCCGCTGCGGCCTTGAGCTGAGAGATAAACGCTTCGTTGGCCTTGAGTTCGGTTCGATAACCACCACACACCACCAGCAGATCCAGCCCCTTGATCGCTGAACCGTCGAGACGCGCATCCGGGCGAATGACCAGCCCCAGATCGCTGACTACTTCGCCTTCGCTCAAGCCGAAGGTGCGCGTGGTGAACACTCCTGGACGCAACAGATTGGCGGTCACGAGCGTATCCAGCACCTGCGTGAAGGCCGGCAGCGAAAAATGCTCAAGCAGCAGGAACCCGCAGCGCACCACTTGAGGTGTCGCGCTGGCGTTGTCATTCAGGTAACGAAGGTTCTTGCCCTTTAACCCTTCACTGAACTGGCGTCTTTCGATCAATGGTCGACCTGCTTTGCGACGAAAACCAATACGTTATGGGGCGCATGGAGAAAGCGCAATGGCGGCACCTGGAAAGATATTGAAGCCGCTGACCCTCGCTGCCCGGTGCTACGCTGTGAATGCCTGAAAGAAATAGCGCGCCCTTTTGCATCCGCTCGAGAATCCACCCATGAAGCCGATCCTGATAAGCGGTATCACCCTGGCAATGGTCGGCACGCTGACGTACTCACTGCTGCAGTGGCGCGATGTGCAAAACCACACCCAGGAATTACGCTGCGGGGAAGCCAGGGAGGCATTGAAAGGAGTCGAAGTGCGGGCTCGGGCGTTGGCGGCAGGTTTGACGGTGGATGCCTATGCCAAGGCCGAGGAAGAGGACGTGGCGAAACTCGTCGGAGCCCTGGATGCCGCCAGGAACGATGTCGAGATTGACTCGGTGATGGAATCCCACGCCACGGCGATCGGTGCCGAGGACGCCGCCATTGATGCCGAAGTCGACAGTCGGGGCAACCAGGCCTTCCTGGAGCAAACCTTGCGCAAGCAGCGAATACCGGTGGACGTCAAACAGGAACTGGAACGTGCCGCCAAGGCAGTCAGGCTGATCTGCAGCTGAGCGGCTGGAAAAGGGAGTCTCCAGAACCTTATAAAGTGCATTTTTTTTCCTGAAAATAAGCGCTTAACGCCGCCGGGAAATTGCTTTGAATTTTTTCTGACACCACCACTCCTTTGTCTATGAGCATAAGGAGGGTCCTCATGAACAGCACCGGTCTCTACATCATTGAATACCTGCTCCACGGGGAGCCGAGGTCGTTCATCATCCGTGCAAAAGTGATGAGCAATCGCGATGCCTGGCATTGGGCAAGTTGTGATGCCGGCATAGCGCCCATCCCCAAACCCGGAAGGCCGCCGCTCAAAGTGGTATCCAGGCCCCAGGCGGAAAAATACGGCGTTGTCGAAGTGCGCTGGCGCGAGTCGGCCAAGCTCGACTGGACCGAGGCGACGCCGTCCTGAATAACCGGGGGCCGGCGGTCAGCGGGTATGAAAAATCCCGAACTCGACCTGCACCCTTGCATCCAATGTGAAAGCCGATGGAGGTATGCGACATGAACGACAATGATGACCGCAGCAATGATGGCGAATCACCCGTGACATCCAACGCACCACCCAGGGACTCGTCCGGCAAGCCGGTGAATGTGGTGCAGAGGGATCTGGCGGACACGGACGACGATACCCGCGCAGTGGACGAAGTCATCACGCCCTCCTCCACCCGCACCAAGGAGCAGGACACCCAAGAGCTGCAGAAAAAGGTCGATGAGATAGAGCGCAAAGTGGCCGATGGAAACTGACCACAGGTGTCACACGGAATAGAGGGAGGCCTGACGCAGGCCTCCCTTTTTTCACACCTGCTGTCAGGAAGTACCCAACCCTGCGGACAAGTCCGCTGGAGCGCTGGAGGCAGTGCGTTGTTGCCCGTTCGGGACGCTACTGTTCATATCCGTCTGGGCCGCCGTTGGCGCATCGGCATGATCAGTGGTCTTGGTGACGGTATCGCGCACCGCTTCAAATCCTTCACGCGCCTGCTGCTTGACCTTGTCCGTCAGTCCCGCGCTGGTTTTGCCCAGGTAACGTTGCTCGGTAGCCGTCGAGGGGATCGCGGCGCCCAGTAACGCGCCCAGCGCGATGCCCGCCGCAGCGACCATCAACGGCTGTTCCCTGAGTAGATGTGTGAACTGATCCCCCATTGCCTGCGTACCGCGCGCGAGCCGATCACTGGCGTCGTGCATGGCGTGACTGACGTTGTCAGTGGCGGCCCCCAGGCTGTCGCCCAGGTGCGCGGCCTTGCCCTTGACGGACTGGTAGCCTTCCTTCATGGAATCTGCGGTGTGGTGCAAGCGGTCCCGCGCGCTGTCAATGCCGTCCGACACGCCATCGGCCCACTCTCCGACCCTGCTGTGCTCTGGACCACTGCGATAACCGACGTTCGGGCTTGGGGGGCGATTCTGGCTCATCATCAGCCACAGCAACCCCACCGAGGTCAGCACGGCGGGCACCGGATTGTTGCGCACGCTGGTACCCAGGTTGGAGAGGAACGCGGTGCCGTTGCCTTGCATCACGCCCCACGCCTGGTCAAACATCTGGCCCGGGGTGAACTTGCTCTCCAGTGCATCGACGATGTTGCCAATGCTGGCGCGCTGCGCGTCGATTTCACGCTCGATCGCTTCCGGGCTTTTTTCCGATTCCAGTTCGAATTCGCTTTTCATGAGACTTTCCTCCGCAGGGCTTCCTGGTCCTTGTTCAAGGCATCCAGGGTGCGATCAGGCTTGAAGTGGAATGGCTCGAATTGTTTTTTACCCGACTGCAGCATGGCGAATCCGATGATCATCACCACCACGCCCACTATAAGTGCCGCGAGCCAGGGCGCCATCACCATCGACAGGCCGTAGACCACCGACATCAACAGGATGATGAAGCCCGCCAGCAGCACAATTGCCCCGCCGGCCACCCCGGCAATGCCGGCCTTGAGCGTAATGAGACTGGCCTGCAGCTCGGCCTTGGCCAGGGCCAGTTCCTTGGTGAACAGGGCCGGAACCTCACGTGACAACTGGCGCAACAGGCCGACGACTGAAGCGTCGGTTTCAACCACGGGTACGGGGCGTGCGCCCGGCAGATCTGGGTTTTCTCTGTTCATCACAGTGCTCCCTTGAAGTCATTCGAACCTGGAGTTGTCGGGGTCGCAAAGTCGGTGGGATGGTCCTGCTCACCCGGCGCGGACGGGGTGATGCCGGTGTCTAGCCCGGTGTGCGCAGCGACCGATGTTTCGTACGGGCGCTGCGCACCAAAGCTGCCGGGCGCAGGCGCAGAGCTGCTGTTCTCTGAAGGCTTTTGCGCGCTGGCGGTATAGGCCGCAGCAGTACCAGCCTTGAGGAATCGCGACAGGCCGAATCCCAGCGCGACGCTGCCTGCCAGGAACAGGGCCGGATTGTTGCGCGCCAGATCGGCCGCATCGTGCAGCAACTGCTCGGCGCTTTTGCCACGCAGATTACCGGCCAGGCCGGTCATGGATTCGGCCATGTCGGCCAGGTAGTCGGACATGCCGAGGCTGTCCTTGTCTTCGATCTCCGAGACAAAGGACTTTGCCCCTTTGGCCAATGCCTCGATCTGATCGGCAGCGGTATCGCGGTACTGCCCGAACTGCGCATCCGCTTGTTGCCTCGCGTCACCGAGCGCCTCGGTGACGCCTTCCTTCAAATGTTGAAAATCGGCCTCCGGTCTTGCGGAGCCCTGATGATCGTTCTGACCTTCAGTCCTGCTGTCTGGAATATTCATGACGTCCCTCGCCTTTCGAAAAATGCGTTTTCGGGTGCGCCACGACAGTTTCGCAGCCGCCCTCAGTTCAGATGACGGAGCTGCATTAACAGGAGTTCAAACAGAATGATGAGCGACAAACGCGCCGACGGGTAACCCAACAAGTCGTCTGAAAGCCGCGTCAATAAAAAGAATTCAGGACGCTGACTGCGGTCTGCGTCTGACTGTTGCAAAGTCCGGACTTGGTTTTCTCAAATGCGCGCTGACGGTCGGCCAGCCTGGATTTCGACTGGCCCAAGGTCATAACGAGCAATCTTTGCTTGTGCAGAGGGTGGCAGTCGGGGGTCAGCTGCCATCGCGCAAAATCAGCGCATGTCCCCCGTCCCACTCGGCGAACAGGCTCTGCCCGCAATGCACGCCCAGCTGGTTATAGTCGGCATGGGTCTTTTGCACCTTCAGCTCCAGGCCGCCGCTGGCTTCGAGATACACGTTGACCATCGAGCCAATGAACTCCTCCCCGACGACAGTGCACGCCAGCCGATTTTGCCGCACCGGCCGGGTGGTCAGTTCGATATGCTCGGCGCTGACACAGACCGTGACCGCCTCCCCTGCACTCACCGATTTGCCCTCCGGCAGTCGCGCGACGAAACTACCCTGCGCTGATTCCAGCCGCACCAGACCGCTGTCGTCGAACCCTGCCACCGTGCCGGGGAAGATGTTCTTGCCGCCGACGAACTCGGCCACGAAGCGATTGTGCGGTTCAACAAATACCGCCTGGGGCGTGCCAATCTGCTCCACCCGGCCACGGCTCATGATCACCACGCGATCCGCCATCGCGAAGGCCTCGGACTGACTGTGGGTGACATAGACAAAGGTAATGCCCAAGTCCTTTTGCAGCCCGGTGAGTACCCCCTGCATGCGCACACTCAGGTGCGCATCGAGGGCACTCAATGGCTCGTCGAGCAGCAGGATCGGGGGTTCCGTGACCAGTGAGCGGGCCAGCGCCACACGCTGGCGCTGGCCCCCGGACAGCAGGCTGATGTCCCGATTGGCGAACTCCCCGAGGTCCAGACGCTCAAGCCAGTGCAATGCCTTTTTGCGCCGCTGCGCCTTGGCCATGCCGCGCATGCGCAGGCCGAACTCGACGTTTTCCAGTACATTCAAAAATGGGAACAACGCCAGGTTCTGCCACACCAGTGGCGTCTCCCGCTGCCAGGAATACAGGTCATTGATGCGCTCGCCGTTCAGGCGGATTTCGCCCTCGCTCGGTTTGTCGAGCCCGGCGAGCATGCGCAGTGTCGTGGTCTTGCCACACCCGCTGGAACCCATGATGGCGACAAATTCGCCTTTGTAGATCTCCAGGTTGAGCCGCTCGACAGCCTGGTAGCTGCCGAAATGCTTGACCACGTTGTCAAATACCACCAGCGGTTGAGTCATGGCGTAGTCCTTCGGGTTGGAGGGGTGTAGGGGCGCTCGTCGCGGTCAGGCGTTGCGCCGACGCATCAACAGCATTTGCGCGAAGATCACCAGGCTCATGGTGGTAATGAAGACAATCGTGCCGATAGCGTTGATGGTCGGGCTCACCTGGCCTTGCAAGGTATTGAGGATGCGCACCGGAACGGTCTCGTTCAGGCCCGAGACGAACCAGGCCACCGCGAACTCGTCGAAGGACACTGCCATGGTCACGAACAACGCGGCGAAGATGCTCGGCGCAGTGAATGGCAGGATCACGAAGCGCATGGCCTTCCACTGGTTGGCTCCCAGGTTCCACGCCGCCGCCTCGATATGGGGATCCATCTGCGCCAGCCGCATGCGGATGACTGCCATGGCGAACGGCGTGCACATCACGATATGGCTGATCATCACTGCGTAGATCGACCCTGACAGACCTACCCGGGAAAGGAACGCCAGCATCGCCAGGCCCATGATCACCACCGGAATGGTCGGCGGCAGCGTCGCGAGTGCCATGTAGATCGACTTGCCGAAAAACTGGTAACGAAAGTCGGTATAGGCCGCAGTGAAACCCAATAGAGTCGAAACCAGTGACACCACCACGCCCACCAGCAGACTGTTCCTGAACGCCTGCCAGACTGCCGGATCCGCAGCGATGACCTCGTACCAGTGCAGGCTGAAACCGCCCAGGGGCAAGGACGGAAAGCGGTCGATATTGAACGAGAACACAAAGCTGCCGGCAATGGGCGTGAAGATGAACATGAACACCAGCACGACAAAGCTGCGCAGCAGGAAGTTGATCAGGCGATGCTCGTTCATGGGCGTCTCCGATAAGCAAAGCGAACCGCAGCAAAGGCCGTGATCAGCAGCGTGATGATCATGACCGTCGCAATCACCGCTGCACGGGGCCATTGCTGACCGGACTTGGTGGTGTCGGTGATCAGGGTGCTGAGGGTCGGTGGTTGACCGCCGCCCAGGTACAGCGGGCTGACAAAATCACCGAAGGTCAGGATGAAACAGAACAGCGCCGCCACGACGATGCCAATCCGCGCCGAAGGTATGACCACCAGCAGCACGGTGCGCCAACGCCCGCTGCCGAGGTTGTGCGCGGCCTCGATCAACGAACGATCGATGTACATCAGGCTGAACAATTGCAGCAGCACCACCAGGGGCAGGCACAGGGTGAAGTAGCCGACATAGGTGCCGACGGTGGTGTTCAACATGGCCACCGAGCCGATGCCGAGCAGCCCCAGCGCCGCGTTGAGAATCCCGTTGTCGCTCAGGAACACCTGCCACGAATACGTGCGCACCAGATAGCTGGTGAAAAACGGCGTGATCAGCAGCAGTACCAGTAGCTGCCGGGCAGAATCGCGAAACTTGAAGGCAATGGTGTAGGCACACGGAAACGCCACCAGGCTGACCAGTACAGTGGCGCCCGCCGCCATGGCCAGGGTGTGCACATAGGCGTCCCAGAAGAACCCGCGGCTGAACATGTAGCTCCAGTTCAGCCACTCGAAGGTCGGCACCATCCGAAAGTTGCGCACCACCCAGAAACTGATCGCCACCAGGAAGGCCAGCGGAAACACGAAAAAAACCAGTTGCCAGATCAGGATCGGCAGCGAAAAACACAGCCCGAACCACGGCACGTGCACGGCCTTCCTGGTGGTGCGCTGGCGTATGGCGGGGCTGCTGTCGGACAGTACCGGCGGTGAAGTCTTCAACTTGTCTGAAATCATTGCCACCTTCTCCACGCGTCTTGTCAGGCACCCTTGTATTGCGACCAGAAGTCGTTCCAGTCTTCCAGGCTCTGCTGGACCGGCAGCTCGCGATACTTGATGCGGCCGTCGCGGATGTCATCCATGACGTTGCGTTGTCCCAGCACCATGCCCTGGCGCCTGGCTTCGGCGAGATCGGACTGGTTGAGCAGCTCCCAACCTTTTTTACTGGGAATAAGCGCGGGGTACGCGGCCATTTTTGCCGACTTGACCTGGCCCTGGGGTGAGGTGATGTACTGGATGAACTTCTTCGCCAGATCCGGACTGTGGGCTTTCCGGGCGATGCAGTAGGACTCCGTCCATTGCAGCCCGCCCTCCTTGGGCAACACGGTTTTTACCGGAGCGCCGGCGCGCTGCAGGACCCCGGTGATCCAGTCGCCAATGCCGCACATGGCATGCACCTGGCCGTTTTTCAGCGAAGAAAAGGTCCCGCCATAATCGAAGAAGCCGCCGATTTGCGGGCGCAGGCTCATGAGTTTCTGCTGCACGCTTTGCCAATGCGCGGCATCGATGTCATAAGGCCGCGCGTTGCCGTCAAGCAGGCTGATCTGCCCCAGGTTGGGCAGGTGCCAGTCGAAGTGCCCGACCTTGCCCTTGAGGCTATCGTCCCAGAACAGGTCGTAGCTTTGCACCTTGGCTTCGGGAACCAGTTGAGTGTTGTAGGCAATGCCCAGGAATCCGAAGCGGATCAGCACCGAATAAAGCTTGTCGCCCTGCCAGTGCCCTGGAAAATGCTGGAACTCGGGGTAGAAATCATCAAAGGGGTAATCCGCCGGATCGAGTTGCTCGATGTATTCGGCAGCGTTGAGTTGTTGCACGTATTCAGCATCGGACAGGATCAAGTCAAAGGTGCCGGGCGGCGATTGCGAGATCAGCCCCAGCATGTTGTCGCCGCCGGTGTAGTACTTGGCCCGGACCTTGACCCCGTACTGGCGCTCGAAATCGGCAACGATGTCCGGCTCGGCGTGCCCGGCCCACGCCAGGATGACCAGTTCTTTTTCCGCAGCGGCGAAGCTTCTCGCCGGTAGTAAGCCGCACAGCGCCGCGGTGCCTGCGAGGATGCCGGAAGTCTTGAGGAAGGTACGGCGTGAAAGGTCGATGCGCTTGTTCATGACATGTTTCCCCGGGTGTTGGAAGTGCCTCATCCGTGTCGCGGCCAAGCCCACGCATCCTTGGCTGGCTGGCAGCATTGCAGCAGATCGCCATCAGTGTTTTTTGTGCACGCCCGACCTGCAATTGATCAGACCCGACCTGTGGCCGCCACAAGGAGCTGCATGAGGCCGTAATGCCAACTACGGGTCGGATTTGGACAAATCTGCCACCTGCCAATCTGATCGAATCGTTTTACCCGCCACGGCCTGAAAATGACCTGTGGGTCAATTACTTAGATGGGTGTACAGATGAACAACAGCGTCGTCATTGGAGAACTCACCTGGCCGGAATACGCGGCAAAAGTCGCGACCGGCTGCCCGATCTTCCTGCCGGTGGGCGCTCTGGAGCAGCACGGACACCACATGTGCATGGAGGTCGATGTCCTGCTGCCCACCGCGATCTGCAAGGCGGTGGCGCATAACGTCAGTGGCCTGGTGTTGCCCGCACTGGCGTACGGCTACAAGTCCCAGCAGAAATCCGGCGGTGGCAATCACTTTCCTGGCACCACCAGCCTCGATGGCGCCACCCTCACCCACACCGTGCAGGACATCATTCGCGAGCTGGCACGCCACGGAGCGCGCAAGCTGGTGCTGATGAATGGGCATTTTGAAAACTCGATGTTCATCGTCGAGGGCATCGACCTGGCGCTGCGCGAACTGCGCTATGGCGGCATCACCGACTTCAAGGTGGTGGTGCTGTCCTACTGGGATTTCGTCAACGATCCGGCCGTCATAGCCAAGCTGTACCCCGAGGGCTTCCTCGGCTGGGATATCGAGCACGGCGGCGTCTTCGAAACTTCGCTGATGCTGGCCTTGCACCCGGACAAGGTCGATCTCGACCGGGCGGTGGATCATCCCCCCGCCACCTTCCCGCCCTACGACGTCTTCCCGATCATCCCAGAGCGCACGCCCGCGTGCGGCACGCTGTCTTCGCCTAAAGGTTCCAGCCGCGAGAAAGGCCAGTTGATCCTCGACGTCTGCGTGTCCGGTATCAGCGCTGCGGTACGCGAAGCCTTCGCTTGAATGACTTGAACAGCGCACGGACGTGCCCGACCAGGTAACACTGCGGTTAACGCTTCACCCTCTCAAATACAACAAAAAAAGGGTAAGTCTCATGTCCAGTTCCTCAACTCTGGCGCCAGGCCTCAAGCAGCGTCACGTCACCATGTTGTCCATCGCCGGAGCCATTGGCGCCGGCCTGTTCATCGGCTCGGGCCACGCCATCGCGTCGGCCGGACCTGCGGCGATCCTGGCGTATATATTTTCCGGCACCCTGGTGGTGCTGGTCATGCGCATGCTTGGCGAAATGGCTGTGGCCTCGCCCGACACCGGGTCGTTTTCCACCTACGCCGAACGCGCCATGGGCCGCAGTGCCGGCTTCACCATCGGCTGGCTCTATTGGTGGTTCTGGGTGCTGGTGATTCCCATCGAAGCCATCGCTGCCGCCGCCATCCTCCACGCCTGGTTCCCGTCCATCCAGACTTGGGAGTTCGCCATAGCGGTCACCGGGCTACTGACCCTGACCAACCTGTTCAGCGTGGCGCGCTACGGCGAGTTCGAATTCTGGTTTGCCATGCTTAAAGTCATCGCCGTGCTGGGGTTCATCGCCCTCGGTGCGCTGGCGCTGGCGGGTGGGCTGCCCGAGACCACCGTCAGTGGCGTGGCCCAGCTCAGCAAGGAGTTCGGCGGCTTCATGCCCAATGGCTGGACCGCCGTCATCGGCGCGATGCTCACTACGGTGTTCAGTTTCATGGGCACCGAGATTGTTACCATTGCCGCAGCCGAATCGCAGAACCCGTCGAAGCAGATCACCCGTGCGACCAACTCGGTCGTGTGGCGAATGGGGATTTTCTACATCGTCTCGGTGTTCCTGATCATCTCCATCGTTCCCTGGAATGACCCGATGCTGGTGACAGTGGGCTCGTATCAACGAGCGCTGGAGCTGATGAACATTCCCCACGCGAAGATGATCGTCGACATCGTGGTCCTGATTGCCGTCGCCAGCTGCCTGAACTCCGCCATCTATACCGCCTCGCGCATGGTCTACTCCCTGAGCAAACGGGGCGACGGCCCGCGCATCCTGCAGAAAACCTCAGGCTCCGGCGTACCCTACATCGCCGTGCTGGCCAGCACCGCAGTGGGCTTCCTGACCACGGCACTGAATTACTTTGCCCCCAACGAGGTGTTCGCTTTCCTGCTGGCCAGTTCCGGAGCCGTGGCCTTACTGGTGTACCTGGCGATTGCCGTGTCGCAGCTGATATTGCGCAGCAAGATGAACGCCTCGGGACACCCGATCGTCTTCAAGATGTGGTTCTACCCGTGGCTCAGCTACCTGGTGATTTTGTGCATTCTGAGCATCCTGACCGTCATGCTGATTCTGCCTCAGCACCGCATGGAAGTGCTGGCCACCGGTGCGCTGACCCTGTCCATCGTGTGCATGGGCGCTATTTTCAAGGCCAGGATACGTCCTGCGCCAGCTTCTCCTGAAACCCGCAACGCCTGAGGTTCAATAGCGTCAAGCTGCCCCCCGTTCACCTCTTTCCGGCCGCTTTCCCACCACGAAGCTGGCCGGTTTTTTTATTTGTACAAGCGCAGAACAAGAGGATGGCCCATGTCTGCCTACGAACAACGGCCAGTGAAAACCGTGGGTTTTCTGGTCATCCAGAACTTCACCACCATCGGCTTCGCCTCCGCCGTGGAAACCTTGCGCATGGCCAACATGGCCGCCCGCCAGCCGATGTACCGCACCCTGATCATCGCCGCCAGCCTGGAGCCGGTCACCGCCAGCAACGGCATGCGCATCCTGCCCGACTACTCGATCGAAGACGCACCGAAACTCGACATGTTGTTTGTGGTGGGCTCCAACCCGATCGTGTCCAACCACAGCAGCCGACCGTTGCTCGGCTGGCTGCGCAAACTGGCGCATCTGCAGGTGCCCCTGGGCGGTATCTGCACCGGCAGCCACTTGCTCGCCCGGGCTGACCTGCTCAAGGGTTACCGCTGCACGATCCACTGGGAGGACTACGAGGCGTTGAGCGAGCGCTTTCCCGGGATCGTCATTTCCAACCAGTTGTTCGAACTCGATCGCGACCGCTACACCTGCTCCGGCGGAGTGGCGGCCATGGACATGACGTTGCAGTTGATCGCCCGTGAACCTGGCGGGCGGGACATCGCCACACATGCTGCGGAACTGCTGTTGTGTGATCGCGCCCGAGGCGCTCAGGAACGCCAGCGCGTGCCGCTGCGGCAGAAGCTCGGCACCTCCCAGCCCAAGCTCAGCCAGATTGTGGCGATCATGGAAGCCAACATCGAGGAGCCGCTGGGGCTGGAAGAACTGGCGCGCTTGAACGAGGTGTCGGTGCGGCAACTGGAGCGACTGTTTCACAAACACCTCAAGCGCACACCCAGCCAGTACTACCTGGAGCTGCGCCTGTCCCGGGCCCGGCAGCTGCTGCTGCGTAGCGAGGCGCAGGTCCGCGATGTCGCCCTGGCGTGCGGCTTCGTTTCGCCGGCACATTTCTCCAAGTGCTACAGCCGCTATTTTGGTCTGTCGCCGATGGGGGAGCGCCGGCAGGTGGCGGTGCACTAGACGTCTTGTGTTGGCTGCACTGACGCCTTCTCACTCCAACCCATCCGCATGCACAAAGCACAATTTGTTGCCCTCCGGATCCCTGCAATAGGCGCCGAAATAATCCGGTGAGTAATGCGCGCGTATCCCGGGGGCCCCCTCATCCGTCGCGCCTGTGGCGATGGCCGCTGACCAGGCGGCCTGCACCTGCTCGCGCGAGCGGCAGGCAAAGCTGACCTGGGTGCCATTACCCCAGTTCGCCGGTAACCCGTTGTAGGGCAGCTGGATGAAGAACTGTGGCCAGCACTTTCCCGGATACTGCCAGCCCGAGCCCGGTGGGCCGCCATCGTTTTCGTCTGGCATGCGCTCCAGGCCCAGGGGTTGGAGGATCGTGTCGTAGAAGGTGGTCATGGCGGCGAGATCGCGGGCGCCTAGGATAATGTGGCTGAACATGGCTGGGCTCCTGGGGTGGAGTGGGCTGTTGCTGGATTGCTGGATTGATGAGATTAGCTCAAAGGCAAGATCAAGAGATCGCAGCCTCGTTGCACTCGACAGCTCCTACACAGCTCCTACACAGCTCCTACGCCGCTCCTGCGCAGCTCCTGCGGGAATTGGGCACGCGGGTTCCCCAAGGGCAGCCGGATCGACTACCATGCCGCCGCCGGTTTCCACATGGGATTAATAGGGAATCCGTGATGCTCGCGCAGCATTAAACGGAACTGCCCCCGCAACTGTAGGTGCTGAGCCTGCTCCACGACTGCCACTGGGATCGCTCCCGGGAAGGCCGGAGCCAGGTGATGACGCACCAGTCAGGAGACCTGCCGGCCAAGCAAATCACTAACCGGCGGGGTGTCCGGGAAGGACATCCTTGGCGCGCGGGTCATCTTGGTGACCAGCCGTGCACTGCATTTGCGGCAGCGTTCGATGATGTGTTTCCAGACCGTATTGCCCTGCTCCGTTTACGGTTCAACTGGAGATCGCCCCATGCTGCTGCCCCGCTTCGCCACCCTCTGCACGGGCCTGGGTCTGTGCGCCCTCGCCCAGGCGGCACCGACGCAATACCCCCTGACCGTGGAGAACTGCGGCAGCACGCTGACCTTCCAGCAGGCACCGAGCCGAGCAGTGACCATCGGCCAGGCCGGCACCGAAATGCTTTATGCCATGGGATTGAGCGACCGGCTGGTGGGCACCTCGCTGTGGTTCAACGACGTGCTGGGCCGCTACAAGACCGAGAACGACAAGGTGCCGCGCCTGGCTGACAACGAGCCGAGCTTCGAGGCGGTAATTGGCAAGCGGCCACAGCTGGTGGCAGTGGAACTGGAGTGGATGGTCGGCCCGCAAGGCGCCGTCGGCACTCGCGAACAATTCCATGAGTTGCAGATTCCCACTTACCTGATGCCTTCCGACTGCGAAGCCAAGGACAACCTGGTGGGCGCCGACGGCACGCGTCTCGAAGCGTTTCGCATCGACAGCCTGTACAAGAGCGTCAGCCAGCTGGCGGCAATCTTCGATGTGCAGGCGCGTGGCGAGAAGTTGAACGCCGAGCTCAAGGCCAGCCTGGCGAAGTCCATTGCCATGGTGCAAAACAAGGACCTCAAGCACACCAGCGCGCTGTTCTGGTTCTCCAGCGCCAGCCTGGATATCGACCCCTATGTCGCCGGCCACAAGGGCATTCCCGATTTCATGCTCAATACCCTGGGCGTGCGCAACGTAGTGCAGTCCGACGAAGAATGGCCAACGGTGGGCTGGGAAACCATTGCCAAGGCCAACCCGACATTCCTGGTGATTGCCCGTATGGATCGGCGCCGCTTCCCGGCTGACGACCATGAAAAGAAACTGGCCTTCCTGCGCAGTGACCCGGTCACGCGCAACATGGACGCGGTGAAAAACAATCGCATCATCATCCTCGACGCCATGGCGATGCAGGCCAGCCTGCGGATGTTCGATGGCCTGGAAACACTGGCCACCGCCATCAACGGCTACGACTTGCCGAAATGACCGGGACGCTGATTCGCACGCTGCTGGCCTTCGTCACACTGCTGCTGGCGGTGATCGCCGGCGTGGCCATTGGTGAAACGCCGATCGAGCCGGGCGTGGTGTTCCAGGTATTGGCCAACAAGTTGTGGTCCGCCGGTCATGTGCTCGACCCGATCGACGAAGGCATCGTCTGGAACTACCGCCTGACCCGGGCACTGGTGGCCGCGGCTTGTGGTGCAGGCCTGGCCACCTGTGGGGTGATCCTGCAATCACTGTTGCGCAATCCACTCGCCGATCCCTACCTGCTGGGTATCTCCGCCGGGGCTTCCACAGGGGCGGTGCTGGTGGCGTTGCTGGGGCTGGGCGCGGGGGCCATTTCGTTATCCGTCGGCGCTTTCGCCGGGGCTGTCGCAGCCTTCGTCCTGGTGATTTTGCTGGCGCGGGTCAGCGGGTCATCCAGCGGCACCGGGCAGATCATCCTGGCCGGCATTGCCGGCTCGCAATTGTTCAACGCGCTGACGGCGTTCCTGATCACCAAGTCCGCCAGTGCCGAGCAGGCTCGCGGCATCCTGTTCTGGCTGCTGGGCAATCTCAGTGGCGTGCGCTGGCCGTCGGTGTGGTTATCGGTGCCCGTGGCCCTGCTTGGCCTGGCGGTGTGCCTGTGGCACCGGCGGGCGCTGGACGCGTTCACGTTCGGGGTCGATTCCGCAGCCTCCCTTGGCATCCCGGTGCGCCGGGTCCAGTTCATATTGGTGGGCAGCGCGGCGCTGGTGACAGCGGTGATGGTATCGATCGTCGGCTCCATCGGTTTTGTGGGGCTGGTCATTCCCCATGCTGTGCGCCTGTTGCTGGGCACCCGTCACGCCCGCCTGCTGCCTGCCAGCGCACTGGGTGGCGCGCTGTTCCTGATCGCGGCTGACGTGTTATCGAGGACGTTGATCAAGGGCCAGGTAATTCCGGTCGGGGTCATCACCGCACTGGTGGGCGCACCGGTGTTTGCGTTGATCCTGGTCGGGCGGAGGAATGCCCGGTGAGCCGTGAAGAGTCGGTATTGAGCTGTGCCGGGCTGGGTTTCGATGTCCGCGAGGTGCAGTTGTTGCACGACATCGATCTGCACATTCAACGCGGGGAAACGTTGGGCATCGTCGGGCCCAATGGCTCTGGCAAGTCGACTTTGCTCAAGTTGCTCGCCGGGGTACGCGAGCCGTCCCGGGGCGGAGTGTTCCTGGGCGGCACACGCCTGGGCAAGCTGCCACGGCGAACGATTGCGCAAACCCTGGCCGTAGTTGAACAGCAGGCGAACACCGAGGATGCCATCAGTGTGCTCGACGCCGTTGCCCTGGGGCGAACCCCCTGGCTGTCAGCGTTGCGCCCATGGTCCCGGGAAGACGCACACATTGTCGAGCGGGCGTTGGTTGACGTCGATGCCGCGCACTTGAAAAATCGCACCTGGCGCAGCCTCTCCGGCGGTGAGCGCCAGCGCGTGCACATCGCTCGCGCCCTGGCCCAGCGGCCGCAAATCCTGCTGCTGGATGAGCCCACCAATCACCTGGACATCCAGCATCAGCTGTCGATTTTACAGGTGGTGCATGCCCTGCCCGTCACCACGGTGATCGCCCTGCACGATCTCAACCAGGCACTCACCTGTGACCGCCTGGCCGTGCTCGAGCGCGGTCGACTGGTGGCGCTGGGCGCCCCCGTGGAAGTGCTCACGCCCAAGCGCCTGCAAGACACGTTCGGCGTGCAGGCGCACTACCTGGTCGATCCGTTTGACGGGGCGCAGATCCTGCGTTTTCGCGGTGCGCCTGGTCTGTGAATCGCGCCAGTCAGGTTCCGCTCTTGACCTTGGTCCAGACCCGGGTACGGATGCGTTCGGTCTTGAGTGGCAGCGGTTTGCCGGGGAACAATGTGGCGAGGGTCGCGGCCGACGGATAGGCGCCCGGATTGTCCCGCAGAACCTGATCGACCAAGGGCGTCGCCGTTTTGTTGGCGTTGGGGTATCCCAGGTAGTTCGAACTCTTGGCAATCACTTCGGGACGCAGCATGTAGTTGATGAAACTCAACCCCTGGGGTGAGTGCGGGGCGTCCTTGAGCAGCACCAGGTTCTCCACCCACACCGACGAACCCTCTTTGGGAATGCGGTAAACCAGCTGACGCCCGTTGCCCGCCTTCGCCACCGCCACCTGAGCGTCATGCACCCCGCCCGACCAGGCCACGACCGCGCAAATATTGCCGTTCGCCAAGTCGGTGATGAACTTTGAAGAGTCGAAGTAGGTGATGTATGGGCGGATCTTCAGCAGCAGCGCCTCGGCCTTGCGATAGTCTTCCGGGTTCTGACTGTCGGCGGGCAGGCCCAGGTAGTGCAAGGCAATGGGGATGATCTCGCCGGGGGAATCCAGCATCGCCACCCCGCACTGGCTGAGTCTGGCAATGTTTTCTTCCTTGAAGATCATGTCCCAGGAGTCCACGGGGGCGTCGGCGCCCAACACCTTCTTGATCTGCTCTACGTCGTAGCCGATGCCGGTAGTGCCCCACATATACGGGACCGCGTATCGGTTGCCCGGGTCGTTGATCGCTACCTTGGCGAGAATGTCCGGGTCGAGGTTGGAACGGTTGCTCAACTGACTGGCGTCCAGTTCCTGGAGCACTCCGGCCTTGATCAGGTTCGGCAGTACGTCGGCGGTGACCACCACTACGTCGTAGCCGGTACGCCCTACCATCAGTTTGCTCTGCATGACCTCGGAGCTGTCGAAGGTATCCAGCACCATGGAAATGCCGCTGTCCTTCTGGAAGTCCTTGGGCGTTTCGGGGGCGATAAAGTCGTACCAGTTATAGAGATTCACGCTTGGGGCATCGGCCCAGCTCGTGCCAACACTGGAACCGCAGAGCACGACCAGGCCTGCGTGCAGCAATCGCTTGAATATCATGAGGTGCTCCTTGGCTGATCTGTTCTTGAAGACACATCAGCCGCTGTGATTATTTTTATCGTAGAGCTGCAAAAGCGCTGCTTTAGGGAATCAACCATTCGCGGCGACCGTCGGGGTGTTCGATCAACTCGCCCGGCAAGCCGAAGCGTTTTTCCGCGTGGTAGTCGTACAGCGCACGGGCCGGAGCGATCCGCGCCATGTCCAGTTCGACGACTTGTCGGCACTCCTGCGCTCCGGCTTCCAGCAAGCGCTGGCCGAAGGGGTCGACCACGGTGCTGCCGCCGGCGTAGGTTTCGCCATCACCCTCGCCCACGCGGTTGACCATCACCGCGAATACCTGGTTTTCCTGGGCCCTGGCGGCGACTGCGGTGCGGTGCACCTGAGCGTAGGGGTGCATGTTGCCGTCGCTGATCAGGATCAGTTGCGCGCCCAGTTCCGCCAGGGCCCGGGCGCTTTCCGGGAACTCGATGTCGTAGCAGATCAGCAATCCGACTCGCACGCCGCGCCATTGCACCGTGGCGTAGCGATCACCCGGCAGCACCAGGCCCGGCTCGGACACCCACAGGTGCGTCTTGCGATAACGCAGTGCGATGCCTTGCGGGGTAATGAACAACAAGGTGTTGTAGAACTGCTCGCCATCGCGTTCGATCAGCCCCACCACCACCGCGACGTCACGCTCCCGGGCCGCCTGGCAGATCGCCTGGACACTGGGCCCGGACAGCGGCTCGGCCAGTGCGGCAATATTGGCGCGATCGAGAAACCCGGTGATCTGCGACTCCGGGAAAATCACGATATCGGTACCTGGCGCACAGGCCGCAACGGCATCCAGGGTGCGCTGCAGGTTGTAGGCGACATCGCCATCGCGACCCGCCATCTGTATGAGTTCAAGCTTCATTGTCGGACCTTTGAGGTGAAATACGTCCCGGCCAGGAAACGAATAACTTTTGCCAGCGGCCAGGCAAGTATGCGTATCACCAAAAAAATTCCTATCACGCTGAGTGAGTAACCCCCAGGGGGTAGACGATGGGTTTGAAGCTGCAGGCTCGCTCCCACAGGGCCGGCGGGCATGGCACTTTTTTCTGATCGGCAAGGACACTGTGGGAGCAAGGCTTGCACGCGACTTTTATGATCTTGCCCGCCTACGAATAAGCCTCCACCATCCACTTCACCCGAGCCAACGCCTGCCCAAGCGTATCAATGTCCACCGACCCCAATGCCAGGCGAATCGCATGGGGGACATGCGCCGAAGTGGCAAACGGCTCGGCCGTCGAAACGGCAATACTCTCCTCCATCAACGCCTTTGTAATCTGGTCCGCCCGGGCATCTTCGCCCAGCGGCAACCACAGGAAATACGACGACGGATGCGTCACGCAGCGCAGCCCATCCAGCGCACGCAACGCAACGATCTGCCTGGCCTGGGCGTCGGCCCGCTTCTGGGCTTCCAGTTGCATCACCGTGCCATCGTCCAGCCAGGCACAGGCAATCGCAGTCATCACCCCCGGGGTGTTCCAGGTGGTGGACCGGATAGCGCGCTCGATGGCGGCCACCTTTTCCAGAGGCGCGGCGACAAAACCGATGCGCAGGCCGGTGGCGATGCTCTTGGATAAACCGGACACATAGACGGTCCGCTCCGGCGCCAACGTAAACAGCGGTGGCGGCGGGTTTTCGCAGAGGAACGCGTAGGCTGCATCCTCGATTATCAGCAGCCCGTGCTTGCGCGAAATTGCCACCAATTGCTCACGTTGCGCGGCAGGCATCACCCAGCCCAAGGGATTGTGCAACGTCGGCATGCTGTACACCGCCCGCACTCGCCGACTGCGGCAAAGTTTTTCCAGGGCCTCGAGATCCGGCCCGCCGGCGCCACCAGGAATCGGCGCGATTTCCAGGTGCAGCGCTTCGGCCAGCACCTTGAAGCCCGAATAGGTCAAGGCGTCTGCGGCGATCACGTCGCCCGGCTTGAGCAGCGCCATCATCGTCACCGCCAGGCCATGCTGGGCGCCGCTGACCATCAGCACTTGAGCGGCATCGACAGTCAGCCCGCGCGCGCCCAGGTGCCGCGCCACCGACGCACGCTCGTGCATGCGCCCCGCATGGGGTTGATAGCGCAACAGCGCCTCCAGGTCACCGCCGGCGGCCAACTGGCGCAATGCACTGCGCAGCATTTCGCCCTGCCCCGGCAGCGACGGATAGTTGAAGTTGAGATCAATCATGCCAGCGACGACTTCCTGCTGGTCGATGCCCAGGTAGGGCGGCAGCGAAGTCTCCCGGACAAAGGTGCCGCGCCCGGTTTCGCCACTCACCAGGCCCATGGCTTCGAGCTCGCCGTACACCCGACTCGCGGTCACCAGCGCCAGACCTTCACGGGTGGCCAGTTGGCGGTGAGTCGGCAAGCGGGTGCCCGGCAGCAGGCGACCGGCACGGATATCGGCGGCAAAGGTATCCACCAGGAATTTGTAACGCGAGCGCGGCATGGGCGATGTATCCATGACAATTTTTTGATTGTTATTGATTCTCGACCCTAGGATGGCTTTCTGCAAATTTGAGTGTGACGAAATGGAACGTGCATCAAGCCTGCAAAACCCTGCTCGGGAAAAGTCCGCGAGCGGCTGGCTCAACGGTTTTATCGGAGTGCTGATCTTCAGCGGCTCGCTGCCCGCCACCCGCCTGGCCGTGCTGGAGTTCGATCCGGTGTTCCTCACGGTGGCCCGCGCCAGCATTGCAGGGTTGCTGGCGCTGTGCATGCTGTGGCTGTTCAGGGAAAAGCGCCCGGCGCGGCATCAACTGGTGCCCCTGACCATCGTCGCATTGGGTGTTGTCCTGGGTTTCCCGCTGTTGACCGCCCTGGCTCTGCAATATGTGACATCCGCCCATTCGATCGTCTTCGTCGGCCTGCTGCCCCTCGCCACGGCGGTGTTTGGCGTACTGCGCGGCGGTGAACGTCCGCGACCGGTGTTCTGGTTGTTCTCGATTCTGGGCAGCCTGCTGGTAGTCGGCTTTGCTCTCTCCCAAGGCGTGACCGCCTCGCCCATCGGCGATTTATTGATGTTGGCGGCGATCCTCGCCTGCGGCCTCGGATATGCCGAAGGCGCAAAGCTGTCCAGGACCCTCGGTGGCTGGCAGGTAATCTGCTGGGCACTGGTGCTGTCGTTGCCGGTGATGGCGCCATTGGCCTGGTGGCTCGCGCCGCCGACCCTCTCGGGCATCACGCCCTCGGCGTGGGTGTGCCTGGGGTACGTGTCGATTTTCAGCATGCTGGTGGGTTTTGTGTTCTGGTATCGCGGACTGGCGCAGGGCGGTATCGCGGCGGTCGGCCAGTTGCAGTTGCTGCAGCCGTTTTTCGGCCTGGCTCTGGCAGCCACGCTGCTGCATGAGCAGGTCAGCCCGGGCATGCTGGGGGTGACGGTGGCGGTGATTTTATGTGTGGCCGGGGCGAAAAAGTTTTCCAGGTAAGATTCGGGCCAGGGCGATCCGTGATTTCATAGCACTTTGATTGGCAATTATTGAGGAAACATCGTGGTCACTTGTTATCTGAAGTACGTGCTTGATCCCTATCAGCTCGAAGCGTTCGAGTACTACGCGAAGCTGTGGATTCCACTGGTTGAAAAATTCGGCGGGCAGCATCACGGCTATTTTCTGCCTTCCGAGGGCGCCAACAATATCGCCATGGCGATGTTCACCTTTGCGAGCCTGGCGGAGTATGAGCGTTATCGCCAGGACTCGATGCAAGACCCGGAGTGCATTGCCGCCTTCAAGTACGCTGAGGAAACCAAGTGCATTCTCAGCTATGAGCGCAGTTTTTTCCGGCCGGTGTTTGGGGATTAACTCAGGTTTTCTGTAAAACCAACCCTGCTTCGACTGCCGAATCGATGATCAAGCTGGCAGGGACATTGATCCAGGTCGCCGCGTCAATGTCACCTGCCCCCGCCAGCCACTGCTCCACCATCTGATAACCAAGGGTGTAGCCCAGCCATCTTGGATGAACGCCGGTGCCGAAGAACCACGCGCTGCGGTCGTAGTAAGTGGCGTCGAGGGCCTGGCGATCGGTCGGAGTGCGCAGCAGATCCTCGCGGTTTACCGCGCTCTCCCAGAGTTCCGCTGTGCTGCCGAGCAGATGCCGGACGAACTGTCCGGCCAGGCCCTCGCTGACCAATGCCTCGCCGAGGGTCCAGCCGTAGCCGGGACCCGCCATGCGCAGGCAGTGATGAACCTCATGGATGATCTGCCGGTGCAGCGTGCCATTGCGCAGGCTCGCCAGGAAATTCGGGTTGGCCGGATCCAGGGTCATCGAGAACATGCTGCTGCGATAAGCGCGCCCGACGATGCCCATTTCCGGGATGGTTTCGCCGGGCAGTACCTGGATCAGAATATCCAGCCTTGGCGGCGGCAGCAGGCGCGAGAGGGTTTGGAAGGCGGCGGCGAATTCGCCAGCCAAATCCGCGCGAAACCCGGCCAGATCGCCCGAGGCTTCCAGCCAATGCAGCGTCCATGAGTCCATTCATCTATCCCTTCTATCGTTGTGGAGGCTAAGCTCAGCCAGCCAAGCGGCCAATCATATCCACCGGAAGCCACTCTGACCATGCGCCTGAGAACTGCAATTTTCGCCCTTCTGAACCTTGCCATGGTGGCCACGGCCAGCGCCGAGTCCCGGCCCGGGCACATGGTGTATTTGCGCACTATCGACCCGAGCATCGAGCAGGACATGCGCTACGCCAGCGCCCATAATTTCACCGGTCGCGCGCTTGAAGGGTATGGCGCCGCCGAGTGCCTGTTGTCCCTGGAGACCGCACAGGCCCTGGCCCGGGTGCAGTCATCCCTGCGGGCCGAAGGCTATGGCTTGAAGGTTTTCGACTGCTATCGTCCCAACCGCGCAGTGGCCGACATGGGCCGCTTTGCGACAGAGCCGGGCGACCCGCGCAAGACCGAGTTTTACCCTCGGGTAGATAAGCAGGACTTCTGGCGACTGGGTTATGTGGCGCGGGTTTCCGGCCACTCCAAAGGCTCAACCGTCGACCTGACCCTGACCGGACCGCAAGCGCTGCCAGCCGCCAAATGGACGCCGGCGGCTTCGCAGGCAGACTGCACCGCGCCCGTTGACCAGCGGTGGCATGATGGAGCTGTCGACATGGGCACCGGTTTCGATTGTTTCGACGAGCGCGCCCACACCGCCAGCGCCGCGATCAATGCCACGGCAAAAGCCAATCGCCTGCGGCTCACCAGCGCGATGGAAAAGGCGGGCTTTTCCGGCTATTCGAAGGAGTGGTGGCACTTCACCTACGCGGGCGAAGGCGCGAAAAAACAGGTGATGGATTTCCCGATCACCCCCCTGGGCGCTCGCGATCTGATCGACGCCAGCCAGCAGTTGATCGTGGTCACCAGCAAAAGCTGGGACGACATCCAGGGCAGCGCCCAGCGCTATGAACGCGATGGCAGCACCTTGCGCAAAGCCGGCGACGCCTTTGCGGTAGTAGTTGGCAAGCACGGGATGGCCTGGGGCAAGGGTTCGTTCGAACCCGGCCCAGGCCCGGTCAAACGTGAAGGCGACGGCAAGGCACCTGCCGGTGTATTCACCTTGGGCACGGCATTCGGTTTCGATCCAGCCGCGCCGACAAAGCTGCCTTACCTGACGCTGACGCCATCCACCGAATGCGTGGATGACAGCCAATCCACGCGCTACAACGAACTGGTCGACGGCGCCGCCATTGCCAAAGACTGGAACAGCTCCGAGCGCATGCGCAGCGAGGACGTGCTGTATCGCCAAGGCATCTTCATCGATCACAACACCCCGGCGACCCGCGGCGCAGGCTCGTGCATCTTCTTCCACATCTGGCGCAGCCCCACCTCGCCAACGGCGGGTTGCACGGCCATGGACACGGCGGACATCACCCGCTTGCTAGGCTGGCTGGACCCTCGTCAATTGCCACTGCTGGTGCAAATGCCCGAGGCGAAGTACGAGCAGGTTCGCGCGTCCTGGGGCCTGCCGGCACGCTGATTTCAGCGCTGCTGCAAATCGAGGCAGTAGGTGTAGTAGCCACTGTCGCGCACGTAGCCCAGCGACTCGTACAAGCGCTGGGCGTTGAAATTGTCGGTAGCGGTTTCCAGCACCATGCCTTTGCCGCCCGACAACACGGCAAAGGAGCGTGCCGTATTCATCAGCAAAGTCCCGACTCCGCGACCGCGGGCATTGGCCGTGGTGAACAGGTCCCCGAGCAGCCACGTACGGTGCGCGTCGATGGAGGAAAAGGTCGGGAACAGCTGGACAAATCCCAGCGCCTCGCCTGTGTCGTCCTGGGCAAGGAAAATCACCGACTCGTCCCGGGCGATACGCTCGGCGATAAAAGCGCGCGACTGCGCCAGGTTCGAAGGTTGGCGGTAGAAAACGCGATAGGCGTCAAACAACGGAGCGATGAGGTCGAGGTGACTGGCGTCGGCGCGCAAGGCGTGTAGGGACATGGAGGACTGTCTCCGTGGGGTGGGATTGCGGTATTGTTGGTAGGCAAGGATAGATCAAAAGATCGCAGCCTCGTTTTACTCGGCAGCTCCCACAGCTCCTACGGCTCCCCCTCTTGAAATGGACCTCAAATGAAAACTGACTGGCAACAGATCCGCGACATGATGAACACTGTCATCGACAGCTGCGAACAGCTGGAAGCAGCAGGCCTCAGAGAAGAACACCGCGCCGCGACCGTGCACGTCAACGGCGTCGATTGTTCAGTCCAGGAGTTTCTGATCAGTGCCTGGACCTTGCCGGAAAACATCCGCTACCAGATCATTCGCGAACGCCACGAAACCAGGGATGACCTCCCCTATGTGCCGGAGGCGGCGCGGATCCTGATCGCAATGGCGCAGGCCTGTGCGGAACTGGTGGGGGCCCGTGACAGTGCGCCGGCGAAGACTGCCATTGAAGGCATGAATCATTGGTACAAGGCTTATGCGGTGCCTCATATGACGGCTGCGATCAAAGGCGCAGGGTAACGATAAAGCGCATTCTGGATGACCCCGGCGCCCTCGGCAACTTCGCGAGCAAGCCCGCGAAGCTAAAAATCCCTGCCCGCCACAGATACCCTGCAGGAGCTGCCAAGTGAAACGAGGCTGCAATCTTTTGATCTGGCCTTTCAGGGTCAAAGATCGCAGCCTCGTTCCTCGGCAGCTCCTACGAAGCGCCCGGCAACTCAGAACGTCTTGCTGACGCTCGCGACCACCGTGGCGGTGCACAGATCACCATAGCCGTACCAGCTGGCGCATTCGCTTTGCGACAGGTCGGTGTCGATGTAGCTCAGGCCCCAGGTAACGTCGACGAACTCCCGCGTGAGCTTGGCTTCCCATTCGTAGTAAGCGTCGCGGTTGTCGCCGCTGCCAGACCAGTAGGCCGGGTCCTTGACGTCGCCGCGACCCACGCGCAGGTCCAGCCCCACGTCAGCCGGCAACTCGATCTTGTAGGCGAGGTAGGTGTAGAGCGTGTCCTGGTCTTCACCAAACACGTTGGGCGTGTCGTTGGAGTAGTAAACGCCGAGTTTCACCCCATAGACGTCGAGAATCCCGTACACCTCACTGAAGTTGAACTGCCCTTCCTTCGGGTAGCTGTACTTGAGATAACCCAGGTCCAGGCTGATGGCGTCGGTCGTCTGCCAGTAGTAACCGGCGTAGTACTCGAGCTCCTGGCGGGTCTTGAACGGGCCGCCGAAATCCACGTTGGAAGTCCAGGCGCCGACGTACAGGCCGCTGCTGTGCACCAGCGTGGCGCCGGCCTGGATTGCCGGATCACCCAATGTCTGGGAAATCCCGCGGGTGCGGTAGTCGCTGAGGGCGGCCAGGCTCATGTCCAGGCTGAAGTTGTCGTCAAGGACCATGGCCTGGGACATCAAGGGTGACAGAGCCAGGCTGACAAGGGTGAGCAATGCGCGCGGGTTCATACGAGTCTCTTGTTTTTATGAGTGGCAGGAATATCGGGCGTGCGGCTGCCGAGCCCCTCGCGGTGAGAGGGGCCAGGCGGTTTTTTCGGGAGTGGTGAAGGAGCGGTCAGGACGCCGGGGTGTAGACCTCTTTGCCGGCGAAGAAGGTTTTCAACACCTGGGTGTCGAACAATTCTTCGTCGCTGACCTTGAATACGTCGCGGTCGAGGATGATCAGGTCGGCCTGTTTGCCGGGTAGCAGCGAGCCGATCTGTTTCTCCAGGCGCAAGGCTTTGGCGGCGTTGATCGTGTAGGCATAAAACATGCTTTGGCGATCGATGCTTTCATTGGCATTCAACACGCCCAGCGGACCCTTTCGGGTACTGGCCTGGGCGATGGCATTCCACGGGTTGGGGCTGGATACCGGCCAGTCACTGCCGCCGGCGATCAGCGCCCCTGCGTTATGCAACGACCGCGCAGGATACTGGTAGCCGTAGGCAAACGCGCTGATGTAAGGCTTGACCAGCTCCACGGTATAGCTCTCACCCGTGGCCCACAGTAATTGCATGGAAGCGATCACCCCCAGTTGCTTGAAGCGCGTAAATTCCTTCGGGTTGACCAGTTGCAGGTGGCTGATGCTGTGCGGCATGGGGGTCGGGTTGAGCTTGCGCGCATACTCAAAGCCATTGAGCGACTCACGCACCGCGCGGTCTCCGACAGCATGCATGTGCACGATCCAGTCCCGCTGCTCTGCGGCCACCACCAACTCGCCGAAGTGGGCGGGATCAATCAGCAGTTGACCGTCTTTGCCACTGTTCTTGAACGGCACGATCACTGCAGCCGTCTGGCCAGGGAACTCCAGCACGCCATCGGCAAAGACCTTGAGGCCCGCAAATGTCAGGTTGGGCACGCCGGCGAATTTCTGCACGACCTTGTCCAGCACTGCCAGGTCGGCCGGTTTGCTCTTCGGATTGGTCAGCAGTAACGCCGCTACATGCGCCGTGAGTTCGCCTTGTTCCGCCAGCTCGCGGTACAGCGGCAGCACGCCGTAGCTCTGCTCGGTGGCATTGAAATCGAACAGCGAGTCACCGCTGCCGGCGTTCGCCGCAGCGTCCATCCAGGCGGTAACGCCGTATTGATTGTTTACCCTGACAGCTTCGCGCGCCGCCTGCAGCATGACCTGCGGGGTGGGTGGCGGAATCTGGCTGCGGACCTGGTCCCAGCGCGATTCGGCAAAGTAACCGGTGGGGGTGAAATCCTTCTCGTGTCCCACGTAACTGCGCTCGGATTCCGACAGGCTCTCCACGAGTGCGGCGTCGATCTTCAGCCGCTTGAGCATGGCGTTGTTGGCCCAGCCGGTATGCCCGTCGATCCCGCTGAGCACCAATGGCTGATCGGCCCAGCGGCCCTGATTGAAGCGCAGACCGAGCTGCCGGCTGTTCTCCCAATAGGCCGAACTCACCCCGGCGATGCTGATCACATCACCGGCCCGGGCGCGTCCGGCCCGGTCCTGCTCGATGATCCATTGCTCAAGCTCCGGCAACGGCTTGACCTCGTCCAGCAACGTGGCGCCCATGCTGTCGAAGGCCGCCACTACCGGGTGGCTGTGAGTATCGATCATGCCGGGCATCAACACCTTGCCCCCCAGGTCGATGCGCCGGGTGCGCTCATCGGCCAGGGCGTTGATCTGGGCATCAGTGCCCACCTGAAGAATCTTGCCGTCTTGCACGGCCACGGCCTGCACCAGGCCCTGACCTGGTTCGGCGGTGAATACTTTGCCGTTGAACAACACCAGGTCGGCGGCAGCCATCGCATGCAGCGAGGTCATAGCCAGCGCGGCGGCCAACAGGTTGGGAAGAAATCGTTGCATGGGAATGCTCTCTGGTTTTTTTTATTGAGCGGTCGGGGTGACCGAAGCCTGGGGCAACGCTTGCGGGTCAAGACCCACAAACGGCGCCTTGGCCCACACCACCTTGCCGCCGACGACAGTCAACAGCACTTCATTGCGGCCCAGTTCTGCTTCCGGCACCTGCATGAAGTTTCTCTTCAGGACGATCAGGTCGGCGAACTTGCCGACTTCAAGCGAGCCGGTGACGGCCTCCAGCTTCAGCTGTTGGGCGGCATTGAAGGTGATGGCCCGCAGCACTTCGCTGCGCGACAGCGCCGGGTCGCCATTGAGTTTGCCGGCATACTCGGGCCCATAGCTGTGGGGGTTCAGCGGATCGCCGGCGCGGGTCACGCCAATTTTCAGCGCGAGGAACTCGTCGAGCGGATCGACCGGCCAGTCGCTACCATAGGCAATGCGCCCACCGGCGTTGGCAATGCTGCCCGACGGTTCCATGCGGGCAAAACGTGCCGGCCCCAAATGTTCGTTGGTGCCGTCAATGGTGGACGGCGCCTGCTGGGCCCACTGGAAGGACATGGTTGCCGTCACATCGAGTGCCTTGAAGCGCGGGTAGTCGGCGGGGTCAACCGATTCTGCGTGGGCGATGGCAGGCCGAAAGTCGCTGCCAGGCAGCTGACGGCGCACGTATTCGACACTGTCGAGCGAGGCGCGCACTGCCCGTTCGCCGGTAGCATGCAGATGTGGATCAAGTCCGGCCTGGACAGCCCTGAGCAACAGCGGGTTGAGCGTCTGAGACGGGAAATACAACTCGCCAAGATTCTTGCCGGGCGTCCACTGGGGGGCCTTCTCGGTCCCGCTGTTTTCTAGATAGGGCGTCAGCATCGCGCCGGTGTCCGCAGGCGCATTGATGATCCCGTCCATGAACAATTTGACGTGACGCATGCTCACACCAGGAGCCGGTTGAGCCTCGCCCTGGTCATAGGTGGCGGCCAGAGCCTTCGCTTCGGCGATGGTCTTCGCCGGGTCCGCTGCGGCGGCGGCCGGGTCCAGTTTGATGGCCAGCAGCGCTCGGGAAGTCAGCTCGCCCGACTGCTGCAGTTGAGTAAATGCCTTGGCGCTTTCAGCACCCGACAAGGCATCGAAGAAACTGGTGATGCCTTGCTGGCGCATGGCGTCGAGTGCGGCGCGAGTCTGGATCAACTTCTGTGCATCGCTTGCCGGAGGCACTACGGCGGCCATCGATTCGGCGGCGCCGTCTTCGCAGATGCCAGTTGGATTGCCGGCGCTGTCACGGGCGTACTTGCCGTCGCCGGGATCAACAGTCTCCTTACCGATGCCGGCGATCGCCAGGCCGCGTGAGTTAACCAGCACGGTATGGAAATCGCTGGAGCGTACCTGGATGGGACGTTTGGTCCTGAGGGCGTCCAGCGTCGACTTGTCCGGGTCGCCATCGAGCCCGTCCATGCCCATGCGGTCCCAGCTACCGACTTCCAGCCAGACATCCGGCCCTTTGTCCGGCTCGGCATCCAGGCAGGCCTGAATCCGTTCCTGGAATACTTTGCGGGTCATGGTCTGGTATTTCAGGTCGCATAAGGTCATCGCCCGGCCACCGTCACCCGGGTGCATGTGCGCGTCGATGAAGCCGGGCATCAGCATGCGCCCGGCCAGGTCGACCTGCCGGGTCTGCGGACCGACAAAGGCGGCCACCCCGGCCTCGCTGCCGACGTAGACGATCTTGCCCGCCGTTACCGCAATCGCCTGCTGCACAGAATTCTGACCGTCGACGGTGTAGACATAACCGTTGCGCATGACCATATCGGCGGCGTTGGAGCCTTGGGTCTGACACCCCACCAGCGACATCAAGGAAAATGCCGTCGCCGTTGTCACTGCGATACCCAGCCTGGAGAATTTCACGTGTCCCACCTCTGTTTTTATAGTTTTTAAAGCGCCCGTTCAGACTGCCGTGCTCGCCCCGTAATGCAGGAGCTACCCTATAGGGCGCGGCGTTTGAATGGACCTCTACAAATGAGGAGGGTGAGGGAAATACTTGTGGATGCAGCACGTCTCAACAGAATCTGTTACCCGGATTTGGCCAGAGGGTTCGCAGAGGGGGAGCGCAGTGCCGACCCCAGTTCGACCTTGCTTTTCACCCCAAGCTGCACATAGCAGTTGCGCAGGTAGGTGCGCACGGTGGCCGGGCTCAACGCGAGGATTTTGGCGATTTCCTTGTAGGAATGGCCGGCGGCAAACAACATCGCTGCGGTGCGCTCCCGGGGTGCGAGCATCACCCCGCGTGACAAGGTTTCCAGGGAAAGGATCACATGCTCGCTGTTAGGCGAAAGTGTCAGGGCGCAGCGCCCCAGGCGCATCACGCACGGCGCTTTGGCTAACTGGACAATCACCTCGGGCGGCAGCGTCGAACCGTCCCACTGAGGCAATTCGCGCTGGATGGCCACACCCAGGGCAGCGCCTATATACAGCAGGCTGCCATCCATGCGGGCGACGCCGAAGTCGCTTGCTCCATTCCCCGTGTCAACGCGAATCATGTCCTGCACCTGGAACCGCCACAGCTGCAGCAGATGATCGCAAAAGGCGCTGAACAAACCGGCCGCGTCCTGTTCGAACGCGCACTCATGCTGGCCGCGATACAGGCACACGAAGAACATTAACCCGCTTTCGGGTAGCTCAAAGGTGATGCACATCGCATGGAACAGATCGTGGCGCCGGGCAAAGGCACTCACGCCTTCGTCCAGATCGTCATAACCGCTTTCGCGCACCACGGTACCGGACTTGCTTAAAGTGTCATGGGAAAAACTGTCCGCATCGGCGCCCTTGTGCCATTCGACGGCAAAGGATTCAGGCAGGTCGATTCGCCCGTGCATCCAGCTTTTCGGAGGAATATTGACGCCCGACACTGACATCTCCCCCCACCAGGCCGACGCAAAGGGCACCAGTGAGCGAAACGCCTGCAGGCCATCTTCGATGAATCGGGTTGAGCGATGATCCCGGGCCAGCCGACCCAGTTCCAGCACGCAAAGATTGAACGCCTTTAGCGTTGCCATCGATACCTTGGCGTCGACCTCGTCCCCCTCCTCCATTGGTTTTTATCCTGATCATTGCACAACGTTTTGATTTGACGATGCCATAGGCGTGGCGGTTGCGTCCAGTTCATGACGAGCTGACGCAGGCGACGGGTTTGCGCCCACGGCCTGAGCGTGCCTATCTTGCTGGCGATTTCGCGGAAGGGCATTACGATCAGGTCGCCGAGCGTGTGGTAACGCTCAGGACCCTGGCCGGCGATACCGAACTGCAGCGACTCAGGCTTGGACGTAGTGACATAGAGCGTGCCAAACATCCAGTCCCACAGGGACAGGTTGACGCCAAAATTCCTGTCGAAATGGCGCGGCGCATCGCTGTGATGAATCTGGTGCTGGGCCGGGCTGTTGAGCACATGCTCGATGGCTGGGCCGAACGATAACCACACGTGGCTGTGGCGCAGGTTCGCCGCCAGCCCGTTGAGGATGAACACCAGGTAGGTCACGCCGAACAGGGTGTAGCGGCTGACCTCGCCGCCACAGGCATACCAGAATACGCCGGCATAGGCGCCGACCATCACGCTGATGGAGAGCTTTTCCACCACCTTCTCCAGGAAATGCACGCGGCTGGCTGTCGCCGGCACCAATACCTGTGCCGAATGGTGGACCTTGTGGAACGCCCAGAGCCAGCGCGTATGAAAGGCGCGGTGGGTCCAGTAATGGGTGAAGTCTCGCGCCAGGAAAACACCCAGTCCGTACAGCAATGACAGGCCGAGGTGTTGCTGCACTTGCACGCGAGCCCCCCACAGGTTGGTGAAAAAACCAACGTAGTCGGCCGGGCGCAGGATGTGCGGGTCAACGATGCCGACGAGCGGCAGCACCAGGGCGACCTTGAGGATGGCGCGCACAAAGTAGTAGCGGTAATCCAGTAATGCAGAGGGGTGGAAATGGACCTTGCCGGCGCCGATGAATTGCCAGAACGATGAAGCGTCAGTCAAACCGCGACGCCTGCGGTAACGAAAAAGGCTGTAGGCGACCGAGTAGGACACGCCAAGGAACAACAGACCAAAGCGGCCATTGAGGTCAAAGATGCCAACGAACTGATGGGCGACCGGCTCGATCACCCACGCCATCAGGTAGCCAGAGAGAAGTGCGACAACTTCCACGACAGATTCGCCTCATGCCAGGGAAGGACGTGGGTTGGTGGAACAGGCGATAAGTGTAGCCGTGGTTCGGCGTTAAAGTTTGATTTCGTTGGCCGCTGTTATATCGATCCGGCCTACCGGGCCGGTCAGGTGGGCCAGGGTTTTGTTGTGTTCGGCAATGATGTCTTCGGCGGTGGTATTGCCGTTATCGACCGTGGAATGCGCGTCGCCGGCGAGTACCACGTCGTAGCCCAGGGCATGCGCCTGGCGGACGGTGGCGTTTACGCAATAGTCGGTTTGCAGGCCGCAGATGATCAGGCGGTCAACCTCACGCTCCAGCAGCAACGCTTCAAGTGGGGTCTGGTAGAAGGAGTCCCCGGTGGTCTTGCCTATTCGCAGGTCCTCGGGCGAAGTGTCCAGTCCCTTGGCGAGTTGCCAGCCCTCGGAGCCATGTTGCAGCAAGTCGCCCTTTTCGTGGTGCTGGATGAGCACGACCGGGATGCTGGCGGCCCTTGCCCTGGCGCTGAGCGTGTTAATGTTGGCAATCACCCGTTGAATATCGAAGCATTGGTACTGGCCGGTGCACAAGGCGTGCTGTACGTCGACGATCAGCAGTGCGGTGGTCATGATTGTCCTTCCTTGAGTGGGTGGTGCGGGGGAACAGAAAATAGATCTGTCCCCCTTTAAATACAACCTTCAATAGCCAAGTGACAGGCCGGTATTGCGCCGCGGGTCGTTGGCTCCGTAGAAGCGGTTCTTGCCAACCGGCTTGCCCTCAAGCGAAGGCGCGCCGACCAGAATCGCCGCGACGTGGTTGGCATCCTGGGGCCCGGCGAATTTGTGGCCCATGCTTTCGAGCATCTTCACCGTGTCGGGACTGGTGGTGAAGGTTTCCAGGTTGGTTTCTTCCGGCAGCCATTGCTGATGGAAACGCGGGGCATCCACCGCTTCCTGGATGTTCATCCCGTAGTCGATCACGTTGAGGATTGTCAGCAGTGTCGCGGTAATGATGCGGCTGCCCCCGGGAGTGCCGACGACCATCACCACCTTGCCGTCCTTGGTCACGATGGTCGGGCTCATCGACGACAGCGGCGCCTTGCCGGGAGCGATGACATTGGCCTCGCCCTGCACCAGGCCATACATGTTCGGTACGCCGATCTTCGAGGTGAAGTCGTCCATTTCGTCGTTGAGGATGACCCCGGTCTTGCTGGCCATGACGCCGGCGCCAAACCAGTCGTTGAGGGTGTAGGTCACCGACACCGCATTGCCCCATTTATCGACGATCGAGTAATGGGTGGTGTTGCTGCCTTCATGGGGCGCAACGCCGGGCTTGATCTCGCGCGACACGCCAGCCTTTTTCGGGTCGATGGCGGCGCGGATTTTGGTCGCGTAGTTCTTGTCCAGCAGGTGTTCGATGGGATTTTTCACGAAATCCGGATCGCCGAGGTAGCTGTTGCGGTCGACATAGGCGTGGCGCATGGCTTCGATCTGGTAGTGCATGCCCTGGGCCGAACGGTAACCCAGGTCTTTCATCGGGTAGCCGTCAAGGATATTCATGATCTCGCAGATCACCACGCCGCCGGAACTTGGCGGTGGCGCCGAGACCACGTGATAACCCCGGTAGTCGCACTCTACGGGTGCCAGTTCCCTGGTCTTGTATTTGTCGAGGTCGGCCTGGGTAATGATGCCCTTGTTGGCCTGGCTGGACGTGACAATAGCGTCGGCAACCCAGCCTTTGTAAAAACCGTCGGCGCCCTTCTCGGAAATTTCCCGCAGGGTTTTGCCCAGGTCCTTTTGCACCAGTTTCTGCCCGACCTGCATCGGCTCGCCGTTGCTCAGGAAGATCGAGCCGGAATCCTTCATGTCTTTTTTGAACACGTCCGTGGCGTATTCCAGCAGCTCGACATCGCCCTGCTGCAGCTCAAAACCGTCTTCAGCGAGCTTGATCGCCGGGGCGATCACTTCCTTGCGCGGCTTGGTGCCGTACTTCGACAAGGCCAACTCCATGCCCGACACGGTGCCCGGAATGCCAACTGCCAGGTGGCCTCGGGTACTGAGGTCCGGAACGACATTGCCTTCTTTATCCAGATACATGTCGGCAGTGGCGGCCAGCGGGGCTTTTTCACGGAAGTCGAGGAAGGTCTTGCGTCCGTCGGCCAGCTGGATGGTCATGAAACCACCACCGCCAAGGTTGCCCGCTGCGGGATAGACCACTGCCAGCGCATAGCCGACTGCGACGGCAGCATCGACGGCGTTGCCACCGTTCTTGAGCACATCGACACCCACATGGCTGGCCAGGTGTTGGGCGGTGACGACCATGCCGTTTTCGGCGGCGACCGGGGCCACTGAGGCCGCATAAGCAGACAGGCAACTGAGCGCCAGGGAGGTCGCTATCAGCGATTTGGCCAAAGGTTCGAACTTCATGATTCAGTCTCTTTTTGTTTTCAGTTTCGGGGGACAAACAGAGTGAACGCTTCAAGAGCAGTACGAAGTATGGTCGCGATTGCGTATTGCGCCTCCCCGGCGCTGCATTGTCCTTCACCGGTCGCAATCCCCGGCGCTCCCCCGGGGTTGCGTGCGAAATTCGAGGCGAAGAAGCCCTTCAGGACGCCTGAGCGAGCTGCTCGTCGAACTCCTTCAAGTACTGCCCTGCCAGCGTCTCTTTCTGCTTGTCGCTCAGCAATTTGCCGGCCATCTGGAAGAACTTCTGCTCCTCCTCTTTCAAGTGGTGATGGACCTTCTCGGACAATTTCTTCGCCGTGGCCAGCCAGGACGGGCTGGACATCTCGGTCTCGTCGAGGGTTTCCATCATCTCGTCCATCTCGTGGTGCTCGGAAATGGCGTGACGGCTGAGGTCAACGCCATTGTCGAACTCCATCAACGGGATGTAGAAATGCCGCTCCTCGGCGGTTTCGTGTGCCTGCAGCTCCGACTTCAGGCGCTGGTAGGCCTCGGCACGCTCCGGGGTATCGCCACTGGTCTGGATCAGCGCGTCGGCATAGGTACGTTGACGGTCATGGCTTTCGCGCAAGGCTTCAAAAATATTCACGGTGGTTCCTCATCGGCGGCGTTCTCGAATGACGCTGTTAAGGCTAGACATTTGCGCTTGCGCGACAGTTCCACGCCAGGGCTGGATCAAACCGCACGCGTCGCGGTACGCTGCTGCCGATTCACTCATGGCCATAAGGATTTAGCTGATGACGCTGCACATAGAAGTCACGCAAGACCCCACTGAAGAGCAGCACCAGGCGATTCTCCTGCCGTTGCGCGCCTACAACGCCTCGAAGACGGGAGTTACGAAAGCGCAGCCGATCGCCTTGCTGGTGCGCGACGAGCACGACCAGGTTCTCGGCGGTTTGTACGGCAAGGTGTTTTACCAGTGGTTGTATATCGAATTGCTGTCGGTGCCGGAAAATGCCCGGGGACAGGGATTGGGCTCACGGCTGATGCAAATGGCCGAGGATCACGCCCGGGAGAAGGAATGCCTGGGGATCTGGCTCGACACCTTCGAGTTCCAGGCCCCGGGGTTCTACCGCAAGATGGGTTATAGCGAGTTCGGGCATATCGCCGATTACCCGCCGGGGCACAAGCGCTTCTTTTTCCAGAAGCGCCTGACCATCGCCTGACCCTCCAGGCGATACACAACCACCGTGTGGGGGCGAGCAGGCTCACTCACAGGTTGAAATGTGTAATTTCGTTGAATCAGAGGCAGGTTGCCAACGCAGCCAAGCGGCGCTTGGCCACAAAATCGTCCTGCTGGGCGTAATAGTTCAGCACAGTCCCCGACGCATCCGTGGTCACGTCCACGAACGACTCCGCAGCACGGGTGTAGACGGTCGACCCACCCTTCTCGCCCGGTTGCAGGTAGGCGCCCGCATCGACGCCGAACACCGCCTCGTCCTGCCAGGAAAACTGCACGCACTGGGCGACGACTTTTTCCGGTTTGTCCGACTTCAGGGTCTGGTACGGGGTTTTGGTCCGAGCATCGTTCATCACCGAGCCGGCGCAGCCCGCCAGCAGGGTAGCGGCCAGGGCCAGCAGCAGAATTCGCATTGCGTTCACTCATCAGGAAAAAGCCGACTGTATCATCCAGACAGGGCGTTTCATTCTGCTTTACTTCATTTATACCGCGACACCGCGAGACGATTCGCGCACCCTGTCGCGCCATAAACGTCCGATTGCCCGATTTGCGGGCCATTTTCTGGAAAGGTCATGACACCCAACGCCGAATACTACAAACCTACCGCCGAATACGCCGACAAGCTGATCAGCCAGATTGGCCAGACCCCGTCCTGGATCGCCAAGCGCATCGGTGTGACCGATAAGCGCATCCGCTACATCCTTGAAGGCGAACGCACCGTCAAGGGCGAGACCACGCCAATCCAGATGACCTACCCTGAGCAATTTGCCCTGGAGTGTCTGGCGGCAGCGGCCAAGGCCAGCAAGAAGCAGACTTCGTAATCCCTTGCCAAGGAGCGACCATGGCAGCAACCGAACAGCAACATGATCAGGCACTGAAGAAGTTTCTCGACGAGCGCCCTGAACTGCGCGTAGAACTCGACACCCTCAACCCTCTGCTGGCCCAGGCCAAGGGCGAGACCGCCGCGCAGTACCGCGAAGAACGGCTGCACGAGGCCTTCGAAGCCGAGGCCGAGCGCCTGGGTCTGTTTGCCTGGGAGTTGACGCTGCAATTGACCGCCGCGACTGAAGCGGACTATCAGGCGCAGCGCCTGGAAGTTCACCGCGAAGTGGCCGAGATGGCGGGCATGGACTGGTTGGAGTATTGCGAGTTATATGGGTTGGCCCACTAACCCATCACACAAGGATGCCTGCGCCGATGTTGCCATCGTCCTCCAGTAACCGAGCCAGCGACGGCCATCTGCACGCCCGCAAATGGCGTGGTCGCATCGGCCTGTCGCTGGTCGCCAGCCTCTCGGTGCTCGCCGGCATGACCGATGCCATTGGCTTCATGGCCAGTGGCGATTTCGTCTCGTTCATGAGCGGCAACACCACCCGCCTCGCCGTGGCCATCAGTGACGGCGATCTGGGCCTGACCTTGCGCCTGGTGATCCTGGTCGCCACCTTCGTCGTCGGCAATGCCCTGGGAATTGTTGTCAGCCGTGTTGGCGGCCGCCGGGCGCTGCCGTTATTACTGTGCATCGCCATGCTGCTGTGCGGTGCGGCGGCCTGGCCATATGCAGATCAGCTGCCCGCCCTGCTCGCGGCGATCATCGCCATGGGCATGCTCAATGCGGCCGTGGAAGAGGTCAATGGCCTGCCGGTCGGGCTCACCTACGTGACTGGCGCCCTCTCGCGGTTTGGTCGTGGACTGGGCCGATGGATGCTGGGCGAACGGCGCAATGGCTGGCGAGTGCAGTTGATCCCGTGGACCGGGATGTTCGCCGGCGCGGTGCTGGGTGCCCTCCTGGAGCATCATCTGGGGCTCAAGGCGCTGTTTGTCAGCGGGCTGCTGGCGGGGGTAATCGGGGTGTTGTCGCTGAAGATTCCACGGCGTTGGCAGTTGGGGTATATGCCGCGGTAGATCCAAATATCGTGGTTGAGGCGCCGGCCGCTTTCGCGGGCAAGTCGAATCCTCGCACCGCCGCTCCCACAGCGTATTGGTGGTGAGCGCAGTATTTGTGGATGGCCGACACCTCTGTGGGAGCAAGGCTTGCCCGCGATGGCGTCTGCACACAGTGCCTCGGCCTCTACAGAAACCTACTTCGCCGCACAGCCGATAAAGCTTTATCATGCTCGCAGTTCCGCTGATCGAGTCCGTCATGAAGTTCGCCATCGCGCTGTTTTCCGCCGCCCAAGCGCCCTCCTCGCGCCGTGCCCTGTTGTTTGCCCAGGCCGCGCTGGCCGGGGGGCATGAGATTGTCCGGCTGTTTTTCTACCAGGACGGCGTCTATAACGCATCGACCAGTGTAGTGACTGCCCAGGATGAGCTGGACCTGCCCCGGCAATGGCGCGAACTCGTCGCCGACCATCAGCTCGACGGCGTGGTGTGCATCGCCGCCGCGCTGCGTCGCGGTGTGTTGAATGAGGAAGAAGCCAGTCGTTACCAGCGTTCGGTCGCGGTCGGTGCACCATGGGAGCTGTCCGGCCTCGGCCAGTTGCACGACGCGGTCCAGGACGCCGACCGCCTGATCTGTTTCGGAGGCGCGTAAAATGACCAAATCCTTGTTGATCATCAGCCGCCAGTCGCCCTGGTCCGGGCCGAGCGCACGGGAGGCGCTGGACATCGTGCTCGCCGGGGGCGCCTTCGACCTGCCCATCGGCCTGCTGTTTCTCGATGACGGAGTGTTCCAGCTCGCCACCGGACAGGACGCCAGGGCCCTGCAGCAGAAAGACCTCAGTGCCAATCTGCAAGCGCTGCCGATGTTCGGTGTAGAAGCGTTGTTCGTCTGTGCCGACAGTGCCGCCGCCCGGGGCCTGAGCAGTTTTGCGCTGGAAGAAGCCCAGGCGCTGGCCGCCCACGAAGTCACCGCACTTATTGACCGTTACGATCAGGTGATTACCCTCTGATGTCGACCTTGCACGTAGTGTCTCATTCCCCCTTCGGCGACGACCGCCTGACCAGTTGCCTGCGCATCATCGGAGCTGACGATGGGCTGCTGCTCTGTGGCGATGCGGTCCATGCCTTGCAACCGGGCACTGCCCCCTTCAACGCGCTGAGCACTCGCGCCCTGAAACTGTTCGTGCTGGCCGAAGACGTCCAGGCGCGGGCGGTGAACGTTCCGGACTGGGCCGCCAGCATCGACTACCCGGCCTTCGTTGAACTGTCTGTCCACTACGACAAGGTCAACAGCTGGTTATGAATGCGCTGACAGTCGGCGCCCGCGCCATCGAACTGGACAAGGACGGTTTCCTGGTTGAACTCAGCGACTGGTCCGCCGAAGTGGCCAGCGCCCTGGCCGCCGCCGAAGACATCGAGCTGGGCCCCGAACATTGGGAGATCCTCGACCTGTTGCGCAGTTTTTATGCCGAGTTCCAGTTGTCCCCGGCTACGCGACCGCTGATCAAGTACACCGCATTGAAGCTCGGCCCGGAAAAAGGCAACAGCCTGCACCTCAACCGACTGTTCAAAGGCACCCCTGCCAAACTCGCCGCGAAACTGGCGGGCCTGCCCAAACCGACGAATTGCTTATGACCGACTACCCAGCGCTGACCCTCGAAACCCCCGCCGAACACCCGTTCGCTCAGTTCGTGCGAATTCTCGGCAAGGGCAAGCGTGGTGCCCGCGACCTGACCCGGGACGAAGCTCGGGTCGCCATGGGCATGGTGCTCGACGATCAGGTCGAGGACACCCAGCTGGGCGCATTTCTGATGCTGTTGCGCCACAAGGAAGAAAGCGCCGAGGAAATGGCCGGTTTTACCGAAGCCTTGCGTGAGCGTTTGCAGGCGCCAGCGTTGAATGTTGACCTGGACTGGCCGACCTACGCCGGCAAAAAGCGCCACCTGCCGTGGTACCTGCTGGCGGCCAAGTGCCTGGCGCAAAACGGCGTGCGAATTTTCATGCATGGTGGCGGCGCGCACACGGCCGGCCGGCTGTACAGCGAGCAGTTGCTGCAACCATTGCAGATCCCGCTGTGCCGCACCTGGCAGCAGGTCGGTGCCGCGCTGGAGGATGGCGGCCTGGCGTTCATGCCGCTGGTGGACTGGGCGCCGCAACTTCAGCGCATGATCGACTTGCGCAACACCCTGGGCCTGCGTTCGCCGATCCATTCCCTGACCCGTATTCTCAACCCGCTGGGCGCGCGCTGCGGCCTGCAAAGTATTTTCCATCCCGGATACCAGGCGGTGCACCGCGATGCCAGCGGCCTGCTCGGCGACACCGCGATCGTGGTCAAGGGCGATGGTGGCGAAATCGAGATCAACCCGGACGCCGACAGCCACCTCTATGGCACTACCGGCGGTGTCAGCTGGGATGAGGAATGGCCACAGATGTCCAGCCAGCGGCACGTCAAACCGTCTGCACTGGACCCTGAACACTTGAAGGCTGTGTGGCGCGGCGACGTGGTCGACAGCTACCCGCAAATGGCCCTGATCTCGACCATGGCCCTGGCCTTGCGCGGCCTCGGCCAACCCCGGGAGCAGGCGTTCGAAACGGCCCGGCAGTACTGGGAAGCCCGGGACAGATCGATTTAACCGATAATAACCGCCCAACCTTTGCGCTTTTTGTTCGAACCTATCGGAATAGACTCCTCTCCAATGCTTATTGGTTGAGGAGTCTTGAACATGGGGTTGTTAGTTGAAGGTCGCTGGCATGACCAGTGGTACGAAAGCAGCAAAGACGGCGCATTCCAGCGCGAGCAGGCCCAGCGCCGCAACTGGGTGACCGCCGACGGCCAGCCCGGCCCCAGCGGTGTCGGTGGCTTTGCCGCCGAGGCCGGGCGCTATCATCTGTACGTTTCCCTTGCCTGTCCCTGGGCCCATCGCACGTTGATCCTGCGCAAACTCAAAGGCCTCGAAGGGCTCATCGACGTGTCGGTGGTCAGTTGGCTGATGCTGGAAAACGGCTGGACCTTCGACGAGAATCTCGGCTCCACCGGTGACAAGCTGGATCACTTTGATTTCATGCACCAGCGCTACACCGCCGATACCGCCAACTACACCGGTCGCGTCACGGTGCCGGTGCTCTGGGACAAGCAGCAGCGACGTATCGTCAGCAACGAATCGGCAGAAATTATTCGTATGTTCAACAGTGCGTTCGATGACCTGACCGGCAACGCCCTGGACTTTTACCCAGCGGCGCTGCGCAATGAGATCGATGGGCTGAACGAGCGAATTTATCCGGCAGTGAACAATGGCGTGTATCGCGCGGGCTTTGCCACGTCGCAGCAGGCCTACGAACAGGCATTCGACGAAGTGTTTGCGGAGCTGGACCGGCTGGAAGCGCTATTGGGTGCCAATCGCTACCTGGTGGGTGAGTACCTGACCGAAGCCGATGTTCGGCTGTTTACCACGTTGATTCGGTTTGATGCGGTTTATCATGGGCACTTCAAATGCAACCTGCGGCGGATCGCCGATTACCCGAACCTGTCGAACTGGTTGCGGGAAATGTATCAGTGGCCGGGGATTGCCGAGACAGTGGATTTCACCCACATCAAAAATCACTACTACGGCAGTCACAAGACCATCAACCCGACCGGGGTTGTGCCTAAGGGGCCGCAGCAGGATTTTACTGGCGGGCATGATCGAGCGCGGTTGAGTGGGAAAGGGGTCTGGCAGCAGCATTAAGATCAAAAGATCGCAGCCTTCGGCAGCGCCTACAGGGGATCGCATAATCCTGTAGGCGCTGCCGAAGGCTGCGATCTTTTTCACCCAGACTGCGCAATTGCAGATTCAGACCTGCGCCTGAGCCCCTTCAAACCACGCCAGTTTCTCGCGCAGTTGCACCACTTCCCCAACAATCACCAGGGTCGGGGCATGGACTTCATGCTCCGCCACCAGCCGTGGAAGATCGGCCAGGGTCCCGGTGAACACCCGTTGATTGACCGTGGTGCCTTGCTGGATCAACGCCGCCGGGGTATCTGCCGCACGGCCATGCCTGATCAGTTCTTCGCAGATGATCGGCAAGCCCACCAGCCCCATATAGAACACCAGCGTCTGCGCCGGCGCGACGAGGTCGGCCCAGGGCAGGTCGGTGGAGCCATCCTTGAGGTGACCGGTGACAAAGCGTACGGACTGCGCGTAATCGCGGTGCGTCAGCGGGATGCCAGCGTAAGCGGCGCAGCCACTGGCAGCAGTGATGCCGGGCACCACCTGGAACGGAATGCCATGGGCTGCCAGTTCCTCGATCTCCTCGCCGCCCCGGCCGAAGATGAACGGATCACCGCCCTTCAACCGCACCACGCGCTTGCCCTGTTTGGCCAGATCTACCAACTGCTGGTTGATCTGATCCTGGGGCACCGCATGATCGGCCCGGCGCTTGCCAACATAAATCCGCTCGGCATCGCGACGGCACAAGTCGAGAATCGCCGGCGCCACCAGGCGGTCATACAGCACCACGTCGGCTTGCTGCATCAGGCGCAGTGCACGAAACGTCAGCAGGTCCGGATCACCCGGGCCTGCGCCCACCAGATACACCTCGCCGGTCGCCACCGTGGCTTCACCGTCGATTTTAGCCTGCAGCAGGCGCTCGGCCTCGCTGCCCTGCCCGGCCAGTTGCCGATCGGCGATGGGCCCCTGGAACACATCCTCCCAGAACGCCCGTCGTTGCTGCACGTCCGGGAACAGCCCTTTGACCTGGCTGCGAAAACGCGCCGCCAGACCGGCCAACTGACCGTAAGTGGAGGGAATCCAGGTTTCCAGTTTGGCGCGGATCAAGCGCGCCAGCACCGGTGCATCACCGCCGCTGGAGACCGCGATGATCAACGGCGAACGGTCGACGATCGCCGGGAAGATCACGCTGCACAGCGACGGTGCATCCACCACGTTGACCGGCACACAGCGCCGATGGGCATCGGCGGAGACTTGTGCGTTCAACGGTTCGTCGTCGGTGGCGGCAATGATCAGCCCGCAACCGTGCAAATCCGACTCGACGTAACCGCGTAGCACGCACTCGCCCCCGCTGCCAGCCACCAGCTCACGCAACTGCGGTTCGATTTCAGGTGCAACCACTCGCAGTAGGGCACCGGCTTCGGCCAGCAGGCGGGATTTGCGCAAGGCAATCTCCCCCCCACCGACGACCAACACACGACTGCCGCGAAGGTTGTGAAACAGCGGCAGATAGTCCATTTAGCCGATGACCTCGAGGCCACCCATGTACGGCTTCAGCACCTGCGGTACGCGGATCGAACCGTCGGCCTGCTGGTAGTTTTCCAGCACGGCGACCAGGGTACGACCGACCGCGAGGCCAGAACCGTTGAGGGTGTGAACCAGCTCAGGCTTGCCGGTTTCCGGGTTGCGGAAACGCGCCTGCATGCGCCGGGCCTGGAAATCGCCACAGTTGGAGCACGACGAAATCTCGCGGTACTTGTCCTGGCTCGGAATCCACACTTCAAGGTCGTAGGTCTTGACCGCGCTGAAGCCCATGTCGCCCGTGCACAGCGCCAGGGTGCGGTAAGGCAGCTCCAGCAGTTGCAGGACTTTCTCGGCGTTGGCGGTCAGGCCTTCCAGGGCTTGCATCGAAGTCGATGGCTCGACGATCTGGACCATCTCGACCTTGTCGAACTGGTGCTGGCGGATCATGCCACGGGTGTCACGACCCGACGCGCCAGCTTCACTGCGGAAGCATGGCGTGTGGGCGACGAACTTGATGGGCAGCAGTTTAGAGTCGACGATTTCGCCGGCCACAATGTTGGTCAGCGACACTTCGGCCGTCGGGATCAGGTACAGATCGGCTTCGCCTTCACGAGCGATCTTGAACAGGTCTTCCTCGAACTTCGGCAACTGGCCGGTGCCTTGCAGCGCCGGCGCCTGGACCAGGTAAGGCGTGTACGCCTCTTCATAGCCATGTTCGCTGGTGTGCAGGTTGATCATGAATTGCGCCAGGGCACGGTGCAGACGAGCGATCGGCCCGCGCAACAGGGCAAAGCGTGCACCGGACAGCTTGGCGGCGGTTTCGAAATCCAGCCAGCCGAATTTTTCGCCCAGGGCCACGTGGTCCTGAACCGGGAAATCGAAAGCGGTCGGCGTACCCCAGCGGCGCACTTCGACGTTGTCGTCTTCATCCTTGCCGACCGGCACGGACTCGTGCGGCAGGTTCGGAATACCAAGCAGGATCGAGTCCAGCTCGGTCTGAATGGCGTCCAGCTCGACTTTGCCGGCGCCCAGTTCGTTGCCCATGCGCTCGACGTCCGCCATCAGCGGCGCGATGTCTTCGCCGCGTTGCTTGGCCTGACCAATGGACTTGGAACGCGCATTACGTTCAGCCTGCAGTGCTTCGGTGCGGGTCTGGACGGTCTTGCGCTGTTCTTCCAGCGCTTCGATGCGCGCAACATCCAGGGTGTAGCCACGGGATGCCAGGCGGTCCGCTACGTCCTGAAGGTTGCTACGTAACAGTTTGGAATCGAGCATGTCGGTCTCTCGTTATCAAAGTTTGGTCAGGGACAGGCCGGCCCAGGTGGCGAGCAGCCCGCCGAATACGCTGATGGCCGCATAGCCCAAGGCTAGCAGGACTTGCCCGCTTTCCAGCAGGCGCACCGTATCCAGTGAAAAAGAAGAAAAAGTCGTCAGCCCCCCAAGGAAGCCAACCATCAACCCGGCGCGCACCTCTATCGGCACTTCCGGGCGTATCAGAAACAGGCCGTACAACACGCCGATCAGCAGACAGCCCACGATATTAACGGCCAGCGTAGCGGTATAGAAGTGCCGCGGCCAATTTGCGTTGACCCAATTGCCGGTGGCGAAGCGTAACAGCGTGCCGGCGACGCCGCCGATCGAAACGGCGATAACCAGTGGAATCACTATTTTCTCCGCTGCCTGGGGCTCAGACGATCAAGTTGGGCAAGGTGGTTGAGCTTCTCGCCGATCTTCAACTCCAGGCCCCGAGGCACGGGTTGATAGAACGGTTGCGGCTCGAGTTCTTCAGGAAAATAATCTTCGCCGGCCGCGTAAGCGTCCGGCTCATCGTGGGCATAACGGTACTCGTCGCCATAGCCCAGCTGTTTCATCAGCTTGGTGGGTGCGTTGCGCAAGTGCAGCGGCACTTCGAGGGAGCCATGTTCGGTAGCACTGCGCATGGCGGCCTTGAAGCCCATGTACACCGCATTGCTCTTCGGCGCGCAGGCCAGGTAGGTGATGGCCTGCGCCACGGCCAGCTCGCCTTCCGGGCTGCCCAGGCGCTCCTGCACTTCCCACGCCGCCAGGCACAGGCTCAGGGCGCGGGGGTCGGCATTGCCAATATCTTCGCTGGCCATGCGCACCACGCGCCGGGCCAGGTAAAGGGGGTCGCAACCGCCGTCGATCATTCGCGCGAACCAGTACAGCGCCCCATCGGGATTGGAGCCGCGCACCGACTTATGCAGCGCGGATATCTGGTCGTAAAACGCCTCGCCACCCTTGTCGAAGCGCCGGCGGGTATCGCCGAGCAGGCTCTGCAGCAGGTCGACGCCGATTTCGCTGTGGTCTTCGGCGAGGTCCGAGGCGTTTTCCAGCAGATTGAGCAGGCGCCGGCCATCGCCATCGGCGGCGGTCAGCAGCATCTGGAAGCCTTCATCGCTGAGGGTCAGCTGCCGTTTGCCCAGGCCGCGCTCTTCGGTCAGGGCGCGCTGCACCAGCTTGCGCAGGGCCGCTTCGTCGAGACTTTTGAGCACGTAGACGCGGGCCCGGGAGAGCAAGGCGTTGTTGAGTTCGAACGAGGGGTTTTCGGTGGTCGCGCCGATGAAAATCAGGGTGCCGTCTTCAACGTAGGGCAGGAACGCATCCTGCTGGGACTTGTTGAAGCGGTGCACTTCATCGACGAACAGAATGGTGCGTTTGCCGTACTGCCCGGCCTGCTGCTTGGCGATTTCCACCGCCTGGCGGATTTCCTTCACCCCGGCCAGTACCGCCGAGACCGTTTCGAAATGAGCGTCCGAGACTTCAGCCAGGAGTCGCGCCAGGGTGGTCTTGCCCACACCCGGCGGGCCCCAGAAGATCATCGAATGCAGCGCACCCTGCTCGAGGGCTTCGCGCAGGGGCTTGCCGCGGGCCAGCAGGTGTTCCTGGCCGACGTACTCATCCAGATTGGCCGCACGCAGGCGGGCGGCCAGGGGTTGAGCTATCGGGGCGCTGCTGAACAGGTCCATCACTGCTTATGAAACCTCACTGGGTCCTGATGCCGATCACTCAATTATTTGAACGCTGCGGTCCCTGTGGGAGCGGGCTTGCCCGCGATGACGACATTACATTCAAGATCATGGTTTTCTGACCCGACGCCATCGCGGGCAAGCCCGCTCCCACAGGTACTGCGTCTTACTCTTGGATGACGTCCGCGCCCTTGGGGATGTCGAACTTGAACCTGGACGCCGGGATCGGCTCGTTGGCTTTCACCCCGGTGAACAGGATATTGGTGCGCTGGCCGACGCTGTCGATCAGTTGCATGTCATTGACCAGGCCATTACGGAACGACAGGCGCAGGCTGTCGAACAGGGTGTCCTTGGTTTTCGGCTTCAAGGTGAAGTCGATCACGCCACCGGCTTCCTTGGCGCTGATGTCGAAGCTCTGGCTGATCTTGGACACGTCACCGGACAGCAGCAGCGCCGGGGTCTGGGTCAGGCGCTGGTCGAGGTTCTTGATGGTGACCTGCTCCAGGTCCGGGTCCCACAGCGAGACCTTCTTGCCGTCGGACACCATCAGCTGTTCCTGCGGCGCATCGGTGTGCCAGTAGAACAAGCCAGGGCGTTGCAGCGACATCTGCCCTGCGGTTTCCTGCAACTGGGTGCCGCCGCCATCCAGGGTCAGCTGGGAGAAGCGTGCGCTCAGGGTCTGGGATTTTTCCAGGAGTTGGGTCAGGCGCGCCACGTCCTTGTCATCGGCGTGGGCCGAAAGCGTGGTCAAAGCCAGTACCGGCAGCAACAGCATGCGGATAAGACGCATGGGAGTCCTCTTGATATTCGTGGGAGTGCGGGCGGCGCGCGGGGCGCCGCCCTTGCAAAATCAGATCAGTCGCGAACCGGGCCAGGTGCCAGGACTTCGCGGGAACCGTTGGTGTTCATTGACGTCACGACCCCGGCCATTTCCATGGCTTCGATCATGCGCGCGGCGCGGTTGTAGCCGATCTTCAGCTTGCGCTGGACCGCAGAAATGGACGCGCGACGGCTTTCGAGCACGAATTGCACTGCTTCGTCGTACAGCGCATCGGTTTCGGCATCGTCATCACCGCCACCACCGCCGCTTTCAAAACCACTACCTGCCTCTTCGACACCGGCGAGGATCTCATCGTTGTATTCCGGTGCACCGCGCAGTTTCCAGGCTTCGACCACACGGTGAACCTCGTCATCGGATACGAACGCACCGTGGACCCGGATCGGCAGGCTGGTGCCGGGCGGCATGTACAACATGTCACCGTGGCCCAACAGTTGCTCGGCGCCACCCTGGTCGATGATGGTCCGCGAGTCGATCTTGCTCGACACCTGGAACGCCATGCGCGTCGGAATGTTGGCCTTGATCAGACCGGTGATGACATCAACCGAAGGCCGCTGGGTCGCGAGGATCAGGTGGATGCCCGCAGCACGGGCTTTCTGGGCGATACGGGCGATCAGCTCTTCAACCTTCTTGCCGACGATCATCATCATGTCGGCAAATTCGTCGACCACCACGACGATAGTCGGCAGCTTGGTCAACAGCGGCGCTTCATCGTGAATGCTTTCGCGCTTGTACAGCGGATCGGTCAACGGCTCGCCCGCGTCCTGGGCTTCCTTGACCTTGGCGTTGAAGCCCGACAGGTTACGCACGCCCATCTTCGCCATCAGCTTGTACCGACGCTCCATCTCCGCCACGCTCCAGCGCAGGGCGTTGGCGGCGTCTTTCATATCGGTCACCACCGGGCACAGCAGGTGCGGAATGCCTTCGTAGATCGACAATTCCAGCATCTTCGGGTCGATCATGATCAGCTTGGCGTCTTCCGGACCGGACTTGAACAGGATCGACAGGATCATCGCGTTCACGCCCACGGACTTACCCGAACCGGTGGTACCGGCCACCAGCAAGTGCGGCATTTTCGCCAGGTCGGTGATGACCGGCTTGCCACCGATGTCGTGGCCCAGGGCCAGGGTCACCGGCGACTTGAAGTTGTCGTATTCCGGGGTCGAGAGCACTTCGGAGAAGCGCACGATCTGGCGGTCCTCGTTCGGAATCTCGATACCCACAGTGGTCTTGCCCGGAATCACTTCCACGACCCGGACGCTGGTGACCGCCAGGGAGCGGGCAAGGTCCTTCGCCAGGTTGGAGATGCGGCTGACCTTGACGCCGGCCGCCGGCTGGATTTCGTAACGGGTAATGACCGGTCCCGGGTGAATGGAATCCACCGACACTTCAACGCCGAATTCCTTGAGCTTGATTTCCAGCAGGTGGCCAACCGCAGCCAGGGACTCGGGCGAATAATTGAGCTGTTTCTTTTCCGCCGGGTCGAGGATCGAGATGGGCGGCAAAGTACCTTCCACCGCGCTGTCGACGAACAACGGCGCCTGCTTCTCTTTTTCCACTCGCTTGCTGGGTGCAGCCGGCTTCGGTGGCGCAGGGGCGATTACCGGCGGTACCTGCTTCTCGCGGTCCGACATGTGCTTGCTCAAGGCCTGCTCGCGCTCGATCAGCCGTTCCTTGACCTTGGCCTGCTCGCGCTTGTCGGTAACGGTAGGCGCCACCACGTCGTGCACGCGGTCATCGACTTCACGCAATTGCGCGACCAGTTGCTTGCGCTCCACCCGAGCGGCCCACCAGCGATTGGCGGCGCCCTGGAACAGTTCGAACAGGTCGAGGGTGATCTTGCCGGTGACGTCCATCACCTTGAACCACGACAGGTCGGTGAACACCGTCAGGCCGAACAGGAACAAGGCGATGAACAGCAAGGTGCTGCCCTGGATATTCAGCGCATTGCGGGCCAGGTCGCCAAGGCTCTCGCCCAGCGCGCCACCCGCGCCCGCCGGCAGACCGGTGGCCGCGTGGAAGTGGATATGGGCCAGGGCCGCACCTGACAGCACCAGGAACACCAGGCCGATCAGGCGCCAGGAGAACAGCCAGCCGCTCCATTCCCACGGCTGGTGGCGTTGGCGGAAGATCTGGTAGGCCTTGACCGCCAGCAGCAGCGGAAAGATGTAGGCGAAGTAACCCAGCACCATGAACAGGATATCGGCGCTGTAGGAGCCGGCAGGACCGCCGAAATTCTGTACGTCGTCGATCTTGCTGTTGTGGCTCCAGCCCGGATCGTCCTTGCCATAGGTCAGCAAGGCCATCATCAGGAACAGGCACAAGGCACCGATGGCGATCAATGCACCTTCCTTGAGTCGGTAGTGCAATTGTTGCCGCCAGAGCGGAACGACGACTGTTTTTGGTGCTGCGGTGGATTTCTTCAAAACGCTACTTTTCCTGCGCCAGGGGCGCGTCCATCTGTTGAATGACTATAAAACTGCCCAATCCGGGCAGGCAAAAAAGTTGACAGGCGCAACCGGAACTACTTTTTACCACTGCATCGCGCATTTCATAAACACGGCGCAAACTCAAAAATGTGCAACAGCCCCGCATTGTACGGGTTTGTACGGCCGATGCCATGCTGGCAACTTCAGTTTCAAGCATAGCCAAGGGCGTGCGACCTGCGGTCCAATTTGAGCATGCATTGTCTTTCGTGACAAAGGCTTATGAGGGATTCATCTACGACCACATTCACAACGCCAAGTTGCAGCGCCGCGCCTCTGTTGCAGGAGCGGTTACACGACGGCACAACCGCAAAAAAATACATCGACGACATTTCCAGCGTTTGACGGCAAACTTGATCACGGGCCAACCGGCTCGATACCGCCCTCCCCTTCTGCAAGCCTGGATGCCATGCTGACCTGGTTACAACGCAACTCACTGACCTTTCCGCCGCTGGAACGAGCGATGCGCGATCCCAACGGCCTCCTGGCTGCGGGCGGCGACTTGTCGGCCGACCGCCTGATCCAGGCCTACCGCCATGGGTGCTTCCCGTGGTTCTCCGAAGGCCAGCCGATTCTCTGGTGGTCGCCCGATCCTCGCACGGTGCTGTTTCCCGACGAATTGCATGTCTCGCGCAGCCTGGGCAAATTGCTTCGGCAACAGCGCTATGAGGTGACCTTCGACCAGGATTTCGCTGCAGTCATCCAGGCTTGCGCGGCCCCGCGTGATTATGCCGACGGCACCTGGATCACCGCCGCGATGCAGGACGCCTACCTTGAACTGCACAAGCGTGGCTTCGCCCACTCGGTGGAGGTGTGGGACCAGGGCGAGCTGGTGGGCGGCCTCTATGGACTGGCGATGGGGCAGCTGTTTTTCGGCGAGTCGATGTTCAGCCGCGCCGACAATGCCTCCAAATTTGGCTTTGCCACACTGGTGCGACATCTGAAAGACTCGGGGTTCATACTGATCGACTGCCAGATGCCCACCGACCATTTGCACAGCCTCGGCGCCCGGGCGATTCCCCGTAGCGAATTCGCCCGCTACCTGGCCCTGCACCTGGATCAACCCAGCCGCGCCAGCTGGGTTTGCTGAGCGACTTTCGCGCGCTTGGCTTACACTTATTTAAAGTTTATCCCCGAGGGTTGATCATGACCGAGTTGGCGCGTTTGAAGTTCTATGCCACTCAACCCCACTCTTGCAGTTATCTGCCCGAAGAGCAGGCCACCACCCTGTTCCTCGACCCTAGCCAGCCCATGGATGTGCATGTCTACGCAGATCTGTCTGAAATGGGTTTTCGTCGCAGTGGTGATCACCTGTACCGGCCGCATTGCCAGAACTGCAATGCCTGCGTACCCGCGCGTATCCCCGTCGCGCAGTTCGCACCCAATCGCCAGCAGAAACGCATTTTCAGGCGCAACCTCGATCTGCAGGTGCGCCCGGCCAAACCACAGTTCAGCGAAGAATACTTCGACCTGTACCAGCGCTACATCGAACAGCGGCATGCCGATGGCGACATGTACCCGCCCAGCCGCGATCAGTTTTCCACCTTCCTGGTGCGCGACCTGCCATTTTCGCGCTTCTATGAATTCCGCCGCGACGGCCGGCTGCTGGCTGTGGCCGTGACGGACTTGCTGCCCAATGGCCTGTCGGCGGTCTATACCTTCTACGAACCCGCCGAAGAACGCCGCAGCCTGGGGCGGTACGCCATCCTGTGGCAAATCGCCGAGGCCCGGCGCCTGGGGCTGGATGCGGTGTACCTGGGCTACTGGATCAAGAACTGCAAAAAGATGAGTTACAAGACGCAATATCGGCCCATCGAACTGCTGATCAACCAGCGCTGGGTTCTTCTAAGTTAGAGCAATCCCTAAACCCCTTGGCGTAAACACCATTTTTCGGGCACAATGCACGCCGCTTTTGCCTGGCGCAGTTGCACCGGGCCATTCATTGGACACCGAGGGCTTTACTGCATGTCGAAAGAAGACAGCTTCGAAATGGAAGGCACTGTCGTCGACACCCTGCCCAACACCATGTTTCGTGTGGAGTTGGAAAATGGGCACGTCGTAACCGCGCATATTTCCGGCAAGATGCGCAAGAACTACATCCGTATTCTTACCGGTGACAAAGTGCGCGTCGAGCTGACGCCCTATGACTTGAGCAAAGGGCGCATTACTTACCGCGCTCGCTAATCAGGTCAATACAAGACGCCCGGCTTACACCGGGCGTTTTTGTTTGTCTGCAATTCGACGACCAAATTTTTTGGAGCCTGCACAGATCCCCTGTGGGAGCGAGCTTGCTCGCGATGGCGGTGGGTCAGCTTGCATCAATGTTGAATGTGCTGACGCCATCGCGAGCAAGCTCGCTCCCACAGGGGGACGGGGTACAAATGGCAGACAGCAAAAAGGCGCCTTTCGGCGCCTTTTGCTTTGTTGCGGTTAACGTCAGGCCATTTCTGCCGTGGTTTCGAACTCGAAGGTCAGCTCGCCGTCCTTCAAATCGATGTGAACCACACCACCATGGTCGGCCAGTTCGCCAAACAGGATCTCTTCCGCCAGCGGACGCTTGATCTTGTCCTGGATCAGGCGTGCCATTGGTCGAGCGCCCATTGCCGAGTCGTAGCCACCTGCCGCCAGCCAGCTGCGTGCGGCGTCGGTCACTTCCAGCTGCACGCGCTTGTCTTCCAACTGCGCCTGAAGCTCGGTAAGGAACTTGTCCACCACGCTCTTGATGACCTCATGACTGAGGCGACCAAACTGGATGATAGTGTCCAGGCGGTTGCGGAACTCTGGCGTGAAGCTCTTCTTGATCACTTCCATCGCATCGGAAGAGTGGTCCTGATGAGTGAAACCGATCGAAGCGCGCGCTGCGGTTTCGGCACCGGCGTTGGTCGTCATGATGACGATCACGTTACGGAAGTCCGCTTTGCGCCCGTTGTTATCGGTGAGCGTACCGTGGTCCATCACCTGCAACAGCAGGTTGAAGACTTCCGGATGCGCCTTCTCGATCTCATCGAGCAACAGCACGCAGTGTGGCTGCTTGGTGATGGCTTCGGTCAGCAGGCCGCCCTGATCGAACCCGACATAGCCTGGAGGTGCACCGATCAGACGCGATACGGTGTGGCGCTCCATGTACTCGGACATGTCGAAGCGAACCAGCTCGATACCCAGCGCCTTGGCCAGCTGACGCGCCGCTTCGGTTTTACCAACACCGGTCGGGCCTGCGAACAGGAACGAACCGACTGGCTTGTCAGGCGACTTGAGGCCGGCGCGGGACAGCTTGATCGCAGTCGACAGCGAGTCGATTGCAGCGTCCTGGCCAAACACCGTCAGCTTGAGGTCACGCTCAAGGTTACGCAGCAGCTCTTTGTCGGAGCTGGTGACGTGCTTTGGCGGAATCCGCGCGATCTTCGCCACGATGTCCTCGACCTGAGGCACTTCGATGCGTTTCACACGCTTCTCGACCGGCTGCAGGCGCTGGTAGGCACCCGCCTCGTCAATCACGTCGATGGCCTTGTCCGGCATGTGCCGGTCATTGATGTAGCGCGATGCCAGTTCGGCAGCCGCACGCAGGGCCTCATCGCTGTACTCGATACTGTGGTGCGCTTCGAAACGCCCCTTCAAGCCGCGCAGGATACCGATGGTGTCTTCCACCGAAGGCTCCGACACATCGACTTTCTGGAAGCGCCGGGCCAAGGCACGGTCCTTCTCGAAGATCCCGCGGAACTCCTGGAACGTGGTCGAACCGATGCAGCGGATATCACCGGAAGACAGCAGCGGTTTGAGCAGGTTCGAGGCATCCATGACGCCACCGGACGCGGCACCCGCACCAATGATGGTGTGGATTTCGTCGATGAACAGGATTGCCTGCGGACGCTTTTTCAACTCATTGAGCAACGCCTTGAAGCGCTTCTCGAAATCACCGCGATATTTGGTCCCGGCCAGCAGTGCGCCCAGATCGAGCGAATACACCACGCTGTTGGCCAGCAGATCAGGCACCTGGTTGTCGACAATACGCTTGGCCAGGCCTTCGGCAATCGCGGTTTTACCCACGCCTGCCTCGCCCACCAGCAGCGGATTGTTCTTGCGACGACGCGCCAGGATCTGCGCGACACGCTCGACTTCCATTTCGCGGCCTACCAGCGGGTCAATACGACCCTGGCGTGCCAGTTCGTTGAGGTTGCTGGCATAAGCATCCAGGGGATTGCCAGAAGAAGAAGACTCGCCGCCCTCGTCGTCCTGCATATCTTGCTCACCTTCAGAGTGATCGCCATGCCCGGGCACCTTGGAGATGCCGTGGGCGATGTAGTTGACGACATCGATGCGCGCAACGCTCTGCTGTTTCAGCAGGAACACTGCCTGACTCTCTTGCTCACTGAAGATGGCGACCAGCACGTTGGCACCGGTCACTTCGCGTTTGCCCGAGCTCTGTACGTGAAACACGGCGCGCTGCAGCACACGCTGGAAGCCCAGGGTTGGCTGGGTCTCACGATCCTCGTCATGCACGGGGATCAGTGGCGTGGTGGAGTCAATAAACTCCTGCAGGTCATGTTTGAGTTTGTCGAGGTTGGCGCCGCACGCACGCAATACGGTGGCGGCAGCCTCATTATCCAATAGGGCCAGCAGGAGGTGTTCGACGGTCATGAATTCATGACGTTTCGAACGAGCCTCCTTGAAGGCAAGATTGAGGGTGACTTCGAGCTCGCGGTTTAACATAGCTTCACCTCATACCCAAGTGGTCGGCGATTAACCGTCCTTCTCGATTTCACAGAGTAGCGGATGCTGGCTTTCCCTGGCGTACTGGTTGACCTGCATGGCCTTGGTCTCGGCGATGTCGCGGGTAAACACTCCACATACTGCCCGTCCTTCTGTATGGACGGCCAACATGACCTTGGTCGCCAGCTCCCGATTCAGGTTAAAAAACACCTCGAGCACTTCGACGACGAAATCCATCGGTGTGTAGTCATCATTGAACAAAACCACCTTGTACATCGGTGGCGCCTGTAAAGCAGGCTTTGCCTCCTGAACAGCAATGCCTGCGGAATCGTCGTCGTGGGTCCCCGGACTGTCTTGCTGGAGAACCGGATGATCCTGATTGAATGTTAGTCGAATCTGGCTGATTGCATGCATGGAAAGAAAGGTTCGTCAGTTGTGCGAATACAGTGGTGGGGGCGGCTATGGACGATTTCAACTGCGACTGCCCGGTCACCTTGACTATCGGCAAAACGGTGTTACAACCAATAGAGCCCACAGTGGGTAAAAAAGGTCCGCGGAGTCAATCTTATTTATGAGATTCGACTGCGGATTATCTGGATGATACTCCAGTGATGGAGTCAGTTGCAGAGGGATATGGGTATGTCAGGTGTCAAGGTCAGTGGCAAGGTGAAATGGTTCAACAACGCCAAGGGATACGGCTTCATCAATGAAGACGGCAAGAGCGAAGACCTGTTCGCCCACTATTCGGCCATCCAGATGGAGGGGTACAAGACCCTGAAGGCCGGCCAGGCTGTGGTGTTCGAGATTATCCAGGGCCCCAAGGGCCTGCACGCCGTGAGCATCGGCGCGCCTCAGGATATCGTGAAAGTCGTCGCAGCCAGCGAGCAACAAACCGTTATTGCATGATTTTTGCGCCCAACCTTCTGTTATAAAAAAACCGCCCAACTCAAGATTTGAGCAGGGCGGTTTTTCGTTACGAGTTGCTTCTTACATGTGCGAAATCAGCGCATCGCCGAACGCCGAGGACGACAACAGCGTGGCGCCGTCCATCAGACGCTCGAAGTCATAGGTCACGGTCTTGGCGGAAATCGCGCCATTGGTGCCCTTGATGATCAAGTCGGCCGCTTCGGTCCAGCCCATGTGGCGCAGCATCATCTCTGCAGAAAGGATCAGCGAACCCGGGTTGACCTGGTCCTTGCCGGCGTATTTCGGCGCAGTACCGTGGGTGGCTTCGAACATGGCAATGGTGTCGGACAGGTTGGCACCCGGCGCAATACCGATGCCGCCCACTTCGGCCGCCAGGGCGTCGGAGAGGTAGTCACCGTTCAGGTTCAGGGTCGCAATCACATCGTATTCGGCCGGGCGCAGCAGGATCTGCTGGAGCATGGCGTCGGCGATGGCATCCTTGACGATGACGTTCTTGCCGGTTTTCGGGTTCTTGAACTGCATCCATGGGCCGCCGTCGAGCAGGGTCGCGCCGAACTCTTCAGCCGCCACTTCGTAGGCCCATTCCTTGAAGGCACCTTCGGTGAACTTCATGATGTTGCCTTTGTGCACGATCGTCAGCGAGTCGCGATCGTTGTCGACCACGTACTGCAGCGCCTTGCGCGCCAGGCGCTTGGTACCCTGCAGCGAGACTGGCTTGATGCCGATACCGCAGTTTTCGTCGAAACGGATCTTGGTGACACCCATTTCCTCTTTCAGGAACTTGATGACCTTGGTCGCTTCCGGCGAACCGGCTTTCCACTCGATACCGGCGTAGATGTCCTCGGAGTTCTCGCGGAAGATCGTCATGTCGACGTCGCCTGGCTTCTTGACCGGGCTAGGCACGCCTTCGAACCAGCGCACCGGGCGCAGACACACATACAGGTCCAGCTGCTGGCGCAGGGCCACGTTCAGCGAACGGATGCCGCCGCCGACCGGCGTGGTCAGGGGGCCCTTGATGGAAACCACGTAATCCTTGACTGCGTCCAGGGTTTCCTGAGGTAGCCAGGTGTCCTGATCGTAAACCTGAGTCGCTTTCTCCCCGGCGTAGACTTCCATCCAGGAAATTTTGCGATCGCCGCCGTAAGCCTTCTTAACAGCAGCATCGACAACCTTGATCATGACCGGGCTGATATCAACGCCGATACCATCGCCTTCGATGAAGGGGATGATCGGGTTGTTAGGAACATTGAGAGAATGGTCCGCGTTGACGGTGATTTTGTCGCCGACTGCCGGAACCTGAATCTTCTTGTATCCCATGCTGAACTCCATTGTTTGGATTGAACATCTGGCTTGGTTCGAGCGTACCCCAGTTAATTCAGCACGCAAACCCCATGTTCCACCCATCTGCCGCAAAGCTGTGCGGCTGGGGTTCTACAAGCCTGAATGCAAAGGGAAAAGCGCCAAACTCAAGCACGGTGCAAGACTCTACGCCCCCCACTCCCCTGCGACCTTTAGACCAATGGACGACACACCTTGTGTATGAACCATCGGCAGATTGCCAGCTACCTATGTATAATGCCGCCCGCTGACCACAGAGTCACGACGGCCGACCCCTCTATTGCGAGAGCTTCGGCCCGAAAAAGCAGGACCGCTACAGCAGTCCACCCGCTTGCCGCTCGACTGATGCACCCAACATCACCGCGCACAAACCTCGACATTCGGCTCATGGACGACTTTGAACGAACGCGCTTACCCGGCGCCCCTCGAGTTTCTGCGCACGCTTTAGCAAAGAAGAGAGAGTTAATCCGAATATGCCCACCCGCTCGAAGATCATCTATACCTTCACCGACGAAGCTCCCGCCCTCGCCACCTATTCACTGTTGCCTATCGTAGAGGCTTTCACTGCCTCCGCTGATATCGCCGTGGAAACCCGCGATATCTCTCTTGCAGGGCGCATTCTGGCCAGCTTCCCCGAGCAATTGGGTGACAAAGCCGTAGCCGACCACCTCGCCGAACTGGGCGACCTGGCCGTTACGCCTGAAGCCAACATCATCAAGCTGCCGAACATCAGTGCTTCCGTTCCGCAACTGCAAGCCGCGATCAAAGAGCTGCAAGCCCAGGGCTTCGCACTGCCGGACTACCCGGAAACCGTGACCAGCGACGCCGACAAGCTCGCCAAGTCGCGTTACGACAAGATCAAGGGCAGCGCCGTGAACCCGGTTCTGCGCGAAGGCAACTCCGATCGTCGTGCACCGCTGTCAGTCAAGAACTACGCGCGCAAGCACCCGCACAAAATGGGCGCCTGGGCTGCGGACTCCAAGTCCCACGTAGCCCACATGAGCACCGGTGATTTCTACGGCAGCGAAAAAGCTGCCCTGATCGACGCCGCTGACGCCGTCAAAATCGAATTGATCGCTCAAGACGGCACCACCACCGTCCTGAAGGAAAAAACCACCGTACAAGCCGGTGAGATCCTCGATTGCGCGGTGATGAGCAAGAACGCCCTGCGCAGCTTCATTGCTGCCGAGATCGAAGACGCCAAAGCCAAAGGCGTGCTGCTGTCGGTTCACCTCAAAGCCACCATGATGAAGGTCTCCGACCCGATCATGTTCGGCCAGATCGTTGCCGAGTTCTATAAAGACGCACTGGCCAAGCACGCCGACGTGCTGGCACAGATCGGCTTCAACCTGAACAACGGCATCGGTGACCTGTACGCTCGCATAAAGGCTTTGCCTAGCGATCAGCAAGCTGCGATCGAAGCGGACATCCAGGCGGTCTACGCCGTTCGTCCGTCGCTGGCGATGGTCAACTCCGACAAAGGCATCACCAACCTGCACGTGCCGAGCGACGTCATCGTTGACGCCTCGATGCCGGCGATGATCCGTGACTCCGGCAAGATGTGGGGCACTGATGGCCAGTTGCACGACACCAAGGCAGTGATTCCGGATCGTTGCTACGCGACCATCTACCAGGCCGTCATCGAAGACTGCAAGGTAAACGGTGCCTTCGATCCGACCACCATGGGCAGCGTGCCAAACGTGGGCCTGATGGCTAAAAAAGCCGAAGAGTACGGCTCGCACGACAAGACTTTCCAGATCAAGACCAGCGGCGTGGTTCGCGTTACCGACAGCAAAGGCAGCCTGCTGCTGGAGCAAGCGGTTGAAGCCGGCGACATCTTCCGCATGTGCCAGACCAAAGACGCACCGATCCAGGACTGGGTCAAACTGGCCGTCAACCGTGCCCGCGCCAGCAGCACGCCAGCGATCTTCTGGCTGGACCCGATGCGCGCCCACGATGGCGTGGTGATCGAGAAAGTTCAGGCTTACCTGAAGGATCACGACACGTCCGGCCTGGACATCCAGATCATGGCGCCAGTCGACGCCATGAAGTTCACCCTGGAGCGTACCCGTGCAGGCAAGGACACCATCTCGGTGACCGGTAACGTACTGCGCGACTACCTGACCGACCTGTTCCCGATCATGGAACTGGGCACCAGCGCCAAGATGCTGTCGATCGTACCGCTGATGAATGGCGGCGGCCTGTTCGAAACCGGCGCTGGCGGTTCGGCACCGAAGCACGTTCAGCAGTTGCTGGAAGAGAACTTCCTGCGCTGGGATTCCCTGGGCGAGTTCCTGGCCCTGGCCGCTTCCCTGGAGCATTTGGGTGTTACTTACAACAACCCGAAAGCCCTGGTGCTGGCCAAGACCCTGGATCAGGCCACTGGCCAGTTCCTCGACAACAACAAGTCGCCATCGCGCAAAGTCGGCAACATCGACAACCGCGGCAGCCACTTCTACCTGGCGCTGTACTGGGCACAAGCCCTGGCGGCCCAGACTGAAGATGCGGCACTGCAGGCGCAATTCGGCCAGCTGGCCCAGACCCTGACCGAGAACGAGGCAACCATCGTTGCCGAGCTCAACGCCGTACAGGGCCAGCCAGTGGACATCGGTGGTTACTACCACGCTGATGCCGAGCTGATCAGCAAGGCCATGCGCCCGAGCAACACCTTCAACGCGGCGATTGCTGCGCTGGTGTAAGGTTGTAAGGCTGCAAAGAAGCCCCGGCCTTGTGCCGGGGTTTTTGCTTTTGAAGAAAACGCGAAGCCCTGTGGGAGCTGGCTTGCCAGCGATGGGGCCCTATCATTCAACATTGATGGTGCCTGACCCACCGCTATCGCTGGCAAGCCAGCTCCCACAGGGATCGGATTTCAATGTTCACCATTGAGGGCATTTTATGGACTGGAAACCCCACATCACCGTCGCCACTATCGTCGAAGACAACGGTCGTTTCCTGATGGTCGAAGAACTCAAAGGCGGACGAGCGGTACTCAACCAGCCCGCCGGTCACCTCGACCCGAATGAAACCCTGACCGAAGCTGCCATCCGTGAAACCCTCGAGGAAACCGGCTGGGACGTCGAGCCCACAGGGGTATTGGGCATTTATCTGTACACCGCCCCGAGCAACGGCGTGACCTACCAGCGAGTCTGCTTCATCGCCAAGCCGCTGAAACACCACCCCGAGTATCAACTGGACGACGGCATCATCGGCGCCAAGTGGTTGACCCGCGAGGAATTAATCGGACAGCGCGACAACTGGCGCAGCGAACTGATCATCCGCTGCATCGACGACTATCTGGGCGGTCAGCGCTTCGGCCTGGAATTGATCCGTCCTTCTCTTTAGCCTTGTGGCCTTGGGCCTGCTAGAATCGCGTCCTTTTTAAAGACACTCATTGAATCCCTATGCGTGATCCAGCCCCTTCTGACATACAAAAGAAGCGCGTCATTGTCGGCATGTCCGGCGGCGTGGACTCTTCCGTTTCCGCTCTCCTGCTGATCGAGCAGGGTTACGAGGTGGAAGGCCTGTTCATGAAGAACTGGGAAGAAGACGATGGAACGGAATACTGCACCGCGATGGACGACCTCGCAGACGCCCAGGCTGTGTGCGACAAGATTGGCATCAAGCTGCATACCGCCAACTTCGCCGCCGAGTACTGGGACAACGTGTTCGAGCACTTCCTGGCCGAATACAAGGCCGGACGCACGCCGAACCCGGACATCCTGTGCAACCGCGAAATCAAGTTCAAGGCGTTTCTCGACTACGCGATGATGCTCGGCGCTGACCTGATCGCCACCGGTCACTACGTGCGCCGCCGCGACATCGATGGACGCACCGAGCTACTCAAGGGCCTGGACCCGAACAAGGACCAGAGCTACTTCCTGCACGCCGTGGGCGGAGAACAGATCGCCAAGACCCTGTTCCCGGTGGGCGAGCTGGAAAAACCCGAAGTGCGCGCAATCGCCGAGAAGCACGACCTGGCCACCGCGAAGAAAAAAGACTCCACCGGGATCTGCTTTATCGGCGAGCGCCGCTTCAGCGACTTCCTCAAGCAGTACCTGCCGGCACAACCCGGCGAGATCAAGACCACCGAAGGTGAAGTCATCGGGCGCCACCACGGCTTGATGTACCACACCATCGGCCAACGCCAGGGCTTGGGCATCGGCGGCCTCAAGGACGCCGGTGACGAGCCGTGGTACGTGCTGATCAAGGACCTGGAGCATAACGAGCTGATCGTCGGCCAGGGCAATGACCACCCATACCTGTTCTCCCGCGCCCTGCTCGCCTCGGACATCTACTGGGTCAACCCCATCGACCTCAGCGAGCCACGCAAGTTGACCGCCAAGGTGCGTTACCGCCAGGGCGACCAGCCGTGCACGCTGGAAAAAACCGCTACCGGCTATCGCGCCACCTTCGATGACCCGCAACGGGCGGTCACCCCGGGCCAGTCCGTGGTGTTCTACGACGGTGAGATCTGCCTGGGTGGCGGCGTGATCGAAATAGCCGAGCCCTGGACGAGCAAGAACGCGAGCAAGGGCCAAGCCCAATGAGCCCGACCCAGGAGCAACTGACAGCGCTGGGCGGGGTATTCCTCGCTGCTGTCCTGGTGGACAAGATCGCCAAGACCGGCCAGACCACCGAAGCGGGCCTGACCTGCATGCTGGGCAGCCTGCTGATTCGTGATCCCAAGGACACGCTGGAAGTGTACGGCGGAGACGACATCAACCTGCGTGAAGGCTATCGCGCCCTGATCGGCGCCCTGGAACGCGACCCCAGCACCCTGCAGCGCGAACCGTTGCGCTACGCCCTGGCCATGCTAGGCCTGGAGCGTCAGCTGGCCAAGCGTGAGGACTTGCTGGACGTGATCGGCAAGCGCCTGCCGCAGATCCAGTCCCAGGTCGAGCACTTCGGCCCGGCCCACGAAAACGTGATCGCCGCCTGTGGAGCGTTGTACCAGGACACCTTGAGCACCCTGCGCCAGCGCATTCAGGTGCACGGCGACATGCGCAACCTGCAGCAGCCAAGCAACGCTTCGAAGATCCGCGCCCTGCTGCTGGCGGGAATTCGTTCGGCGCGCCTGTGGCGCCAGTTGGGCGGTCATCGCTGGCAGTTGGTGATCAGCCGGCGCAAATTGCTCAAAGAGCTTTATCCGCTGATGCGCAGTAGCTGAACAGCGCCCGCTACACCGATTTTGATCTGTAACGCGTAATACGCCGGTCAGTTGGCAACGGACCGGCGGATTTTTTCATGTATGATACGCGCCCCATTTCGTTGCCCGACTGTCCGAGAACACCCCATGCAGCTTTCTTCGCTCACTGCGGTTTCCCCTGTTGACGGCCGCTACGCCGGCAAAACCCAGGCCCTGCGCCCTATTTTCAGCGAATACGGCCTGATCCGTGCTCGCGTCCTGGTCGAAGTGCGCTGGCTCCAGCGTCTGGCCGCTCACTCTGCCATCAGCGAAGTACCGGCGTTCTCCGCCGAAGCCAACGCTGTCTTGAACACCCTGGCGGAAAACTTCTCTCTGGAGCACGCCGAGCGCGTCAAAGAGATCGAGCGCACCACCAACCACGACGTCAAGGCCATCGAATACCTGCTCAAAGAGCAAGCGGCCAAGCTGCCTGAACTGGCGGCCGTCAGCGAATTCATCCACTTTGCCTGCACCAGCGAGGACATCAACAACCTGTCCCACGCCCTGATGCTGCGCGAAGGCCGTGATGACGTGATGCTGCCGCTGATGCGCCAGACCGCCGACGCCATCCGCGAACTGGCGATCCGTTTCGCTGACGTGCCGATGCTGTCGCGCACTCACGGTCAACCGGCCTCGCCGACCACCCTGGGCAAAGAGCTGGCGAACGTGGTTTATCGCCTGGAGCGCCAGATCGCCCAGGTCGCTGCCGTGCCTTTGCTGGGCAAGATCAACGGCGCCGTGGGCAACTACAACGCCCACTTGTCGGCCTACCCCGAGATCGACTGGGAAGAAAACGCCCGCGCCTTCATCGAAGACGAGCTGGGCCTGGGTTTCAACCCGTACACCACGCAGATCGAACCGCACGACTACATCGCCGAGCTGTTCGACGCGATCGCGCGCTTCAATACCATTCTGATCGACTTCGACCGTGACATCTGGGGCTACATCTCCCTGGGTTACTTCAAGCAGCGCACCATCGCCGGCGAAATCGGTTCATCGACCATGCCGCACAAGGTCAACCCGATCGACTTCGAAAACTCCGAAGGCAACCTGGGTATCGCCAACGCACTGTTCCAGCACCTGGCGAGCAAGCTGCCGATCTCCCGCTGGCAGCGCGACCTGACCGACTCCACCGTGCTGCGCAACCTCGGTGTGGGCTTCGCCCACAGCGTCATCGCGTACGAAGCCAGCCTCAAAGGCATCAGCAAACTGGAGCTCAACGCCCAGAAGATCGCTGCCGACCTGGACGCTTGCTGGGAAGTATTGGCCGAGCCGATTCAGACCGTCATGCGTCGCTACAACATCGAAAACCCGTACGAAAAGTTGAAAGAATTGACCCGTGGCAAGGGCATCAGCCCCGAAGCGCTGCAAACTTTCATCGACGGCCTGGACATGCCTGCCGCCGCCAAGGCCGAGCTGAAACTGCTCACCCCGGCGAACTACATCGGCAATGCTGTAGAGCAAGCCAGGCGCATCTGATCGACCGCTGCACCCGTTTGAAACGCCCGGCAGCGCCGGGCGTTTTTATTCCCGTCTGAAAAGTACTTTTTTTCAATAGGTTACACATGAATCCTGATATTCCTCTTCAACTTCTGGGCGGCATCACGGCGCGCGAGTTCATGCGCGACTACTGGCAGAAAAAACCGCTGCTGATCCGTCAGGCGATTCCTGATTTCGAAAGCCCGATCGACGCCGACGAACTGGCCGGCCTGGCACTGGAAGAAGAAGTTGAGTCGCGCCTGGTGATCGAAAACGGCGAGCGCCCGTGGGAATTGCGCCGCGGCCCATTCGCCGAAGACGAATTCAGCAAGCTGCCGGAACAGGACTGGACCCTGCTGGTTCAAGCCGTTGACCAGTTCGTCCCGGAAGTCGCTGAACTGCTGGAAAACTTCCGGTTTCTGCCAAGCTGGCGTGTCGATGACGTGATGATCAGCTTTGCCGCACCAGGCGGCAGCGTCGGTCCGCACTTCGACAACTACGACGTGTTCCTGCTGCAAGGCCATGGCAAGCGCAACTGGAAAATCGGCCAGATGTGCGACTCCGAAAGCCCGCTGCTGCAGCACGCCGACTTGCGCATCCTGGCTGAATTCGAAGCCACCGACGAATGGGTCCTGGAACCGGGCGACATGCTTTACCTGCCGCCGCGCCTGGCCCACTGCGGCGTGGCCGTCGACGATTGCCTCACCTACTCGGTCGGCTTTCGCGCGCCAAGCGCCGCTGAAGTGCTGACCCACTTCACCGACTTCCTCAGCCAGTTCCTGTCGGACGAAGAGCGCTACACCGACGCGGATGCCCAGCCAGTCGCCGATCCGCACCAGATCCAGCACGATGCCCTCGGCCGCCTTAAAGGCCTGCTGGCCGAACACATGAGCGACGAGCGCCTGTTGCTGACCTGGTTTGGCCAGTTCATGACCGAGCCGCGCTATCCGGAGCTGGTGGTAGGCCCGGAAGAGATCGAAGAAGACGACCTGCTTGCCAGCCTGGAACAGGGCGCCGTACTGATTCGCAACCCGAGCGCGCGCCTGGCCTGGTCCGAAGTCGATGACGACCTGCTGCTGTTCGCCAGCGGCCAGAGCCGTTATCTGCCGGGCAAGCTGCGCGAGCTGTTGAAGCTGATCTGCGCCGCCGATGCGCTGCACATCGATAACCTCGGCGAATGGCTGGGCGATGACGACGGTCGCGGCCTGCTGTGCGAGCTGATCAAGCAAGGAAGCCTGGGGTTTGCCGATGAATAAAATTCACGTACGTGTCGCAGACTGGCAGAAGGACAACGCCGAGATCCGGCGCATTCGTGAGACGGTGTTCATCGCCGAGCAATCCGTACCGCCCGAGCTGGAATGGGATGCGGATGACGCGACAGCGGTGCATTTCCTGGCCTTCGAAGGTGACTTTCCGATTGGCACTGCGCGCCTCCTGCCTGACGGTCACGTCGGCCGGGTGTCGGTGCTCAAGGACTGGCGTGGCTTGAAGGTCGGTGATGCGCTGATGCAGGCGGTGATCGGTGAGGCCGAGGAACGTGGTCTGAAGCGGCAGATGCTCAGCGCGCAGGTGCAGGCCACGGCGTTCTATGAGCGCCTGGGCTTCAGCCTGGTCAGTGAGGAATTCCTGGAAGCCGGGATTCCGCATGTGGACATGGTGCGTCACTCGGCTTAAGCACACCTGTGGCGAGGGAGCCTGCTCCCTCGCCACAAAAGCGTGAACACCATCGCAAACCGCCCCGCCATCTCCGGATGCCGGGGCGTTTTGCTGTCTGTGATTCAACTTGCCCCACCCCGGGCCGACAAACTGGCAATATCAATCAAAGGCAGGATCAAAAGATCGCAGCCTTCGGCAGCTCCTACGGGCTTTGTTTATTTGGCGGAGATAACGGACATGTCCCTACGCACCCTGCTCACCACGCTGCTGCTGAGCTGCAGTTTTTCGCTCAGCGCAGCCACCGAGATAGTGCCGCTGAACTACCACACCAGCGCCGACATGCTGCCGATGGCACAGGACTTCATCGGCAAGGACGGCCAGGTCAGCGCCTATGGCAACCAGTTGATTGTCAACGCAGATCAACGCAAGATCGACGAACTTAAGGCACTGATCAGCCAGCTGGATACCGCGCCAAAGCGCCTGCTGATCACTGTCGACACCAGCGAAAACAACTTCCAGGCTGACCAGGGCTACTCGGTGAACGGCGCCAGGCCGAGCCAGACTCGCATCATCAACCGCAGCACCGACAGCCGTGATGGTGGCATCCAGCAGATCCAGGCCAGCGAAGGTGCGCCTGCGCTGATCCAGGTCGGCCAAAGCGTGCCACTGACCAGCAGTCAAAGCGATTCCTACGGCGATTTGCGCAGCCAAACCGAATACCGCAACGTCACCCAGGGCTTCTACGTCACTGCCAGCGTCACCGGCGACATCGTTCACCTGAATATCAGTACCAACCGTGACCGCATGAGCCAGGAACGTCCCGATGTAGTGAATGTGCAAAGCACCGACACAACTGTCACGGGGCGCCTTGGCGAGTGGATCCCCCTGGCCGGGGTGAATCGCCAGACCCAGGCCGACAAACAGGGCCTGACCCGCAGCTACTCGACTCAAGGCCGGGACGACATGACCCTGCGGGTTAAAGTCGATACTTTGGACTAAACCACCGAAAACTGACTGATTAGTCGTATTAGACCAAAGATGTAGTGCTTGAAAAAAAGCACTACAAAACGTTTGACGATCGAAAAAAGCAAGGGCATGATGGCCTCGCTCCCGCTAATCAGGGGCCCTGGCAAGGGCCTTCGAAGCGATGTTCGCACCTACCCCGCGAACCGCTTCGTGTCTGTACCGCCCACAAGGTGTGTTTGACGAGGTTGCCGACTGGAACGAAGTTGTCCCGAGGGACGGAAGCGTAATTAGGTAACCCGGCTCCACACTGAAGTCTGCACCAGGGCCCACGATGCCCGAATGCGTTCGCCAGTTCGCCCTTACCTGCTCACTTCCCCTCGAGCCCATCGTTCATCCCGTCGCCAATCCCGCCGAATCCGACTTGACCACCTAAGCTTCTGGTCTGCGAGCGCACGTATTTTCCACCGCAGAACAACTTTCCGTAAAAGACGCGACGAGGTTTATCTCCATGGCACTGACACGCGAACAGCAAATTGCAGCCCTCGAAAAAGACTGGGCTGAAAACCCACGCTGGAAAGGTGTGACACGCGCCTACTCCGCTGCTGACGTCGTCCGCCTGCGTGGCTCGGTTCAACCCGAGCACACCTTTGCAAGACTCGGCGCCGAGAAGCTGTGGAACCTGGTGACCCAGGGTGCCAAGCCGTCCTTCCGCCCCGAGAAAGATTTCGTCAACTGCATGGGCGCCCTGACCGGCGGCCAGGCTGTGCAACAAGTCAAGGCCGGTATCCAGGCGATCTACCTGTCCGGCTGGCAAGTGGCTGCGGACAACAACTCCGCCGAATCGATGTACCCGGACCAGTCGCTGTACCCGGTAGACTCGGTTCCAACCGTGGTCAAGCGCATCAACAACTCGTTCCGTCGTGCTGACCAGATTCAGTGGAAAGCCGGCAAAGGCCCGGGCGACGAAGGCTACATCGACTACTTCGCGCCAATCGTAGCTGACGCCGAAGCCGGTTTCGGTGGCGTACTGAACGCTTACGAGCTGATGAAGAGCATGATCGAAGCAGGCGCCGCCGGCGTTCACTTCGAAGACCAGCTGGCTTCCGTGAAAAAATGCGGCCACATGGGCGGCAAGGTACTGGTTCCTACCCAGGAAGCCGTACAGAAGCTGACCGCTGCTCGCCTGGCTGCTGACGTTGCCGGTACACCGACCATCATCCTGGCCCGTACCGATGCGAACGCCGCTGACCTGCTGACTTCCGATTGCGACCCGTACGACCAGCCATTCGTAACTGGCGAACGTACCCAGGAAGGCTTCTATAAAGTGCGCGCCGGTCTCGACCAGGCCATCGCTCGCGGCCTGGCTTACGCGCCGTACGCCGACCTGATCTGGTGCGAAACCGCCAAGCCGGACCTGGACGAAGCTCGCCGCTTCGCCGAAGCGATCAAGAAGGAATACCCGGACCAACTGCTGTCGTACAACTGCTCGCCTTCCTTCAACTGGAAGAAAAACCTGGACGACGCGACCATCGCCAAGTTCCAGCGTGAACTGTCCGCCATGGGCTACAAGCACCAGTTCATCACCCTGGCCGGCATTCACAACATGTGGCACAGCATGTTCAACCTGGCGCACGACTACGCCCGCAACGACATGACTGCCTACGTGAAACTGCAAGAGCAAGAGTTCGCTGACGCCGCCAAGGGATACACCTTCGTGGCTCACCAGCAGGAAGTGGGCACCGGCTACTTCGACGACATGACCACCGTGATTCAAGGTGGCTCGTCTTCGGTCACCGCGCTGACCGGTTCGACTGAAGAAGAACAGTTTCACTGATCTGCTTCATCTGAAATAACAGCCGCTGCGGACCGACTGAAAAGCTAACCGCAGCGCTGCACCTCTGACGCCCCGACTTGCTCGGGGCGTTTTTTTGCCTGAAATTCAACAAACCATGTCAGCCTTGCGCGTACAGATGCAGACGCGCATGGCTGCGCCAGAGCCAGACTTAATAATCGATTTCCTGGAGCAGAGTCTTGGCTTTGTGGTTATTGTTACGTACCGAGTAGACTCGCAATTTTTTCTGTTCGGGCAGGCTTTCTACAACCAGGTAAGTTTCGTAGGAAGCCGAACCGCTGAGAAACACCGGAGTGTCGCCGAAGTAGTTGGGGTTATGATAATTGCCGTGACCACTATGGAAATGTCCCGCAAAGACAGCGGCCACCTTATGTTTTTTCATCATAGCCCTGAAGGCGTCGGCGTCGGCGGCGCTAAAGTTCTTCCAACTGTTAGGCTTATGGGTAACGAGGATATTCACCTTGCCCCAGGTGCTGGCGAACGCCATCTTGCTGTCGATAAAATTCAAGGATGGGGTAATGTTAAATCTTTTCTTATCAAGGTACGCCACCCCCGTTTCAAATTTAGTTGTATAGACCGGAGAATTATTGGTTTGTACAACGTGCAAATTATTATGCCACTCTGAATGGGCCAAACTGCCCTCGTAGCTTTCTCTGAACTTCCCGCCACTCGTACTGGAGCTCACATCAATATTGCCGTTCGCTATCAAATTTCTTGTCATTTTCAAGTGATTCAGAACACTGTCTCTGGCGCAACCATTGTTGGCACATTTGCCGACGTTATTTTCATAGTCGTGATTGCCCAAACCCAGATAGACCTTGTTATTAAAATACTCTTCAAATCTTCTCTGCATAAAACTTATCTGCGACCCATGACCATAGGCAGTTATATCGCCATTGACATAGACCGGGATATCGAGCGACGGATGACTGGCCCTGAACGAATTGACGTCACGGTACTGTGCATGAATGTACGCTGCTGACAGCTTGTTCTCGTCCCCCCCCTTGTCCTCCTCTTTATCCGTCCAGGGATACTGCGGGTCCGAGGTCATCACGATGTATGAGGGCGTGCCGGCATACGTCCAGTGATCATTGGATTTTTTGTCCGTCGGATAGGCGCGATAACCATCCTTCGGAAGGCCGGAAAATTTTGAGATAAAGTAAGAACTGTCACCTTCGGAGTATTGGTGTATCGCACCGACATAGGTCTGTTCGGTCCAGTCTTTGGGCTCGGCATAAGTACCGGCACGGGTCCCTTTGAAATCCCAGAGTGGACCGCCGAAGGGGCCTGCCGGGTAGAATGGCTCGCCTACATAGCCCTGAAACTTCGCTGCAAAGTACAAATTGCCGCTATTCAGCGTTTTCTTGTGAATGGCCCCAACGTAGGTCAACTCATTCAATTCTTTGGGATCGGCATAGGTACCGGCATGAACCCCTTTGAACTCCCAATAATCGTTACTGTAGGGCCCCGTTGGGAAAAACCAGTTGTGATCACTCGCTTTGCCATCGAATTTCGCCGCGAAGAACAGGTTTTTGCCAGCATAAATGTATTTGTGGATGGCGCCGATCCTTGTGTCTTCCTCCCATAGTTTAGGATGCTCATAAGTGCCAGAAGCGGCGATGGCGCTCATGTTCGTCGCTGCAGAAGGCGGCACGATCTCGGCAGTGGACGGTGCCAAGGCAGAGCTTTCAGCCGCCGACGCATTCATGACGCCAAACGTCAACTGACTGGCAATTAATATTGAAAGGGTAGTTCGCTGCAGGGTAATAAGCACTGGACATCTTCGTTAGATTGAAAAACCCAGAGTGGCGCTGAAGCAACAGCAAAAACATACGAATTGTACGAAATGTCATACAGGTAAATCTAACACCATAGGACGACGATATTCCGTTAAGCGCATGCCTCGCCTGCTCGTCAGGCCGGCACCTGCCTTTTTCTCATCGAGTGAAAATTGCCAGGCAAAAAAAATGCAGCGCTGGACCGCTAGAGAGCAATCGACTCACCTGAAACGGGAGCCTGATCACGAAACACTTCTCGCGGCCTGGCTTACGCGACGAACGCCGACTTGATCTGGTGCGAAACTGCCAGCCGGACCTGGACGAGGCTCGTCGCTTCGCCGAAGCGATCAAAAAGGAATACCCGGAACAACGTCGCGCCTCGAGACGGCCCGACGGATTTGGGACGTTTTTTGGCTTGGGATTTAGCCCATGACTACCGCCGTAGGAGGGTCAGTGGGTCAGTGGCAAACCGGAGGCAAAACATTTATCCAGCGCGGTGCCCCCTTCAGAAAAACGCGGTAAAACCACCGTCGCTGCTACTTGCAGTAACCGCTATATAGGACAACTTCCCACTCCCCAACCCGTTAAACAGTTCAAAAATCAACCCAAACAATATTGATTATCATTTAGCAGCAGTCATGCTTGTTACATTCCCTACAAAACATAATTGGCGAAATACCCCGTAATGCCCGAAGCGCATGGGCTGCAGTGGGTTGGAGGCACGCCATGTCGTTATTCCAATCAATAATTTCGCTATAGGAATTTTACTTGCACCGTGTTGTGCCATAAAATCAGCGGGATTGATTGCTGCGACATATCGTCACTGCGTTGTTTCTTTTTCAAGCTCAGAGACCTTTGCTCTCTGTTAAGGATTTCCAGCATGCCCGAAGCGACAGGACTCATGGCCCACAACTGGGGCTTTGCCATTTTCCTTCTGGGCGTCGTCGGCCTCTGCGCCTTCATGCTTGGTGTTTCCAGCCTCCTTGGGTCAAAAGCCTGGGGCCGCAGCAAAAACGAACCGTTCGAGTCGGGCATGCTACCTACAGGTGGCGCCCGCTTGCGGCTCTCAGCCAAATTCTATCTGGTCGCGATGCTCTTCGTGATCTTCGATATCGAAGCCCTCTTTCTCTTTGCCTGGTCTGTGTCCGTCCGCGAAAGCGGCTGGACCGGATTCGTCGAAGCTCTCGTTTTCATAGCAATTCTGTTGGCAGGTCTTGTCTACCTGTTCCGAGTGGGCGCCCTTGACTGGGCTCCGGAAGCTCGTCGCAAGCGGCAGGCGAAGCTGAAACAATGAGGCTTTGGCAATGCAATACAATCTCACCAGGATCGACCCCGATGCTCCTAACGAGCAGTATCCGATTGGCGAGCGGGAAACCGTTTCCGATCCGTTAGAAGATCAAGTCCACAAAAACATCTTCATGGGCAAGCTCGAAGACGTGCTTAACGGCACGATCAACTGGGGGCGCAAGAACTCCCTGTGGCCGTACAACTTCGGTCTTTCGTGCTGCTACGTGGAAATGACCACCGCCTTCACGGCGCCCCACGACATCGCGCGCTTTGGCGCCGAGGTTATCCGGGCATCGCCGCGCCAGGCGGATTTCATGGTTATCGCCGGTACCTGCTTCATCAAGATGGCGCCGATCATTCAGCGTCTCTACGAGCAAATGCTCGAGCCTAAATGGGTTATCTCCATGGGTTCGTGCGCCAACTCCGGTGGCATGTACGACATCTACTCCGTCGTTCAAGGGGTGGACAAGTTCCTGCCCGTGGACGTCTACGTGCCTGGCTGCCCGCCCCGCCCTGAAGCTTTCCTGCAAGGCTTGATGCTGTTGCAGGAGTCGATTGGACAGGAGCGTCGTCCGCTTTCCTGGGTCGTCGGTGATCAAGGCGTATACCGCGCCGAGATGCCTTCGCAAAAGGAACAGCGCCGCGAACAGCGAATCGCAGTCACCAACCTGCGCAGCCCCGACGAAGTCTGATCCAGATCTGCTTCTTTTATAGAACGAGACACTGGCTTCATTCTTTACGTTGACCGAAAGCGATAAATAACCATGACTACAGGCAGTGCTCTGTACATCCCGCCTTACAAGGCAGACGACCAGGATGTGGTCGTCGAACTGAACAACCGTTTTGGCCCGGAGGCGTTCACCGCCCAGCCGACCCGCACCGGCATGCCGGTGCTTTGGGTTGCCCGTGCCAAACTTTTTGAAGTCCTGAGCTTCCTGCGCAACCTGCCCAAGCCGTACGTCATGCTTTATGACCTGCACGGCGTGGACGAGCGCCTGCGCACCAAGCGTCAAGGGCTGCCGAGCGGCGCCGACTTCACCGTGTTCTATCACCTGATGTCGATCGAACGTAACAGTGACGTGATGATCAAGGTCGCCTTGTCCGAGAGCGACCTCAGCGTACCGACCGTTACCAGTATCTGGCCTAACGCCAACTGGTACGAGCGTGAAGTGTGGGACATGTACGGCATCGACTTCAAAGGTCACCCGCACCTGACCCGCATCATGATGCCGCCTACCTGGGAAGGTCACCCGCTGCGCAAGGACTTCCCGGCCCGGGCCACCGAGTTCGACCCGTTCAGCCTGACCCTGGCCAAGCAACAGCTCGAGGAAGAAGCCGCGCGCTTCAAGCCGGAAGACTGGGGCATGAAGCGTTCCGGGGCGAACGAGGACTACATGTTCCTCAACCTCGGCCCGAACCACCCTTCCGCGCACGGTGCGTTCCGCATCATCCTGCAGCTGGACGGTGAAGAGATCGTCGACTGCGTGCCAGACGTTGGTTACCACCACCGTGGTGCCGAGAAAATGGCCGAGCGCCAGTCCTGGCACAGCTTCATCCCGTACACCGACCGTATCGACTACCTCGGCGGCGTGATGAACAACCTGCCGTACGTGCTCTCGGTCGAGAAGCTGGCCGGCATCAAGGTGCCCGAGAAGGTCGACGTCATCCGCATCATGATGGCCGAGTTCTTCCGGATCACCAGTCACCTGCTGTTCCTGGGGACTTACATCCAGGACGTCGGCGCAATGACCCCGGTGTTCTTCACCTTCACCGACCGTCAGAAGGCGTACACGGTGATCGAGGCCATTACCGGTTTCCGTCTGCACCCGGCCTGGTACCGCATCGGTGGCGTCGCCCACGATCTGCCGCGCGGCTGGGAAAAACTGGTGAAAGACTTCGTCGAGTGGATGCCAAAGCGTCTGGACGAATACCAGAAAGCCGCCCTGGACAACAGCATCCTCAAAGGCCGGACCATCGGTGTCGCCGCCTACAACACCAAGGAAGCCTTTGAATGGGGCGTCACCGGTGCTGGCCTGCGTTCGACCGGTTGCGATTTCGACCTGCGTAAAGCGCGTCCTTATTCCGGCTACGAGAATTTCGAATTCGAAGTGCCGCTGGCGGCCAATGGCGATGCCTATGATCGTTGCATCGTTCGCGTCGAAGAAATGCGCCAGAGCATCAAGATCATCGAACAGTGCATGCGCAACATGCCGGAAGGCCCGTACAAGGCGGATCACCCGCTGACCACGCCGCCGCCGAAAGAACGCACGCTGCAGCACATCGAGACCCTGATCACGCACTTCCTGCAAGTTTCGTGGGGCCCGGTCATGCCGGCCAACGAATCCTTCCAGATGATCGAAGCGACCAAGGGCATCAATAGTTATTACCTGACGAGCGATGGCGGCACCATGAGCTACCGCACCCGGATTCGCACCCCAAGCTTCCCCCACCTGCAGCAGATCCCTTCGGTGATCAAAGGCAGCATGGTCGCGGACTTGATCGCGTACCTGGGTAGTATCGATTTCGTTATGGCCGACGTGGACCGCTAAGCATGAACAGCACGCTTATCCAGACAGACCGTTTCACCTTGAGTGAAACCGAGCGCTCGGCCATCGAGCACGAGCTGCATCACTACGAAGACCCGCGCGCGGCGTCGATCGAAGCCCTGAAGATCGTCCAGAAGGAACGTGGCTGGGTGCCCGACGGTGCCCTGTACGCCATCGGCGAAATCCTCGGCATCCCGGCCAGCGACGTAGAAGGCGTGGCGACGTTCTATAGCCAGATCTTCCGTCAGCCGGTGGGCCGCCACATCATTCGCGTCTGCGACAGCATGGTCTGCTACATCGGCGGCCACGAGTCTGTGGTCAGCGAAATCCAGAGCAAGCTCGGCATCGGCCTGGGTCAGACCACCGCCGACGGTCGTTTCACCCTGCTGCCGGTCTGCTGCCTCGGCAACTGCGACAAGGCGCCGGCGTTGATGATCGACGACGACACTTTCGGTGATGTGCAGCCAGCAGGCGTTGCCAAATTGCTCGAGGGCTACGTATGACCCTGACTTCCTTTGGTCCTGCCAACCGCATCAAGCGGTCGGCCGAGACTCACCCGCTGACCTGGCGCCTGCGTGACGACGGCGAAGCCGTGTGGCTCGACGAGTACCAGGCCAAGAACGGTTATGCCGCTGCGCGCAAGGCGTTCGCCGACATGGCCCAGGACGACATCGTCCAGACCGTGAAAGACGCCGGCCTCAAGGGTCGCGGCGGTGCAGGCTTCCCCACGGGCGTGAAGTGGGGCCTGATGCCCAAAGACGAATCCATCAACATCCGCTACCTGCTGTGCAACGCGGATGAAATGGAGCCGAACACCTGGAAAGACCGCATGCTGATGGAGCAACTGCCCCATCTGCTGATCGAAGGCATGCTGATCAGTGCTCGCGCGCTGAAAACCTACCGTGGCTACATCTTCCTGCGTGGCGAATACACCACCGCCGCCAAGCACCTCAACCGTGCCGTGGAAGAAGCCAAGGCTGCTGGTCTTTTGGGCAAGAACATCCTGGGATCGGGTTTTGATTTCGAGCTGTTCGTCCACACCGGTGCCGGGCGTTACATTTGCGGTGAAGAAACCGCACTGATCAACTCCCTCGAAGGCCGCCGCGCCAACCCGCGCTCCAAGCCGCCCTTCCCTGCCGCCGTGGGCGTGTGGGGCAAGCCGACTTGCGTGAACAACGTTGAAACCCTGTGCAACGTGCCGGCGATCATTGCCGACGGCGTGGACTGGTACAAATCGTTGGCCCGTGAAGGCAGTGAAGACATGGGCACCAAGCTCATGGGCTTCTCCGGCAAGGTCAAGAACCCGGGCCTGTGGGAATTGCCGTTCGGCGTCACCGGTCGCGAGTTGTTCGAAGACTACGCCGGTGGCATGCGCGACGGCTTCAAGCTCAAAGCCTGGCAGCCGGGCGGCGCCGGTACCGGTTTCCTGTTGCCGGAACACCTGGACGCACAAATGTACGCCGGCGGCATCGCCAAAGTGGGCACCCGCATGGGTACCGGCCTGGCCATGGCGGTGGACGACAGCGTCAACATGGTGTCCCTGCTGCGCAACATGGAAGAGTTCTTCTCCCGTGAGTCGTGCGGCTTCTGCACCCCGTGCCGTGACGGTTTGCCGTGGAGCGTCAAGCTGCTGCGCGCAATCGAGAACGGTGAAGGGCAAGCCGGCGACATCGAGACCCTGCTGGGTCTGGTCGGTTTCCTCGGTCCGGGCAAGACCTTCTGTGCTCACGCACCGGGCGCCGTGGAGCCGTTGGGCAGCGCAATCAAATATTTCCGCCATGAGTTCGAAGCCGGCATCGCGCCTGTCAGCGCCGTCGTCCCGCCTCTGGCACGGCCGATCGTAATCGGCGCGTAAACGCTTAAAAAGGCGAAGGGCCCGTGCTCTTCGCTTTGTCGTGTGATGACGCCTTGAACGGCTGTGTTGAATCACGCGAATAACAAGATTCCATTAGCCACGCCCGCTGACACCGGGCCAACGAAGAACTTTGAACCATGGCCACTATCCACGTAGACGGCAAAGAGCTCGAAGTCGACGGGGCAGACAACCTGTTACAGGCATGTCTGTCGCTAGGCCTCGATATTCCGTATTTCTGCTGGCACCCCGCCCTAGGCAGCGTTGGCGCTTGCCGCCAGTGCGCGGTCAAGCAGTACACCGACGCCAACGATACCCGTGGTCGGATTGTCATGTCCTGCATGACGCCCGCCACCGACGGCAGCTGGATCTCCATCGAAGACGAAGAAGCGAAAGTGTTTCGCGCCAGCGTCGTCGAATGGCTGATGACCAACCACCCTCACGACTGCCCGGTCTGTGAGGAAGGCGGTCACTGCCACCTGCAAGACATGACGGTGATGACCGGCCACAACGAGCGCCGTTATCGCTTCACCAAGCGTACCCACCAGAACCAGCAACTGGGCCCGTTCATTTCCCACGAAATGAACCGCTGCATTGCTTGCTACCGCTGCGTGCGCTTCTATAAGGACTACGCCGGCGGCACTGACCTCGGTGTATTCGGCGCCCACGACAACGTGTACTTCGGTCGCGTTGAAGACGGCACCCTGGAAAGCGAGTTCTCCGGCAACCTCACCGAGGTCTGCCCGACCGGTGTGTTCACCGACAAGACTCACTCCGAGCGCTACAACCGCAAGTGGGACATGCAGTTCTCGCCGAGCATCTGCCATGGCTGCTCCAGCGGTTGCAACATCTCCCCGGGCGAGCGCTACGGTGAACTGCGTCGTATCGAAAACCGCTTCAACGGTTCGGTCAACCAGTACTTCCTGTGCGACCGTGGCCGTTTCGGCTATGGCTACGTCAACCGCGAAGACCGCCCTCGTCAGCCTTTGCTGGCCAATGGCGCCAAGCTGAGCCTCGACGAAGCGCTGGATAAAGCCGCTGACCTGCTGCGCGGTCGCAACATCGTCGGTATCGGTTCGCCCCGTGCCAGCCTCGAGAGCAACTACGCGTTGCGCGAACTGGTCGGCGCCGAGCACTTCTACTCCGGTATCGAAGCCGCCGAGCTGGAACGCATTCGCCTGGTCATGCAGGTGCTTAAAGACAGCCCGCTGCCGATCCCGAACATGCGCGACATCGAAGACCACGACGCGATCTTCGTCCTCGGTGAAGACCTGACCCAGACCGCTGCCCGTATGGCACTGTCCCTGCGTCAGTCGGTCAAGGGCAAGGCTGAAGACATGGCCGACGCCATGCGCGTCCAGCCCTGGCTCGACGCCGCCGTGAAGAACATCGGCCAGCACGCGCTGAACCCGCTGTTCATCGCCAGCCTGGCTGAAACCAAGCTCGACGATATCGCCGAAGAGTGCGTGCACGCCGCTCCAGACGATCTGGCGCGCATCGGTTTCGCCGTGGCTCATGCCCTCGACGCCAGCGCTCCAGCAGTTGAAGGCCTCGACACCGAAGCCCTTGAACTGGCCCAACGCATTGCCGACGCCCTGCTGGCCGCCAAGCGTCCACTGATCATCGCCGGCACCTCCCTGGGTTCCAAGGCGCTGATCGAAGCCGCTGCCAACATCGCCAAAGCCCTCAAGCTGCGCGAAAAGAACGGTTCCATCAGCCTGATCGTGCCAGAGGCCAACAGCCTCGGCCTGGCCATGCTGGGTGGCAACTCGGTCGACGAAGCGCTGCAGGCCGTGATCGATGGCCAGGCCGACGCACTGGTCGTGCTGGAAAACGATCTGTACACCCGTACCGACAAGGCGCTGGTTGATGCTGCCCTGAACGCTGCGAAAGTGCTGATCGTTGCCGACCACCAGAAGACCGCCACCAGCGATCGTGCGCACCTGGTGCTGCCCGCTGCCAGCTTTGCTGAAGGCGACGGCACCCTGGTCAGCCAGGAAGGCCGCGCCCAGCGCTTCTTCCAGGTGTTCGATCCGAAGTACATGGACGCGAGCATTCTGGTCCACGAAGGCTGGCGCTGGCTGCATGCCCTGCGTGCCACCCTGCTGAACCAGCCGATCGACTGGACCCAGCTGGACCACGTTACCGCTGCCGTTGCTGCCAGCACGCCGCAACTGAACCGTATCGTCGATGCCGCACCGTCCGCCGCGTTCCGCATCAAGGGCATGAAACTGGCCCGTGAACCGCTGCGTTACTCCGGTCGTACCGCCATGCGCGCCGACATCAGCGTGCACGAACCGCGTACACCGCAGGACAACGACACCGCGTTCAACTTCTCGATGGAAGGTTATTCGGGCTCGGTCGAACCGCGTCAGCAAGTGCCATTCGCCTGGTCCCCGGGCTGGAACTCGCCGCAAGCCTGGAACAAGTTCCAGGACGAAGTCGGTGGTCACATCCGCGCTGGCGACCCAGGCACCCGCCTGATCGAAAGCACCGGCGATTCGCTGAACTGGTTCGCCGCTGTACCGCGTGCATTCAACCCGGCTCCGGGTACCTGGCAGGTCGTGCCGTTCTTCCACCTGTTCGGCAGCGAAGAGAACTCTTCCAAGGCCGCGCCGGTTCAAGAGCGTATTCCGGCTGCTTATGTCGCTTTGGCCAAATCCGAAGCCGATCGCCTGGGTGTCAACGAGGGTGCCTTGCTCAGCTTGAACGTGGCCGGCCAGACCCTGCGTCTGCCACTGCGGATCAACGAAGAGCTGGGTGCCGGTCTGGTTGCATTGCCAGCGGGTATCGCCGGGATTCCACCGGCGATCTTCGGCAAATCCGTTGACGGTCTGCAGGAGGCAGCTCAATGACCTGGTTCACGCCTGAAGTGATTGACGTGATCATCGCGGTTCTCAAGGCCATCGTGATTCTGCTCGCCGTGGTGGTGTGCGGCGCGCTGCTGAGCTGGGTCGAGCGTCGTTTGCTTGCCCTCTGGCAGGACCGTTACGGTCCGAACCGCGTCGGCCCGTTCGGCGCGTTCCAGATCGCGGCCGACATGATCAAGATGTTCTTCAAGGAAGACTGGACTCCGCCGTTCGCCGACAAGATGATCTTCACCCTGGCACCGGTCGTGGCCATGAGCGCCCTGCTGATTGCCTTCGCGATCATCCCGATCACCCCGACCTGGGGCGTGGCGGACATCAACATCGGCATCCTGTTCTTCTTCGCCATGGCAGGCCTGTCGGTCTACGCGGTGTTGTTCGCCGGCTGGTCGAGTAACAACAAGTTCGCCCTGCTGGGCAGCTTGCGGGCCTCGGCGCAGACCGTGTCGTACGAAGTGTTCATGGGCCTGTCGCTAATGGGCATCGTGATCCAGGTCGGCTCGTTCAACATGCGCGACATCGTCGAATATCAAGCGCAGAACCTATGGTTCATCATTCCGCAGATCTTCGGTTTCCTGACCTTCTTCATCGCCGGCGTCGCCGTGACTCACCGTCACCCGTTCGACCAGCCAGAAGCGGAGCAGGAACTGGCCGACGGTTACCACATTGAATACGCCGGCATGAAATGGGGCATGTTCTTCGTTGGCGAGTACATCGGCATCGTGTTGATTTCGGCGCTGCTGGTGACGTTGTTCTTCGGTGGCTGGCATGGCCCGTTCGGCATTCTGCCGCAGATCCCGTTCATCTGGTTCGCGCTGAAAACCGCGTTCTTCATCATGATCTTCATCCTGCTGCGCGCCTCGATTCCGCGCCCACGGTATGACCAAGTGATGGATTTCAGCTGGAAGTTCTGCCTGCCGCTGACCCTCGTCAACATGCTGGTGACCGCTGCGATCGTGTTGCTCAACACGCCCGCCGTCGCGGCTCAGTGAGGATAGAGAATCATGAAGTACATAATTGACATCGTGCATGGTTTCTTCACCCAGCTTCGCAGCCTGGTGATGATCTTCGGCCATGCCTTCCGCAAGCGTGACACGCTGCAGTACCCGGAAGAGCAGGTCTACCTGCCGCCGCGCTACCGTGGCCGTATCGTTCTGACCCGTGACCCTGATGGCGAAGAGCGTTGCGTAGCCTGCAACCTGTGCGCCGTGGCGTGCCCGGTCGGTTGCATCTCGCTGCAGAAAGCTGAAACCGATGACGGTCGCTGGTACCCGGAGTTCTTCCGCATCAACTTCTCGCGCTGCATTTTCTGCGGCCTCTGCGAGGAAGCCTGCCCGACCACCGCGATCCAGCTGACACCGGATTTCGAGATGGCCGAGTTCAAACGTCAGGACCTGGTTTACGAGAAAGAAGATCTGCTGATCTCCGGCCCCGGCAAAAACCCTGATTACAACTTCTATCGTGTTGCAGGTATGGCCATTGCCGGTAAGCCCAAGGGCGCCGCGCAAAATGAAGCCGAACCGATCAACGTGAAGAGCTTGCTGCCTTAAGGAAGAAAGATGGAATTCGCTTTCTATTTCGCATCGGGTATCGCTGTGGTGTCCACGCTTCGCGTGATCACTCACACCAACCCCGTGCACGCCCTGCTCTACCTGATCATTTCGCTGATCGCCGTGGCCATGACGTTCTTCGCCCTCGGCGCACCGTTTGCCGGTGTCCTGGAAGTGATTGCCTACGCTGGCGCCATCATGGTGCTGTTCGTGTTCGTGGTGATGATGCTCAACCTTGGCCCGGCCTCGGTTCAGCAAGAGCGCGTCTGGCTCAAGCCTGGCATCTGGCTCGGCCCGACCATCCTCGGCGTGCTGCTGCTGGCTGAACTGCTGTATGTGCTGTTCGCCCATCAGAGCGGCCAGGCCATCGGCCACACCACCGTAGACGCCAAGGCCGTGGGCATCAGCCTGTTCGGTCCTTACCTGCTGGTGGTTGAACTCGCCTCGATGCTGCTGCTCGCTGCAGCCGTCACGGCGTTCCACTTGGGCCGTAACGAAGCCAAGGAGCAATGACGATGCCTGCTATCCCTTTGGAGCATGGTCTGGCGGTCGCCGGCATCCTGTTCTGCCTCGGTCTGGTCGGCCTGATGGTCCGCCGCAACATTCTCTTCGTGCTGATGAGCCTGGAGGTCATGATGAATGCCTCCGCGTTGGCGTTCATCGTCGCCGGTAGCCGCTGGGGCCAGCCGGATGGACAGATCATGTTCATCCTGGTGATCAGCCTGGCAGCCGCCGAGGCCAGTATTGGCCTGGCGATTCTGTTGCAGCTGTATCGCCGCTTCCACACTCTCGATATCGACGCTGCCAGCGAGATGCGCGGATGAATCTTCTCTATCTGACTTTCGTATTCCCTCTCATAGGTTTCCTGCTGCTGTCGTTCTCCCGGGGACGCTTTTCGGAAAACCTTTCGGCGCTGATCGGCGTCGGCTCCATCGGCCTGTCTGCCATCGTCACGGCCTACGTGATCTGGCAATTCAACGTCGCCCCGCCGGAAGGCGGCCACTACACCCAGGTGTTGTGGCAGTGGATGGCGGTTGAAGGCTTTACGCCGAACTTCGCGCTGTACCTGGATGGCCTGTCCGTAACCATGCTCGGCGTGGTAGTGGGCGTCGGTTTCCTGATCCACCTGTTCGCGTCCTGGTACATGCGCGGTGAAGACGGTTACTCGCGCTTCTTCGCCTACACCAACCTGTTTATCGCCAGCATGCTGTTCCTGATCCTGGGCGATAACCTGTTGTTCCTGTACTTCGGCTGGGAAGGCGTGGGCCTGTGCTCGTACCTGTTGATCGGTTTCTACTACAGCAACCGCAACAACGGTAACGCGGCACTCAAGGCCTTTATCGTGACCCGCATCGGCGACGTGTTCATGGCCATCGGCCTGTTCATCCTGTTCGTGCAACTGGGCACGCTCAATGTCCAGGAACTGCTGGTACTGGCACCGCAGAAGTTCCAGGTCGGTGATTTCTGGATCGTCCTGGCGACCCTGATGCTGCTGGGTGGCGCCGTGGGTAAATCCGCGCAACTGCCACTGCAAACCTGGCTGGCGGACGCGATGGCCGGTCCGACTCCGGTTTCGGCACTGATCCACGCCGCGACCATGGTCACCGCCGGCGTCTACCTGATAGCCCGTACCCACGGCCTGTTTGCCCTGGCCCCGGACATCCTGCAACTGGTCGGCATCGTCGGCGGTGTGACCCTGGTGCTGGCCGGTTTTGCTGCACTGGTGCAGACCGACATCAAACGTATCCTCGCCTACTCGACCATGAGCCAGATCGGCTACATGTTCCTGGCGTTGGGCGTTGGTGCCTGGGATGGTGCGATCTTCCACCTGATGACCCACGCCTTCTTCAAGGCGCTGCTGTTCCTCGCTTCCGGTGCGGTGATCGTCGCCTGCCACCATGAGCAGAACATCTTCAAGATGGGCGGCCTGTGGAAGAAACTGCCACTGGCCTACGCCAGCTTCATCGTCGGCGGCGCGGCCTTGTCGGCCCTGCCACTGGTGACCGCAGGCTTCTACTCCAAGGACGAAATCCTCTGGGAGGCGTTTGCCAGCGGCAACCACGGTCTGCTGTATGCAGGTCTGGTCGGCGCGTTCATGACCTCGCTGTACACCTTCCGCCTGATCTTCATCGCGTTCCACGGTGAAGCGAAGACTGAAGCGCACGCCGGTCATGGCATCGCTCACTGGCTGCCCCTGTCGGTGTTGATCGTATTGTCCACCGCCATCGGCGCGATGATCGTTCCGCCACTGCACGGTGTGTTGCCGCAAAGCGTCGGCCATGCCGGCGGCGAAGCCAAGCACAGTCTGGAAATCGCCTCGGGCGCCATCGCCCTGGCCGGTATCCTGCTGGCTGCCTTGCTGTTCCTCGGCAAGCGTCGTTTCGTTACTGCAATCGCCAACAGCGGCATTGGCCGCTTCCTTTCGGCCTGGTGGTTCGCCGCCTGGGGCTTCGACTGGATCTACGACAAACTGTTCGTCAAGCCATACCTGGCGATCAGCCACGTACTGCGCAAAGACCCGCTGGACCAGACCATCGGCCTGATCCCGCGTATGGCCAAGGGCGGCCACACCGCCTTGAGCCGTACCGAAACCGGTCAACTGCGTTGGTACGCGGCCTCGATGGCAGCCGGCTCCGTGCTGGTCATCGGCGCCATTGTGCTGGTAGCGGTCTGAATATGAACCTTGCGAACTTGCGAAAGGAATTGAGCCCGTCATGATTCTGCCTTGGCTAATCCTGATCCCCTTCATCGGCGGCCTGCTGTGCTGGATGGCTGAGCGCTTCGGCGCTACCCTCCCGCGCTGGATTGCGCTGATCACCATGTCCCTGTTGCTCGCTCTTGGCCTCTGGCTGTGGGCAACCGGCAACTATTCATTTGCCCCGGCGCCTGGCGCCGATCCAACCTGGGCGCTTGAGTTCAAGCACACCTGGATCCAGCGTTTCGGCATCAGCGTGCACCTGGCCCTCGACGGCCTGTCGCTGTTGATGATCCTGCTGACCGGCCTGCTGGGTATCCTCTCGGTACTGTGCTCGTGGAAAGAGATCCAGCGTCACGTTGGCTTCTTCCACCTGAACCTGATGTGGATCCTGGGCGGTGTCGTCGGCGTGTTCCTCGCCCTCGACCTGTTCATGTTCTTCTTCTTCTGGGAAATGATGCTGGTGCCGATGTACTTCCTCATCGCGCTCTGGGGTCACAGTTCTTCGGACGGCAAGAAAACCCGGATCTACGCGGCGACCAAGTTCTTCATCTTCACCCAGGCTTCCGGCCTGATCATGTTGGTGGCGATCCTCGGTCTGGTACTGGTCAACTTCAACAACACCGGCGTGATCACGTTCAACTACGCCGACCTGTTGAAAACCAAGATGTCGCTCACCACCGAGTACATCCTGATGCTGGGCTTCTTCATTGCCTTCGCGGTGAAGCTGCCAGTCGTGCCGTTCCACTCCTGGTTGCCTGATGCTCACGCCCAGGCGCCAACTGCGGGTTCGGTCGACCTGGCAGGTATCCTGTTGAAAACCGCCGCCTACGGCCTGCTGCGTTTTGCCTTGCCGCTGTTCCCGAATGCCTCGGCCGAGTTCGCACCGATCGCCATGACCCTGGGTCTGATCGGGATTTTCTACGGCGCATTCCTGGCGTTCGCGCAAACCGACATCAAGCGTCTGATTGCCTTCTCGTCCGTTTCCCACATGGGCTTCGTGCTGATCGGCATCTATTCCGGCAGCCAGCTCGCGCTGCAGGGCGCAGTGATGCAGATGCTGGCGCACGGTGTTTCGGCAGCGGCGCTCTTTATCCTCAGCGGCCAGCTGTACGAGCGCACCCATACCCGCGACATGCGTCAGATGGGCGGCCTGTGGTCGAAGATCGCCTACCTGCCCGCCATCAGCCTGTTCTTTGCTGCCGCGTCCCTGGGCTTGCCGGGTACCGGTAACTTCGTGGGTGAGTTCCTGATTCTGATCGGCACGTTCGCCAGCGCTCCATGGATCACATCGATTGCCACGACCGGCCTGGTGTTCGGTTCGGTGTACTCGCTGATCATGATTCACCGTGCCTACTTCGGCCCGTCCAAATCGGACGCGGTGCTGCATGGCATGGATGCTCGCGAACTGATCATGGTGCTGGGCCTTGCGGTACTGCTGATTTACCTCGGCGTATACCCGCAACCGTTCCTCGATACTTCTGCCGCCACGATGCATGGCGTGCAGCAATGGCTCAGTACCGCCTTCACTCAACTCGCTTCGGCCCGGTAAGAGCGCTATGGAATTCACGACTCAACACTTTATCGCGCTGGCGCCGCTGTTGATCACCACCGTCACGATCATCGTGGTGATGCTGGCGATTGCCTGGCGCCGTAACCACTCGCAGACCTTCCTGATTTCCGTGGCAGGTCTGAACCTGGCGCTGCTGTCGATCCTGCCTGCCCTGAAAGTTGCGCCTCTGGCCGTAACCCCATTGCTGCAAATCGACAGTTTCGCCTGCTTGTACATGGCGCTGATCCTGGTCGCCACCCTCGCTTGTGTAACCCTCGCCCACGCCTACCTCGGCGATGGCGGCTCGGGTTACCCGGGCAACCGTGAAGAACTGTACCTGCTGATCCTGATGTCCGCCCTCGGCGGTCTGGTGCTGGTCAGCGCGCAGCACTTGGCTGGCTTGTTCATCGGTCTGGAACTGCTGTCGGTACCGGTCTACGGTCTGGTGGCGTATGCCTTCTTCAACAAGCGTTCGCTGGAAGCCGGCATCAAATACATGGTGCTGTCGGCCGCCGGTTCCGCATTCCTGTTGTTCGGCATGGCCCTGCTGTATGCCGATTCCGGCAGCCTGAGCTTCGTCGGTATTGGCCAGGCCCTCGCGGCCACCGGCCTGCCGAGCTCGCTGGCACAACTGGGCCTGGGCATGATGCTGGTCGGTCTGGCATTCAAGCTGTCGCTGGTACCGTTCCACCTCTGGACCCCGGACGTTTACGAAGGTGCTCCGGCACCTGTGGCCGCGTTCCTGGCCACCGCGTCGAAAGTCGCTGTGTTCGCCGTGATGGTGCGTCTGTTCCAGATCTCCCCAGCCGCAAGCAGCGGTGTGCTGAGTGACGTGCTGACCATCATCGCCATCGCGTCGATTTTGTTCGGTAACCTGCTGGCCCTGACCCAGAGCAACCTCAAGCGTCTGCTGGGTTACTCGTCCATCGCGCACTTCGGTTACCTGCTGATCGCCCTGGTGGCGAGCAAGGGCCTGGCCGTGGAAGCCATCGGCGTGTACCTGGTCACCTACGTCATCACCAGCCTCGGCGCCTTCGGCGTAATCACGCTGATGTCCTCGCCGTACAACGGCCGTGACGCCGATGCCCTGTACGAATACCGCGGCCTGTTCTGGCGCCGTCCGTACCTGACTGCGGTACTGACCGTGATGATGCTGTCCCTGGCGGGTATCCCGCTGACTGCGGGCTTCATCGGCAAGTTCTACATCATCGCCACCGGCGTCGAGTCGCATCAATGGTGGCTCGTCGGTTCCCTGGTACTGGGCAGCGCCATCGGCGTCTTCTACTACTTGCGCGTGATGGTCACCCTGTACCTGATCGAGCCGAACCTGCGTCGCCACGATGCGCAACTGCACTGGGAACAACGTGCAGGCGGCGTGATGCTGCTGGCCATCGCTGTGGTCGCCTTCTTCCTCGGCGTGTACCCACAGCCGTTGCTGACCCTGGTTCAGCAGGCGGTATTGGCGGGTTGATCGCTTGGCGGTAATCGGTAGAAAACAAAACGGCACCTTCGGGTGCCGTTTTTTGTGGCGAGGGGGCTTGCTCCCGCTGGGACGCGAAACGACCCCGCTGTTCAGCTGAGAAGCGGGGCCTGCTGCGCAGTCCAGCGGGAGCAAGCTCCCTCGCCACAATGGAATCAAAGGTTCTTCACCATCGGTACACACGCCAGTTGCAGCCCTGAAGGTGATTGGTAAATCGCACTCCCCTCTCCGACGTAACCGCAGCGCCGGTAAAAATCGGCAGCGTTCAACGTTGCGTCCAGACACACCTCTGCCAGCCCCAGTTCCCGCGCCAGATTTTCAAGAAAATACAGGACACGCTGACCCAACCCCCGCTGCATGAAATCAGGAAGAATAAAGATCGCACCGATTTCACGATGCTGCAGATCTAGCATCCCGGTCGCTACCGCTTCACCGTCCACGCACCCCAAATAGAAATGCTTTGCCATGAGTGTGTCGTAACCGTCCTCGGCCGAACCTCTCGTCCAATCGAGCATTTGCTGCTGGCTGTAGGCACCGATGCATTGATGCCGAATCGCTAGTCGCCGGATATCGAAGGCAATCTGGGCATCGTCCAGGGTCGCTCTCCTGATTTCGAACATTTCTCTCTCCATGCGCCATGTGCGGACGGGCAATGAAAAAGCCCCGTCCATTTCTGGCGGGGCTTTGGGTAGCCGTCAAATGACAAACACGTATGACCTTATGGCCCGCCGGAAGCGGTCATAGAGGAGCACATCATGTTCATTCGGTGTTGGGCAGTCATGTTCGGATAGTGCTGTGGATTGTTCCGACACGTCAATCGCGAAGTCTCTTGTTGCTCCACCGAAAGCCCTTGCAAGAAGGTCAGGTTCGTCCTACAGCCAGAATTGAGGCACTTCTCTATCCTCAGTAATTGCTGAAAAGATCAATCGAGGCACGGAGGAACAATCAAACGAGACATTTTTTCCGAACTACTGGACGGCTTGAAATCCTTGGCAGATCAGCGCGAAGGCAAAGTCAAACTACGGACCACCAAGCATTATCTGGTAAAGGATTCCGATAAAAGCGAGGAAACAAACAATCCCACACACCGATTGAGTTCAAATCAAACGCACATGACGAAATTGTAATTCCCCCATCACCTTGGCGTTATCCGCAGCTTGCAACGATGTCACCCGGCGACCATGCCGGCGGCCCCTTGTCCGTCGAACAATAAAACCCACGCCGAAGCGCGTTCCCGTTCTGCCGAACCCAAGGAGTGTTTGATGGTTAACAATACAAAAATGTCGATGGCCGCTTTAGCGGTGGTGGTCGGCTCCGGGCCGTCCATGGTGTTTGCAGAAGACAAGCCTGAGGGCTTTGTCGAAGGCAGCAGCCTGACGGTACTCAACCGCAACTTCTACTTCAATCGTGATCACCGCAACGGCCAGTCCAGCCCTACCGGCAATGGTTATTCCGAAGCCTGGGCACATGCGGTAATCAGCAAGTTCGAATCCGGATTTACCCAAGGCACCGTCGGGGTCGGTGTTGATGCTTTTGCGATGATCGGCTTGAAACTCGACACCGGTGACGGGCGCAACGGTGGCCGCAGTTCCGTTGATGTGCTGCCGGTCAACAGTGACGGCGAGGCGCGGGACGAATACACCAAGGTCGGGGGCGCCGCGAAAGTGCGGGCGTTCGATACGGTGGTCAGGGTCGGTGATGTATTCCCGGCCAACCCGGTAGTGGCGGCAGGTGACTCTCGTTTGCTGCCAGAAAGCTTTCGCGGCGTGACGGCGACCAACACCAGCATTGAAGGTCTATCGGTTCAGGGCGGTCGACTGCACGCTATGAGCCAACCGGTGTCCAGCGACATGCGCGAGAATTTCGCGACCTTCTACGCCGGCCCGGTCAATTCGCCGTGGATCGCTTACGGCGGCGGCGACTATGTACTGAACAAAAACCTCAGTTTCAGCCTCTACTCCAGCCGTCTCAAAGACGCCTGGAATCAGTATTACGCCGGTACCGCCTGGACCTATCCGCTCTCCGATGACCTGTCGCTGTTCGGCGGCCTGAACTATTACAAGGCTGTCGATGAGGGCAAACAACTGCTCGGCGAGTTCGATAACAACATCTGGAGCGGCCGTGCCGGCGTGAAGTTCGGCGCCCACTCCGTCGCCCTCTCCCACCAGCGCAACAACGGTAATGACGACTTCGATTACCTGCGCCAGTCCGACTCGATCTTCCTCGACAACTCCATCCAGTACAGCGACTTCAACTCGCCGAAAGAACGTTCGTGGATGGTGCGTTATGACCTCGACATGACGACCTACGGCGTGCCCGGTCTGTCATTCATGACCCGATATGCGCGTGGTACTGATGCCGATTATTCCAACGCCAACGCGGTGTACATGCGCCGGGATGCCGAAGGTAATCCGCTGACGGATCAGAAGCGCTGGGAGCGCGATATCGAAGTCAAATACGTGGTGCAGAGTGGTTCGATGAAAGACCTGTCATTGCGCTTGCGCCACGCCACTACTCGCGCCACGGCGTTTGAGTCCGATCTGGATGAAGTGCGGGTGATTGTCGAATACCCGTTGGCGATTCTCTGAGTTCACGAGCACAACACATTCACCTTTAGAAGCTCCTTGCTCCTTTGGTAAGAGGTGAATTTTTGGCGTCCTTCGGGCCGCCTTTTTTATGCCCGGTGTCTAGAATCACTTACCCCCTTATGCTGGAGCCCCACGCGGTCATTGAGGCCGAGCGCTTACCGGCGCACCTGAAAAAGTGGCTGGCGATGCCACGATGCCTTCTGCGAATGGCGAGACGTAGGGGGAAGTTGTATTGGCGTCCGCTGGAACGGTTGTTTCAGGCGGATTGGGCGTTGGCTTTTTCATAATGTTTTCACTCAGCTTGACGGTGCAGCTGACCCATCAGGTTCCTCGCGAAGGGGTAGCAGCTGTACGCAGGTTGGAACCCGGGCAATTGAGCAAAACCCGACAGACTCGAAGTCTCCCGCGCACAGCCGCCATAACGGAGTGCACACCATCAAGGTGCGCAAGAATACGTTATGAAAGATGCTTTTGCTGTCAGTTAAACCACGGGGTTCCAATCCCGATCGCTGATTTGGCCGCGACATCCACACACTAGAGAGCCGACGTCCGACGGACAACCTGAAAACATTGTGGGAAGGTTCTGCGATTGACCTACACACTTAAACATCCCGAAGCGAAATACAGATCGTGATATTGCAATCCCCCCGGTGTCGGCTATCCACCGCTGTTCCGGCAGACGCCCGCCACGCTGTATTTGAGGGTGTTGAGCTGCCCTTGCGAATCTTCATAGGTCATGGCGGTGGGGACGACCGAGCAGGCCGGCTGCGGCTTCACGACGCTGACGATTTTCACCACATCCAGCTTCATCCCGTACCCGTAATCCCTCACCACTGGCGGCGCCTTGCCCTGGTTGGCGGCGTATTGCGCCATGGCTTTGGCGTTGGCGCTGAATGCGCGCTCGAACGTGCGGTCACCACCGCCCTCGGCCAACACATTCATGGACATCGCCATGACGCCGGCGAGGGTCAACGACTTGATCAACTTCATGTTCAACTCCTCCATAAAAAAGCCCGGCATCGATGCGCGATGACAGGCTTGTTCCAGCACGGTGTGGTTACAGGTCCTGGGTCTTGTCGTCTTTCTTTTCATTGACGACGACCGGATTGCCAGCAGCCTTTTCCTTGGCGACAAACAGCTCCACAGAGCGGTCCTTGGCGGCCATCATTTTTTCGAAAGTGCGGTCGCCGCCACCTTCGGCCATGGCCAGGGAAGACAACGCGAGGGCTGCAGTGAAGGCACTGATCTGAGCGAATTTCATGTTTGATTCCTCGTTTAAGTAGCTGACGGGATCAAGGTAACAATCCGAACCTATCGTGACGGTGGCGTGGGGATTACATATTCGTTATGTGGGAAAGTGCGGCAACCACACAGAAAATTTTCAGGCCGGAGAAATACCTATGGCGAGGGAGCTTGCTCCCTCGCCATAGGGGTTGTGTTCACAGTCAGGTAGGGACGGAGTCCTCATCCCGGCGATGGGCGAGTTGATAGAGCGCCGGCAATATCAGCAGCGTGAGGATGGTCGAGGACAGGATTCCGCCGATCACCACCGTCGCCAACGGGCGCTGCACTTCCGCACCCGTGCCGGTCGCCAGCGCCATCGGGATAAACCCCAGCGACGCCACCAACGCAGTCATCAATACCGGCCGCAGACGTGTCAGCGCACCTTCGTTGATCGCATCCGACAGCGACCGCCCCTCCTCGCGCAGATTGCGGATAAACGCGATCATCACCAAACCGTTAAGCACCGCCACACCCGACAGCGCGATAAACCCCACGCCCGCCGAAATCGACAACGGAATATCGCGCAACCACAGCGCCATGACCCCACCGGTCAAGGCAAACGGAATCCCGGTAAACACCAGCAGACCATCCTTGAGATTGTTGAACATCATGAACAACAACCCGAACACCAGCAGCAACGCCACCGGCACGACGATCTGCAAGCGTTTGGCTGCCGATTGCAGTTGCTCGAACTGCCCGCCCCAACTGGTCCAGTAACCGGCCGGTACTTGCACGTCACGCTCGATGACTTCGCCCGCCTCGCTGACAAACGAACCAATGTCACGCCCACGCACGTTGGCGCTGACGATCACCAGGCGCTTGCCGTTCTCGCGGCTGACCTGATTCGGCCCGAGCACCAGGTCGAGGCTGGCGACTTCCTGCAGGGCGATGAAGCCGATCTGGTTGGCCGTACCGTTCACCGCAGGCACTGGAATCAGCAGCGCCGACAAACCATCGATGTCCTTGCGCATGGCATCGGACAAGCGCACAACCATGTCGAAACGCCGATCGCCCTCATACAACGTCCCGGCCTGCCGTCCGCCCACCGCCACGGCAATGGTGTCCTGCACATCACCGACGTTGAGCCCGTAACGCGCCGCTTTGTCGCGGTCAATGTTGATGGTCAGCACCGGCAACCCGGTGGTCTGTTCGACTTTGACCTCGGACGCGCCGTTGACCTTCTGCATCGCCGTGGCGATCTTCGCGGCGGTGGCATTAAGCACGTCCATGTCATCGCCGAACACTTTCACCGCAACATCGCTGCGCACGCCGGAGATCAGTTCGTTGAAGCGCAATTGGATCGGCTGCGACAGTTCATAGTTACTGCCCGGCAGCGTCGCGGCGGCGGCTTGCAGTTCCGCCATCAGGGTTTCGCGGGACTTGCCCGGTTCCGGCCACTGCTCTTTGGGTTTGAGCATCACGTAGCTGTCGGAGATGTTCGGCGGCATCGGATCGGAGGCAATTTCCGCAGTCCCCGTTCGGGCGAACACCCGCTCGACTTCCGGCACCTTGGCGAGAATCAACGTTTCCAGACGCTGCTGCATGTCCACCGATTGCGTCAGGCTGGTGCCCGGTACGCGCAAGGCTTGCAAGGCAAAATCGCCCTCGCTGAGGCTCGGCACAAACTCGCTGCCCATACGGCTGGTGAGCACGCTGCTGAGCACGATCACCGCCACCGCCGCGCCCACGGCGACAGCGCGATGCGACATGACCCAGGCCAGTGCCGGCGCATACACCTTGCGTGCGCCGCGCATCACCGCGCCCTCTTCTTCCTTGACCTTACCGGTGACGAACAGCGCAATCGCCGCTGGCACGAAGGTCACCGACAACAGCATCGCACCGAGCAAAGCGATGACCACGGTGAACGCCATCGGGTGGAACATTTTCCCTTCGACGCCGCTGAGGGCGAAGATCGGCAGGTATACGACCATGATGATCAACTGACCGAAAATCAGCGGTCGCCGCGCCTCTTTCGCCGCGGCAAACACTTCCTTGAAACGCTCGGCGCGGGTCAGCAAACGCCCATGATGTTGCTGCGCATGGGCCAGGCGACGCAGGGTGTTTTCAACGATCACCACCGCGCCGTCGACAATGATGCCGAAGTCGAGCGCGCCGAGGCTCATCAGGTTGGCACTGACCTTGTTGCTGAACATCCCGGTGAAGGTGAACAGCATCGACAGCGGAATCACCATCGCCGTGATCAGCGCCGCGCGGATGTTGCCGAGGAACAGGAACAGAATCGCGATCACCAGAATCGCGCCTTCGATGAGGTTTTTCTTCACCGTGGCGATGGCTTTGTCGACCAGGTGCGTACGGTCGTAAACCGGCACGGCGATCACCCCGACAGGCAGGGACTTATTGATCTGTTCAAGCTTGCTCGCGACTGCTTGCGACACCGTGCGGCTGTTTTCACCAATCAGCATGAACACCGTGCCGAGCACCACTTCACGCCCGTTTTCCGTGGCCGCGCCACTGCGCAGTTCACGGCCGATGTCCACGGTGGCGACGTTCTTGATGCGGATCGGCGTGCCGTCGACGTTGGCCATGACGATGTTCGCGATGTCCTCGGTGCTCGCCACTTGCCCCGGCGCACGGATCAGCAATTGCTCGCCGCTGCGCTCGATGTAACCGGCGCCGACGTTGGCGTTGTTGCGCTCCAGCGCGGTGACCAGGTCGGTGAGGGTGAGCTTGTACGCGGCCAGGCGTTTCGGATCCGGCGCAATCTGATATTCCTTGGCGAAACCACCGATGGTGTTGATCTCGGCGACGCCCGGCACGTTGCGTAATTGTGGTTTGATGATCCAGTCCTGAATCACCCGCAGATCGATTGGCGTGTACGGCGTGCCGTCGTCCTTCAGCGCGCCTTCCTGCGCTTCGACCGTCCAAAGAAAGATCTCGCCAAGGCCGGTGGAGATCGGTCCCATCACGGCTTCCGCGCCTTCGGGCAATTGCTCCTTGGCGATTTGCAAACGCTCGTTGACCAATTGGCGGGCGAAGAACAGGTCGGTGCCGTCCTTGAAAATCACCGTGACCTGCGACAGCCCCGAACGCGACAACGAACGGGTCTGCTCCAGCGCCGGCAGACCGGCCATGGCGGTTTCAATCGGGAAAGTGATGCGCTGCTCGGTTTCCAGCGGCGAGAACCCGGCCGCGCCGGTGTTGATCTGCACCTGGACGTTGGTGATGTCGGGCACGGCGTCGATCGGCAGTTTTTGATAGCTGGCGATGCCGAGGCCGGCCATGAGCAGAACGGCGAGCAGCACGATGATGCGCTGCTCGATGGCAAACTGGATTAGGCGTTCGAACATGAGGGCCTTCCGGGATCAATGAGAATGTTCGGCCGAGGCTTTGCCCAGTTCCGATTTGAGGACAAAGCTGCCGGCGCTGGCGACTTTTGCGCCCGCGTCCAGGCCTTGGGTGATTTCCACAAAACCATCGGCGCGGCTGCCCAGCTCCACCGCTCGCGTCTCGAAGCCGTCGTCGGTACGGACGAATACCGAGGGTTTGTCCTCGACCGTCTGGATCGCGGTTTCCGGCACGGCGACTTTCGCTTCGCGGCTGTCGGTAGCCACCAGCGCAGTGACGAACAATCCGGGACGCCACGAACCCTGCGGGTTTTCCAGCGTCACGCGGACCGTTGCAGTACGGGTCTGCTCGCCGAGCAGACTTCCGACATAAGCCACGCTGCCGACCACTTCGGCATTCAGCTCCGCTGCGCTGACCGTGACTTTTTTGCCCACCTGTACCTTGTTCAGATCCTTCGGTGATACGCCAAACGTCACCCACACCCGCGACAAATCCGAGAGGGTGAACGCTGCCGTAGACTCATCGACCACCTCGCCCGGCGTCAGGTGTTTTTCCACCACGACACCGTCGAACGGCGCACGCAATTCGTAGCGGTTGCCGCCGGTGGCAACCACACTGCCGCTGAGCACACTGATTTTTTGCCGGGCATTGCTCACGGCGATTTCGGCTTCTTGCAACGCTTGGCGCGCCTGGAGGAAATCCTGCTCGGCGGAAATCTTGCCCTGCCAGAGTTTTTTCTCACGCTCATAGGTGGTGCGCGCCAACGCCAGACGACGTTGTGCGGCGGCTTGCTCGCTGCGCTGATCGGAGATCTGCTGGCTGGCGATCACCGCCAGCAACTGACCCTTTTTCACCGACTGGCCAAGGTTGACCGCCACCGACTCGACCACGCCCGGCACACGCGGCACCACATGCGCGGTGCGGTCTTCGTCGAAGCGCACTTCGCCGGGGAACGGCAAACCGAGGCTGATGTTCTGCGCCCGCGCTTCGACCAGTTGAATGCCGGCGGCGGTGATCTGCTCGGTGCTCAATTCGATGTGGCCTTCTTCGCCATGTTCGCCCTCGGCTGCGGCGCCCTCCTCGGCGTGATCCGCGTGCTCGGCATGTTCCGAAGCCTCATCGGCGTGCGCGTCGATAACGCCATCGCCCGCCCACATCGAGCCGATGCCGATGCCCAAAACCAGCGTCGCCGCAGCGACCACGATCAGTTTTTTATCCATGGAAACTCCTCTGCGCCGAACCTGCGCACAGTGATCTGAAAAGTGAAATTCAAGGGCGGACGCTGAGGTCGCCGAAGATCCGTTCAATGCGTACGCGGGCGTCGGTCGCCTCGCTGACTGCCTGGATGTATTGGCTGCGCGCAGCGATCAGGGTGCGCTGAGCATCGAGCACATCGAGGAAGCCGAACTTGCCCATTTCGAAACCCCGGGTGGCGCTTTCAACAGCGCTTTGCGCGGCGGGCAGGATGGTCTGGTTGAACGCTTTGACTTCGCCGTTGGCCGTCTGCCATTGCTCAAGACTGGACTGGATTTCCGTGCGCAAGCGTAGCTCGGTGGCGTTGCGCAGATCCCGCGCCTGATCAGTTCGGCGTGCCGCCGCGAGGACGTTGCCCTGATTGCGATTGAACAGCGGAATCGGCATCGTCAGCCCGACCACGTTGACCCGCTCGCGCTCGGTTTCGCTGTACTGGCTGCCGATGCTGACGGTGAGATCGGGAATGCGTTGGGACTTTTCCAGCCCCAACGAAGCTTCACGCTGATCGATCTGCAACTTGGCCAGACGCAGCTCGGCGGTCTCGTTCAGACGCTCAAGCAAACGATTCGACGGCGGCACGTTGGCGAGGTTTTGCGTGGCAGTTTGCACCGTGGTCGAGGTCGGCAGCGGCGCGCCCATGACCTGCGCCAATTGTTGATAGGCGTTGGCCTGATCGCGTTCGGCGCGGCTCAGTTCCAGGCGCACTTCCGAGAGTTGCACCTGCGCCCGCGTGCCTTCGACGGGTGACGACTTACCGGCCTCGATCCGCCCTTGCGCCACACGCAAACCGTGCTCGGCCAGTTGCAGTGACTGGCGGGACAACTGCAAGCGTTGCTGCGCAGTCTGGGCGCTGTTGAACGTCTGAATCACATCGGCGCGCAAGGTGTTGCGCTTGCGCTCAAGCTCGATGCCAGCGGCGTCCTGCGCGCGGCTGGCGACGTCGATGCGCGCGCCGCGCTTGCCACCCAGTTCGATCGGCTGACTGAGCATCACCGTGGTGGTACGCGAGTCGCGACGGGTGTCTTCAGCCTCCCACGAGACTTCAGGGTTGGGGATCAGCCCGGCCTGTTGGCGATCACCCTCGGCGATACCTATTTCCCACTGCGCAGCGGCCAGATCCGGGTTGCCGGCAAACGCCGTTTGCAGGGCCTGATCGAGGGTCAGGGTCGATGCGCCCGCGAGGCTGGTAATGGTCAGCAACAGAATGCCACTGGCTGTTTTTTGCAGGCGTGATCGCGCCGTCAGTTGTCTTGAAACGGGCAATGGAAGACTTCCTTCATTGAGGATTTTTCGATGCCGCCACGGTAGGGTTTTGAACTTATCGACAAGGTGACTGGAACATTACAAATCCGTTATCCACGGTTTCGCCAAGTTGTTTTGCTCTAGGATGCGAAGTGCAAAAAGCTAACTTGGCAATACATAGAAACAAATGAGTCTAAGTTATCTGCTGAACAGCACTTGCCCGAGCAGGAAGGTCATGTGCAAACGCCTGCCTCGCTGCGACAGGCTGTCGCAGAAAGCCACTTTAGAGCCTCATGGCGCACGTCTCAGGTTGACTCTGTAGCCACTTCACCCTTTACCGTGCACGCCTGCAACCGGAGAAATATCCGTCGGAAAATCGTTAGTCGTTAATAGCACCTGCCCGGAAGACCTTACAAAAACAATAACTTTCCCGGTCACCTTAATTACACATCCATTCAATGAAAGTGGTGATTGATCATGCGAATCCTTGTGATCGAGGACGAGCTTAAAGCTGCCGAATACTTGCATCAGGGTTTGACCGAAAGTGGTTATATCGTTGACCACGCGGCCACCGGCGCCGATGGTTTGCATCTGGCGCAACAACATGTTTATGACCTGATCATTCTCGACGTCAATCTGCCCGAACTCGACGGCTGGGGCGTGCTGGAGCAACTGCGTCGCACGCATTCGACGCGGGTGATGATGCTCACCGCGCGCGGGCGTCTGGCCGACAAGATTCGCGGCCTCGACCTGGGCGCCGACGATTATCTGGTAAAGCCGTTCGAGTTTCCCGAATTGCTCGCGCGGGTGCGCACGCTGATGCGCCGCAGCGAGAACATCCCGGTGCCGCAAGTGCTGAAAGTCGCCGATCTGGAACTCGACCCCGGCCGGCATCGTGCGTTTCGCGGCGAACAGCGCATCGACCTGACCACCAAGGAATTCGCCCTGCTGCATCTGTTGATGCGCCAGTCCGGCGAGGTGATGACCCGCACACAGATCATTTCGCTGGTGTGGGACATGAATTTCGACTGCGACACCAACGTCGTGGAGGTCTCGATCCGGCGTCTGCGGGCGAAAATCGATGACCCGTTCGAGCACAAGTTGATCCACACCCTGCGCGGCGTCGGTTACGTGCTGGAGGCGCGGGAATGAAGCCGGCCAGCCTGTCGATGCGCCTTGGCTTGACGGTGAGCATCCTCGGCGCGCTGCTGGTGGTGTTTCTGGCGATCCTCGCTTATTTCGCCCTGACCCATGAGCTGAATGCGTTGTCCAGAGACAGCCTGGAAAAAAAGATGGAACAGGTCGAGCACAGCCTGTCGCTGTACGTCGACGCCAATGAAATCAGCGGTAAACCGCATGTCCTCCTCGATCAGGTGATGGGCCACGACAACCTCACGCTGACGATTTACGACCGTGTCAATCAGCGCTCGCCGCTGCTCAAATCCGGCAGCGGATTACGCGACCTGCGAGTTGAGTTGAAAGCCGTGCGGGCCACCACCGACCAATTGGTTTATTCGGAAAGTACCGACGCCGAGGGGGCAAAATTCCTCACCGTGTCGAAGCTGATTCGCCTCAAGGATGGCAGCAGCGTGCCGGTGCTGTTATCGATCGATAACGCGCACGACCAGGCCCTGCTCAGCGCGTATCTGCGTTCGACGCTGATTGCCTTGCCGTTGCTGCTGGTGTTCATCGGCCTGACCGCGTGGGGCGCCGTGCAGCGCGGGTTGGCGCCGATGCGTGAGTTTCGCAAAGTGGCGGCGATGGTCTCGACCCAGGATCTGGAGCATCGGTTGTCAGTGGTGAACATGCCGCAGGAGTTGAGCGAACTGGCGCAAGGCATCAACTTCATGCTGCACCGGCTGGATGCGGGGGTGCAGCAGCTGTCGCAATTCTCCGATGATCTGGCCCACGAATTGCGCACGCCGATCAATAACCTGATGGGCAAGGCGCAAGTGACGCTGTCGCGCGAACGCACGGTGGATGAGTACAAGGATGTGCTGGTGTCGTGCACCGAAGAGCTGGAGCGCGTGGCGCGGATTGTTTCGGACATGTTGTTTCTGGCGCAGGTGAGTCATCCGTCGGCGCTGGCGCCGTTTGAGTCGGTGGCGCTGGAGGTTGAAGCGGCGAAGGTGGCGGAGATGTTTTTGCTGTCGGCGCAGGACAAGCAGATTCATTTGAATGTGCTTGGCAGCGCTTCAGTGATGGGCGATCGATTGATGATTCAACGGGCGATCTCCAATTTGCTGTCCAACGCTTTGCGGCATTGCCCGTCCGGGAAAACCGTGACATTGCTGATAGAACAAAGCGCGACGCAGACCTCGCTGCTGGTCAGCAACCCCGGCGCGGGAATTGAAGCGCAGCATCTGCCGCACCTGTTCGACCGCTTCTACCGCGTCGACAGCAGCCGTTCGCGTTCACAGGGCAGTACCGGATTGGGGTTGGCAATCGTCCGTTCGATCATGGGCCTTCACCAGGGTGTGGCCGACGTAAAAAGCCTGCCTGGCGCAATGACCGTGTTCAGGCTTGGATTTCCTGCGGTGACTCAAACGGCCCCATCGCTGGCAAGCCAGCTCCCACAGTGATTTCGGGTATTCCCAGGTTTTGTCAGCACCGCTGAAACCTGTGGGAGCGAGCCAGCTCGCGAAAGCGGTGGGTCAGTCGTTATCAATGTTGAATGTCAGACAGCATTCGCTTGCAGGCAAGCTCCCACAGTGATTTGCGGTGCATGCGGAATATGTGACCACCCTAGAAACCTGTGGGGGGTGATTTCGGGTGTACCTGGGTTTTGAGGGCACCACAGAAACCTGTGGGAGCTGGCTTGCCCGCGATGGCGGTGGGTCAGTCGATATCTTTGCAGTGTGTCAGGCACAAATGAAAACGGCACCTTCCGGTGCCGTTCGCCATTCGCGGTCAGCTTTTACTTGCGCGCATCCGCCCAGGATTTCAACAGTTCGTTGTAGTTCACGGTTTCACCTTTTGGCTTCTCGTTCGCCAGTTTCGGCTTCGGCGCACCGGGCTGGTCAAACCAGTATTGCGCATCCCGTTCCGGGTTCATCTTCGGCCCGCATACCGGCTGTGCCTTGGAGCGTTCCAGGCGGGTCATGATCGCGTCCTGATCCTTGGCCAGGCCATCGAGTGCCTGTTGCGGGGTTTTCTCGCCGCTGGCGGCTTCGGCGATGTGGCTCCACCACAGTTGTGCCAGGCGCGGATAGTCCGGCACGTTGGTGCCGGTCGGGGTCCATTGCACACGGGCCGGGCTGCGATAGAACTCCACCAGGCCGCCGAGTTTAGGCGCGAGGTCGGTCATGGCCTGCGAATTGATGTCCGACTCGCGAATAGGCGTCAGGCCGACGATGGTTTTCTTCAGCGAGACAGTTTTCGAGGTCACGAACTGCGCGTACAGCCAGGCCGCCAGTTTTTGTTTTTCAGGCGTCGACTTCATGAACGTCCAGGACCCCACGTCCTGATAACCAAGCTTCATGCCCTCTTCCCAATAAGGCCCACGCGGCGACGGTGCCATGCGCCATTTCGGCGTGCCGTCGGCGTTCACCACCGGCAAGCCCGGTTTGGTCATGTCGGCGGTAAAGGCGGTGTACCAGAAGATCTGTTGAGCGATGTTGCCCTGGGACGGCACCGGGCCGGATTCGGAGAACGTCATGCCTGCGGCTTCCGGTGGAGCGTAGGCCTTCATCCAGTCGACGTACTTCTGCGTCGCATAAACAGCTGCCGGGCCATTGGTATCGCCGCCACGGGTCACGCTGGAGCCGACCGGATGGCAGTCCTCGACGCGGATGCCCCACTCGTCCACCGGTAAGCCATTGGGGATACCCTTGTCGCCGCCTCCGGCCATGGAGAACCAGGCATCGGTGAATCGCCAGCCTAGCGACGGGTCTTTCTTGCCGTAGTCCATGTGCCCGTAGATCCGCTTGCCGTCGATTTCCTTGACGTCCTCGCTGAAGAACTTGGCAATGTCTTCATAAGCCGACCAGTTCACCGGCACACCCAATTCGTAGCCGTACTTTTCCTTGAACTTGGCCTTCAGGTCCGGACGTTCAAACCAGTCCGCGCGGAACCAGTAGAGGTTGGCGAACTGCTGGTCCGGCAGTTGATAGATCTTGCCGTCCGGCGCGGTAGTGAACGAAATGCCAATGAAATCCTTGATGTCCAGGGTCGGCGAGGTGAAGTTCTTGCCTTCGTTGGCCATCAGGTCGGTGATTGATTCAGTCTTGCCATAGCGGAAATGCGTACCGATCAAATCCGAGTCGTTGACCCAACCGTCATAGATGCTCTTGTCTGACTGCATCACGGTTTGCAGCTTCTCCACCACATCGCCTTCCTGCAGCAGGTCGTGGGTCAGCTTGATCCCGGTGATCTCGGTAAAGGCCTTGGCCAACACCTTGGACTCGTATTCGTGGGTGGTCAGGGTTTCCGAGACCACTTTGATGTTCATCCCGCGAAAGGGCTCGGCAGCCTTGATAAACCACTTCAGCTCTTCGAGCTGCTGCTCTGGCGTCAGCGTGGACGGCTTGAACTCGCTGCCAATCCATTTCTTGGCGGCGTCTTCATAGGCATCGGCCCAGGCCGCAGCGCTCAACCCGCTGAGTGCCAGCATGGCTGCCAATGAAACGCTATGTCGCAGCTTATTGTTTTTGTCGAACATAGAGACCTCCTGTTTGAGTTTTGGAGCAACTTTGCCGAGCGATGTCGACTAGCCCCAGCGCATCACAGCCAACAGCCACACCAGGGACAACGCGGACGCTACCCAGATGCTCCAGTCGGTGGCGCCAATCACCAGCAAATGCAGGTAGGCGCTACCGAGAAGACCGATAAACAGCCGATCGCCACGGGTGGTGGCAATCGGTAAAAAACCCCGGCGTAGGACGCTCGGAGAACGCAGCTCCCACGTCGTCATGCCCACCAGGATCAGGCCAATGACGATGAAAAACACCGCGGTGGGGACAGTCCAGCTCATCCATTCCATCATCAGCTCCTCATACCCGGCCCAGGGCAAAACCCTTGGCCACGTGGTTGCGCACAAACCAGATCACCAGCATCCCGGGCAAGATGGTCAGTACCCCTGCCGCCGCCAGCACACCCCAGTCGATACCGGACGCCGAGACCGTGCGAGTCATCACCGCCGCGATCGGCTTGGCGTTCACCGAAGTGAGGGTGCGCGCCAGCAGCAACTCGACCCAGGAAAACATGAAGCAGAAAAATGCCGTAACACCGATCCCGGAGCCGATCAGCGGGATGAAGATCTTCACGAAGAACTTGGGGAAACTGTAGCCGTCGATGTAGGCCGTTTCGTCGATTTCCTTGGGCACCCCGGACATGAAGCCTTCGAGGATCCACACGGCCAGCGGCACGTTGAACAGGCAGTGCGCCAGGGCCACGGCGATGTGCGTATCGAACAGACCGATCGAGGAGTACAGCTGAAAAAACGGCAACAGGAACACGGCCGGGGGCGCCATGCGGTTGGTCAGCAGCCAGAAGAACAGGTGCTTGTCGCCCAGGAAGCGATAACGCGAGAACGCATAGGCGGCCGGCAACGCCACGCTCAGGGAAATCACCGTGTTCAGGCTCACGTAATACAGCGAGTTGAGGTAGCCGGTGTACCAGGCCGGATCAGTGAAGATGACCTTGTAGTTGGCCAAGGTGAAGTCCTGCGGAAACAGGGTCAGGCCGCTGAGGATTTCGGTGTTGCTCTTGAAGGACATGTTCAGCAGCCAATAGATCGGCACCAGCAGAAACAGGATGTAGATCAGCAATGGGATCAGCTTTCTTTTGCTCATGGCAGACCTCAGCGGTTGGCGTCAGAGTGAGTCATGGCGGTGTAGAACAGCCAGGACACCAACAGGATGATCAGGAAGTACACCAGCGAGAAAGCCGCAGCGGGGCCAAGGTCGAACTGGCCGATCGCCATCTGGGTCAGGGTCTGGCTGAGGAAGGTGGTGGCGTTGCCCGGGCCGCCGCCGGTCAGCACGAACGGCTCGGTGTAGATCATGAAGCTGTCCATGAAGCGCAGCATTACCGCGATCAGCAGTACGCTTTTCAGCTTGGGCAGCTGGATATGGCGGAACACTGCCCAGGCCGAGGCCCGATCGATCCGTGCCGCCTGGTAGTACACGTCCGGGATCGCCCGCAGGCCGGAAAAGCACAGCAGCGCCACCAGCGAAGTCCAGTGCCAGACGTCCATCACCAGCACCGTGACCCAGGCGTCCATGGTGTTCGCCGCATAGTTGTAGCTGATGCCCATGGCGTTGAGACTCGAACCCAGCAGGCCGATGTCGGCCCTGCCGAAGATCTGCCAGATGGTGCCCACCACGTTCCACGGGATCAACAGCGGTATCGCCAGAATGATCAGCACCAGCGACGACCAGCGCCCCTTGGTCGGCATCGTCAGGGCGATCGCAATGCCCAGGGGGATCTCTATCAGCAGCACACAACCGGAGTAAATGAACTGGCGCAGCAACGAGTCATGCAGCCGCGGGTCCAGCAGCACCTGCTTATACCAGTCGGCGCCGACGAAGTAACGACTGGATTGATCGAAGATGTCCTGCACCGAATAGTTGACCACGGTCATCATCGGGATCACTGCGCTGAATGCCACCAGCAGGAATACCGGCAACACCAGCCACCAGGCCTTGTTGTTCTGCACCTTGTTCATGGCTGCGTCTCCAGCAGGTAATCATCGGCATAGACCATCAACCACTGGGCCGGGAAACTGATGTAGGCAGTGCCTTGCGGCACCGGCTTGTCTTCGGCCAGGCGCACTTTCAGCGGGGCGCCATCGAGGTTCAAGGTCATGATCTTGTAGGTGCCGAGATCCTCGACGTGTACGACCTGTGCCTGCATCGCGTCATCGAACGGCTCGTCCCACACATGGACGAACTCCGGACGAATGCCAACCTTCAGGGTCTGCCATTCGGATTCAGCGATACGCTGCTGTTGCGCGTCGGACAACGGCAAGTGGGTCGAAGCAAACCCGACGCCCCCAGGCTGGGGCTGCACGTCGATCAGGTTCATCCCGGGGCTGCCGATGAAATAGCCCACGAAAGTATGGCTCGGCCGCTCGAACAGTTCCCGCGGAGTGCCGAACTGCACGATCTGGCCGCCGTACATCACGGCGATCTTGTCGGCAAAGGTCGAGGCCTCCAGCTGATCGTGGGTGACGTAGACCATGGTGATGTTGAACTGCTCGTGGATCTGCTTGAGCTTTCGCCGCAACTTCCACTTCAAGTGCGGATCGATCACGGTCAGCGGCTCATCGAACAGGATCGCGGAGACGTCATCGCGGACCAGCCCACGGCCCATGGAGACTTTCTGTTTTTCGTCAGCAGTCAGGTTGCGCGCCTTCTTGCCCAGCAGCGCCTGCAGGTCGAGGACCTCGGCAATCTCCTGGACCTTGCTGTGGATTTTCGCTTCGGCCATGCCCTGGTTGCGCAATGGAAAGGCCAGGTTGTCGAACACCGTCATGGTGTCGTAGACCACCGGGAACTGGAACACCTGGGCGATGTTGCGCTTTTCCGGGGTCAGGTCGTTGACCACTTTGCCGTCAAACAGCACCTGGCCCTGGGACGGGCTGAGCAGGCCGGAGATGATGTTGAGCAAGGTCGACTTGCCGCAGCCCGAAGGGCCGAGCAAGGCGTAGGCGCCCCCCTGCTCCCAGATGTGATCCATCTCGCGGATCGCATAGTCCTCCGGACCGCTCGGCGTGCGGGTATAGCTGTGGGCGAGGTTCTGCAAGCGGATCTCGGCCATCAGGCAACCCTCGCGATACGGCGCCCGGGTGCCTGGACCAAGCGGCCCTGGGCATCGAACACAAACAGTTTGTGGGTCGGGATATAGATGCGAATCGGCGCGTCGACGTCGTATTCGTGAACCCCGGGCAAGTGCAGCACCAGCAGGAAATGTTCGTTGCGCACGTGCAGGAAGGTTTCCGATCCGCTGATTTCCGCCACCTCGACCGTTACTGCCAGCTCCAGGTCATCGTCGTTGCTCGGCACCAGGGAAATATGACTGGGCCGCACGCCAAAGCGGTATTCACCCTCACCGACCGGTCGCAGGTCGACGTTCAGCGGGAAGTGCACGAAATTGGCGAAGCTGACTTCGTTGCCGGCAATGCGCCCGGGCATCAGGTTGATCGGCGGCTCGGAGAACAGTTCTGCCGCCAGCACACTCTGCGGCTGGTGGTAGACCTCGGACGACTTGCCACTCTGGATCACCCGTCCTTCGTGAAGAATGGTCGTGGTGCCGCCCAACGCCAACGCTTCATTGGGTTCGGTGGTGGCGTAGATCGCGATGGTGTGCCGGGCCTTGAACAGCTCGCGCATTTCCTGGCGCAGCTCTTCGCGCAACTTGTAGTCGAGGTTGACCAGCGGTTCGTCGAACAGGATCAGTTCGGCATCCTTGACCAGGGCACGAGCCATGGCGGTGCGCTGTTGCTGGCCACCAGACAGTTCGAGCGGATGGCGCTGGAGGAATTTCTCGATGCGCAGCATCTTCGCCGTTTCCTGAACCTTGCTCTCGATCAGGTCCCTGGACACCCCTGCCTGGCGCAAAGGCGAGGCGATATTCTCGAACACGGTCATGGTCGGGTAGTTGATGAACTGCTGATACACCATCGAAACGTTACGCAGACGCACCGGGCGCAGGGTGACGTCGACGCCGTTCATCAGGATGCGCCCGCTGTCGGGCTTGTCCAGGCCGGCCATCAGGCGCATCAGGCTGGTTTTGCCGGACAGCGTGCGACCGAGCAGAACGTTGAAAGAACCGGCTTCAAAATTCAGGCACGCATCGTCGATCCAGGTCTGGCCTTCGACGGTGCGGCTGACGTGCTCCAGGGTTAGCGACATGGCTCGGCCTTTTTATTATTGGAGTCAAGCGACCCAGGCTGTAGAGCGAGTTTCATGCCAGGAAATGCAAGTCGTTGAACCACCGGGAAAAACGCCGAATTGGCGAGCCGCCGGGGTTCGATGCTGAACAGAAATGAACAACCGCCAATGAACAATTGAACAGTTGGCCGGTTGACAATGAACAATAGTGAACAACACTCTATGGACCGTTCACGGTCCCCGTAGGGGCAGCCTTGGGCAGCTCCTACGCAGGTCGTGGGCAACTGAAGTACCCATAAAAACAATAAAAGTCAGCTCAGAGATCGCCTGCCATGGCCGTACCTGCCTCGCCGCTCTCCCATGACGCCATCATTCAGGACTCCTGGTCCCGCTGCCGCGCGTTTGGTCTGGACCATCAAAGCGCCCCGGCCTTCGATCAGCTGCCGGCTGCTGGCATAGCGCAACTGCTGGAGAGCCAGCATTCGCTGGTACAGACCACTCATCAGGAAGTCCTGCCGTACTACGAGAACATCCTCAGTAACTCCAACTGCCTGATCATGCTCGCCGACAATCAGGGCCAGGTGCTGACATCGTGGGGGACCCAGCGATTCATCGAGCCGACACTGACCCGAGGCTTCAGCGCCGGGGCCAGCTGGATGGAGCGCTGCAGCGGAACCAACGCGATCGGCACCGCGCTGGCCTGTGAGCAGGCGGTGCATATCGAACACGATGAACATTTCCTCAAGGCCAACCGCTTCATGACCGGCTCTGCCGCGCCGATTTTCGATGCCGAGCGCAAAGTGATCGCCGTGCTGGATGTGTCCAGCGACAGCTACCTGCCGCCGTCACACACGCTGGGCATGGTCAAGATGATGAGTCAGACCGTGGAGAACCGGCTGATTCTCAACCTGTTCCACGGCCAGCACTTCCAATTGACGTTCAACACCGGCTTGAACAACCTCGACAGCCAGTGGGCCGGCTTGCTGATTTTTGATGAGACCGGCCAGGTGCTGTCGGCCAATCGACGGGCGGACAATCTGCTCGGCATCAGTCTGTCGCGAGTGAGCGTCGAGAGCCTGTTCAAGGTGTCATTGCTAGAACTGTTGAATCAGCCGGATGATCTGCCCTTCGCCCTGCAGACCTCGGGACGCAATCGCTTCCAGTGCCTGTTGAAACGGCCCAAGCAAGTGCCGGTCAAGGCTCGAGTGTTCGTCGAGCAACCAGCAGTGCCATCGGCTGCAATCAGTCTCAATACCTTGCATTTTGGCGACAGCCGGGTGGAAAAAGCGGTTCGCCAGGCCGAGCGGTTGCTGGAGAAGGACATTCCGCTGCTCATCCACGGTGAGACCGGTGTGGGCAAGGAAGTTTTCGTCAAGGCTCTGCACCAGGCCAGCTCGCGCAGCAAACAGGCGTTTATCGCGGTGAACTGTGCAGCGATCCCTGCCGAGTTGGTGGAGTCCGAACTGTTCGGCTACGAAAAAGGCGCGTTCACTGGCGCCAACCAGAAAGGCAGCATCGGGCTGATTCGCAAGGCCGACAAAGGCACCCTGTTTCTCGATGAAATCGGCGACATGCCGCTGCCGACTCAAGCTCGTCTGTTGCGGGTGTTGCAGGAGCGTTGCGTGCAACCGGTCGGTAGCAGTGAGTTGTTCCCGGTCGACATCCGTATCATCTCCGCAACCAATCGATCCCTGCGCGAACAGGTTCAACTGGGCCGGTTTCGCGAAGATTTGTATTACCGGATCGGCGGGTTGACCCTGGAGTTACCGCCGTTAAGGGAACGCAGTGACAAGCAGGAGCTGTTCAAACGATTGTGGGAACAGCATCGCGAACCGTCGCAGTGGGCGGGTTTGAGTCGTGAGGTGCTGGAGTTGTTTGCTCGCCACCCGTGGCCGGGGAATTTGCGCCAGGTCAGCAGCGTGATGCAGGTGGCGCTGGCCATGGCCGAGGAGCAACCGGTGCGCCCGGAGCATTTGCCCGATGATTTTTTTGTCGATATGGAGATGGAGCCGGTGGATGCACCGGAGCCGCTGGCAGTGGATCTGGATGATGCCGAGGATTTAAGTCGGCAGTTGCAGGCAGTGGGCGGGAATATTTCGCACCTGGCCCGGCGGTTGGGGGTTAGTCGTAATACCTTGTACAAAAGGTTGCGCCAGGCTGAATGAGTGTTCAACCGCACTGGCAGTGTTCGGCTTGAGACCATCGCGAGCAGGCTCGCTCCCACAGGGTGTTATGTCCACCACAAAACCCATACCTGGCGAAGATCCAATGTGGGAGCGAGCCTGCTCGCGATGACAGTCGAGACGCCACCGAACCTGCATCCACCCGAAAAAACAAAAACCCGCACAAGGCGGGTTTTGTTTTGCAGCAAACTAAGCAATCAGTCAGCCAGACGCCACGTCGTGCCGCCTTTGCCATCTTCCAGCACCACGCCCATGGCGGTGAGCTGGTCGCGGATGCGGTCCGATTCGGCCCAGTCTTTACCTGCCCGAGCGGCCAGACGCGCAGCAATCAGCGCATCGACTTCAGCCGCATCAACCCGCCCTTCAGCGCCAGCCTGCAGGAAGTCATCGGCCTCAAGCTGCAACACACCCAGCACACTGGCCAGTTCCTTCAACCGTGCCGCCAGACCCGCCGCCGCGTCGATATCTGTATCCCTCAGGCGGTTGATCTCGCGGACCATCTCGAACAGCACCGCACAGGCTTCCGGTGTACCGAAGTCGTCGTTCATCACCTGGGTGAAACGCTCGACAAAGGCTTCGCCGCCGGCCGGAGCAACACTCGGCAGGCCTTTCAAGGCGTGATAGAAACGCTCGAGTGCGCCCTTGGCGTCCTTGAGGTTGTCTTCGGAGTAGTTGATCGCGCTGCGATAGTGGCTCGATACCAGCAGGTAACGCACCACTTCCGGGTGGTACTTTTCCAGCACGTCACGAATGGTGAAGAAGTTGTTCAAGGACTTGGACATCTTCTCGCCATTAATGCGAATCATGCCGCAATGCATCCACGCGTTAGCGTAGGTCTTGCCGGTGGCCGCTTCGCTTTGGGCGATTTCGTTTTCATGGTGCGGGAACTCAAGGTCACTGCCGCCGCCATGGATATCGAAGGTCTCACCCAGGCAGCAGGTGGACATCACCGAGCACTCGATGTGCCAGCCCGGACGACCGTCGCCCCAAGGCGATGGCCAGCTTGGCTCGCCCGGCTTGGTGGCCTTCCACAGCACGAAGTCCAGCGGGTCCTGTTTCGACTCGTCGACTTCGATACGGGCGCCGATGCGCAGATCTTCGATCTTCTTGCGCGACAGCTTGCCGTAACCCATGAACTTGGCCACGCGGTAGTACACGTCGCCATTGCCCGGTGCGTAAGCGTAACCCTTGTCGATCAGGGTCTGGATCATGCTCAGCATGCCCGGAATGTGATCCGTGGCACGCGGCTCCATGTCCGGCTTGAGGATGTTGAGGCGCGCCTCGTCCTCGTGCATGGCGGTGATCATGCGCTCGGTCAACGCGTCGAACGGCTCGCCGTTCTCCCGCGCCCGGTTGATGATCTTGTCTTCGATATCGGTGATGTTGCGCACGTAGGTCAGGTTGTAACCGCTGAACCGCAACCAGCGGGTCACCAGGTCGAACGCGACCATGCTGCGGCCGTGGCCAATGTGGCAGTAGTCATACACGGTCATCCCGCAGACGTACATGCGCACATTGTTGCCATCCAGCGGCTTGAAGACTTCTTTGCTCTTGGTGAGCGTGTTGTAGATCGATAGCACTTTAGTTGTTTCCTTGAATCACTGGCCCCACGAATCACGCAAGGTCACGGTGCGGTTGAATACCGGATGACCTGGTTTCGAGTCCTTGATATCCGCGCAGAAGTAACCTTCGCGCTCGAACTGGAAACGGTCTTCCGGCTGTGCGTTGCCCAGCGAAGGCTCGGCACGACAACCGGTGAGAACTTGCAGCGATTGAGGGTTGATGTTGTCCAGGAAACTGGCGCTGTCTTCGGCCTTCTCAGGGTTCGGCGAGCGGAACAGGCGATCGTAAAGGCGCACTTCGCATTCGACGCTGGCCGCGGCCGGTACCCAGTGCACCACGCCTTTGACCTTGCGGCCTTCAGGGTTCTTGCCAAGAGTTTCTGGGTCGTAGGAGCAACGCAGTTCGACGATATTGCCGTCGGCGTCCTTGATCGCTTCGTCGGCACGAATGACGTAGCTGCCGCGAAGGCGCACTTCGCCGTTGGGTTCCAGGCGCTTGTAGCCTTTTGGCGGCTCTTCCATGAAGTCTTCACGGTCGATGTAGATTTCCCGAGCGAATGGCAGGACGCGCACGCCCATGTCTTCCTTCGGGTGGCACGGCAGTTCGAGGTTCTCGACCTGGCCTTCCGGGTAGTTGGTGATGACCACTTTTAATGGACGCAGGACGCACATGGCGCGCGGTGCGCTGTGGTCGAGGTCATCACGAATGCTGAATTCCAGCATGCCGAAGTCGACCACGCCATCGGAACGGTTGGTGCCGACCATGTCGCAGAAGTTGCGGATCGATTTGGGCGTGTAGCCACGGCGGCGAAAGCCCGACAGCGTGGACATGCGCGGGTCGTCCCAGCCATGCACGTGCTTCTCGTCCACCAGTTGCTTGAGCTTGCGCTTGCTGGTGATCGTGTAGTTCAGGTTCAGGCGGCTGAACTCGTACTGGCGCGGGTGGGCCGGTACCGGCAGGTGCTCGAGGAACCACTCGTACAGCGGACGGTGGCTTTCGAATTCCAGGGTGCAGATCGAGTGGGTGATGCCTTCGATGGCGTCCGACTGACCATGGGTGAAGTCGTAGTTGGGGTAGATGCACCACTTGTCACCGGTCTGGTGGTGGTGGGCGTGACGGATGCGATACATGATCGGGTCGCGCAGGTTCATGTTCGGCGAGGCCATGTCGATCTTGGCCCGCAGTACCCGCGCGCCGTCCTGGAACTCACCGGCTTTCATGCGCGCGAACCAGTCGAGGTTCTCTTCCACGGAGCGGTCACGAAACGGGCTGTTCTTGCCCGGTTCGGTCAGGGTGCCGCGGTATTCCTTGGCCTGCTCGGGGCTCAAGTCATCGACGTAGGCCTTGCCGGCCTTGATCAGCTCGACTGCCCAGTCGTGCAACTGGTCGAAGTATTGCGAGGCGTAGCGCACTTCGCCGGACCATTCAAAGCCCAGCCACTTGATGTCGCTTTCGATCGCGTCGATGTATTCCTGGTCTTCCTTGGCCGGGTTGGTGTCGTCGAAGCGCAGGTGCGTGACGCCGCCGAATTCCTGGGCCAGGCCGAAGTTCACACAGATCGACTTGGCGTGACCGATGTGCAGGTAGCCATTGGGCTCGGGCGGGAAACGGGTGACGATCTGCGTGTGCTTACCCGAGTCCAGGTCCGCCTGGATGATCGGGCGCAGGAAATTGGCCGGCACGGCTGGGCCGGTCTTGGAATTCGAGGTAGGTTCGACAGTGGGCTTGCTCATAGGATCCTTGAACGTACAAGTGCGCGGCCGCAGACGGGGCCTGACAAATCAAAGCCGCTATCATAGCCGATGCCGTCAAGCTGCTGACAGAGCAGGCCCGAAAACGGCTGCATTTAATCGCCTGCAAATGAAAAACAGCCTCGAAATTCGCGTCTGTCGCGCTAAACTGCGTTTCTTGGCCCAATACAGGCTGAACCGGTTGCAGGCACCAATGCCCAAAACCACGAATTCATTGAAAACGCTTTATCTCATGAAGCTTTAATTCATCAAGAGTACCGATCATGACCCAAGTCAAACTGACCACCAACCATGGCGACATCGTCCTGGAACTGAACGCTGAAAAGGCACCGCTGACCGTTGCCAACTTCATCGAATACGTCAAGGCCGGCCACTACGAAAACACCGTGTTCCACCGCGTCATTGGTAACTTCATGATCCAGGGCGGCGGTTTCGAGCCAGGCATGAAAGAAAAGAAAGACAAGCGCCCAAGCATCCAGAACGAAGCCGACAACGGCCTGCCGAACGTCAAGTACAGCGTAGCCATGGCCCGCACCATGGAGCCGCATTCGGCTTCCGCGCAGTTCTTCATCAACGTGGCGGACAACAGCTTCCTCAACCACAGCGCCAAGACCACCCAGGGCTGGGGCTACGCCGTGTTCGCCAAAGTGGTTGCCGGTGAAGAAGTGGTCGACAAGATCAAAGGTGTTTCCACCACCATGAAGTCCGGCCACCAGGACGTTCCCGCAGAAGACGTGATCATCGAGAAAGCCGAGATCATTGAGTGATACTGCTGATTTCAGACTTGCATCTGGAAGAGGAGCGCCCGGACATTACCCGGGCGTTTCTGGATTTGCTCTCCGGGCGCGCCCGCTCGGCGAGTGCGTTGTACATCCTCGGCGACTTTTTCGAAGCGTGGATTGGCGACGATGCCATGACCGCCTTCCAGCGTTCCATCTGCCAGGCCCTGCGCGATCTCAGCGACAGCGGCACGGCCATTTTTCTGATGCACGGTAATCGCGACTTCATGCTCGGCCAGGCCTTCTGCAAACAGGCCGGCTGCACGCTGTTGAAAGACCCGAGCATCGTGCAACTCGCAGGCGAACCGGTGCTCTTGATGCACGGTGACAGCCTGTGCACCCGCGACGAAGCCTATATGAAGCTGCGTCGCTACCTGCGCAATCCCCTCACCCTGTTCATCCTGCGCCACCTGCCCCTGGGCACGCGGCACAAGCTGGCGCGCAAACTGCGCAGTGAAAGCCGGGCGCAGACCCGAATGAAAGCCAATGACATTGTCGATGTGACCCCCGAGGAAGTGCCGCGGGTGATGCAGCAATACGGGGTAAAAACCCTGATCCACGGCCACACTCACCGCCCAGCCATTCACAAATTGCAGATTGGCGAGCAGGCGGCCAGGCGCATTGTGCTGGGGGATTGGGATCGCCAGGGGTGGGCGTTGCAGGTCGATGAGAACGGATTTGCGCTGGCCCCGTTTGATTTTACAGCCTCTTAAGGTCAAAAGATCGCAGCCTGCAGCAGCTCCTACAGGGTCATGTGTACACCTGCAGGAGCTGCCGCAGGCTGCGATCTTTTTACAGCCACAACCATTAATGCCCTGCCGACGCAGGCCCGGCCTTGGCGGCAAATGGCGGTTTGGCCAGCCACACGATCAGTATCAACCCCATGAACCCCCACCCCAGCAGCGTGAAGTAATCCACGGTGGAGAGCATGTACGCCTGGCTGGTCAGCACATGATCGAGTTGTGCATAGGCCGGGTTGCCAGGGCCGCCCAGCGCATTGAGCGCGTCACGGGTGGCGGGCTCGTAGGTGCTGATGCTTTCACTCATGTAGGCGTGGTGCTGATCCGCCCGGCGAATCCAGATCCAGGTGGTCAGCGATGCCGCAAAGCTGCCGCCCAGGGTACGCAGGAAAGTCGCCAGCCCGGCGCCATCGGCGATCTGGCTCGGTGGCAGGTCTGACATCAGGATGCTCAGCGTTGGCATGAAGAACAGTGCCACGCCAATGCCCATGAATAACTGCACCAGCGCGATGTGCTGGAAGTCCACTTCGTTGGTGAAACCGGCGCGCATGAAGCAGCTCAGGCCAATCGCCAGGAAAGCCAGGCCGGCCAGCAGGCGCAGGTCGAATTTGTGCGCGTACTTACCGACAAACGGCGACAGGATCACCGGCAGGATGCCGATCGGCGCCACCGCCAGCCCGGCCCAGGTCGCGGTGTAGCCCATCTGGGTTTGCAGCCACTGCGGCAGGATCAGGTTGATCCCGAAGAATCCGGCATACCCCAGCACCAGCACTATTGTGCCGATACGGAAGTTGCGGTGGGCAAACAGGCGCAGGTTGACCACCGGATGCTGGTCGGTCATTTCCCAGATGATGAACACCGCCAGGGCAATCACCGAAATGGCCGCGCCGATGATGATGAAGTTGGATTCGAACCAGTCCAGGTCATTACCTTTGTCGAGGATCACCTGCAAGGCGCCGACCCCGATGATCAGGGTGATCAGGCCGACGTAATCCATCGGCTGGCGACTGGTTTCCACCGGGCGCGCCTTCAGTTGCTGACGCACGACCATCACCGCGAAGATACCGATCGGTACGTTGATGAAGAAGATCCACGGCCAGCTGTAGCTGTCGGTAATCCAGCCGCCGAGGATCGGGCCTGCAATCGGCGCCACCACCGTGACCATCGCCAGCAACGCCAGGGCCATGCCGCGCCTTGCAGGTGGATAGACCGCAATCAGTAACGTCTGCGTCATCGGATACAAAGGCCCTGCTACCAGGCCCTGGATCACCCGGAACAGGATCAGCTCCGGCATCGAGGTGGAAATGCCGCACAGGAACGAGGCAATCACGAACAGGATGGTCGCCCAGAGAAACAGCTTCACCTCACCGAAGCGCCGGCTTAGCCAGCCAGTCAGCGGCAGGGCGATCGCATTGCTCACGGCAAACGAGGTGATGACCCAGGTGCCCTGCTCCGAACTGACCCCCAGGTTGCCGGAGATCGTCGGCAGCGCCACGTTGGCAATGGTGGTATCGAGCACCTGCATGAAAGTCGCCAGCGACAGGCCGATGGTGCTGAGCAGCAGGCTGGGCGGCGTGAAAGAGGCGTTATTGCTCATCGCAAATCCTTTGGAGCTTCAGACCCTGTGGGCGCGGGCAAGCCCGCTGCCACAGGGTTTGTGTGGTTGCGAATCAGCGTTGCGCGGTCTTGCTCGCCGCGGCGCTGTTGTCATGGATCAGTTGGGCGATCATTGCATCGGCTTCGGCCAACTGACGTTCGTAGACGTTGGTGCTGAACGAGGCCTTTTGCGGCGGCTGTTGCGCCAGCACCGGACCACTCTGGTCATGCAGGTTCACATCGACCTGGGTCGACAGCCCGACGCGCAATGGATGCCTGGCCAGCTCTTCGGCGTTGATATGAATCCGCACCGGCACCCGCTGGACGATCTTGATCCAGTTACCGGTAGCGTTCTGTGCCGGCAGCAAGGCGAACGCGCTGCCGGTACCGGCGCCAAGGCTGTCGATGGTGCCGCTGTACTTCACGTCACTGCCATAGAGGTCGGCTTCGATGTCCACCGGCTGCCCGATGCGCATGTCGCGCAGCTGGGTTTCCTTGAAGTTGGCATCGATCCACAGTTGATCCAGGGGAATCACCGCCATCAGCGCGGTGCCCGGTTGAACCCGCTGGCCCAACTGCACCGTGCGCTTGGCGACATAACCGGTGACCGGAGCGATCAAGGTGCTGCGGGCGTTGGTCAGGTAGGCCTGGCGCAGTTGCGCGGCGGCGGACATGACGTCCGGGTGCGACGAAACCACAGTGTCATCCACCAGCGCGCTGGTGGTTTTGAGTTGCTGGCGGGCATTGGCCAGGGCGTTTTGCGCCGAGGTCAGGTCATCGCGGGCGTGGGACAGTTCTTCCTGGGAGATCGCCCCGCCGGCTGCCAGGTTCTTGCGGCGATTGAAGTTGTCCTGAGCCTTCTGCACTTCCGCCTGCTGGGCGTTGACCTGGGCTTTCATGCCGTCGACATTGCTGTACAAGCCGCGAACCTGACGCACGGTGCGGGCCAGGTTGGCCTGGGCACTTTGCAGCCCGACTTCGGCGTCATTCGGGTCGAAATTGATCAGCACCTGGCCTTCATGCACCAGGTCGCCATCGTCGGCACCGATGCTGACCACGGTGCCGGTGACCAGCGGAGTGATCTCCACCACATTGCCGTTCACATAGGCATCGTCGGTGCTCTCGTTCCAGCGCCCGTAGAGCTCGTGATAGGCCCAGACGCCGGCACCGGCGAGGATCACGACAATGGCCAGAAGCACCAGCATGATCTTGCGCTTGCGCGGATTGCCGGTGTCCTGATGAGCATCGGCGGCTTTTTGAGTGTTTTCGGCAGTGGCCATGACAGTTACCTTGAATTAGTTGTGCTGCGTGGCTGAAGTGGCGGCTGCCAGGGTGTCACCCTGGAAGCCTCCGCCCAGCGCCTGCATCAGTTGGATCGACAGGTCGATCTGCTCGGCATTCAGGTTGGCCAGCTGACGCTGGGCCTGGAGCAATTGCTGCTCGATGCTGAGCACGTCCAGGTAGTTACCGATGCCGGAACCGTAGCGCTGGACCACGGTGTCGTAGGATTGCCGGGCGATCTCGGTGGCGTGCTGCTGCGCGCCGATCTGCCGGCCGATATCTCGCAGCTGATTGATCGAGTCGCTGACATCGCCGAGTGCCTTGACCAGGCTTTTGTTGTACTGCGCCACCGCGAGGTCGTAGTCGGCGTCGCGGGAATCGAGGTCGGCACGCAGGCGGCCGCCGTCGAAAATCGGCAGGGAAATCGTCGGCCCGACGTTGAAGAAACGACTGGCCGAACCAAACATTGCATCCCCCAGCAGCGATTCGAAACCAGCGGCAGCGCTCAGGTTGAGGTTGGGGTAGAAGCGGGTCTTGCCGGCAGCGATGTTCTTGCTCGCGGCTTCGACCCGCCAGCGCGCGGCGATCAGGTCCGGTCGGCGACCGAGCAGTTCGGCCGGCAACACCGATGGCAGTGCCACGGCGCTGGCCTGGAGGACTTTGGGCCGGGGGATTTCATTGCCGCGATCCGGGCCCTTGCCGAGCAGCACCGCCATGGCGATCTTCGCGCTGTTCAGGCGTTTTTCAGCGTCGATCAGGCTGGCCTGCGAGCTGGCTTCCAGGCTCTCGGTCTGCTGGAACTGGTACTGGCTGTCGATACCCGAACTCAAGCGGCGTTTGCTCAGGTCGAGCATCTGCCGGGTACGCTTGAGGTCTTCGCTGGCCAGGTCATGGATGATGTGGGCCTGGCCCAGATCGCTGTAGGCCCGGGCGACGTCGGCGGCCAGGGTCAACTGCGCTGCCTGTTGGTCGACTTCGGCGGCACGGGCCTCGCCCAGTGCAGCTTCCCAGGCGTCCCGCTGACCACCCCAAAGGTCGAAGTTGTAATTGAAACTGGCACCGAGGTTACGCAGGGTGGAATACGCCCCGCCCTGCCCCTGCGGGTTCTGATCCCGAGCCAGGCGGGACCGGCTGACCCCGGCACTGGCATCGAGCGTCGGCATGCGCTCGGCATCGGCGGCGTAGGCCGCGGCGCTGGCCTGATGCGCGCGAGCCTCGGCAATCTGCATGTCGGGGCTGTCTTGCAGGGCTTCGCGGATCAGCCCGTCAAGTTGCGGGTCGCCGAGGCTCGTCCACCAGGCGCTTTTCGGCCAGGCGGCCGGCGACAAGGTGACGCCGGTCAGCGACTGCCCGGCCTTGAGACTTTTTGCATCCAGACTGACGCCTTCGGTTTTCAAGCCACTGTAATTGGCACAACCCGCCAGGGTCATGGCCACCAGCACCAGGCTCAAGCGGGTGCGCGAGAGTTTACTGCTCATTTATCACCTACCCGCAGCAAGGTGATGGAGTCACCCGCCGCGACTAAAATTTTCTTCAGGATCTGTTCCAGGGTCGCCAGCTCTTGCTCGGTGATGGCGCCAGCCAGTTCGTTCATGGCTGCCGCGCCGATGTCTGGCAGGCGGTCAGCCAGCTGCTGGCCCTGCGCGGTGAGTACCAGTTGCACTTGACGACGGTCGGCTTCCGAGCGCTGGCGGGCGAGGAAACCTTTGTGCTCCAGGCGATCAAGCATTCGGGTCATCGAACCACTGTCGAGGGACAGGTGCCGGCAAAGTTCGGCCGGGGTGTCGACGCCGAACTGGGCCATGATGATCAACACTTTGAACTGCGCGGCGGTGATGCCGTGAGGTTCCATGTGGGTGTCGATGATCCGGTCCTTGAGCAGCGCAGCCCGCCCGAGCAGGAGCCCGAGGTGGCAGTTCTTGAAGTCGTCCGGGGTGAAGTGTTTCATCTGGCCACCGATTAGCTGCCTAGGCAGAGAATGTATGACAAGATGTTACTGCCTAGGCAGCGAATGTCAACGTAATAGTTAGGATGCTTTGTATTTGGATGATAAACGGGGGGGACTGGTGGCCTTGATGACGCCATCGCGAGCAAGCTCGCTCCCACAGGTTCAGTGTTACACCTGTGGGATTGGTGACGCTTGAAGTGAGATCCGTGCAGGACATCCGATCCCTGTGGGAGCGGGCTTGCCCGCCAAGGCAGCGACTCGGTTCCAGAGGGAACGCGGCTTAGAAATCCCGCTTGTAGAAGATATCCAGTGAACTCGCCACGCCACCCGCCGCTTCCAGGTAAACCTTCTTGCTCAGCTTGTAGCGCAACGCAATGGTATTGGCCGGCTCGAACACCCCAACCCCATACCGCAGGCTGAGTTTTTCCGAGATATTGCCGCTGGCGACCACGGCGGTCTGGTCGCCACTGCCTTGGGTGTCGAGCTGGAAGTCCTGGATGCCCAGGTTCTTGGCCAACCCGCTGGTCACCCCGGCGCTGCCCATCAACCCCAGGCCCAGTGCCGCCTGGGCAAGCATGTTGTTATCACCGCCATCCGTGCTCAGCGGCCGCCCCAGCACCAGGTAGGACAGGGCCTGCTCCTGGCTTAAGGCAGGTTCGGAGAAGATCTGCGTGGTGGGCTGTTCGGCACTGCCGCTCAGGCGAATGCCGGCGATGACGTCATCGGTCTGGCGGATGGCCTCGATGTCCAGGTATGGCTGATCCAGCGGCCCGGCAAACAACAAACGGGCCCGGCGCACGGTCAGGCGCTGGCCGTAGGCGCGGTAACGACCGTCGTTGAGCCAGAGCTCGCCGCGGGTGTCCATGTTGTCGCCGATGTGCACGTGGCCCTGCAGATTGGCCGTCAGGCCAAACCCGGCGAAGCTGAGTTTGTCGGCGCCCACCTCCACGTCAATGTCCATTTTCATCGCCAGTGGCGCCTTGCCTTGCTCGGTCTGCTGACCCACGATGACCGTGTCATCGGAGACCTTGACCGTCGATGGCGGCAACTCGCGCACGGTGATTTCCCCTCTGGGCACCAGCACTTTGCCAGCGACCGCCAGCTCATCGCCTTTCATCGAGATCTTCAGGTCAGGGGCCACCTCAAGCTTTGCATAGGGTTCGACGGACACCGGAAGCTGCGAGCCCTTGAGTGCCAGGTCGACCACCAGTGCCTGGCCCCAGGCGATGTTGCCATTGAGCGTGCCCTGCCCGGTCTTGCCGCTTTTCCAGCCGCCGTTCAATTGCACGGTTTCCCCGGCGATCACCGCCTGCAGCTGCAAGGCTTGCAGTTCGATCGGCAATTGCGGTCCGGACACTTCGCCATCGCTCAACAGCAGATTGCCATTAACCAAAGGCGCCATCAGGGTGCCGCCGATCGTGCCACTGCCATTCAGGCGCCCGGTGATTTTTTCGACCATCGGCACGAACGGCCGGGCCACGGACAAGTCCAGGCCATTGAGGCGGAACGTGCCACTCATGGGCTTGTTTGCCGGCAGCGGGTTGATCTGGGCCTGAACCCGCAGCTCACCCAACTTGCCGCCGACGAAGTTCAGGTCGGTGTCGATGCGCTTGGGAGTCATTTTGCTGGTGAGCAGCAAGGCCTGGTACGGGAAGTCCAGCCACTGATCCTTGTCGCGCACTCGCAGTGTGCCGCCACTGGCATCGATGCTGATCTGGCCATTCGGACCGCTGGCCGGCAGATCCAGCTGCAGGTCGGCGTTAAGCGCGCCTTTCCAGGCGAAGTCCTTGGGCAACCACTGCGCCAGGCTTTCGATCGGGAACTGCTTGAGGTGATAGCGCAGCTTCGGCTCGGGCATCAGGCGCTGGTCTTCACCGCACAGGCTGGCCGGGCCGGACCGCCAGCAATGGGCGCCGAAGTTGATTTTACCGTCGGCCAGGCGTTCGAGCTTCGCCGGGCCTTGCAGCCTCCAGTCCTGGCCGCCGGCCTGGATATCGCCCGTGGCCAGGCGTCCGCGCCAGTTGCCTTGGTCCAGCGCGCCGTCCAGACCGAGGGCGAGCTTGAGCTGCGGGCCTTGCAGGGCAAGGCTGAGTTTCTGCTTCTTGATGTCACCCTGACCGCTTGCCGTCAGCGTGCCCAGCGCGGTATCGCCAGCCTGGATGCCGCTGCCCTTGAGGTCGATTTTCGCCCGCTGCGCACTGTCCAGGGTCGCGTCCAGGTTCAGGCTTTGCAGGCGATTGTCCTGGAAAGCCAGCTGAGTGCCTTGCAGGCCGAGTTTGCCTTGTGGCGCCTTGAGTGTACCGGCGACGTCCACCCGGCCGTTGAGCTGACCGCGCAGTTGTGGCCACAGCTGCGCCAGACGCGGCATCTTGATATCGATCTGACCGGCGAGTTTCTGCTGCAGGCTGCCCTTGCCATTGATGCTGTTGTCGCCCAGGCGAATCTGCAAGGCACTGAGGTTCCATTGCTCGCCGGCGCCATCGGCCTTGGCCTGGATGACCGCAGGTTGACCACGCAGCTTGCCCTTGAGGTCGAGGTCGGCGTTAAGGCTGAGCTTGTCATTTTTCATCTCACCGGTACTGCGCAGCGGGCCGGCCAGCGTGCCCGGCAACTCCGCGACCCAGTACGCCGGATCGATTGCCGACAGATCCAGCGCGGTATCCCAGGCGATGCCATCGGCAAATTGCAGGTTCAGGTGTCCCTGGGCCTTGCCCTGCCCGGCTTCCAGCTGGATTTGCTGCAGGTAGATTTTACTCAGGTCGCCTGCGAACGGGCTCTGCAGGCTGAAGGCACCGGCCGGGCCATCCAGCGCAGCCTTGAAGTGCCCCAGGTATTTGCCGTCGGTGTAGGAGACTTCGCCGTTGAAGCTGCGCAATGCGACTTGTGGCTCATCGATCAGCGGATAGACGCGGTGCCAGGGGAAGTCCAGCCAGTCGATCTTGGCATCGGCGCTCAGGCCTTTGCTCCAGTCCAGCTGGCCGGTGAGTTTGAGGTACTGTTTGTCGTTTGCGCTCAGGTCCAGACCGGCAATCTGCGCGCCCTGTGCGTCGACCTTGCCTTGCAGCGCCAGGGCGACCGGGCCTTGTTCCGCCGGCAGCGTAGCCGTGCCGAGGAGCTGGTAGCCGTTTTTCAGGTCACCGGCGCCCGAGAGTTCAAGCCTATTGAGTTGCAGGGTATCCGGAAGATCCGCGCTGGCCTTGAAGCCGTCCGCCGTAATGCGCACCTTGGCTGGCAGGTTCTCCACCAGCGGCTGCAGTTCACCCGTCAACTGCCCGTTCAGATAGCCGCTGCTGTCGGCCTTGAGGTTGAGGGTTTTGAGCAGGTCTCCGTCGATTTTCAGGGCCAGGGCCCAAGGACCGGTGCCAGGCGCGGGCAGCGTCAGGCTGCCTTCAGCGGTCAGGGGCCAGTTGCCGCTGGGTTGCAGCAGGCCGGACAGATTCAGGCTCAGTTCGTCGCGCTGCAGCTTGACCGAGTCAATCTTCAAGCCCTGGGCGGTCCAGTGGGCGGCCAGTTGCAAGCCCCTGAGTTCTTCGCTGCCGTTGAACAGCAGGCTCCCGACCTTGACATCACCCAGCTCGATGGCCAGCGGCAGGTCCAGGTCAGGCAGGCTGATTGGCCCGCTGCTGTCTTGGTCGGTGCCCGGTGGAAACTGCAGGCTGACCTGCTCGGCCTGCAACTGCTCGATGCACAGGGTCCGGCGGGCCAGGCAACCGGGTGACCAGGCGAAGATCGCCTTGCTCAACTCTACCCGGCTGCTGTCCTGCTGCCATACCAGGTGATCGGCGCTCCATTGACCGCCCAGGCGACCCTGGAAATTGTCCACACTCAAGCCCGGCACGAAACCCAGCGTCCAGCGACTGCCCGCCGCCGTCCCAAGCATGGTGGAAACAGCCAGAATAATCAGCAGCAACAGGCCGAGGATGGCCAGCAGCGTTATCTTCAAACCACGATTCACAACTCGGGCCCCATGGAAAAGTGCAGTCGAACACCACCGTCGTCATCCAGCGCGTGGGCCAGGTCAAGGCGGATCGGCCCCACCGGCGAGATCCAGCGCACGCCGATGCCGACGCCGGTCTTGAGGTTCGGCAATTCGAGCTTATTAAAGGAGTTGCCCTGATCGACAAAGGTCGCCACCCGCCATTTTTCGGCGACCGAGTATTGGTACTCGGCACTGGCGGTGACCATGTACCGGCCACCAATCCGGTCGCCCTCGGAGTTTTCCGGGGACAGGCTCTGGTAGTCGTAACCACGTACGCTCTGATCACCCCCGGCGAAGAACCGCAGCGACGGTGGTATCGACTTATAGCCGTTGGTGGCGCTGCCGCCGACCTGGACCCGGCCAAGGAAGCGGTGTTTGTCGAATACCGTGGTCAGGCCTTTGACCAGCGCCGTGCCGTACAGCAGGTTGTTGTCCGAGCCCAATCCCTCCTTGGCCACCTTGGTCTCGAATTGCAGGCGATAGCCGTTGTGCGGGTCGATGCGGTTGTCGCTTTTCAAATAGGAATAACTGACCCCGGGCATCAACAGGGTACTGAGACCCGAGTCGTCGCCGAGTCGATATTCCTCGCGCTGCCACTTCAGCGACACCACGCGCTGCCAACCGCTGGGCAGCTTGCTGTGCCACTCGGGACCTATGGTCAGCAGCTTGCTGAGTGAGTCCTTGTCGGCGATTTCTTCGCTCTGGTAGCCACCAGCGAAACGTAGCTTGTCCGTCAGGGGCGGGTCCAGGGGGATGTCGTAGAAAATCCCGACGTTCTGCCGGGGTGCCGATATTTCGGTTTCCCAGCCGTAGCTGTGGCCCTGGGGATTGACCCAGTGACGCGTCCAGTTGGCTTTGACCCGCGGGCCGACGTCGGTCGAATAACCCAGGCCCAGTCCCATGGTGCGCGGCTTGCGGGTGTCGAGCTTGACGTCGACCGGGATCACATTGTTTGTCGAAGCGGTGGGGGCTGCATCGACCCGCACACTTTCAAAATAGCCACTGGACTGCATCGCCTGATTGAGTTCGGCGATCAGCTCGGAGTCGTACGGAGCGCCTTCCTTGAAGGGCACCATGCGCCTGAGCAAATCTTCGTCGAATGGCGTGTCGCCCTCGAAACTGACCTTGCCCAGGGAGTAACGCGGGCCGCTCTGGTAGACCAGATCGATATCGGCTACGCCGGCTCTGGGGTCGACCGACAGAGTCTGGCGGGAAAAATGCCCACTGAAAAAACCGAAACGCGAAGCCTGGTTCTGGATCAGGCGCTTGGCGTCTTCGTAATTGCCATGGTTGAGCACTGCGCCGGTTTTCAGCGCAGCACTTTTGGGAACACGAAAGGATTTCAGCGACGCCGCCGGTCCTTCGACTCGAATAGTGACATTGCGCAGGTGAATCGGCTCACCCGGATCGACGTTGAGAATCAGCCGAGGGCTCTTGCCGCCCTTCACGTCCGTCTCGATCTGCGGCTGGTAATAACCCAGGGCCTGGGCAGCCTTGCGCGCCTGCTCCTCGGCACCGCGGCTGAAGCGCAACAAGGCTTCTTCGTCACGATCGCCGAGGCTGCCGATATAGCCCTCTATATTGGCCTTGAGTTCATCGTTGGACGGTTTGACCCGCACATCCAATTCACTTTGCGCCAGCGCTGTGCAGCTGGTTATCAGCATCAGCACGCTACTGGTAATTCTTCCTGGAAACTTCATAGGCGCGGATGCTATCACGAGCTTGGGAGCGTGATAGAGCCTGGTTTGCGCGCAAAGTTCGTCCTTTATGCGGTGGCGGTTTGCAGGACCTGGGGGTTGGCGTGAAAAAATACGTGCTCACGTACCGGGCCAATAGCCACTTCACCGATCTCCTCATAGCCCTGGCGCTTGTAAAATTCCAGGTAACGCGGGTTGCCGGTGTCCAGCACAACGCCCTGGGAGTTCTCATCGACGGCGCACCAGTTGTGCACAGCCTGTAACAATTGTTCGCCGAAGTGCTTGCCCTGAAATTGCGGATGAATACCCAGCAAGGGCAGCAGGTGCACAGAGTCGGACGGCACGCACGCCATGACCGCATCGTGGTATTCCAGGTAGCGGCGGGTGCAGCGGAACCCGGTGCTGAGGACCATGCGCAAACGCCATGCCCAACTTTCGGTGATCCCCAGGCGACGTTGCGGTGGCGCGATCAGGGCGATGCCAATCAGGCGATCGTTGACCAGCAGGCCAATGGCGGGCAAGTCCTGGAGGAAATGCTGCTTGACCAGCTCGCGCACGGTGGCGCGCACTCGCTGCTCGTAGCCGGGACGTTCGGCTTCGAACAGATAGCTGAACGTCGGCTCGTGACGGTAGGCCTGGTACAGCAATGAGCGGGCTTCGCGGGAGTAACCACTGTCGAGCATGTGGATATCGGCAATGGCGGTCGAGGTTTCGGGCATAACGGCAAATCTCCCCGGGGCACCGCTCAAAATGGCGGCGCTCTTGTTGGTACGAGCCTCTGGGTGCGGGCACAGTTCCTTGCTGGTTTGAAAACAGCAGGTGCGCTGGGTCTAACAAGGTATAGACCAAGTGGATCGCAGGTGTGCGCGGGGCTCGCCGCCCCGCGAGCCGCAGGATGGACAAGTACAGCCGAAAACACACCAACGGCTGGCCCCTGGAAGGCATGTCAGTTAGCATCGCCCTTTTGCGCCAGGACTGCCGACCATGAAGATCGTCTCCTTCAACATCAACGGGCTGCGTGCTCGCCCGCATCAGCTGGCGGCGCTAATTGAGAAGCATCAGCCCGACGTGATCGGGCTGCAGGAAACCAAGGTCCACGATGACCAGTTCCCGCTGGCCGACGTGCAAGCGCTGGGGTACCACGTGTATTTCCATGGGCAAAAAGGCCACTACGGTGTGGCCCTGCTCTCTCGCCAGGAACCCCTGGAGCTGCACAAAGGTTTCGCCACCGATGACGAAGACGCCCAGCGCCGATTCATCTGGGGCAAGTTCGCTGATGCCAACGGCGTGCCGGTGACGATCATGAACGGCTACTTCCCACAAGGTGAAAGCCGCGATCACCCGACCAAGTTCCCGGCCAAGGAACGCTTCTACAATGACTTGCAGCATCTGCTGGAAAGTCAGTTCAGCAATGAGCAGCCGGTTGTAGTCATGGGTGACGTCAACATCTCCCCGGAAGACTGCGACATCGGCATCGGGCCGGACAACATGAAGCGCTGGTTGAAGACCGGCAAGTGCAGCTTCCTGCCGGAAGAGCGTGAGTGGATGGCGCGGTTGAAGAATTGGGGGCTGGTGGACAGCTTCCGGCACCTGAACCCGGACGTGGCTGATCGCTTCAGCTGGTTCGATTACCGTAGCCGTGGCTTTGAAGATGAACCCAAGCGGGGGCTGCGGATCGACCTGATCATGGCGTCCCATGGCTTGTTGCCACGGGTGAAGGATGCGGGTGTGGACTATGAATTGCGCGGGATGGAAAAACCGTCGGATCATGCGCCGATCTGGCTTGAGTTGAGTTGAGTTGAGTTGATATTTAAAAGATCGCAGCCTCGTTTCACTCGACAGCTCCTACACAGCTCCTACACAGCTCCCACGCAGCTCCTGCACAGCTCCTGCGTACGCTGCGATCTTTTGAGCTGTCATCTTTGTGAAACCCTACTGACTTAATCTGCGGGCACTTCCTTTGCTCTTGTAGGGTGCCAGCATGCCGCTGCGCGTATTGTTCCTGTTGCTGCTGGGCATTGTCACGCCCGTATCGGCGCTGGCGGTTGCGTTACCCCTGCCCGAGCACGGCCCGGTATTGCGCATCCAGGGTTCCAACACCATCGGCGCAGCCTTGGGCCCGGCGCTGGTCGAAGGGCTACTGCGCGAACAAGGTGTGCTCAAGGTTCATCGCGAAGCGCCAGGCAAGACCAACGAAGTGCGCGTCGTCGGCGAAACCGCCGAGGGGCGTCGGGTGGAGGTCGAGATCGCCGCGCACGGTTCCAGCACCGGCTTCACTGCGCTGCATAGCGCCTCTGCCGACCTCGCCGCCGCCTCGCGCCCAATCAAGGACAGCGAACTCGCCAGCCTGCAATCCCTGGGCGACCTGAAGAGTGCCGGCGCCGAGCAGGTCATTGCGATCGACGGCCTGGCGATCATCCTGCATCCAGACAATCCGCTGAAACAACTGACTACCGATCAACTGGCGCGCATCTTCAGTGGTGACATCCGGACGTGGGAAGAAGTCGGTGGCAGCGGCGGGACGATCCATCTGTATGCGCGAGATGATCACTCCGGAACCTACGACACTTTGAAGGAACTGGTCCTCAACGGTCGTGGGAAAACCCTGAGCACCAGCGCACAACGCTTCGAGTCCAGCGAGCAATTGTCGGACGCCGTCAGCCAGGACCCTCAAGGGATCGGGTTTATCGGTTTGCCTTACGTGCGCCAGGCCAGAGCCGTGGCGATTGCCGACGGTGCCTCCCAGGCGATGCTGCCACTGAACAATCTGATCGCCACCGAAGACTATCCGCTGTCACGTCGACTGTTCCTTTACCTGCCGCCCAAGGGCAACAATCCCTGGGCACAAGCGTTGGTGAAATTCGCCCAGGGCAGCCAGGGCCAGGAGATTGTCGCAGCCAACGGGTTTATCGCGCAGACCGTCCAGGCCATGTCGGTGATACCCAATGCGTTGATGCCAGAGGAGTATCAAACCCTCAGCCGACATGCGCAGCGCCTGACCGTGAATTTTCGCTTTGAAGAAGGCAGCGCCACTCTGGACAACAAGGCGCGCCAGGACTTGTCGCGGGTGCTGGATTACATAAAACAGCGCGACAAGGCCGATCGGCAGGTGACACTGGTGGGATTTGGCGATGCCAAGACCGACCCGGCACGCGCCGACCTGTTGTCGAAGCTGCGGGCCATGGCGGTGCGGCGGGAGCTGGCCAAGCGCGGTGTGGTGCTGCGCGAGATCCGCGGTTTTGGCGCGCAGATGCCCGTGGCGGCGAACAGCGCGGATGAGCGACGGATCAGGAATCGGCGGGTTGAGGTCTGGGTTTACTGAATGTAACTGGAATCTGTCACAGCCCCCGTGGCGAGCTGGCTTGCTCGCCACGGGTTTTTCGACCGGCTTGAGCCATTAGCTCAGCAACTTCTCCAGCTGCGCCGTGGTGTCCACTGCGCCCATCGTCTTCGCAGCATCCAGCGCCGATACGCCATTGGCATCCTTGGCCTTCGGATCAGCGCCTTTGCTGATTAGATAGTCGACGATGGCAACTCGGTTGAACATGGCCGCCATCATCAGCGCGGTACGGCCGTCGAAGGATGAGCCTTCGACTTGCGCGCCACCGTCGACCAACGCGCTGACCACGGCCAGATCGCCCTTGAACGCGGCGCCGGCAATCGGGCTCTGGCCATTGTCGTTGCGGATTTCCGGGTCGGCCTTGTGCTCGAGCAGCACTTTCACCGTGTCGACATGGCCATGGTAGGCCGCAAGCATCAACAGGGTGTCACCCTTGTGGTTGCGCAAGTTCGGCGGCAGGCCTTTGGACAGCAATGCGGCCATCATGGCCGCATCGCCCTCGCGCGCCTTGTTGAATACCTGTTCGGCGAATTCAGCAGCTTCTTCGGGGGTCATCTGGCGGCTTTGGTCTGACATGGTGGCTCCACTTTCTGTGTAAGTGCAAAGGGCGACAGTTTCCCGAGCAGCCTGGAGACTGTCACTTCTTTTTTCTGATCAAGGGTCATAGCCAGATTCAATAACGGTGTTTGCCATCATGAATCTCGGCCAGCACCTGTTCAGTCACCTGCACATAGGTGTGAGTTCCCGGCAACCAGGCATAGATGGGATCGTCGCCGGTTTTACCGGGGTCAAACCCTTCGTCCTTGAGGCGGGTCTTCTGGTACTTGAAGGTGCCGGTGGTTTCCATTTTCACCTTCACCCGCAGGAACAACGGTACGGCATACGCGGGCATCTGTTCGCGGGCGAATGCCAGCAGCTCACTGAAATCCAGGGTCGCCAGGGATTCGGCCGGGGTGATCGCGGCCATGCCGGCACGGCCATTGGTGTTGTGTATTTCCACCCCGTAGGCCACCGCCTCGGAAATATTCGGATGCTGCAGCAGGATGTTTTCCACCTCGGTGGTCGAGACGTTCTCGCCTTTCCAGCGATAGGTATCGCCCAGTCGATCGACAAACTGGGCGTGACCGAAGCCGATGTTGCGCAACAGGTCGCCGGTATTGAAGTAACGGTCGCCCTTTTCAAACACGTCGTGCAGCACCACCTTTGCGGTCTTCTGCGCGTCGGTGTAGCCATCCAGTGGCGCCTTGTCGTCGATTTTCGCCAGCAGCAACCCTTGCTCGCCTTTGGCAACCTTGCGCATGAACCCCTTGGCGTCACGCAGAGGCTGGCCACTGTCGTGGTCGTAGGCAGCCAGCTCCCAGGACATCAGAGAAAAACCTACGGTGTTGTCGAAGTTGAGAACGTTGGTGAAGCCGATATTGCCGTCACTGGCAGCGTACAGCTCGCAGATGTGCGGCACCGCAAAGCGAGTCTTGAATTCAGCCCAGGCGCCGGGGCGCAGGCCGTTGCCGATCATCTTGGTGACCCGGTGCTGGCTGTCTTGGGCAGTGGGCGGCTGATCGACCAGGTAGCGACACAGTTCACCGACGTAGCCGAGGGTGGTCGCACGGTATTTGCGCACATCATTCCAGAACTGGCTGGCGCTGAACTTGCGGCGAATGGCGAAACCTGAGGCGCCACTGATGGCCGAGCCCCAGCACACACACAGCCCGGTGGCGTGGTACAGCGGCAGGGTGCAGTAGACGATATCGTCCGGGCCCATGTTCAGCGCGATCGTGCCAAAACTGGCGGAGCTGCGCATCCAGCGACCGTGCTTGAACACCCCGGCCTTGGGTAACCCGGTGGTGCCTGAGGTGTAGATGTAGAAGCAGGGATCGTCGCAGAATACCTGCTGGCTGGTCACCGGGTTTGCGCTTGGGCTGTCGGCGATGGCCGCCATCAGGTTGATGAAACCATCGGGCGCAATGCCCGGGTGCCGCCAGGTGTCCTGATCCGCTACGAACCAGGTGCGGGCGGGCTCCAGCGCCACGCGCTCGCGAACAGCGGAGAACGCCGGCACCAGTTCTTCGCCGACAATGATCGCCGCAGGCGCTACCAGGTTCAGGCTGTGCACCAGGGTGTCACGGGTTTGCGAAGTATTAAGCAGCGCGCTGATCGCACCCGCCTTGGCCACCGCCAGGATAGTCACCAGCAGTTCCGGACGATTCTCGATGAACACCGCCACCACATCACCCTTGCGGATGCCCTGCCCGCTCAAATGGTGGGCCATGCGATTGGCCCACTCGTTCACCTGGGCGTAGGTCAGGAGCACATCGCCCTGAAGCAATGCCGGGCCGTCGGGATTGCGCAACGTCGCTTGCTCGAAGCTCCAGCCCAGGCCACAGGACTGGGTTGGATCCTTGACGTTGGCAGCTTTCATGCCCCGGACCACTCGTGGCAGGGCCTTGGCGATGGTGGGCAGTTTGCGCAGCATCATGCCCCAGGTAATCGTGTCGTTCAGCGCGCGGCTCATCGTTACTCCCGTTCGATCTTTTTATTGTCGGGTGGTGGCCGAAAGTACGTGAGTGATTCAGGGGCTGTACACGCAGTTTTTGCAATGTTTTGTATCCGCATAACAGACCGGCGACAACGTGAGCCCGGTTTTGGCGATTGGTTCCATTGAAACCGCACGAATCTCGCAAAATGCAGGATGCACGATGGCCTTTCATGCAGATTGCACGAAAGCAAAAATTGGCTGATTTTTTATCTTATTGATTTATAAGGATTTTATTATTTTCAAATGCTGGCACAAAGGGTGCAACTACCTCTCCATGCTTGCCAATCAAGTGCTAACGGAGCTGATAGACATGAGCCTGATCCAAGAAAAATTTACCTCCCTGTTCTCCAACTTCGAAGTGAACACTCAGCCACGCCCCGACGGCGGCATCCTGCTGACACTGCGCAGTCAGGAAGGCAAAGTCTTCAAACGCTCGATTTCCTACCAGCAACTGCATGCTGGCGACCAATTGTCCTGGGTGATCAGCGCGATCCGTCGTGACCTGGCTGAGCAAGCCAGCGAGTTGCCACAGATTTCGATGCTGCAAAGCCAGCAACGGTTCGCTCTGCCGACTTATCATTCGGCGTAAATTGTTGCTGGGCTGCAAACAGACAGGCCGTGAGAGCTTTCGCTTCACGGCCTGAGTTGTTTCTGGTGTTTGTAAGGCTAAACACGCCCCTGCCTGACTCCTTAGACGCGCCCTGTAGGAGCGAGCTTGCTCGCGAAAAACTACCAGGCGCCTTGGCCACTCAGGCTTGCCGCGTCATCGTTGACGACCATCGCGAGCGAGCTCGCTCCTACAGGCAATAGTCTATCCGGAGACTGTTTAGTATCTGGTCGGATCGATGCTCGCGAAGCTGTCGACAGTCACGTGACCAGTCAGCGTCCCGCCTTCACGTGCCAGGCCGCAGGTGGCCATGCCGGCTTCTCGCGCCGCGTCCAGTTCCTCGACGATATCCGACAGAAACAGAATTTGCGCCGCTTCAAGGCCAATCGCCTGGGTGATGCGCTGATAAGACTGCGCCTCACGCTTTGGCCCCGAGGTCGTATCGAAGTAACCGCTGAATAACGGCGACAAATCCCCTGCCTCCGAGCAGCCGAAAATCAGCTTCTGGGCCTGAATCGAGCCTGACGAATAAACAAAAAGTTGAAAACCCGCCTGATGCCACGTCTTGAGCGCTTCAACAGCATCCGGGTACACATGCCCCTGCAACTGCCCTGCCTTGTACCCCTGCTCCCAGACCATCCCTTGCAACGCCTTCAACGGCGTGGCCTTGCGGTCTTCGGCAATCCAGCCCAGGAGTATCTCGATGACACGCTCGACATCCGCCTGCGGCTCATGGCTGTCCTGGCGCACTGCATCCAATTGCTCGGCCACATCGGCGCGCCCGGCCTGTTGCCGTACGAAATCCGGCAGGTGCCTGGCCGCATAGGGAAACAGCACGTCGAACACAAAGCTCACGGCGCTGGTGGTACCTTCGATGTCGGTGAGGATTGCTTTGATCGGCATCGGCTCAGTCCTCGAGTCGCGGGAAGCGATTGGCGATGTCTTCGCCGGTGAAGTTGGCCACCCAGCCTTCAGGGTTATTGAACAGGCGGATTGCCACGAAGTGCGGATGTTCGCCCATGTCGAACCAATGCGCGGTACCGGCCGGCACCGAGATCAGGTCGTTCTTCTCGCACAGCACGGCGTAGACGTAATCGTCGATGTGCAGGGTAAACAACCCGCGGCCGGCGACGAAAAAGCGTACTTCGTCTTCGCCATGCCGGTGTTCGTCGAGGAACTTGGCGCGCAATTCGGCCTTCTGCGGGTGATCGCTGTTGAGGCTGATAACATCGACCGTCACGTAGCCTCGTTCGGTCATCAGCTTGTCGATCTGCTCCTGGTACGCCGCGATCACTTCTTCCTGGCTGGCGCCGGGCTGGATCTTCGCCGCCGCTTGCCAGCGGTCGAAGCGCACGCCCTGCTCGGCCAGGGTCGAAGCGATGTCTTCGAAATGGGTCAGCACCTTGTTCGGAATGTCAGGGCTTGAGACGTGGTAAACGGACAGGCTGCTCATCAGGGCAACTCCTTAACGGTTCATGCGTTACGGTTGGAGAGCGAGCGCATCTTCAACTCGCACTCAAACAAAAATTCGAAGGCCTCGATCTGCCGCAACGCGTCGCTCATGCGCGCGCCCCAGGTGTAGAGGCCGTGGCCGCGAATCAGGTATCCCACGCAATCAGGGTGCGCCTCCAGCCAAGGCTGAACCTTGGCGGCGAGGCGCGCAATGTCCTGGTCATTGTCGAAGACAGGCACGCGCACCCGGGATTCGTGGGTCGATACGCCACTGAAGGCTTTTTGCAATTCGTAATCTTCGAACTCGATGAAGGCTTGCGGCGTCAGGCGCGACAGCACCGTGGCGTTCACCGAATGGGTGTGCAGCACCGCGCCGATGTCCGCGCGCCAGCTGTAGAGCTGGGTGTGTAGCAGGGTTTCGGCGGAGGGTTTCTTGCCCGGTTCCAGGCTGTTGCCCGACAGGTCGGTGGCCAGCACATCGTTCAGGCTCAACTGGCCTTTGTGCTTGCCGGACACAGTCAGCAGCGCCTCGGTGGGCGACAGACGGGTCGAATAGTTGCTGCTGGTGGCCGGCGACCAGCCGCGGCCATAAAGAAAACGCCCGGCATCGATGATTTCCTGGGCGAGGTGTTCACGGGTAAGGCTCATGGCCGGTCCTCTTGCATGCGTGTGGCTATGATAACGGCAGCGGCGAAGGCTGCGAGACTGGCGATACTAAAGGTGAACGTGGCCCCGAGGGCATTCCAGCTGTAGCCGGAGTACAGCGCACCCAATGCGCCGCCAGTGCCAGCCAGGGCTGCGTACAACGCCTGGCCCTGCCCTTGCTGGCGCGCACCGAAACTACGTTGCACGAATTGGATGGCAGCGGCATGAAAACTGCCGAAGGTGGCCGCGTGCAGCACCTGGGCAAACAGCAGCACCCACACATATTCGGCGAACGAGCCCAGCAGCACCCAGCGCAGCGCCGCCAGCAGAAAACTCGCCAACAGCACCCGGCGCACGGAGAACCGCGCAAGGATCTTGCTCATGCCCAGGAACATCAGGACTTCGGCCACCACCCCCAATGCCCAGAGCATGCCGATCAGGCCACGGCTGTAGCCCAACTGCTCAAGGTGCAGGGTGAGGAAGGTGTAATACGGGCCATGGCTCAGTTGCATCAGGCCCACGCAGGCGTAAAACGCCAGGACGCCCGGGCTGCGCAGCTGTTGCAGAAAACCGTCGCCGGCGATCCGCTCGCTCTGCACCGGCTCGGCATTGGGCACCCACAGGCTGCTGATCACGATCCCGGCCATGATCAGCACCAGCGCCAACGGATAAATGTCCAGGCTCAGCCACTCGAACAAGCGCCCCAGCGCAACGACGGTGATGATAAAACCGATGGAGCCCCACAACCGGACCTGGCTGTAGCGCGAGGTCTGGCCTTTCAAGTGCGCCAGGGTAATGACTTCGAACTGCGGCAGCACCGCGTGCCAGAAGAACGCGTGCGAGGCCATGACCATGGCCAGCCAGGCGTAGGTCTTGCTGACGAAAATAAGCGAGAACGAAAGCAGCGTGCAGACCGCACCAAAGCGCACGATCGCCAGGCGCCGGCCGCTGTAGTCGCCCAGCCAGCCCCAGATATTGGGCGCCACGCACCGCATCAGCATCGGGATGGCCACCAGCTCGCCGATGCGCGCGCTGGAAAACCCCAGGTGATCGAAGTACAGCGCCAGGAACGGCGCCGTCGAACCGAGCAAGGCGAAATAGAACAGATAGAAACTGGAAAGCCGCCAGTACGGGAGTGCCGCTGTCGTCATCAGACAGCAGCGGCCATGAGGCCAGCCATTAAAGCTGACCCAGCACCGGCGTGCTCACTCGCACATCGGCATTCTGCCCACGGTGGCGCAGCAGGTGATCCATCAGCACGATGGCCATCATCGCTTCGGCAATCGGCGTGGCGCGGATGCCCACGCACGGGTCATGACGGCCCTTGGTAATTACATCCGCCGGGTTGCCGTGGACGTCGATCGAACGGCCTGGCGTGGTAATGCTGGACGTCGGCTTCAACGCCAGGTGCGCAACGATCGGCTGGCCGGAGGAAATGCCGCCCAAAATGCCCCCGGCGTTATTGCTGAGGAAACCTTCGGGGGTCATCTCGTCGCGGTGTTCGGTGCCACGCTGGGCGACGCTGGCGAAGCCGGCGCCGATTTCCACACCCTTGACCGCGTTGATGCTCATCAGCGCATGGGCCAGCTCGGCGTCGAGACGGTCGAAAATCGGCTCGCCCAGGCCTGGCATCACCCCTTCAGCAACCACGGTGATCTTCGCGCCGACCGAATCCTGATCGCGGCGCAACTGGTCCATGTAGGCCTCCAGCTCCGGCACCTTGTCCGGGTCCGGGCTGAAAAAGGCGTTGTCTTCCACCGAATCCCAGGTCTTGAACGGGATCTCGATCGGGCCCAGCTGGCTCATGTAGCCCCGAATGACGATACCCTGGGTCGCCAGGTATTTTTTCGCGATCGCGCCGGCCGCCACGCGCATCGCGGTTTCACGGGCAGAACTGCGACCGCCACCGCGGTAATCGCGCTCGCCGTATTTGTGGTGGTAGGTGTAGTCGGCGTGGGCGGGACGGAACAGATCCTTGATCGCCGAGTAGTCCTTGGACTTCTGGTCGGTGTTGCGAATCAACAGGCCGATCGCACACCCGGTGGTGCGGCCTTCGAACACGCCAGAAAGGATTTCCACCTCATCGGCTTCCTGACGTTGCGTGGTGTGACGGCTGGTGCCGGGTTTGCGGCGATCGAGGTCGCGCTGCAAATCCTCCAGGGAGATTTCCAGGCCCGGCGGGCAGCCGTCGACAATGGCGACCAACGCCGGACCATGGCTTTCGCCAGCGGTGGTGACAGTGAACAGCTTGCCGTAGGTATTGCCGGACATGCAGGACGCTCCGTGAATTGAACGTGAATACGTAATGCGCGCCAGTATACGCAGGCTACCCAAGTAGTTCATCCTCGAACCTTATGGGTGCCCGCGAGTCCAACCGGCACCTTTGTGAATGATGGCGTGATGATGCTGCGAGTTCTAGCCTTGAGCCTTACCTTGTTTACCGGATTTGTGCAGGCCACTGTCCTGCAACGTCCCATCTCGCTGGACACCGGCAGCGGCGAACTGTTTGGTTCGTTGTTGTTGCCAAAGTCCGACACCCCCGTGCCCGTGGTGCTGATCATTTCCGGCTCCGGCCCGACCGATCGCGACGGCAACAACCCCGACGGCGGGCGCAACGACAGCCTCAAGCGCCTGGCCTGGGTGCTGGCCAAACACAACATCGCCAGCGTGCGCTACGACAAGCGCGGCGTTGCCGCGAGCCTGCCCGCCACCCCGGACGAGCGCAATCTGTCAGTGGAGGGCTACGTGTCCGACGCCCAGGCGTGGGGGCGCAAGCTCAAGGCCGACCCGCGATTCGGCCAGTTGATTCTGCTGGGGCACAGCGAAGGTGCCTTGATCGCCAGCCTCGCCGCGCCCGATGTTGATGCCGCGGCGGTGATTTCCATGTCCGGCAGCGCCCGGCCAATTGACCAGGTACTGCGCCAGCAATTGAGCAACCGTCTGCCTGCGCCCTTGATGTTGCGCGCCAACGAATTGCTCGACAGCCTCAAGGCCGGCCACACCGACGACAACGTGCCGCCGCAACTGCAGGTGATTTTCCGCCCGAGCGTGCAGCCGTACCTGATCTCACTGTTTCGCCAGGATCCGGCAGCGGCGTTCGCCAAGCTGGCGATGCCGGCGCTGATCATCCAGGGCAGTAACGACATCCAGGTCGGCGTCGGTGACGCCAAGCTGCTCAAGGCGGCCAAGCCGGACGCCGAACTGGCACTGATCGAAGGCATGAACCACGTGATGCGCATCGTACCCAACGACGTGAAGCGCCAGTTGGCGTCTTACAAGGATCCGAATTTGCCGCTAGCCGCGGAGCTGGGCTCACGCATCATCGGGTTTATTGACGGACTTCGTGCCAGCTAAGCGCTATTGACCCTCCAGTCCTGCAGAAAACGGCCGATAAGCCGGTGTCGCCAGCATTAAGCCTGGCGACACGCCGAGCTTGGACAGGACCTTGCCGTTATGACTGACACCCCGACTTCACCCGCCACCGCAGCTGAACAGGACGCGCCCCCAGCGGTCGAGCTGCCGTGGGCGGACGTGCACGCCGAGCATCGCCAGATGCTGCGCCTGGCCCCCCTGCAGACTGATCGCAACACCGGCGGACGACCGCTGCGCTTTGTCGAATTCGGCTACGCCGAACGTCATGACAAGGAACGCAGCCTGATGCGCATGAGCATCACCCTGCCCGGCCAGCGAGTGCGCAAGGAGCAGAACCTGCTGGATGTGTGGGTCGATCACCAGGACAAAAGCGTGCACTTCGGCCCCGACAGCGGCTTGCAGATAGAACCGATGAATCGTGGCGTCGGTCGCTTCATGGCGACCCACGGCATCACCTGGCTGAAGCAACGCTGGCCCGGGTACAAGGTCAACGGCCGCGATCTCAATAACAAGGACGCGCTGAACGAAGACACCCGCCTGCGTCGTGATGACTTCCTCAAGGGGCACGGTTTTGAAGTGGTCTATGCCGATGCCCAGCATCTCAAGGGCAGCGTCAAGGAGGTGCCGGTCGGCGACCTGAAGGCGCAGTGGAACAGCGAGAAGGTGCAGGTGGTGGAAATTCTCGAGGCGGCGCAGATGCTCCAGCAGGCCGAGCAGAACCTGGCCGAGCAGGAGGTCAAACTCAAGCAACACGAGGAAAAGGTCAGCAAGTACCGGCGCGAGGACACGGCGCTGCGCTTTACCATCTCATGCCTGGTGGCATTTGCGGTGTTTCAGGCGGGGTTGTTGATCTGGATTGCTACGCACAGGTAGGGCTTGGGGGCTGTGGTGCCGCCATCGCTGGCAAGCCAGGCTCCCACAGGATTCCCGTCGCTCCGATAATGACTGAGCGACACAAAAACCCGGGAGCCTGGCTTGCCAGCGATGGCGTCCTCAGGTTTTCCTGTCGCTCCGATACTGGCTGAGCGACACAAAAACCTGTGGGAGCCTGGCTTGCCAGCGATGGCGTCCTCGGGTCAGACGCGGGACGCGAATAGCGCCTGATGCTCCCGGCACTGCTGCGCCGTCAACATGAACACCCCGTGTCCACCGCGCTCGAAGTCCAGCCAGGCGAAATCGACTTCCGGGTACAACGCCTCGACGTGCACCTGGCTGTTACCTACTTCGACAATCAGCAACCCCTTCTCGGTCAAATGCTCACCGGCTTGCGCGAGCATGCGGCGCACCAGGTTCAAGCCATCGTCGCCGCAGGCCAGGCCGAGTTCCGGCTCATGCTGGTACTCGTCCGGCATGTCGGCAAAATCTTCGGCATCGACATAAGGCGGGTTCGACACGATCAGGTCAAAGCGCTGCCCTGGCAACCCATCGAACCCATCGCCCTGCACCGTGTACACGCGCTCATCGACGCCATGGCGCTCGATGTTCTGGTTGGCCACTTCCAGCGCTTCGAAGGACAAATCAGCCAGCACTACCTCGGCGTTCTGGAATTCGTAGGCGCAGGCAATGCCAATGCAGCCGGAACCGGTGCACAGGTCGAGGATTCGTGCAGGCTCGCTGCCCAGCCATGGTTCGAAACGTTTTTCGATCAGCTCGCCAATCGGCGAGCGCGGGATCAGCACGCGTTCGTCCACGATGAACGACATGCCGCAGAACCAGGCCTCACCGAGCAAATAGGCAGTGGGAATACGTTCTTCGATGCGCCGTTTGAGCAACCGCTGGAGGTTGACCAACTCGTCATCTTCCAGGTTGCAGTCGAGGTAGCTGTCCGCCATTTCCCACGGCAGGTGCAATGCACCCAACACCAGTTGACGAGCTTCGTCCCAGGCGTTGTCGGTCCCATGGCCGAAGAACAGATCCTCCCCATGGAAGCGGCTGACGGCCCAACGGATATGGTCGCGCAGGGTACGAAGTCGGGAAGTGATCACGGGGGCAAACTCTCTGAAAAAACGACTGGCGATTCTACCAGCCAAAACGCCCTGCGACGACGCCGTAAAAACATCCCGGCAAATGTAGGACTTTTCTGTTTTTATGCCAGGTCAATGAACAAATTGTGAGTATTGACAAGGCTGCAAGCCAGTAAAGACGGCATCTGCGATGGTAGCGATTCACAGAAGCGCTCAGCCAGAGGACAATGTCGCAAAAGCCCCACCCGAAGGAGCCCCAGAATGTCCGTTCCAAAAACGATGTTTCAACTCAGCGGCCGCGGTTATGCAGCAGCCAATCTGAGTCATGCGACCCTTGTCATCATCGATGCCCAGAAGGAATACCTCAGTGGTCCCCTGGCCCTGAACGGCATGGATGCTGCCGTCGCGAACATCAAGCAACTGGTAAGCGCTGCCCGCGCCGCCGGCCGGCCGATCGTGCATGTGCGCCACCTTGGCACCGTGGGTGGGCTGTTTGACCCCCAGGGCGAGCGCGGTGAATTCATTCCGGGCCTGGAGCCCCTTGCAGACGAAACCATTATTGGCAAATTGCTGCCAAGCGCGTTTCACGGCACCGAACTGCTGGAGCGCCTGCAGAATCTGGGCTCGCTGGACCTGATCGTATGCGGCTTCATGAGCCATTCCAGCGTCAGCACCACCGTGCGCGCGGCGAAGAACCTGGGCTTTCGCTGCACCCTCGTCGAAGACGCCTGTGCCACCCGCGACCTGCCCTACAAGGGCACAGTCCTCAGCGCCGAACACGTGCAGCAGACAGAAATGGCGATCATGGCGGACAACTTCGCCACCCTCGCCCTGACTCACGAACTGATTTGACCGATGCCTGACGAGCGGTGCATATCGCCGCTCATCCGCAAAAGCCTCTCGTTTGCTGTAATTGTCTTAGCCTCAGGAACATCCCGGTCAACTCCCGGTCGAAGGGCCGATACCCATTGAGGAAGGTCGGAATGAAGTTATCCGATGGTTTTGACGCTCGGCGCCTGCGCCCCAAAGGCCAGAGCAACTGGCGTTTTCGTTTTGGCGCCGCGTTTGCTGCGCTGCTGGCCACCTGCGGCGTGCTGCTGGCGATGGCCGGCGCTGCCAGCCTGCTCGGCCGCCCGCCCGCACTCGGCGAACTGAATGCAAGCCCCCTGGGCTCGACGATCATCCTGGTTGTCGGGCTGTTCGTTTTATACCTGGGCGTATGGTTGTGGCGCCGCTGCCGTCGTCGCGCGCGGCAATCACGGGAACTGAACATGTCGCCGCACCTGATGAAAAAACACGATTGATGCAAAGGCCCGCCTGCTGACGGGCCTCAATTGTTATGGCTCAAGCCCCGACTTGGGTAAACTGGCCGCCCTTCGCGGAGGCTGACATGCAAGACGACGATTTTTCCCTGTTCAAAAGTGCGATCCAAGGCGTCAAGCCGATCAAGCACGATCGCGCCGAAACCGGCAAACCCAAGGCTGACCGCGCGCAGATCGCCAAGCTGCGCCAGGCCGCCACCGTGCGCACCGATGCCACCACCGTTGACGGCCTGTCCGACCAGTTCGTGATCGACGTCGGCCCCGAAGACGAGCTGATGTGGGCCCGTGACGGGGTGCAGGAAAGCCAGATGCGCAAGCTCAAGGTCGGCCAGATCCCTTTCGAAGGCAGCCTCGACCTGCACGGCATGACCGTGGAAAAAGCCCGGGAAACCCTCTGGGCCTTCCTCGCCGAAGCCACCAAGTTCGAAATCCGCTGCGTGCGCGTCACCCATGGCAAAGCCGTGCGCCTGGACGGCAAGCGCCCGATGATCAAAAGCCACGTCAACACCTGGCTGCGCCAGCATTCCCAGGTGCTCGGCTTCACCTCGTGCCAGGCCCGACACGGCGGTGCCGGAGCGGTTTATGTGATGCTCAAGCGCACCATGATGGAAGGTCGCGACGAGTAAACCTGTCGCTTCACGCTTGCAGCGCCGTGTCCGCCACCGTACCCTTGCCCTTTGCGTAGAATCCCACAGGTAGTTTCATGTCCCTGGAACAGAATTACACCGCGATTCTAAAGGGGTAAGGCAAAGTACTAATAGTCAATGAATCCGGGCACTTACCTACTCAGGAGTACCCGGTTTTGACCTGCTTTACATGGTCATTGGTACAAAAATTGGTACAAGCCCCTCCCTTTCTCTGGCGTCCTGCCAATCGCTCACATCTCTTTCATACTGCCCCACCCCTAGGGACTCGAACGTCCTCATGCCCCGAACTATTGCAACCGGCCAAAAGCGGTCGCTAGGCTCGACAACCTGTACGATCCATTAGGAAATCACTAGGCATGGAATTCAAAGCGCTTTCGCTACCCCATCTCGAAGAGCTTTCCACGGAAATCTTGGCGAGCACGGACATTAAATTCGTGAGAGAGAAGTTGAGCTTCCTGCTCGATTATTACCAAGTGATCAACTACGAAATGAAATATGATCGGGCATTTTGGCGGGCTCGAAGATGCCCGACCGACACAGGCTTTGAACACGTCGGTGAACTGGACCACCCTCCTTTGAAATATACTGTCGCTGGCCGACTGAATGAGAAAAACGCCCCCGTTCTCTATTTGTCATCCAACCTGATGTCCACTTTCGAAGAAGTAGGAGCCTCTCCGGGTGATTTCTTGCATGTGGCCGCGTTTGAGCAATTGCCTAACCAATTGTTGAGATGTGCAATGATCGGTGAGATCACCCATGTTCATCGCTGGGGCTCAGGATTGACCTCAGAGATGGTTGGGCAATTGATTAATAAGCAGCTGAATCAGATGCCCCATGATTTCGGAAAGAGCTTCGTTTTCACTGACGCATTTCTTTCCGCAATTCTCAAGGACAGATCAGCCCGACAAACACAGTATCTTCACTCAAGAACGCTTGCCAGCCTTCTCTTCCAGCGCAATCCTAGCATTGATGCCATCGCCTACAGTGGGGTGGCCTCCGAGGCATCAAGAAACTATGCGATCAAGCCAAAGGCAGCTGAGAGAACCTTGCGGATCTCGGCGAGCTTCGTCATCAAAATCATAAAAAAATACAAGTATGGAATGTATGATTTTGAGGTACTTCAGAACGCTAAGGGGGTTGAGTCAGATGGCCGCATTATCTGGTAATGTCAGTTGTAGGTAGCGAAATGAATCGCCCCAGTTTATGTAGACGCCCGACGGCCGTTTATGACCGACTCCTGCCTATTGCTACCTATAAGTCCCGGCCAGAAGCTGTCGCCAAGGGCGCTCCAATAGTCCTGGAGCGAATCCTGATAATACTCTCACCCAGAATTAAATACTTATATTAACGACGCACCACTCTTTTTCATTTCCAGTAATCGTTCCGCCAATAGCGTTGGCCACGGTCTCCCAGAGTTCATGTTGCTGAATGTGCCACTGGGTTGGAACTGTTTGGATGGTGGTGTCGAAGACTATAATTTCCCCTCCGACATCTAGCCAGCGGGCAGCCTGAGAAATCACGTTTTCAACATGTTCGGCCATAATCTGAGATTTCTTTCCGCCTTTATTAATGGCTGACACACCAATAACCTGGCCAAATAGGATGTAGTCATACTTCTGGTTAAGATTAGGCCAGGGGCTACAGATATCAAAAATGTAGCTGGTATGGCTAGACCATTTTTCATCGAGATGTAGGTCGGCACAATGAATTGAAGAGCGAGATATTCCATGTGTATTTATTAAGTATTCTTCATAGTAGCCTAGCCCTATGCCGACAGAAAGCAATTTAGATCCATTTTTAATGGCCTGTATGACGCTAGGCTTCAAAACCGTGTATCTATTATATTGCTGCAAATTAAAATCAAGGTAAGACATTTTTTTTCTCGAAATATTTACCACTATTATTTCATGAGGTTTATAGGTCGTAAAGTGCTGGTCGCTCTGAAGTGATATTTGAATCAATAGCCGTCGATGCCTCAGTCCGGATGACGATTATGGCTGATCTCTGGCATTCATCAATGGCAGATTTGGGTCGAATGCGGACATGGATTACCTCGTTGTTAGCGATTCGATCGCTAGCACCCAATGCTGGGGACTGTATCGACTTAACCTATTTATTTCAAACGGATAAAACCCATTTCAAAGGGGGCAAAACATCCCCTTTTTGTGCTTATGCAAACGGAAAGACGCGGCCTGCAGGGGAGGTTTTGCACAAGGCGTACAATTTCTGCGAGGTGGTATATGCTGGCGCAGCCCGGATCACCCCACACCATCAAAAGAAGAAAGGACTCAAGAATGACTAACGCAGAACCTCTGAAATACATTGAAACCGTAAATGCGTATTTAGGGGACGACGCACTTTCAAAATTGGAGCCCTTGACCGGGGCCGACGCAGCGTTAATCGGAAACCTTATTCAGTCCTTCAATTTTCTGGAGTTCAATCTCAGGCGCTCAATTGAGGTTTTTGCTCATGCTGGTCTGATACCTGCTTTGAAGAAAAACCCTCACACTTCAGAGCTTGCTCAGACTGTAAAAGCGGGTGTAGCTGACATGGGGCTCGATGCCGCCACCGCTAATGTGATCTGTCAATCGATCGATGACATTGAATTGCATCGCGATATACGTAACCACCTAGCGCACTGGGCTGCGAAGCGCGTCAAAGGCCATGACGCGTTGTATTTGATGTCCTTTGATCAGAAAGATGCCATTCGCAGAACTGGTTCCAAAGGTGATCATCAGACAATCATATATTGCATAATGAACCTAGCAGACCTTCGCGGGCTTTTGCTGCGTATCTCTAAGCAAGATGCTTGGCTAGCCGAACTCACGGCGCAATGGTTCATTAAATACGCGGTGTAGCGCTACCCGGCCGTAGGGAAAAACTCGCCGGTAACTTCCTGCGGCAGGAACCACCATGTCAAGGTGACCCCGAAATCAGCGCAACCTATTGATATAGAGAGAGAAATAGCTAATTTAAGATAGAAAAAAACCGCTACATACCACCATAAGAATCAATAACTTAGCGTTGTATATTCCTACAGTAGTGCCCCCTTCCCAGGCGTTCTGCGAATCCAACACCAGCCCTTTGCCCCTTTGCACAGATCACTTTTCCAGATGCTACGCGACCACTTCACGGAGGTTTCGCGATGCCAAACTCGGACCTGCACCCTTCCCTGCTGTTCAAGATCAACGAAAACCAGCTCGCACTGGAGGCCGCCATCATGGAGCTGATGCTTTGGGTCGGGCAGCGCGGAGCGATCGCGGTCGGTTGAAATGTCTTCGGCGATTTGGAAACCATCACTAAAAACGAAGAATTCATCAAGATGACGCTCGCGGTCATGATGGCGCCGGAGTGACGCTCCGATAATGGTTTGGACCATCTAATCCCGAAGGCCTTAGAGATAAACACCTACAGAAAGCATAGTTTTTCAGCGTACATCTTTCGAACCACGCTCTTGCACCTTCCCGAACATAATTGGTCGCCATTGGCAAATTTTTCGTCAGTGGGTGTCGTTACAAGATTGCACCGACACAACATTCACTCAAGGACTCAAAGACGGAAAGCTCCGCCCCCTAGTTAAGGCAACGGAGCTTTGATGTGCGTCACTGAAAATGAATATGGAATCGAACCCCTGTATCAGGTAGCCGCTGTTGATTCTACACCTTCGACTTTTGGAACCCAGATGGCGTCCTCCAAGCTGGAAATGAAAACATCTAATGAAACAGAAGAAGCTCTAACATTAGTGTATATTTCGTCGAAATCCAGATGTGAAACCATGCTATGTGTTTCAGCCTCTCTCTTTCTATATAGCCGCCCAACCAAGCCATAAATCTGTTTCAACTTGCCAGTTGGATGCGCCACTTCTGTCTCGATACCACCACTGGAAGGGTCGAAACCAAGCTCCGCTTGGATTCTCTCCAAGTTGAGAGCGGGATCTACTCTTTCAAAATGAGTATATTCACTTAAGAACCAGGCCTCTACCTCCGCCACCGCTAAGAAAATCTGTATATTCTGATTCGGAAAGTTTAATCCTCGGCTTAGGCCAGCTTCAAATCTCTCTCGTTCGTCAGGAGTTTTCGGGTACAAATCTTGAAGCCCCATGATTACTTTGAAATCTTGAGATTCCAAGAGCTCTCTTCGCTCTAAAATCGAGCTTTTGACTGACCCGTCTCCTCCACAATTAACGATCATTACCAATACAGATGCGACATCTTCTGGCGGTCCTTCACTTCGAAGCTTACTCAGCGCTCCGCCACGATGGATCCATAGATCAACTCTTGCGACTCCATAACCAGCTATTTCAGTAACTAGCTTGTGGACAAAGTGTAACTCCGTTTGCCCCTCAACAAATATTGCAATTTTCCTCATACAGCACTACCCTTGGAGTAATGCTCACCAGAGAAAAAGTCAAAATTACTTAAGCCAGAATATGAAAAATCTTCAAATATTTCCTTTGCATTGTGAATATTTATCGCCTCCACGACTCCGCCAACTCTAGTGAGCACGGTCCAATACTTCAATGAGACGTAGTTCATTACGTACCTGTCATTGGTTGACATAATGAGCTGGATATTGCTTTGCAGACACTTACTCACAAGCAACCGAATTAAGTTCCTAGAACGCTCATGATCTAGCCCTTCACCAATATCATCAATTAACAACATTGGACTATCCCCCAGCTTCGGGACACGCCCCACCATCGCGGCCTGAGTCCAAATAACACTTGCGTTGAATTGAATCAAAAGTGCTAGCGCCCTATACATACCTTGAGAGAGGTCCCCTTGCCGAACATACAAATCAAGACCTTTTTCCCGAACCGCAATAGAGAGGGCAGCTATACCATTTAAATTAATCTCAGCCATCGGTATCAATGCAATATCTTCACACGGATATCCAATTTCCGCCATATCATTTATAACTGAACGTTTTAACGCATCGCCAAAACGCTCACTGGTCCTTAAGAAGACTCCACTTACATCCTCAGGCATCAAACTAAAATCGAGTATGGATGAAGCGTCTAGTGGGGGTTGATTCCCCATAGTTAGATTGCCTCTACCAAATTCAGTACCGAACCTATACGTGCACGCACCTCTTCCCCAGCGCTGTAAACTTTCGAACTGCGGATGCTGAAAAGGATCACTTCTAACCACAGCCATAAGTTGCTGCGGCTCAACTTTATACCGCACGCGCTCCGCGCCTTTCTTCTTTAAAACGAACCCCTCACCTGTTTCATATCTTTCCATTACAACTTGATTTTTAATTGTGAATTTTTCATGAACTACACGCTGAGACTTATAGGACAAATAATAAGCTTGAGACTCGACAGCTTCTCCTTTATAGCGCTCAAACTCCGCCTCCCAAGCCGCACTATTAAATGCAGGAATGCGAGCTGCTACCGAATGCGCGAGGGATGAGATAACATTGATAACTCTTGTCTTACCTGTGGAATTTTTACCAACTATCAAATTAATCGGCCCAAGGTGTAAACCTCGAATCGACCAGAACATATTTGTGCCTTTATGCTCGCTATACTCAATTTTTTTTAAAAACATAAATTTCCCTAATTGTATGTTTCATAAACACCTCATTTGATACCAAATCGCCACTGTCGTCTACCCCGTTTAGAGCCCGGCTAAGGCAACGTTTACACCCTTGACCCAGGACAGGTGGCTCTCAATTCACAATCATCAACTTTTTGCTAGCCTTAGCATGACCTTGACGCTGATCGTTAGCGATGTCACGGATATACATCGTGTCCCATCCAAACATCGAAAATACGCCGATGATGCAGCAGTGCTAGCGGGATTTGGCTACAGACCACGCATTTCAACGGTGCGCAAAGACAATTGTCTAAAACCCTTGCCCGACTTGGGCGCGTTCTAGACCAATGAAACCGAGCAAGGCCGAGTTAGTTTTAGACAGCTTCTCAATCCAGCGGCGTCCTGCCACACCCTAGCAACCCATGCTTGCAGGGGCGCTAAAAAGCTTTAAAGAACAGTCCATTGGAACGGCGCCCACTGCAATCAATGCCTGACCATGACTAACTGTGTTTTACGAATCCCCGCAAAAGTCCCTGCAGGGTTTCGACAAGAAATCCCCTGCATCCCGGCGTCATGCCGACCGAACACAATCCCGCCCCCTACGGCTCATCGCATCACGCTCGCCCAATCCAGCCTCCTGGATTACTGTATATACAAACAGCATCCGAAAGGCATCACCGTGAACCCGTACGACATCGAAGACACCAGCGACTGGCTCGGAAGCCCTACTGAGCTCCAAACCCTGAAGCATTACGCGGGCATGCTGGAGGAAGATATCGAGGCGCTGAAGCTAGAGCTTCGTGCAGCCAAAGGAAAATATCACTGGGCTCATCACAATGAACGATGAATTGTCCGCCGACCTCCAAAGAAAGCGGACTTGGATCGCGAACCTCGAATCGGAGACCACCGTTCAGTTATCTGATATCCGGCGCCTGAATCAAATTCTTCACCAGAGAGAAGTCGTCATTCGCGAGCTGCAGGCGCTCAAGCTGAATCACAGGAGATGATCATGTGCGGAAGACTCACCCAGTATCGCGGCATTCACGACTTCGTTGAGGCGCTCGCGTTTCCGAACCCGCTGATCAACAACACCAGGGAGGAGCCGTTCGAACGCTACAACGCAGCGCCGTCTACTCAGCTCGCCCTCTTCCACCAGGAAGGTGAGTTTCTGCGCGCTGATATGGTTCGATGGGGGAGGCGGCCGCACTGGGCGAAAGATCGCGCGGCACCAATTAATGCCAGGGTCGAGAAAGTCGCTCAACGCCCATTCTTCCGCGCTATCTGGCCGCGCCGGGCAATCATCGCGATCGACAACTGGTTCGAGTGGGTTGATGAGGGCGGACCGAAGAAGCAGCCCTACCTCATCCGGCACCGCGATCAGTCGCCGATCCTTTACGCTGCAATCGGCCAATACCCGAACGTAGAGCATGAGCCAGGTGAGCATGACGGCTTTGTCATAATCACTGCAGACAGCGCGGGCGGCATGGTGGACATCCACGACCGGCGCCCGGTGGCGCTCACGCCCGAACTTGCCTCCGGCGCCTGGCATCAGGTGAAGGTCGCTGCATGAGACGCGCTCGAGTACAGCAGCGCCGACGACAGACATGGCTGGATATACCGGCCCAGGAATTGAAGAGGCAGGCCATGGCCAAGAGCAACGCGGAGATTCAGAAGGCCAAGCGCGCCAAGGAGAAGGAACTGCTCGATCGGATCGGCGCCGAGGAGCGCACGCTGATCGTGTCGAAGGCATTGGATGATGCCCTTAATATTCTCGGCGACCGTCATGAATTCGAAGAATGGCAAGAGACGTTATCGACCTTGCTGATCAACCTGGCAAAGGCAACGTCCTACGAATCGGCCAAGTTCGCCAGCTTGTCGCGACCTGAAATAGTCGTTACAGAAAAGCAGTCGCGACAGCTTGAAACCTTCGCCAAGACTGGGGTCGAAGCTTAATACGGCTTTAGCTATTGCTTTGAGATTTCCTCAAATCGTTGCCAGCTCAATTCACATACCCGGCACTGGGTGAGGACTTCCATGCGCATGCACGCAAACTCGTGTTCTTGAAATGCTGAAGCGGTGAAGGCCCGCTCAACAACGAATGCGATCGTGTGAATGCTGCCGGTCACTCCCAGAAAACTGTCGACGAGCTCATAACGTCCCAATTCGTGAGCGGGTATTTGACTTAAAGAATTCTTCGACATGTTAATGATTTGAGAAAATAAAACTTTCCAGCTTTCCTCGATTACTGGCCAAGAGTTGTTCGACTCTAAATGTTTGCCGAAAGCCATTGCGTTATGAGCTGCGTTTTGAATGACAGCGTAAAACGCTTTGGCCCTCGTCCGATCATTTTCTTTGCGTACCTGGATTTGTTTCCTGATCTGTTTGTTTCCAATCAGGAATGCGGCCCAGATTGAAGCAATTGATCCAAACGCCTGAACCCAAGACGCCAGTCCCGGGTGCGCCTCAATCCAGCCCAACATGGCTGACCAATCCATTTCTACTCCTTGATCCGACCTCATGCCGGGCCGAACACAAATACCCCACTTCAACGAATAGTGCCATCCAGCTTGGCCTCGGCCACTTATAAAAATTAAATCTAATCAGCCCCATGTTTAGCCTGAATCAATTTGATTAGGTCATCCATATCCATTTCTTCAAAATCAGCATACGCCAAATGACTATATAGCTGTTTGACATCTGTGTTTTCAGAAAGCAATGTGAAATCCAAGGTTTTCAGTAACGAATATTTCTCAACGTAATAACGAAGACCATGACCTTGAGTGGTCATGCAATTCATAAACAAACACGCAACCTCGTTACTACTTAATTGCGCCCTTAACATATTTGCATAGTCCCGCTGCCTTCTATACAACCTAAGCGTGCGCCTAAGCTCCATACCAACTACCGCTTTCCCTGTGATATTCATCGAAGACTTACCAAGACCATCAATATATTTCATGATTTGATAGAGATTTCTAAAATAATGACCAACACTGGCAACATGATTATCAAGAAATAGCTGACTATTATCAGTCAATATTTTCAACTTCATATCTTTATCAAGATAATCCGCCCCCAACATTTTGGTTGGGAAGTATTTACGGACTGCGTAGGAAAAGGCATCATCACCAGTATGTGTATTATATTGATTGCCAGAAGCTAGAGTTATCTTTGTCGCGATAGCGAGCCTAGAATGCACATCAAGCAACCTAAAGAATACCGACTCAAAATTTTGAGTTTCGAAAATCGCACTTTGCTTATTTTGGATTATGTGAGCATCTCTCGCATCTTTTCTTGCAAGCGACAACTCCTCACGCTGCAAAGAAAGATTATATAGTACTGCCACAAGCGCGCAAAAACTCAAAAGAGGATTGAGCACTCCGCCGATAAAATCTCCGACTTGCCCCCAATACTGTGCAGATTCAGCATTACTTATTTTTAGCAGCCAGATATCAAAACCAAACTGAAAATGAGCAATCACCAATCCTCCAACTACCAAGGAGAACGCCAAGGCAAAAATCCCCAGAAGATATATGTAATTAGCTTTTCCCCGGTCCATCAGTGTGGGTTTGGATCTAGCTCTGACTGCGTACACGGAAACTTCCCTTCACACTAAATCAAGCATCTTACAATCAGAGTGCCACTATGACCATCACCTACGGAAGCGTTTGCAGCGGTATTGAGGCCGCGACCATGGCTTGGCATCCGCTCGGGATGCGTGCCACCTGGTTCGCCGAGATTGAGCCATCCCCAGCGCGGTGCTGGCCCACCACTACCCAGACACGCCGAACCTCGGAGACATGACAAAGCTCAGGGCCCTGGTCCTAGCCGGCAAAATCGCCGCACCCGATGTGCTGGTAGGCGGAACCCCGTGCCAGGCCTTCAGCGTCGCCGGCATGCGCCTGGGTCTTCTCGACCCACGCGGCGCCCTCACCATCAAATACGTGGAGCTTGCAGATGCAACTGACTATGTTCGCGCCGGCAACAGAAAGCCGCCCAGTGTCATCGTCTGGGACAACGTCCCCGGTGTCCTCAGCGACAAAGGGAACGCCTTCGGATGCTTTCTTGCCGCGCTTGCTGGGGAAGACTACGAACTGCAGCCTTCAGGGAAAAGGTGGCCAGACCCTGGTTGTGTGTATGGACCCAAAAGAACAATCGCGTGGCGGGTCCTGGACGCCCAATATTTCGGCCTGGCCCAACGACGCCGCCGCCGTGTGTTCGTTGTCCCAAGTGCTCGAGACAGATTCGATCCCTCCGAGGTACTTTTTGAGCGAGAAGGCGTGCGCCGGGATACTGCGCCGCGCCGAGGCGAGGGGCAAGACGTTACCGGAACAGCTCCTTTCGGACCTGCGCTCCAGTGCGGATGCGGAGAAATCTTCGGAGAAGAGCTCGGGCCGTACGGCTGCATGAACTGCGAGGGCGATGAAGGCCCTGCGGTGTCGATGTTCGGCGGCATACCGGTGTTCGGCGGCCACAGCCTGTCCGGATCGGTCGAACGCTCGGCCACGCTAACCGCGAAGGACACCCGGTTGGACATGGAAAGCGTGACGTTCCTCGTACAACTGGACGTGATCGGCGCACTGACCAGTCACGCCTACAGCGGCGGCGCCGGGGGCCGGCCTGATGGCGCAGCTGCAGGCCACTTCCTTGCTGTTGCTCCCTCGCTTCGAGCACAAGCACAGAGCAGCCAGCGCGCCGACTCCGAAGCATTCATCGTGGCTGGCACACTCCAGGCCAATGGTAAGGCCGCCGGCAGCGCAACTCAGCAAGATGCTGAATCCGGCTTGCTCGTGGTGCACGGTACGCAAAACCCTAGCGTCAGCAGCTCCACCGCTTTTGCGCTGGGCCGAAACCAAGGGCAGGAAAACGCCGTCCTCGCATTCTCCTGCAAGGATCATGGTGCGGACGCTGGATCAATTTCCCCAACGCTTCGCGCCATGAACCACTCCGGAAGCCATGCTAACGCTGGCGGCCAGCTTGCGGTGTGCATTACGGGCGATGTCACCCATACGCTGAAAGCTGACGGCTTCGACGGCAGCGAGGACGGTACCGGGCGCGGCCAGCCAATCGTCGCATGTCGAGAGGTCGCTCAGACCCTGACAAGCAATTACGGCAAGAAGGTCGACAACACTGACTCAGCCCTGGGCCCCAACGTTGTGTCTGGGGCGAGTTCGGTTCGGCGGCTAATCCCGCGTGAGTGCGAACGGCTTCAGGGCATGCCCGACGATTACACGCTCATCCCATGGCGCGGGAAGCTCGCCGAGGAATGTCCGGACGGACCGCGCTACAAGGCAATCGGGAACAGTAAGGCGGTTACCGTTGTTCGCTGGATAGGCAGCAGGCTTCTGCGACAACTGAATTGACCGCCCTAAAATTTCGGCAAATCAGTGACCTCTCTACCTGGCCCTCCGCGCTCCGCACGAACCGAACCGTTCCCATCCGGCACGACAAGACCGCCAGAACCGGTACTTCCGGTATCGGTTATGAATGCCAAATCAAACTTATCGCCATGAGCAATAGAGTCAAGTACCTCGGGGACACTGAATTCTCGCTGAGAGCCAATGGAGCCCCTGGTAAACCCATTCGTCTCGATGCCTTTTAATGCTTGGATTTCACCATGCTCGCTGATCCGAACTGCGTTCACGCTGTAAAGGGTCATATAGCACCTCCGCTGGCTGAACGCTCAACTGTAGTTGATCCCTCACAACTCGACACCGTCTGAGCATGACCCGGCATAGGATGCCCATGTCTCCCTACGAAATATCCGGGACAACGGTCTTCAGCTTTTCCGGCGGTAGAACCAGCGTCTACATGCTTCGCCAAGTGCTGGACAAGAACGATGACCTGAGTGATCTGGTCGTTACCTTCGCCAATACTGGAAAGGAACACCCAGCCACGCTGGAGTTCGTTCGGGAGTGCGCCGAGCGCTGGGCGGTGCCGATCGTTTGGCTTGAGTTCCGCAATAACGAGGCCGGGTTTGAGGTTGTCGACTTCGCCAGCGCCAGCCGCCGGGGCGAGCCATTCGAAGCGCTGATCCGCAAACGGAAGCACCTGCCCAACCCGGTGACTAGGTTCTGCACCATCGACCTGAAGATCAGGATCATTCACAAGTACCTCCGCAGCCTGGGTCTGTCGACCGAGAAAACGCCGGTAGACATGATGACCGGCATCCGCGCCGACGAGCCCCGGCGGGTCGTGAAAATCCGTCACCGGAAGAGCACCAGCGAAAGCAAGTGGGCCACGATGGTCATGCCCCTGGCCGATGCTGGTGTAGGCGTGCAGGACGTAACTGACTTCTGGGCTGTCCAGCCATTCGACCTGATGCTGCCTACGATCAACGGCCGCACGCTGGAAGGGAACTGCGACCTCTGTTTCCTCAAGGGAGCGAAGCAGGTCTACTCGATCATCGCCAGCGACCGCCCCAAGGCTGAGTGGTGGGCACGCATGGAAAGCTCAGTGATATCTGGCGGGAAGTTCACCGGTGACGGCGCTCGGTTCCGAAGTGACCGCCCCAGCTATCAGCAAATGCTCGACTACTCCGATACCCAATTCGACATGTTCGCAGGGCAAGACGAGGCCATTGCCTGCTTTTGTGGCGATTAGCTGTGTTTTAGCGCTGCGATAATCCCGGTGATCATACCCGCGGACCCGAAGAATATCGGCACCCAAAAAGCGATAGCCTCCCTCTTTGCCTTCTGTTCCTCTCTGATAAGCCTTCTCGCCTCGACAAGTCCCTTTTGAGTTAAATACTTTGGCTGCGATGGATCATTGTCGAACTCCACCGTCTCCCAGAGCGACTTGTCACTGCGATCTGGAAGCGGAACATGCAATTCATCTGCTTTTCGCGATATGTATTTGGTCAGAACCAGCTGGCGCCATTCAAAAATATTATCGGACTCTTCAACATAGTGTTGCCAATCATCACCCGGTTCCCGAGGATATTTCTGTTCAACTTCTTGTTCCGCTTGGCGAATTTTCTTCAGTACCCGCCTGTGCTCCAACCAATCTAAAAGTTGCATCCCTTCCCCTCCATAATAATTTTTCCGGACTATACCGGCGAGGTGCCAATGTGCCCATCACTTACGCGGGCGTTGGCAGCGGCATCAGAACCAGCCGGCTCGGCTGATCACATCGGCCAACCGGAGTAACCAGGTTCAGCAATTTGATCAGTCGTTTCATGCGTTAGCGCGCCGGTTCGATTGATACCGGAATCATCGGAACGCACAGTACCTGGCCAATGGTCACGCGATACATGCCCGAGATACCCCAATTTCAACTCCACCGCCCGGGCATGACCCGGCATAGGACAAGCTCATGCTCGACTTCTTCTGGTGCCTGGTTGCCAAGGTGCTAGCCCGCCCAGCCCTCGCCGCCTGGCTCATCGCCCGCGGCCAGCGCACGCCCTACCTGCACATCATGTCCGCCGACGGCGCCGAGACGTACATGGGCCGCTGGTGGCTGTTCAACCCCTACGACCGAGACAGTCACAGGTCGCGGTCTGGTGGTGCCCATGGTCAGTGCGGATCCACCACATCAAGCGCCCGGACAATGACCGCGACCTGCACAACCACCCGTGGAACGCCCGGACGATGATCCTGCGCGGCCGTTACACGGAGCAGCGCCTACTCGAACACGAAGACTCGGCGTTGGCCGGACTGAACGTTCCGGCCTCTGCCCAAGCCACCGAGTACATCGACCGACGCCCGGGCGACACCGCTTCACTGAGCTACGCCGAGTACCACCGGATCGACAGCGTTGCCGAAGGCGGCGCCTTCACCTTTTTTATCAGCGGCGCCTACCACGGCACATGGGGTTTTCTGGTCAACGGCATCAAGGTGCCTTGGCGCACCTACACGTGTACGGACAATTGAAGGGGTTCAAAGTGAGCGAGCCAAAAATCAACTATATCGACCCAGCGTGCGAGGCTGACACAAGAGTTAGCAGGATGAGCGAAGTAAAACGGTATTGGATCGAACCCAGTAGGCTGTTGCAGGAAGGCTGGCACCTGGACGATACCTGCGTAGTGAAGGACTGGGCATATGACCGCGTTGTCGCCGAGCGTGACGCCCTGCAGCTGCTGCTGAACGACCGTGACGAGCAACTGCATACCCTTGAGCAATCACGCCGGTCGCACTTCGAAAATTCCCAGGCCGCAGAGAGTCGGATTGATGAGCTGACCGCGGAACAGTCGGCGCCCGTATCGGTGGCGGTAGCATCTCGAGACGAGTCTATCTACTGGCTGAAGCGTATCGGCGGTATCGACCAGAGCCGCGCAGATCTGATCTATTCGATGGGCTTCCGGCGGCAGGATATCCCTCAACCTTTATTGGATGCCGCACCTGGCGCTGCTTCCGATTGATCAGATTAATTCGGCAATGCTTCGAAAAATCGTCAGTGAAACGCAATGGAAATCGTCGACGGTAAAACGCTCGGCAATTCAGCGCCTGCACACGATGTTTGAATGCGCGGTAAATGATGAGCTGATCACCAGGAACCCGGTCGGCTCGATTGAGTTGCCAGCCAAGGCGAAGAAACCGGTGGACCCGTTTACGGTGCAGGAGGCGCATTTGATCATCGGGCACCCATATAAGGTGCTGACCGGGTCGATGCAGGTGTACGCGGCCTACTTTGAGTTCGCGTTTTTTACCGACATGCGACCAAGTGAGATAGCGGCGTCGCGCTAGGATGAAGTGGATACAGAGGGGCGTGTCGCCAACGTGTGCAGAATCTTGGCTGACTACAAAACCCGCGAGACGCGGCGCGTCAGGCTGAACAGCAGTGAATTGCATGCGGTTGATGTGGCCAAGGCCGTGGCCGAGTTGAGGGCAAAACAGAGCCGGCGCCAGCACAAACTATCGCCCTACGTTTTCCCACCGACCAAGAACTTTGAGTTCATCCAACAGGCCAGCGTGACCGACAAGCATTTCAAGGCGGCGCTGGTCGCTTTGAAGATCAGGGCCAGACGGCAATACAACTGCCGCCACACTTACGCTACCATGTGCCTAATGGCAGGCATGAACCTCGGGTTCATTGCGAATCAGCTCGGCCACAGCGTGCAAATGCTGCTGTCGACGTACGCCCGGTGGATGAACTCCAGTGAAGACTGGAGCGAAGTCGGGAAGCTGGAGCAAAGCCTGATTGGTACAAAATTGGTACAGACAGAAACCGTACCCCTCTAGAACCCATACGGAATAAAGCTCTGTGACATTGGAACAGAATTACACCGCGATTCTCGGCCAATTGGGCGAGGACGTATCCCGCGAGGGCCTGCTCGACACGCCAAAGCGTGCCGCCAAAGCCATGCAGTACCTCTGCCGCGGCTATGAACAGACGCTGGAAGAAGTCACCAATGGTGCCTTGTTCAGCTCCGACAACAGCGAAATGGTGCTGGTGAAGGACATCGAGCTCTACTCGTTGTGCGAGCATCATCTGCTGCCGTTCATCGGCAAGGCCCATGTTGCCTACATTCCGAGTGGCAAGGTGCTGGGGCTGTCGAAAGTCGCGCGGATCGTCGATATGTACGCCCGCCGCCTGCAGATCCAGGAAAACCTCAGCCGCCAGATCGCCGACGCGGTAATGGAAGTCACCGGCGCCCTGGGCGTTGCAGTGGTGATCGAGGCCAAGCACATGTGCATGATGATGCGCGGTGTGGAGAAACAGAATTCGTCGATGATCACGTCTGTGATGCTCGGTGAGTTCCGTGAGAACGCCGCGACTCGCAGCGAATTCCTCAGCCTCATCAAGTAATTCGCAGCACGGAGAAAACCGGCATTCATCGCCGGTTTTTTTTCGTCCGGCAAAAATCAGGTAAGCTGCGCGCCTTTATCAATTCCCACCGTGAGGCTTGTACCGTGTTCGTAAAAGCGCTTCGTGTCGGCCTTGGCCAACTGATCATTTTCATCGACTTCATCACCCGCCCGGGCAAGAAGCAGCGCCCAGCCGAGGTTCAGGCCAAGGTCAACTCCGCCGCCAGGGACCTGACCCTGTATCAATTCCACGCCTGCCCGTTCTGCGTGAAAACCCGCCGTACCCTGCGCCGCCTGAATGTTCCGGTCGCGCTGCGCGATGCGAAGAACAACGAACAGGATCGCCAGACCCTGCTGGAACAAGGCGGCAAGATCAAGGTGCCGTGCCTGCGCATCGAAGAAAATGGGCAGACCACCTGGATGTATGAGTCAAAGGTGATCATTGATTATCTGGATAAGCGATTCGCGGCGGCTTGATCCATTTTGGTGTTTGATCTGGCGCCTTCGCGTACTCGTAAGTGGGCCAGCACAGCCAAGCCTGATTGCGCTCGCGCGCAACACGACCTGCATTGCGCACACAAGTAAAAGCCCACCAGATTGTGGGCTTTACTTGCGTGCGGCACGAAAATAAATTCGGCTTCAGGATACGGGGCTGAGGCGTTGCAAAACCATAATCTCTTCAAGCAATTTCGTTCGCTCCCGCTCAAGCTCGGAAATAGAGACCTTAAAGTCTGTAATTTTTTGCTCACGGTTTTCATTCTCTTCCTTGAAAGTAGAGATAGCATTATATTTTTCAGTAATTTCTTGCTCAGAAATTTTTTTATCCGGAATTTTCGCTTGACGCGTCATTAATTCAGCTTGTTGCCTATATCCATTCTCAAGCTTGGTTTTTTCCGACTGCAACTTATCTAGTTTAGCTGGCGAACCCATAAAGTCTTTCACAAGTATTTTCCACATTTCACCCTCAGCATTAGGGACTTTAATGCGTTCTTCATCTTTCCCGTAGCCCTCTATACAACCGAATTTCTTCATAACAAATTCATCGCTTTGTATGTGAGAGGACCACATGGGCCCAAAACCAGTATTTTCAGGATCATGGATCTTGCCAGCGATGGCCAAATCCAGAGGAACCCTTACCGCGACGCCATGATTTGACGCATGCTCCACAGCCCGATCTTTGCTATTTGTCCGACTCTGAATGTCCCTGTCTTTCTTGGAATTTCTATTTTCCCATCGTTCCAGGGCTTCAGCATTGAGCTCATTGGCTCTCTCCCGACGTCTGTTGCGAATAGATTCCAAGTCGCTATCGCTGGTTTTTGCCCATCGAATATCTTGTTCAAGGCGTAATATTTTTTCTCCGTTTTTGCGACTTTCACCATCAAGCTTTCCAATTTCTTTTTTTGTGACGCGAATCTTACGGTCAATATTATCAATTTTAAGCCATTTTTCTTTTGAATCAATTTCCTTGGCGACCGGCATGATTATTTTCTCGATAGATTTTAACTGCCGCTGTTTTTTATCAAACATACGAGAGTTCTGACGGGCGAGTACCCCATTCAGCAAACCAAACAGCGCCATCAGATCTTCAGTACTTTTGCCCATTGATTTAATTGCATTTCTCAATTCGTAAGAATTATTTCGGACCCCACCAAGTACACCGACTAATTTACCGAGCTCACCCAAGTGTTTTTTTGAGACTTTATTGGCAGTGCTCAGCTCATGTAATTTAAGACTGAGTATTCCTTGTGGACCGGACAAACCTGAAGACTGCATAATTACCCCACCCTTGAAATGTTTTATAAGCAATTACATAAAAATCTTAAGGGTATATAAGGTGCAATAGATAAGAGCATCTTGCAAAATACGCTCCTTATCATTCTGAGCGCCATCATGGTCAGTTAACTCCATCCCTCCAGGTGGTTTGAGCGCTATCGCGTGCTCGTAAGCAGCAGGTGGAGATATTCCGCTCCCAAGTGCCGCCAGACGCCTATGAGTGTGATTCGTTGACCCCTCGGGGACTCTCGATGCCATGGCATGGTCAGGCACCTCCTGACCGCATTTTTGCACCTGTATACGATGTCGCTGGTTTAAAACGTGAAGGAAGTCTCCGGTTTCTACCCGGGCAAGCCTGCTCCCACGGGGTTTTGGTGGTGGACGCTGTATTCATGTTCGGTGGATCACTGTGGGAGCCAGGCTTGCTCGCGAAGGCGGCGTGACAGGCGATATACTCCGATCGAAAATTTTTTCGTCTACAAAAGCAAAAACAATATTTGCTTTATTTGTACACAAAAGCATAATCCACCTCGTGCGAGTTCCTGACCAAGCGGTCAACAAATTCGCAAGTGCCTCAAAGGACCGCTGCCGCCCTCATGGGTCCGGTCCTGGAAATAACAATAAAACTCTTGAGGAGTACTCGCTGTGGAAAGCCGCAAATCCGAAGCATCGACGCTGGACCTCTCGCCGCCCGCCCCCACCGGCTGGCTGGAGCGTCTGTTTAAACTCAGCTTGCATGGCACCACGGTGAAGACCGAATTGATTGCCGGTCTGACAACCTTCATCACCATGGCTTACATCATTTTCGTCAACCCCAACATCATGGCCGATGCGGGGATTGATCACGGTGCGGCTTTTGTCGCCACCTGCATCGCCGCTGCGCTGGGCTGCCTGCTGATGGGCCTTTATGCCAACTGGCCGGTCGGCCTGGCGCCGGGCATGGGGCTTAACGCGTTCTTCACCTACACCGTGGTCGGCACCATGGGCTACAACTGGGAAACGGCTCTTGGCGCGGTGTTCGTGTCTGGCGTGCTGTTCATGTTCCTGACCTTCTCGCGGATCCGCGAATGGCTGCTCAACAGCATTCCGGTGAGTTTGCGCTACGCCATGGGCGCCGGCGTTGGGTTGTTCCTGGGGCTGATCGGCCTGAAAACCGCGGGCATCGTCGTCGATAGCCCGGCCACCCTGATCAAACTGGGCTCCCTGCGCGAACCTGGCCCGCTGCTGGCAGCCATCTGCTTCCTGATGATTGCTGTTCTCAGCTACCACAGGGTATTTGGCGCAATTCTGATCAGCATCATCACCGTGACACTGGCCGGCTGGGGCCTGGGCCTCGTTCACTACGAAGGCATCATGTCGGCCCCGCCGAGCCTGGCTCCGACCTGGATGGCCATGGACGTCGCCGGCGTGTTCAACGTCAGCATGATCAGCGTGGTACTCGCCTTCCTCTTCGTGCACATGTTCGACACCGCCGGCACCCTCATGGGCGTGGCCCAGCGCGCCGGCCTGGTGAATGCCGACGGCAAGATCGAAAACCTCTCCCGCGCCCTCAAGGCCGACAGTGCTTCCAGTGTCTTCGGTGCGGTAGTGGGTGTGCCGCCCGTCACCAGCTATGTGGAAAGTGCCGCTGGCGTTGCCGCTGGTGGTCGGACTGGTCTTACCGCAGTCACCGTAGGTGTGCTATTTATTGCCGCGATGTTCTTCGCACCGCTGGCCGGGATGATTCCCGCTTACGCCACAGCCGGCGCGCTGATCTATGTCGCCATGTTGATGATGGGCGGCATGGCTCACATCGAATGGGATGAAGCGACCGACAGTATCCCGGCGATTGTCACCGCGATCATGATGCCCCTGACGTTCTCGGTTGCCGACGGTATCGCCTTGGGTTTCATCACCTACGTGGCACTGAAGGCCGGCACGGGCAAGTACAAGGAAATTTCCGTCAGCCTGTGGGTGTTGTGCGCGATCTTCATCGCCAAGTTTGTTTTCTTGTAAGCGTTACGCAGTAAGCGTTACGAACCAGCCTCACCCCGTCGGGTGGGGCTTTTGCGCAAATGGAGGAAAGTGATGAGTCTGGAAACCTGGCTGCTGTTCAGCGGCGCTGCACTGGTGGTGATCCTGATCCCGGGACCGCTATCGTTGCTGATGATCAGCAACAGTCTGAATTACGGTCTGCGACGGTCTTACCCCGCCTTCCTCGGGGGAGTGATTGCCTCGATCTGCCTCCTCAGCGCTTCGGCATTGGGCCTGGGCGCCCTGCTGCTGGCTTCGGAACAGCTGTTCAGCGCGCTGAAGATTGTCGGCGCGCTGTACCTGTTCTACCTCGCCTGGCAGAGCTGGCAGCAATCGCGCCAACCGTCGGTGGGCGCTGAAGTGCCCCAGGCGGCGGCTGTTCCGCGCTTTCGCGCACTGTTCGGGCGCGCATTTGTATTGGGCGCAAGTAATCCGAAGGACATTCTTTTCTTCGCTGCGTTTCTGCCGCAGTTTTTGAGCGCCGAACAACCGTTCCTGCCTCAGTTGCTGGTGATGATTGCGACGTGGACGGTGCTGGATCTGCTGTGCAAGTTGGCTTATGGGCTGGGTGCGCACGGCGCGGCGCGGTATCTGCGAAGCGGCAAGGGGCAGAGTTGGTTTAACCGGATCAGTGCCGGCCTGTTCAGTGGTGCGGGTGCGGCGTCGCTGTTGAGCCGTTAGCAAGGCAAAATCAAAAGATCGTCCGAACGCGGCCCGAGCCTTCGGACGATCTGGAGGTGATGTTGCCTGTTGGGGCCTCATCGCGGGCAAGCCCGCTCCCACAGTGGATTGTGGTGCTCTTTTGACTTTCCAGCAGGCAAAAAAAAGCCCGCAGTGTGAGCGGGCGAAAGACCAAAGAAGCTATATGCGCAGTCGCTTCCCGGTTGGGGCAGCTGCTTGGGGGATCAGCTGCCGCGATACGTGGAATAGCTGTACGGCGAGATCAGCAGCGGTACGTGGTAGTGATCCTGTTCGGCAGAGATGCCGAACCGCAACACCACGACGTCCAGAAACGCGGGCTCCGGCAACTGCACGCCACGGGCGCGGTAGTAGTCGCCTGCATGAAATTGCACCTGATAAACCCCGGTACGGTAGTCATCACCTTGCAGCAGAGGTGCATCGACCCGCCCGTCGCTGTTGGTTATCGCGCTGGCGACCAATTCCAGCTGCGAGCCTTCAACGCGGTAGAGCTCGACCTTGATCGAGCTGCCCGGGCAACCGTGTGCTGCATCCAAAACGTGAGTAGTCAAACGTCCCATTGATTCTGCGCGCCTGTGGTGTTGAGCCATCAGGCCTCGCGCCTCCCGAAGTCAGTTAAAAAGGAGACCGCACCGATTCGGAGCACGAAACGCTGCGGCGAGGAACTGATTAAGACACTTTTAAAAAAAATTGTACACAATAAAAACGACATTTTTCGTGTCACTCCTGCCCACTGCCGATCAGTGCCGTATCTGCCTGCTCAGCAGGCCACCTCAGGACCTTCGATCCATTAGCTGACCAATCAGGCAGGTTTCTTGCACTACCACTGCAAGATGACAGCGAGTGAAAAATGCGAAAATTCAGACTTACAATGTGGATATAAAGTTGTATACAATCATCCAATCGCTGTGACGCCAGCCTGTGATTCCACCGCCAGGCCGCCACACAACCTGTTAACGAACAAGAAGGAAGACTGCAGTGAGCGCTGACTACCCACGCGACCTGGTCGGTTACGGCAGTAACCCTCCGCACCCACACTGGCCGGGCAATGCCCGCATCGCCTTGTCCTTCGTGCTCAACTATGAAGAAGGTGGCGAGCGCAACATTCTGCATGGCGATAAGGAGTCTGAAGCGTTCCTCTCGGAAATGGTCTCGGCGCAGCCGCTGCAAGGCGAGCGCAACATGAGCATGGAATCGCTTTACGAGTATGGCAGCCGCGCCGGCGTCTGGCGGATCCTGAAACTGTTCAAGGAATTCGACATTCCGCTGACGATCTTCGCGGTGGCCATGGCCGCCCAGCGTCACCCGGACGTGATCCGCGCCATGGTCGACGCCGGCCACGAAATCTGCAGTCACGGCTATCGCTGGATCGACTACCAGTACATGGATGAGGCCCAGGAGCGCGAGCACATGCTCGAAGCGATCCGTGTGCTGACCGAGATCACCGGTGAGCGCCCACTGGGCTGGTACACCGGCCGCACCGGCCCGAACACCCGGCGCCTGGTCATGGAAGAAGGTGGTTTCCTTTACGACTGCGACACCTACGACGATGACCTGCCCTACTGGGAACCGAACAATCCGACCGGCAAGCCGCACCTGGTGATCCCTTACACTCTGGACACCAACGACATGCGCTTCACCCAGGTCCAGGGCTTCAACAAGGGCGATGATTTCTTCGAATACCTCAAAGACGCGTTCGATGTGCTGTACGCCGAAGGCGCCGAAGCACCGAAAATGCTCTCGATCGGCCTGCACTGCCGCTTGATCGGCCGTCCGGCGCGCCTGGCTTCGCTCAAACGCTTTATCGAATACGCTAAAAGTCATGAACAGGTGTGGTTCAGCCGTCGCGTCGACATCGCTCGCCACTGGCACGAAACCCACCCGTACCAAGGGCCTGCAAAATGAGCACTTTTCAAACTCTCAAACCCTCGACCCTGAGCCGCGACGGCTTCGTCAAAGCCTTTGCCGACATCTACGAACATTCGCCATGGGTGGCCGAGAAGGCCTTTGACCTGGGCCAGGACGCCTCGATCGACCAGATCGAAACCCTGCACCAGCGCATGAGCGACATCCTGTTGAGCGCCGATCACGCCAGCCAGCTGGCGTTGATCAACGCTCACCCGGACCTGGCCGGCAAAGCTGCCGTCCAGGGCCAGTTGACCGAAGCCAGCACCAATGAACAGGCTGGCGCCGGTATTCACCAATGCACGGCAGAAGAGTTTTCTCGCTTCACCGAGCTGAACGACGCCTACAAAGCCAAGTTCAAGTTTCCCTTCATCATGGCGGTAAAAGGCAGCAACCGGCATCAGATCCTCGCGGCGTTCGAAACGCGCATCAACAACTCGGTCGACACCGAATTCAAATGCGCGCTGGCGGAGATCAACAAGATCGCCCTGTTCCGATTACTGACCCTATAAGCGAGCCTGGCCCAGGTGTTTTCAAACGCAAATGACACCCGGGGCCTTGCAAGCATCCCAAGCCAACTTATTAAAGGCAGACAAGAAGAATGAAAGCTTACGCCGTACCTTTCGAGAAGTTCGTCAACCTGGCCGATGCCCGCCTGGGCACCAAGATCATCTCGGTCACCGATGACTGGTTCGCAGACGCCAACCGTCTGTTCCAACCGACCCCGGCCGTATGGAAGGAGGGCGTGTTCGATGACAACGGCAAGTGGATGGACGGCTGGGAGTCGCGCCGCAAGCGCTTCGAAGGTTACGACAGCGCCGTGATCCGCCTGGGTGTACCAGGTTCGATCAAGGGCGTGGACATCGACACTTCATTCTTCACCGGCAACTTCCCGCCATCGGCCTCACTGGAAGCCTGCTTCCTGGCCTCGGGCGAGCCAGACGACAACACCCAGTGGACTGAAGTGCTGTCGGCCGTCGAGCTGCAGGGCAACAGCCATCACTACCACGAAATCAGCAACGACCAGTCGTTCAGCCACCTGCGTTTCAACATCTACCCGGACGGTGGTGTGGCTCGACTGCGCGTGTACGGCATTCCATTCCGCGACTGGTCGGCTGTGGGCGACAACGAGCAAGTTGACCTGGCTGCAGCCCTGAACGGCGGCCGCGCCCTCGCCTGCTCTGACGAACACTTCGGTCGCATGAGCAACATCCTGAACCCGGGCCGTGGCATCAACATGGGCGACGGTTGGGAAACCGCACGTCGTCGTACCCCGGGCAATGACTGGGTCATCGTCGCGCTGGGTCATCCGGGCGAGATCGAAAAAATCATCGTCGACACCCTGCATTTCAAGGGCAACTACCCGGACACCTGCTCGATCCAGGGCGCATTCGTGAAAGGCGGTACCGACAGCCAGATCGAAACCCAGTCGCTGTTCTGGCGTGAGCTGTTGCCGGCGCAGAAGCTGGAAATGCACGCCGAGCACACCTTCGCCGAGCAGATCAAGGCACTGGGCCCCATCACCCACATCCGCCTGAACGTCTTCCCGGACGGTGGTGTGAGCCGCCTGCGAGTTCTCGGCAAGGTCGCTAAATAAGCGCTGAACCCAATCGCCAGCAGGCTGGCTCCCACATTTGCAATGCATTCCCCTGTGGGAGCCAGCCTGCTGGCGATAGCAACAGAACCAACAACACAGAATTCGGAAAAGAACAGCATGCGCACACTGACGATTGAACCGCTGACCAAAGAAGCCTTCGCCCCTTTCGGTGACGTCATTGAAACCGACGGCAGCGATCACTTCATGATCAACAACGGTTCGACCATGCGCTTCCATAAACTGGCGACGGTTGAAACCGCTGCGCCGGAGGACAACGCCATCATCAGCATCTTCCGCGCCGACGCGCAGGACATGCCACTGACCGTTTGCATGCTGGAGCGCCATCCGCTGGGCAGCCAGGCTTTCATTCCGCTGCTCGGCAACCCCTTTCTGATCGTGGTCGCGCCAGTTGGCGATGAACCTGTATCAGGCTTGGTCCGCGCCTTCGTCACCAACGGCAGGCAGGGCATTAATTACCATCGCGGCGTTTGGCACCATCCGGTGCTGACGATCGAAAAGCGGGATGACTTCCTGGTGGTTGATCGCAGTGGCACAGGCAATAACTGCGATGAGCATTTTTTCAAAGAGGATGAGCGTTTGATCCTTGCCCCCCACCAATAAGAGAAGGTCTGATCACTCGACAACAGAGTGACAGGCGAGAGGTAAAGACTGTGGAAGCACATCTGTTGGAATGGCTGAACCTGAGCGTGCGCTGGGTTCACATGATTACTGGCGTGGCCTGGATCGGTGCGTCGTTCTATTTCGTCTGGCTGGAAAACAACCTCAATCGGGTCAACCCGAAAAGTGGCCTGGCCGGTGATTTGTGGGCGATCCATGGCGGCGGTATCTACCACCTGGAAAAATACAAACTGGCTCCACCGACCATGCCGGACAACCTGCACTGGTTCAAATGGGAAGCCTACTTCACCTGGATGTCGGGGATCGCGCTGCTGTGCGTGGTGTTCTACTCCAACCCGACGCTCTACCTGCTGGCACCCGGCAGCAGCCTGACAGGTCCTGAAGGCGTTCTGCTGGGCATCGGCTCGCTGTTCGTCGGCTGGTTCGTCTACTCCTTCCTCTGCGATTCGGCCCTGGGCAAGCGCCCTGCACTGCTGGGTTTCATTCTGTTCGTGCTGATCATTGGCGCCGCCTACGGCTTCAGTAAAGTGTTCAGCGGCCGTGGTGCGTACCTGCACGTCGGCGCGATCATCGGCACCATCATGGTCGGCAACGTGTTCCGCATCATCATGCCAGCACAACGTGCGCTGGTGGCGGCGATTGCCGAGAACCGCACGCCCGATCCGGCACTGCCGGCCAAAGGCCTGCTGCGTTCACGGCACAACAACTACTTCACCTTGCCTGTGCTGTTCATCATGATCAGCAACCACTTCCCGAGCACCTACGGCAGCCAGTACAACTGGCTGATCCTGGCCGGGATCGCGGTACTGGCAGTGCTGGTACGTCACTACTTCAACACCCGTCACGACAGCCACAAATTTGCCTGGACCCTGCCGGTGGCAGCGGTGGGCATGATTTGCCTGGCCTATGTGTCCGGTCCGAAGCCGATGTCCAGCGCGCCTGAAGTCGCCAAGGCCGCCATCGAGTACCAGCCACTGCCGGAAACCGCCCTGGGCGGTGACAAGAAGCCGGCCGCAGCTGCACCGGTGACAGCTCCTGAACCGGCACCGACCCAGGCAGCGAATGCCGGCCCGGGTTTTGACAAGGTGCACAACGTGATCCAGGAACGCTGCACGGTCTGCCATTCCGCCAAGCCGACCAGCCCGTTGTTCAGTGCTGCACCGGCTGGCGTGATGTTCGACACCCCCGACCAGATCCGCCAGAACGCCCCGCGTATCCAGGCGCAAGCGGTCACCAGCCAGATCATGCCACTGGGCAACATCACCCAGATGACCCAGCAGGAACGTGACCTGATTGGTGCCTGGATTGTGCAGGGAGCCCAGACCAATTAACCGCTGAAAAGCATCGCGAGCAAGCCTTGCTCCCACTGGATTCCCAGGAATTCTGTAGGAGCAAGGCTTGCCCGCGATTGGCCGCGGCGCGGTCGACCTGATGCACAAAATCACAAGAATAAAAAAGATCCGAGGTGTTGCATGTCCGAGCTATCCGAAGCGCGCATCCCCGACGCACCCGCTATTCAGCGTTTGCCCCTGTTGCAACTGATCCTGGTCGGACTGCAGCACGTTCTGCTGATGTACGGTGGCGCCATTGCGGTGCCGCTGATCATCGGACAGGCCGCAGGCCTGAGTCGCGAAGAAATCGCCTTCCTGATCAACGCCGACCTGCTGGTTGCCGGCATCGCCACCATCGTGCAGTCCCTGGGCATCGGCCCGATGGGCATCCGCATGCCGGTGATGATGGGCGCCAGCTTTGCCGCCGTCGGCAGCATGGTTGCCATGGCAGGAATGCCTGGCATCGGCCTGCAAGGCATTTTCGGCGCGACCATTGCCGCGGGCTTTTTCGGCATGATCATCGCACCGTTCATGTCCAGGGTCGTACGTTTTTTCCCGCCCCTGGTGACCGGCACGGTCATCACCTCAATCGGTTTGTCGCTGTTCCCCGTGGCCGTCAATTGGGCCGGCGGTGGCGCCGGTGCGGCGCAATTCGGCTCACCGATCTACCTGGCCATCGCCGCCCTGGTGCTGGGCACCATATTGCTGGTGCACCGTTTCATGCGCGGCTTCTGGGTCAATATCTCGGTGCTGATCGGCATGTGCCTGGGTTATGTGATCTGCGGCCTGATCGGCATGGTCGACCTCAGCGGCATGGCCCAGGCGCCCTGGGTACAGATCGTCACTCCGCTGCATTTCGGCATGCCGAAATTCGAGCTCGCACCGATCCTGTCCATGTGCCTGGTGGTGGTGATCATCTTCGTCGAGTCCACCGGCATGTTTCTCGCCCTGGGCAAGATCACCGGGCAGGAAGTTTGCCCGCGGATGCTGCGACGCGGCCTGTTGTGCGACGCCGGTGCTTCATTCTTTGCCGGTTTTTTCAACACCTTCACCCACTCCTCGTTCGCCCAGAACATCGGCCTGGTGCAGATGACCGGCGTGCGCTGCCGCTCGGTCACCATCGTCGCCGGCGGCTTGCTGATCGTACTGAGCTTGCTGCCCAAAGCGGCGTTTCTGGTGGCGTCCATTCCACCGGCGGTATTGGGCGGTGCAGCCATCGCCATGTTTGGCATGGTTGCGGCCACCGGGATCAAGATTCTGCAGGAAGCCGACATCGGTGACCGTCGCAACCAGTTGCTGGTGGCGGTGAGCATCGGCATGGGGTTGATCCCGGTGGTCCGGCCGGAGTTTTTCGCCCACCTGCCCTTGTGGATGAGCCCGATCACCCACAGCGGAATTGCGATGGCGACGTTGAGCGCGCTGTCGCTGAACCTGCTGTTCAACATCCTCGGCGGCAAGGAACGCGCCGCCATTAACGACTGCCACGCGCACTGACAAACAAGTACACGCCCGGCCAGGTGGAAGCGAGCCTGCTCGCGATGACGTTATCAGACTCAACACTTCATTGACTGATACACCGCCATCGCGAGCAGGCTCACTCCCACAGGGTTGGAGCCCCCGTGCCTTGAACAATAAAAACAAGAAGGAGCACCAGATGATCCGGACTCAGAAAAACCTGCTGTTGGGCGCCGCCCTGCTGACCACTAGCCAGGTCATGGCCGGCGACTTGTTGCTGTGGCAGACCAACAGCCTGAGCTATCTCTATGGCAAGGACTTTGCGGTCAACCCGTCGATCCAGCAGACGGTGACATTCGAGCACGCCGATGGCTGGAAGTACGGCGACAACTTCATGTTCATCGACAGCACCTACTACAACGGCGAGCAAGACCGCAACAAAGGCGTTCACGCCTATTACGGCGAGTTCAGCCCGCGACTGTCCTTCGGCAAGATCCTGGACCGACGCTTCGAACTCGGCCCGATCAAGGACGTGTTGCTGGCCATGACCTACGAGAATGGCGAAGACGACAGCGAGGCCTACCTGATCGGCCCCGGTTTTAACCTCGCAATACCGGGCTTCAACTTTTTCACCTTGAATTTTTACTATCGCCAGACCGAAGGCTCGCGCCCCGGCAGCGATGTCTGGCAGGTCAGCCCGGCCTGGTCCTACACCCTTCCACTCGGCAATTCGAGTGTACTGATCGACGGCTACCTGGACTGGGTGGTGGATAACGACCAGAACGCCCGTGGCACTTATCACGCCAACGTGCACTTCAACCCGCAGATCAAGTACGACCTGGGCAAGTCCATGGGTTGGCGGGAGAAACAGGTGTACGTCGGCATCGAATACAGCTATTGGAAAGACAAGTACGGCATCGAAAACAGCGCCAATTTCGACACCAATGAAAACACCACCAGCCTGCTGGTGAAGGTGCACTTCTAAGATGACCCGCAACCGTGCCCCAAACCTGTCGTCGGTGCGCTGTTGCGGGGCACTTGAGACCTGGCCAAGGAGTCAGTATTCTCCGCGGCCGCCTGAATCCGCTTTAAAAAAAAGCCCGGATTTAATTCCTGACCAGAAAGCCAACTTATCCCGGCTCTGGACGGTATCAAGGCCTCCCCGAACCACTCTCAATCGACTGTTTTTGAGCAGCCGAGCGGGAGTTTTTTGGTTTTCGCAAAGCCTTGGCGCAGCTTTTGCTAACAGCAATAAAGCTGACCGAATGGATGATTTTTGCAGCTTGAGAAAAAGGCGCCACACCAGAGCGCCGACCTTAAAAAAATAACGTGATACCACTACTTTTTGGGAGCAACCGAATGAAACGTACGTGCACTAGCCTGATGCTGGCAGGATCGTTACTGGCGGGGGGCCAGGCCATGGCCGGCGACTTGCTGCAATGGCAGGACAACAGCCTGACTTATCTGTATGGCAAAGACTTCCAGGTCAACCCGCGCATCCAGCAGACCGTGACATTCGAACACGCCGACGGCTGGAAATACGGAGACAACTTCTTCTTCATCGACAAGATTTTCTACAACGGCAAGGAAGACTCTTTCGCCGGCAAGAACACTCACTACGGCGAATTCAGCCCGCGCTTGTCATTCAACAAGATTTTCAACCAGAAGCTGGAGTTCGGCCCGATCAAGGACGTGCTGCTGGCCATGACCTATGAGTTCGGCGAAGACGACACCGAGTCGTACCTGATCGGTCCGGGTTTCGACCTGGCCATCCCCGGCTTCGACTACTTTCAGTTGAACTTCTACAACCGTCACACCGAAGGCGACCGTCCGGGTGACGACGTCTGGCAGATCACGCCAGCCTGGTCCTACACCATCCCGGTGGGTGACTCGGACGTGCTGATCGACGGCTTCATGGACTGGGTCGTCGACAACGACGTGAACGACAAAGGCGAATACCACGCCAACCTGCACTTCAATCCGCAAATCAAATACGACCTGGGCAAAGCCCTGAGCCTGGGTGCCAAGCAGTTGTACGTCGGTGTCGAGTATGACTACTGGAAAAACAAATACGGTATCGAAGACAGCCAGGGCTTCAAAACCGATCAGAGCGTGACCAGCTTCCTGGTCAAGGTTCACTTCTGATTTTGTAAAAGTGAGGCTGCTCGCGAAGGACAGAGAGCGCCACGATTTGTAGGAGCGAGCTTGCTCGCGAAGGACCAGAGAGCGCCACGGGGTGTCAGGCTCCCAGCGTCATCGTTAACGTCCATCGCGAGCAAGCTCGCTCCTACAGCAACCCCAGAAACCGGGACAACTCCTCACGCTTGGCCAGCGCATCCCGGCGCCCCAAATCAATCAACTCGCTGCAATACCCCGCCTCGAACAACAGATAACTCAACACTCCCGCTCCACTCGTCTTGGTCGCCCCCGGCCCGCGCAGGAACAGGCGTAGCGCCGCTGGTAATTCCTGCCGGTGCCGCGCAGCGATCTCATCGAGCGGCTGGCTCGGTGAGATCACCAGCACCTCCACCGGCGCCACGCCGAGCGCTCGGGTGGGTGTGCCATTGGGCATCAGGTGACTGAACTGGTTGAGACGTTGCAGCAGCTCGATGTCGCTTTCCAGGCTGTCGATGAACGTGCTGTTGAGCATGTGCCCGCCAATTTGCGCGAGGGTCGGCTGCTGGCCGGTATAGGCGCGTTGCAGCGGCTGCTCGGGATCGACCCCGCGCGGGTTGCCGCTGACCCCCACCACCAGCACGCGGCTGGCCCCAAGATGCAGGGCCGGACTGATGGGGGCCGATTGGCGTACCGCGCCGTCGCCGAAATACTCTTCACCGATTTTCACCGGCGCAAACAGCAGCGGAATCGCGGAACTGGCGAGCAGGTGCTCAATGGTCAACTGCGTAGGCACGCCGATGCGACGATGGCGTAACCAGGCGTCGATGGTGCCGCCGCCCTGGTAGAACGTGACGGCCTGACCCGACTCATAGCCGAACGCAGTGACCGCCACGGCCTGTAACTGTTTCTGCGCGATCGCCTCAGCGATCCCGGACAACTGCAGCTTGTCGTCGAGCAGCCCGCGCAATGGCGAACTGTCAAGCAAGGCCACCGGCACCTGGGCACCGATCCCGAGCAGGCTGTGGCCGACAAAGCGGCTGGCCTGATGGATCACCCCAGGCCAGTCGCTGCGCAACACCAAATGACTGCGAAAGCCTTGCCAGAACGCCGTCAGGCGCTCGATGGCAGCACGGAAATCCAGCGCGCCACTGGCCAGGCTGACCGCATTGATCGCACCCGCCGAGGTACCGACAATAACCGGGAACGGATTACGTGCACCCTGCGGCAGCAACTCGGCAATCGCCGCCAGCACTCCCACCTGATAGGCCGCCCGAGCCCCACCGCCGGAAAGAATCAAGCCTGTAACCGGTTCAACGGGACTCATCGCAACGCTCCATGGTGCTTGTTGGTAGTCCGCTCCTGCAGGGGATCATGTTTCAACCGCGCTTGGCGTACAGTTTGGGTTCACCGGGTGGGCGGCTCTTGAAACGCCGATGCGCCCACAGGTATTGCTGCGGACAGTCGCGCAGCACGCCTTCGACCCACTGATTGATGCGAATGCAGTCGGCTTCCTCGGTTTCCCCCGGAAAGCCTTCGAGCGGCGCATGGATCATCAGTCGATAGCCGCTGCCGTCCGCCAGGCGCTCCTGGGTGAACGGCACCACCAGTGCCTTGCCCAACCGTGCGAACTTGCTGGTGGCCGTCACAGTTGCGGCCTGAATGCCAAACAGCGGCACGAAGATACTTTGCTTGGCGCCGTAGTCCTGGTCCGGTGCATACCAGATCGCGCGCCCGGCCCGCAGCAGCTTGAGCATGCCGCGCACGTCGTCACGCTCCACGGCCAGCGAGTCGAGATTGTGGCGCTCGCGGCCGCGGCGCTGGATGTAATCGAACAGCGGGTTCTTGTGCTCGCGGTACATGCCATCAATGGTGTGCTGCTGGCCGAGCAACGCCGCCCCGATTTCCAGGGTGGTGAAATGCACGGCCATCAGGATCACCCCCTTGCCTTCGCGTTGGGCTTTTTGCAGATGCTCCAGGCCTTCGACATGCGCCAGCTTCGCCAGCCGCTCGCGCGACCACCACCAGCTCATGGCCATTTCAAAGAAGGCGATGCCGGTGGAAGCGAAATTTTCCTTTAGCAGGTGTTTGCGCTCGGCGGCGGATTTTTCCGGAAAACACAATTCGAGATTGCGCTTGGCGATGCGCCGTCTGTCGCCCGCCAGGCGATACATGACGGCGCCCAGGAGCCGACCGATGGACAGCAACGCCGGATAAGGCAGTTGGACAATCAGCCACAATAGCCCCAGACCACACCACAGCGGCCAGAAACGCGGGGAAAGAAATGCTCTTCGAAAACGCGGGCGATCCATTAAAGGTTCCGTCAAGACAATGGCCGCGCATTCTACATCGTTAGACCCGGCTTGCGGCCTGCGGGCGTTCTCGTTATAAGTCTCGGCACTTTTAGTGACAAGTCGTTGTATGCCGACCATGAGCCAAACCGAACCGCTAGACAAAGATCCCGTGTTCCAGTTGAAGGGCAGCATGCTCGCCATTACGGTGCTGGAACTGGCCCGTAACGACCTCGAGAACCTCGATCGACAACTGGCCGCCAAGGTCGCCCAGGCGCCTAACTTCTTCAGCAACGCGCCACTGGTGTTGGCCCTGGACAAACTTCCACCGGGTGAAGGCGCCGTTGATCTGCCGGGCCTGATGCGCGTGTGCCGCCAGCATGGCCTGCGCACCCTGGCGATCCGCGCCAGTCGCATCGAGGACATTGCTGCGGCCATCGCGGTCGACCTTCCGGTGCTGCCACCGTCCGGTGCCCGTGAGCGAGCCCTGGACCCGAATGAAGGCGTTGTCGTGAAAAAACCGGAGAAACCACCGGAGCCGACGATCAAGCCGACCAAAATCATCACCTCCCCCGTGCGCGGCGGCCAGCAGATTTACGCCCAGGGTTGCGACCTGGTGGTGATCTCCTCCGTCAGCCCGGGGGCGGAACTTCTCGCCGATGGCAACATCCATGTATACGGCCCGATGCGCGGTCGCGTGCTGGCCGGGGTCAAAGGCGACACCAAGGCCAGGATTTTCTGTCAGCAGATGAGCGCTGAACTGGTCTCCATTGCAGGCCACTACAAGGTTTCGGAGGACCTGCGACGCGACCCTTTATGGGGTTCAGGCGTTCAGGTCAGCCTGTCGGGCGATGTGTTGAACATCATTCGGCTTTAACGGATACTGCCGCATTTTCCAAGCATCTCTAAAACGTAGCGAAAACGGCTTGAACGAAGTGGGAAAATGGCCAGAAAGCAGTGTTTACCGAAGGTAAGCGCCGTTCAGGGCCGGATTCCAGCCAAGGCTGTCCGACTGCAGTAGTTTTCCAGAGATGTTTTTTCAGGGGCTAAATGTCCTTTTTCCTTAGGGGTGAAACACCTTGGCCAAGATTCTCGTGGTTACATCCGGCAAGGGTGGTGTGGGTAAGACCACCACCAGTGCCGCTATCGGTACCGGCCTCGCACTGCGCGGCCACAAGACAGTTATCGTCGACTTCGACGTGGGCCTGCGTAACCTCGACCTGATCATGGGTTGCGAACGCCGCGTGGTGTACGACTTCGTCAACGTGGTCAACGGCGAAGCCAACCTGCAACAGGCCCTGATCAAAGACAAGCGCCTGGAAAACCTTTACGTACTGGCCGCCAGCCAGACCCGCGACAAAGACGCGCTGACCGTCGAAGGCGTGGAAAAAGTCCTGATGGCGCTCAAGGAAGACTTCGAATTCGTGGTCTGCGACTCCCCGGCAGGTATCGAGAAAGGCGCTCACCTGGCGATGTACTTCGCTGATGAAGCGATCATCGTGACCAACCCGGAAGTGTCCTCGGTACGTGACTCGGATCGCATGCTGGGCCTGCTGGCCAGCAAGTCACGCCGCGCTGAAAAGGGCGAGGATCCGATCAAGGAACACCTGCTGCTGACCCGCTACAACCCGCAACGCGTGAATGACGGTGAGATGCTCGGCGTCGAAGACGTCAAGGAAATCCTGTCTGTCACCCTGCTGGGCGTGATTCCGGAATCCCAGGCTGTACTCAAGGCCTCCAACTCGGGTGTGCCCGTGATTCTCGACGACCAGAGCGATGCCGGCCAGGCATACAGCGATGCCGTCGATCGTCTGCTGGGCAAAACCGTGGAGCATCGTTTCCTCGATGTCACGAAGAAGGGATTCTTCGAGCGCCTGTTTGGAGGTAGGTAATGAACATTTTTGACTTCTTTCGAGCCAACAAGAAGCCAAGCACAGCCTCGGTAGCGAAAGAGCGTCTACAGATCATCGTGGCGCATGAACGCGGCCAACGCAGTACACCGGACTACCTGCCAGCCTTGCAGAAGGAACTGGTGGAGGTGATCCGCAAGTACGTCAATATCGGGTCCGATGACGTGCATGTCGCTCTGGAAAACCAGGGCAGCTGCTCGATTCTGGAACTCAATATCACCCTGCCTGATCGCTGAGTCGATCCGGCTGGAGCCACGGCGGCTCAGGCCCTTCGGGACCGTGTAGGTGCTGCCGCAGGCTGCGATCTTCTGATCTTGTTCTTCATGCAAAATCAAAAGATCGCAGCCTGCGGCAGCTCCTGCGGGGACAATGAAGGGCGTGAGTCGCCGTTGGCGTTTGTTACGAGGCTGTTTTAATGCCGCTGTCCAACATCCAGATCATCCACCAGGACGCCGGCGTCCTGGTGGTGAACAAACCGACCTTGCTGCTCTCCGTCCCTGGCCGGGCCGAGGACAACAAGGACTGCCTGATCACCCGCCTGCAGGAAAATGGCTACCCCGAGGCTCGCATCGTCCACCGGCTGGATTGGGAGACGTCCGGCATCATCCTGCTGGCGCGTGACCCGGATACTCATCGCGAGTTATCCAGGCAGTTTCACGACCGCGAAACGGAGAAAGCCTACACAGCCCTGTGCTGGGGCCAGCCGGAGCTGGACAGTGGCAGCATTGACTTGCCCCTGCGCTACGACCCGCCGACCAAACCCCGCCACGTGGTGGATCACGAATTTGGCAAGCACGCGCTGACGTTCTGGCGAGTGCTGGAGCGTTGCGGTGACTGGTGCCGGGTCGAACTGACGCCCATCACTGGCCGCTCCCATCAACTGCGCGTGCACATGCTGTCCATTGGTCATCCACTGCTGGGCGACGGGCTCTATGCCCACGAACAGGCACTGGCCGCCTGGCCAAGGCTGTGCCTGCACGCCAGCATGCTGAGCTTCACCCATCCGCAATCCGGCGAACGCCTGCGCTTCGAGTGTCCCGCACCGTTCTAGGCTAATGCGTGCGACAGCCAATCGCGGGCAAGCCCGCTCCCACAGGGATCGGCGCCATAGGCACATTAGCCGCCCAATACGTTAAACTGGCGCCACTGCTGTCTGGAGCTTTTTATGCGCGAAGAGTTGAACCAAGGCCTGATCGACTTTCTCAAGGCCTCCCCTACCCCCTTTCATGCCACTGCCAGCCTTGTACAGCGCCTGGAAGCGGCGGGCTACCAGCGCCTTGACGAGCGCGAGTCTTGGAACACCGAAGCGAACGGTCGCTACTACGTCACCCGCAATGACTCTTCAATTGTCGCGATCAAGATGGGCCGCCACTCCCCACTCAACAGCGGTATCCGCCTGGTGGGCGCTCACACCGACAGCCCGTGCCTGCGGGTCAAGCCGCAGCCGGAGTTGCAACGCCAGGGTTTCTGGCAACTGGGCGTGGAAGTCTACGGCGGCGCCCTGCTGGCCCCCTGGTTCGACCGCGACCTGTCGCTGGCCGGGCGGGTCACTTTCCGCCGCGACGGCAAGGTCGAAAGCCAGCTGATCGATTTCAAGCTGCCGATTGCCATCATTCCCAACCTGGCCATTCACCTCAATCGTGAAGCCAATATGGGCTGGGCGATCAATGCCCAAACCGAACTGCCGCCGATCCTCGCGCAGTTTGCCGGCGACGAGCGCGTGGATTTCCGTGCGGTGCTCACCAACCAGCTGGCCCTGGAACATGGCTTGAATGCCGACGTGGTGCTCGACTACGAGCTGAGCTTCTACGACACCCAGGCCGCTGCGATCATCGGCCTGCATGGCGACTTCATTGCCGGTGCGCGCCTGGACAACCTGCTGTCGTGTTATGCCGGCTTGCAGGCATTGCTCACCGCCGAGACCGATGAAACCTGCGTGCTGGTGGCCAACGACCACGAAGAAGTCGGCTCCTGCTCGGCCTGCGGTGCCGACGGTCCAATGCTTGAGCAAACCTTGCGCCGCTTGCTGCCGGAGGGTGACGAGTTTGTCCGCACCATCCAGAAATCACTGCTGGTATCGGCCGACAACGCCCATGGCGTGCACCCCAACTACGCCGACAAGCACGATGCCAACCACGGCCCGAAACTCAACGCCGGCCCGGTCATCAAGGTCAACAGTAACCAGCGCTACGCCACCAATAGCGAAACCGCCGGGTTCTTCCGTCACTTGTGCATGGCTGAAGAAGTGCCGGTGCAAAGCTTCGTGGTGCGTAGCGACATGGGCTGCGGCTCGACCATCGGCCCGATCACCGCCAGCCACCTGGGTGTGCGCACGGTCGACATCGGCTTGCCGACGTTCGCCATGCACTCGATCCGCGAGTTGTGCGGCAGCCATGACCTGGCGCACCTGGTGAAAGTACTGAGCGCGTTCTACGCCAGTCACGAATTGCCATGACACCTGTGTAGGCGCCTGGCTTGCCGGCGATGGCCATTTCAATGCTCCATCGCCGGCAATCCAGTCTCCCACGGCCCGTGCTCGACCCACCAAACCCGCCTAGAATTCAAGTAATCCCTTTCGACAAGGCCGTCGCCATGATCACAATGCAATCCTTCCACGCCATGCTGATCCCGATCCTCACCGGGATGATCCTGCTGGCCATCGGATTTAATTTCCGCGACAAGAATGCCGGCGTGTTCGCAATGTGGATTGGCATGCTGACGATCCTTGGCACCGTGGTGTTCAAGATCCTCGCCAAACTCAACGAATAAATACTCGCCCCGACTCGCATTGATTTTGGCGGGCTCGTACACTCGGGCAATCTGATCTCCCAAGGTTGACCGCCTAGTGTTTGTTCGTCTTTTTGCCCTGCCGTATTTCCTCTTCGTCTGCCTCATGACGCTGCTACCGCTGGCGTCTGCAGAGGCGGTCGGCCTGCCCGGGCTGCTCAATGGCTCGGCGAAACCCCAGCCGGAGGCACAAGCGCCTCTCGGGCAGTCCCTGGACGATGTCATCAAGTCGCTGGAAAACGACCAGCAACGCGGCAAACTGCTGGCCGACCTGAAAAAACTCCGCGATGCCACCAAGCAAGCCCAGCCAGCCGCCGAACAAGGTGTGCTTGGTTTGATCGGCGGCACGCTGGCCAGTTTCGAGAAACAGTTTTCCGGGGAGGACAGCCCGATTACCCGCTGGTCCCAAGAGTACGACCTGGCCAAGGACGAGCTGCAAGCGCTGATTCTGCCGGCCAACGAATGGCTGCCGATCATCTTCGCCTTCGCCATGATCCTGATGGTCTGGAGCCTGCTTGCTGCCGTGCTGATCTGGCTCGGCCACCGCGTGCGCATGCGCTTCGGCCTGACCGAAGAGCTGCCCCAACACCCCAAGGCCCTGGATATGTTGCGCTTCGCCCTGCGCAAACTCGGGCCCTGGTTGATCGCCCTGGTCATGACTGTCTACATGACCTACGCCCTGCCCTCGTCACTGGGCAAGAGCCTGGCCATGGTCCTTGCCTATGCGCTGGTGGTGGGCACCTGCTTCTCGGCTATCTGCGTGATCGCTTTTTCCGTTCTGGACGGCCCGCACCGGCACCGCGCCTTGTTCATCTTGCGGCACCAGGCCTTCCGGCCACTGTGGCTGATCGGCAGTTTTGCCGCGTTTGGTGAGGCGCTGAGCGACCCGCGCCTGGTGGTAAGCCTTGGCACTCACCTGGCCCACACCGCCGCGACCATAGCCAATGTCCTGGCAGCCCTGTCCACGGGCCTGTTCATCTTGCGTTTCCGCCGCCCGATCGCCCACCTGATCCGCAACCAGCCACTGTCGCGCCGCCTGACCCGCCGCGCACTCAGCGACAGCATCGATATCCTGGGCACCTTCTGGTATGTACCGGCGCTGGTGCTGGTGGCGATCTCGCTGTTTGCCACGTTCGTATCCGCCGGTGATACCAGCACCGCCCTGCGCCAGTCGCTGATCTGTACCGTGCTGCTGGTGTTGTGCATGGTGATCAACGGCCTGGTGCGGCGTCACTCACTCAGGCCGCAACGCGGGGTCAAGCGTCATGCACTGTATTCAGATCGTCTCAAAAGCTTCTTCTACACCCTGGCCCACCTGGTGGTCTGGCTGGCGTTCATTGAATTGGGCCTGCGCGTCTGGGGCATGTCGCTGATAGCCTTCACCGAGGGTGAAGGCCACGAAATCAGCGTCAAGCTGTTCAGCCTCGCCGGCACGCTGATTTTCGCCTGGCTGATCTGGATTCTCAGCGACACCGCGGTGCACCACGCCCTGACCCGCTCGCGCAAAGGCCTGGCCAACGCCCGGGCGCAGACGATGATGCCGCTGATTCGCAACGTGCTGTTCGTGGCCATTTTCATCATCGCGCTGATCGTCGCCCTGGCCAACATGGGCATGAACGTCACGCCGCTGCTGGCGGGTGCCGGCGTAATCGGCCTGGCCATCGGTTTTGGCGCGCAGTCCCTGGTCGCCGACCTGATCACCGGCCTGTTCATCATCATTGAAGACTCACTGGCCATTGATGACTACGTGGACGTCGGCGGGCACCTGGGGACCGTCGAAGGCCTCACGATCCGCACGGTACGCCTGCGGGACATCGACGGTATCGTGCACACCATCCCGTTCAGCGAAATCAAAAGCATCAAGAACTACTCCCGGGAGTTCGGCTACGCGATTTTCCGGGTGGCGGTGCCATCCAGCATGGACATCGACGAAGCGATCAAGCTGATGCGTGACGTCGGCCAGAAAATGCGCACCGACCCGCTGCAGCGGCGCAACATCTGGTCTCCGCTGGAGATCCAGGGCGTCGAGAGTTTCGAGTCAGGCAACGCGATCCTGCGCGCCCGGTTCAAGACGGCACCGATCAAGCAGTGGGAAGTGTCGCGGGCGTTCAACCTGTCGCTCAAACGCCATCTGGATGAGGCAGGAATGGATCTGGCAACGCCGCGCATGAGTGTGCAGGTGGTAACGGCGGGCGGCGGACCGATAGCGCAAACAACCTCGACTGACTAACCTACCCCGTAGGAGCTGCCGCAGGCTGCGATCTTTTGATTTTGATTTTGGGCAATTGAAGATCAAAAGATCGCAGCCTGCGGCAGCTCCTACAGTGAGTCCGAGCGGCAGCAGCAGCGGCAGCGGCAGCGGCAGCGGCAGCGGCAGCGGCAGCGGCAGCGGCAGCGGCAGCGGCAGCAGCAGCAGCGGCAGCGGCAGCGGCAGCGGCAGCGGCAGCAGCAGCAGCGGCAGCGGCAGCGGCAGCGGCAGCGGCAGCAGCAGCGGCAGCGGCAGCGGCAGCGGCAGCAGCAGCGGCAGCGGCAGCGGCAGCGGCAGCGGCAGCAGCAGCGGCAGCGGCAGCGGCAGCGGCAGCGGCAGCAGCAGCGGCAGCGGCAGCGGCAGCGGCAGCAGCAGCAGGCACCTCTTCAAAGGCAAAAAAAATCCCCGAACCAGTCGGGGATTTTTTATGTTCGATCAATCAACCCAAGGGCCGATCAATCTTCGCGATAGCGACGCAGCTTCAACTGCTTGCCAGCAACGCGAGTGTCCTTCAGCTTGGTCAGGAGCTTTTCCAGACCATCTTCCGGCAACTCGACGAGGCTGAAGCTGTCACGCACCTGAATGCGACCGATGGCTTCGCGGGCCAGGCCGCCTTCGTTCAGGATGGCGCCCAGCAGGTTCTTGGCAGCGATACCATCACGCGCACCCAGCGCGGTACGGCAACGAGCACGACCTTCAGCCAATGGAACCGGAGCGCGACGCTCACGATCACCACGGTCCGGACGATCACCGGTACGCTCTGGACGATCGCCACGCGGTGCATTGTTCGGCACCAGTGGACGTTCTTTCTCGATCGCGGCCAGGGTCAACGCCTGGGCGTTGGTTGCCTTGCGCAACAGGGCAGCGGCCAGGGCACGCGGAGTGCAACCGATGTCGGCGGTCAGGCGATCCAGCAGATCACCGTGGGTTGATTCGGCGTCAGCCACCAGTGGCGACAGGCTGTTGGTCAGTTTCTTGATGCGGGCATCAAGAACAGCTTGTGCGTCCGGCAGGCGAACTTCGGCAACCTTCTGACCGGTTACACGCTCGATCACTTGCAGCATGCGGCGCTCACGTGGAGTCACCAGCAACAGCGCACGACCTTCGCGACCGGCACGGCCAGTACGGCCGATACGGTGGACGTAGGACTCTGGATCGTACGGCATGTCAACGTTGAACACGTGAGTGATGCGCGGAACGTCCAGGCCACGAGCGGCAACGTCGGTCGCCACAACGATGTCCAGACGGCCATCCTTGAGGGAGTCGATCACGCGCTCACGCTGGTTCTGGGCAATGTCACCGTTCAGCGCAGCGGCTTTGTAGCCTTTGGCTTCCAGGGCGCTGGCCAGGTCCAGGGTTGCTTGCTTGGTGCGTACGAACATGATCAGGGCGTCGAAATCTTCAACTTCCAGCAGGCTCAATACAGCCGAGGTCTTCTGGTCAGCGTGAACCAACAGGTGAGCCTGTTCGATCGCGGTAACGGTCTGAGTCTTGGTCTGGATCTTCACGTGTTGCGGATCGCGCAGATGGCGTTCGGCAATGGCACGGATCGACTGCGGCAAGGTTGCCGAGAACAATACGGTCTGGCGGGTTGCAGGCAGGGACTTGAAGATGACTTCGAGGTCGTCCATGAAACCCAGTTTGAGCATTTCGTCAGCTTCGTCGAGAACCAGGTGGTTCACGGTCGACAGGACTTTTTCGTCGCGACGCAGGTGGTCGCACAGACGGCCCGGGGTGGCGACAACGATTTGTGCGCCGTTACGGATTGCTTTCAGTTGTGGGCCCATAGGCGCGCCGCCGTAAACGGCCACAACAGTAACGCCCGGCATTTGCTTGGCGTAGGTTTCGAAAGCGGTTGCTACTTGCAGCGCCAACTCACGGGTTGGCGCCAGGATCAGGGCTTGCGGCTCGCGCTTGGCAGGATCGATGCAATGCAGAATAGGCAGGGCGAACGCAGCGGTTTTACCCGTACCGGTTTGCGCCTGGCCAATCATGTCCTGGCCGGCCATGATGATCGGGATCGATTGCTGCTGAATAGCCGAAGGTTCTTCGTAGCCAGTCGCAATGACGGCTGCAAGGATATTCGGATTAAGATTAAAAGCGGCGAAGCCGCCGGTTTCCTGGGTCATGGGTCTGCCTCTAAGTGCATCCGCAAAGACCCATGCTCCAAAGCTGCGCATGCCGTGTAAGACTCAAGAGTCGCCCTGGCTGCTTTGTCGGCGGGGATTTGCGAAAACGAATGAATGAAAAAGATTCGTCAAGGGAGAGTCCGCTGTGCGGACGTGCAGCCGAAGCTGACTTCGGGGAATTGCGCTACCTAAACGCGGCCTGGTTAAAGGCCGGCGCGCACTATACCGGAATTCGGGCAAAAAGGGAGCATTATTTGTCGGAAAACTGACGTATACGCCGTTGTGTCACAGGCTTTGCGCAGAATCCAACCAGGGTCTACTTTTCAAAGGCCCGGCCCTGCTGGAGATGGCGCTAAAACGGTTCACCCTGCTAAGCCGCCGCCTTTGCCCTGCGCCCGGCAACCGCCCCCTTCCCGCCCGAGGAATTGCCCCATGAATCAGCCCTGCTCCAGTCGAGTCAGCCGCGAACGGCGCGGTCATGTGCTGTTGATCGGTTTGAACCGGGCGGCCAAGCGCAATGCGTTCGACCTCGACCTGCTGAATGAACTGAGCCTGGCCTATGGCGAGTTCGAAGCCGACCGCGAAGCGCGGGTAGCGGTGGTGTTTGGCCACGGCGAGCATTTTACCGCCGGGCTCGACCTGGTCAGCGCCAGTGCCAGCCTGGCCGAAGGCTGGCAGGTGCCCGCCGGTGGCTGCGATCCATGGGGAATCCAGGCCGGCCCTCGGGTGAGCAAGCCGGTGATCGTCGCCGCCCAGGGGTACTGCCTGACCATTGGCATCGAATTGATGCTGGCCGCTGATATCAACCTGTGCGCCAGCAATACCCGCTTCGCCCAGAAAGAAGTGCAACGGGGAATTTTCCCGTTCGGCGGCGCCACCTTGCGCCTGCATCAGGTTGCCGGCTGGGGCAATGCAATGCGCTGGTTACTTACCGGGGATGAGTTCGATGCCCATGAGGCGTTACACCTGGGCCTGGTCCAGGAAGTCATGGCCAGTGAGGATTTGCTGCCACGGGCGCTGGAGTTGGCTGAACGGATCGCCCGTCAGGCGCCGCTTGGGGTGCAGGCGACCCTGATGTCGGCCCGCCAGGCGCGCTATGAAGGAGAAACGGCGGCAGCGCTGGGGCTGGCGCCGCTGGCGAAGAAGCTGCTGGGCAGTGAGGATGCCAGGGAGGGGGTGCGGTCGATGATAGAGAAACGACCTGGCGTGTTTAAGGGGCTGTGAGGCAGGTATTGACTGTGAGGCCTTCATCGCGGGCAAGCCCGCTCCCGCAATGATTTGCGTCGTACTCGAAACCTGTGGGAGCGGGCTTGCCCGCGATGAGACCCTCACAGACGCCGACTCATGTCGCCGGGCGAATCGCCTTGATCAGCGATTGCAACGAATACCCCAATCGCGGCGCCAGCCCTTCGGCCCGGGCCACCAGGGCGTCCATGTCCAGCTCCTGATCCAGCTCTGACGGCACCAGCAAAATCACATTGCCCTCTTTCACCGGCAACTCCCAGTAATGGCGGTGATACAGCCCGCGCAACAGCGCAGCGCCCAGCGGCTTGCCATCGTCGGTGGCCCACTGATTGATCACCAGCCATCCGCCCGGATTCAGGCGCTTTTGACAGTTCTCCAGGAAACTCCAGGCCAGGTGGCCGACCCCAGGCCCGACATCGGTATACAGGTCGACGAAAATCAGGTCTGCAGGCTCAGCAGTGTCCAGCAACTCCAGCGCGTCGCCGACCCGGATATACAGGCGCGGATCATCATCCAGCCCCAGGTATTCAATGGCCAGGCGCGGCACATCGGGCCTCAGTTCGATGGCTTCGACGTCTTCCAGCGGCAGGAATTTCAGGCAGGCCTGGGTCAGCGTACCGGCGCCCAGCCCCAGGAACAGCGCGCTTTCCGGCTGCTCGTGGCACAACGCACCGATCAGCATCGCGCGGGTGTAATCGTATTCGAGCCAGCTCGGGTCGGCGGTGAACACGCAACTCTGTTCGATGGCGTCACCGAACTCGAGAAATCGGTAATCCGCCACTTCCAGCACGCGTATCACGCCGAACTCATCCTGTACCTCGGCGAGCAGATGCTCGACGCGCTCCTCGGTCATTTCGTCTCCTGGTCGTCTCGGGCCTGCAGCTTGGGGAAACAGCGGCGCAGTCAACCGCTGATGCGGCTGCAAAGGCGCGATTGTCAGCGATGCAACGGGAACAGGTCACGCACTAATTGCTGATAACATGAGGGTCCGAGCGTAAAACTACCGAGACCGTGATGAGCCAACCCTGGAGCCCTGACAGCTGGCGCGCCCTGCCGATCCAGCAACAACCCGCCTACCCCGACGCTGCACATTTGCTGCAGGTCGAGCAGACCCTGGCCAGCTATCCGCCGCTGGTGTTTGCCGGTGAAGCCCGGGAGTTGCGTCGCCAGTTCGCCGAAGTGACACAGGGTCGGGCGTTTCTGTTGCAGGGCGGCGATTGCGCTGAAAGTTTTGCCGAGTTCTCCGCAGCAAAAATTCGCGACACCTTCAAGGTGCTGCTGCAAATGGCCATCGTCATGACCTTTGCTGCCGGCTGCCCGGTGGTCAAGGTCGGTCGCATGGCCGGGCAGTTCGCCAAACCCCGTTCGGCCAATGACGAAACCATCGACGGCGTCACCTTGCCGGCCTACCGTGGCGATATCGTCAACGGCATCGGCTTCGATGAAAAAAGCCGCGTGCCGGATCCGGAACGCCTGCTGCAGTCCTACCACCAGTCCACCGCCACCCTCAACCTGCTGCGCGCGTTTGCCCAGGGGGGCTTTGCCGACCTGCATCAGGTGCACAAGTGGAACCTGGACTTCATCGCCAACTCGGCACTGGCTGAGAAATACAGCCACCTGGCCGATCGCATCGATGAAACCCTGGCCTTCATGCGCGCCTGCGGCATGGACAGCTCGCCACAGCTGCGCGAGACCAGTTTCTTCACTGCGCACGAGGCCTTGCTGCTCAATTACGAAGAAGCTTTTGTTCGTCGCGACAGCCTGACCAACGATTACTACGACTGTTCGGCGCACATGCTGTGGATCGGCGACCGCACTCGCCAACTGGACGGTGCTCACGTCGAGTTTCTGCGTGGCGTGAACAATCCGATCGGGGTCAAGGTCGGCCCGAGCATGAACCCCGACGACCTGATCCGCCTGATTGATGTGCTCAACCCGGACAACGACCCTGGCCGCCTGAACCTGATCGCCCGAATGGGCGCCAACAAGGTCGGTGACCACCTGCCCGCCCTGATCCGCGCTGTGCAGCGTGAGGGCAAGCAGGTGCTATGGAGTTGCGACCCGATGCACGGCAACACCATCAAGGCCAGCAGCGGCTACAAGACCCGCGACTTTGCGCAGATCCTGGGCGAAGTGAAGCAATTCTTCCAGGTTCATCAGGCCGAAGGCAGTTACGCCGGCGGGATTCATATCGAGATGACCGGGCAGAACGTGACCGAATGCATCGGCGGCGCGCGACCGATTACCGAGGACGGTTTGTCAGACCGTTACCACACCCATTGTGACCCGCGGATGAATGCGGATCAGTCGCTGGAATTGGCGTTCTTGATTGCCGAGACGTTGAAACAAGTCCGGCGGTAAACCACTTTGAAACAATTGCTAGCGGGCTAGCTCCCACATTTTGACCGCGTTGTTCTGCCAAACGCGGCCAACTGTGGGAGCGAGCCTGCTCGCGATGAGGCCAGCTCAGGCACCCTCAATCCCAGCCAATGCCACTCTTAATCTGGCTGCACTCACCCGCTGGCAATTCAACTGCACCTGCGCCAGCCCCAGCCAATCGGCCATCCGCCGCAAATTGACCGCCAACGCCAGCATCCCCTCATCATCCAGCCCCGGCTCTTCCTCGTGCACGGCATGCACCGCCAAGCGGCCGTGCGCGCGCTCCGCGCGCAAATCTACCCGCGCAGATATTCGTTCGTTGTGCAAAAACGGCAGCACGTAATAGCCATAAACCCGTCTATCCTGGGGCGTATAAATCTCGAGCCGATAGCGAAAATCAAACAACCGCTCGGTACGGCCGCGCTCCCAGATCAGTGAATCGAAGGGCGACAGCAAGGCGCTGGCCTCGACCTTGCGTGGCACTTTCGGCTCGGGCAGGCAAAAGGCGGGTTGTCGCCAACCCTGGACCTCACAGGACAGTAATGCGCCCGCCTCCAGCAGTTCCGCCAGGCGCGAACGCGCATCGCCCGGATTCAGGCGAAAGTAGTCACGCAGGTCCTTTTCCGTCGCGATGCCCAAGGCATTGGCCGCATGCAGCAACAGGCCACGCTGGGCCTCATCTTCCGAGAGCATCGGCTGCTGGAGGATGACCGCGGGAAGCACCCGCTCCGGCAAGTCATACAACCGCTCGAATCCACGTCGTCCGGCGACAGTCACTTCACCGGCGGCAAACAACCATTCCAGCGCGTGTTTTTCCGCGCTCCAGTCCCACCATGGCCCGGCTCTTTCCTGGCGAGTCGACAGGCTGCCTGCGCCCAACGCCCCGAGTTCCTGAACCGAGCCAAGGACGCGGCGGATGATGTCCTGGTGCTCGCGACCGAAACGCGCCAGTTGCTGATAAATATCTTCGCCCCGCCCTGCCCGCGCCATCCGCCAGCGCATCAAGGGGAACATCGACAAGGGCAGCAGGGACGCTTCATGCCCCCAATATTCAAACAGCGTGCGCTGCCGCCCCTGACTCCAGGCCGCCTGATCAAGCAAGCCGGATGAATAACAGCCCAGGCGCGAAAACAGGGGAAGGTAGTGCGAGCGCACCAGCGCATTGACCGAATCGATCTGCAGGATACCCAGGCGTTCGATCAAACGATTGACCTGGATCGATTTGACCAGCGCTGGCGGCTGGCGCCCACCGAACCCCTGGGAGCTCAACGCCAGGCGCCTGGCCTGCAGCAAGGAAAAATACGAGGAGGTAGACATTCAAAGGCTCATGCAGAGGTCTGTGTCCACCTTAGCGGCCCACGCATGAAACGCCAATGGCGTGACCTCATCGCCTGTTCAGCAGGTGCCCGCCCGGCTCCAGCAAACGAATACGACCGCCTGTTCCCGCCCATGAAAAACCCCATGACCCGGGCTTGCGCCACGCGTGATGGGGTTGTGACCAGGCATGTGCCATCGGTGTTTCCAACCTTATTTGCCGCCGCCCAGTGGGTCTTGCCAGAAGTGACGCTCCGCTTCCTGCGCCACATCCGCGCGAGTCAGGCCGATGTCCTTCAAGGCCTCATCGCTCATGCCCGCCAACATTTCCCGTTCGCGGTGCAGTTCATACCAGCGGGTCAGCTTGTGCAGCAGATCCGAGACGACGTGAATGGAGTGTTTTTCTACTGCGCTGACATCGTGTTGACCTTTCATCTTGTTGCCCTCCGTTTGGGATGGCTCAAGTGTCGCGCCGGGGCTAAGATCAATCCAACGAATGTTTCTTATGCAATACATCTCGGAGATTGATGTATGTCTGCCTACCCCAGTATCGACACTGAAGTGCTGCGCACCTTCGTCGCCATCGCTGACCAGGGTGGCTTCACTCGCGCAGGCGAACTGGTCAACCGCACCCAGTCTGCGGTCAGCATGCAGATGAAGCGGCTTGAAGAGGACGTGCTGCAGCGCCAGTTGTTTCAACGTGACGGGCGCCAGGTGCGGCTGACAGCCGAGGGCCAGGTACTGCTTGGTTATGCCAGGCGCATCCTCAAGCTGCACAGCGAAGTATTCAATACCCTGCGCGAGCCGCATATGGTCGGCATGGTCCGGATCGGTACGCCGGACGACTACGTGATGCGTTTTCTACCCGGGATTCTGCGGCGTTTTGCGCAATCCTATCCGCTGATCCAGATTGAGGTGCATTGCGAGTCATCAAAACAATTGCTGCTGCGCCAGGACCTTGACCTGTCCATCGTCACCCGCGAACCCGGCAACGAGATCGGCCAACTGCTGCGCAAAGAACGATTTGTCTGGGCCGAAGCGCAATGTTTCAGCGCCCACGAGCAGACGCCTTTGCCGCTGGCGATGTTCAACAGCGATTGTTTCTGCCGCCTGTGGGCGTGCAATGCACTGGATGCCATGGGGCGTGATTATCGGGTGGCGTATAACAGTTCCAGCCTGTCGGCGATCATGGCGGTGGTCAGCGCCGGCCTTGCAGTGACTGCGCAACTGGAAAGCCTGATCACCCCCGACATGCGCATCCTGGGTGAGGCCGAGGGTCTGCCGGTGTTGCCCGAGGCCAGCATCATGCTGGTGCGTAACTTACACAACCCCTCGCCTATCACTGAGTGCCTGGCGGAACACATCGTCGATGGTTTCAAACTTTAAAGGCGAGCATCACCGCGCACATCACCAGAAAGCCGCAAAACAGCCCGCGCAGGAGGCGCTCCGGCATCGCGTGGGCGATTTTAACGCCCCAGCTGATGCTCAGCAGGCCGCCGATGGCCAATGGCACGCCGATCATCCAGTCGACTTGATGGTGCACGGCGTAGGTCACAAGTGTCACACCGGTGCTGGGCAGCGCCAGGGCCAGGGACAACCCTTGGGCAACGACCTGGGTGGTGCCGAACAGGCTGGTCAACACCGGTGTTGCCACCACTGCCCCGCCGACGCCGAACAGCCCCCCCATGGTCCCGGACGCGGCGCCGAGCACGCCCAGCCATGGCCATGAATAGCGCATTTGCGCCGTTGCCGGCGGGTTGGTCGTGAACATCCGCACAAGGTTGTAGGCAGACAAGGCCACCAGGAATGCAACGAATCCGGCGCGCATGGATTGCGCATCAATGCCCACCGCCCAGATCGAGCCGATCCAGGCAAAACTGAAGCCCATCACTGCCAGCGGCAACGCGTGGCGCAATTCAATGCGATTGCGCTGGTGATAACGCCACAAGGCGAGCATTACGTTCGGCACCACCATGACCAGCGCCGTGCCTTGGGCAATTTGCTGGTCGAGCCCGAAAAATACACCCAGCAACGGAATAGCGATCAATCCGCCGCCAATGCCAAATAATCCGCCCAAGGTGCCCAGGGCGGCGCCGAAAACCAGATACACCAAAAACTCAATCACAGTGACATTCCTATCCGAATCATGGGCCCATGCTACGCATTCGGGATTGGCAGTGAAACGCATAGCAACGCACAATGGCTGTGCCAACTTCGCACAAGCGCATCGCCATGAACCCCAATCAGTTAACCGAGCAGCTTGCGCTGTTCCTCGACGTACTGGAGACCGGCAGTTTTTCTGCCGCTTCGCGTCGTTATCCGCTGACACCCTCCGCTGTCGCCCGGCGTATCGACAGCCTGGAAAACGCCGTGGGCAGCCAGCTGTTCATCCGCAGCACCCACGCGGTGCGGGCGACACCGGCAGGCCTGGCGTTTGCCGAGCGCGCGCGGCGGATCGTCGCCGAACTGCGCCTGGCCCGAGCCGAGGCGGTTTCCCTGAGCAGCGCACCGGAAGGCCTGATTCGTATTGACGCGCCTGCCGCGTTCGGGCGCCGACACCTGGCGCCAGTGATTGCCGACTTCCTGATGCTCTACCCGGGCCTCGATGTGCAACTGCACCTGATCGACAGTTTCGTCGACATGCAGGGCCTCAACCTGGGCAAGGTCGACCTCGTGCTGCGCGCCGGACAAATGGCCGACACCCGCCTCGTCGCCACACCTCTGGCGCGGATGGTTCGAATTGCGTGCGCGAGCCCAGCCTACCTGAAGCTCCGTGGCGTGCCGGCGGAACCGGCGCAGTTGATCGAGCATGATGGCCTGGACTGGGACGGCCTGGCGCCGCCCTTCGCCTGGCGCTTTGAACAGCACGGACAGATGCAACTGCACCGCCCGGCGCGCATCCGCATGAGCGCCAACAATGCCGAAGCACTGGTGTGCGGTGCGCTGGCCGGGCTGGGCATTGCCCATCTACCCACCTGGCTTGCCAGCGAATACCTGCTGCGCGGCGAACTGCAACCGTTGTTTTGTGACAACGGACTGCCGCCGCCGGAAAGCACCGGGATCTACGCATTGCGCCTGGAGCAGCAACCCAACCCACGCAGTCGCCTGCTGCTTGAATACCTGAAGACCCGTTTCAGCCCGATCCCGCCTTGGGATCTGGTGCTGCAAAACACCTTGGGTCGTCACTGACCGCGAATTATCTGGCGCATTAAAGATTCGCCCACTAGATTGATGACGATGACTGATCAAGGCTTTGAAATGACTGACAAGCGCAATACTCCGGATAACTGTGACCACCTGCTGCTGGACAATCAGGTGTGTTTCGCCCTGCACTCCACGTCACTGATGATGACCAAGGTCTATAAACCGCTCCTGCAGGCGTTGGGCCTCACCTATCCGCAGTACCTGGCGATGCTGGTGTTGTGGGAGCGCGACGGCTTGACCGTGAGTGAAATCAGCGCCCGTCTGTTGACCGATCCCGGGTCACTGACGCCGCTGCTCAAGCGCCTCGAAGTCGAGGGCTTGCTCAGTCGTACCCGCAGCCGTGAGGATGAGCGGGTAGTGATTGTCGAGTTGACCGGGCCAGGCCGCGCATTGCGGGACAAGGCCCGCGATATTCCACAGTGCATCCTGGGGGCGAGTGGCCAGACCTTGCAGCAGTTGCAGAAGCTGCAGGCCGAGTTGCAAGCGCTGCGTAGTCATCTGCAGGACAGCCTCTGAAGGTGAGAGCGAACGCCTCTGAAGGTGAAGCCCATTGTAGGAGCAAAGCTTGCCCGCGATAGCGGTATAACATCCAACATTGATGTCGACGGGTACTGCGCTATCAGGCGCTTTAAAATTTATCTTGCGCGCAAACTATTAGCGCGATACATTCATCTCGCACTTACTTGGCGCGCTAACATTTAGCGCGAAACATATCTGATCTGGCGAGGCCTACATCATGCAAACGCTCTACACCGCAATCGCAACTTCCACTGGCGGCCGTGATGGTCGTGCGGTTTCCAGCGACAACGTCCTCGACGTCAAGCTCGCCACGCCTAAAGAGCTGGGCGGTGCGGGTGGCGCAGCAACCAACCCCGAGCAGCTGTTCGCGGCCGGCTACTCCGCCTGCTTCATCGGCGCACTGAAATTCGTTGCCAGCCAGACCAAGCGCAGCATCCCCAACGATGCCTCGATCACGGCCCATGTCGGCATCGGCCAGATCCCCGGCGGTTTTGGCCTGGACATCGACCTGCACATCAGCCTGCCGGGTCTTGAACAAGCCGACGCGCAATCGCTGGTAGAGGCGGCTCACCAGGTGTGCCCTTACTCGAACGCCACCCGCGGCAACGTTGAAGTGCGCTTGCACGTCACGGTTTAAAAGCAAAAGATCGCAGCCTCGTTCCACTCGACAGCGCCTACAGGAAGAACCAGGAAGAACGTGATTCCCTTGTAGGAGCTGTCGAGTGAAACGAGGCTGCGATCCTGTGATTTTGCAGGCACAAAAAAGCCCGACTCAATGGTCGGGCTTTTTCATCCCTGAAGCTGTGCTTATTTAGCACGGCCTTTGTAGGAACCGCCTTCGCGGGTGTCGATCTCGATGCGGTCACCGATTTCGATGAAGTCGGCCACTTGCAGCTCGGTACCGTTGCTCAGCTTGGCAGGCTTCATCACCTTGCCGGAAGTGTCGCCACGAGCCGAACCTTCGGTGTAGTCAACTACGCGCACGATAGTGGTCGGCAGCTCTACGGAAACCAGACGCTCTTCGAAGAAGATCGCTTCGCAAACATCGGTCATGCCTTCTTCAACGAAAGGCAGAACGGCTTCGATGTCTTCAGCGTTCAGCTCGTACATGGTGTAGTCGGTGGTGTCCATGAACGTGTAGGTGTCGCCGCTGATGAAGGACAGGGTCGCTTCTTTGCGGTCGAGGATTACGTCGTCCAGTTTGTCGTCGGCGCTGTAAACGATCTCGGTCTTGTAACCGGTCAGCAGGTTTTTCAGCTTGGTCTTCATGATCGCGCTGTTACGACCGGATTTGGTGAATTCAGCTTTCTGAACCAGCCAAGGATCGTTTTCGAGACGGATCACGGTACCGGGTTTCAGTTCTTTACCAGTTTTCATTGCGAATATCCGAATTTGGATGGGATTTACAAAAATCTAGGCCGCGTATCATATCCAATTTACATAAAACTGTACCAGCGCCGCGGCAAGATCATCCTGCAAGGCCTGTTCCAGACACCACGCCTCGGCGTGTTGCTGCAGTTCTGGCGAGTGTTTACGGGTGGCCAGCCAGTGATCGGTCATTGTTACACCGGTATTCCAGGCTCGCCATAGACCGCTGATCGCCTCGCTGGCCGGCCGCGTCAGGCCTTTGGTGTACAGCGTGAGGAAGGCTTCGAGCTTGTCCAGGTGAATATCTTCGTCCTGCCGATAGATGTGCCACAGCAGCGGGCGCCCGGCCCATTGGGCACGCACGAACGAGTCCTCGCCGCGCACCGCATTAAAATCGCAGCTCCACAGCAACAGGTCGTATTGATCCTGTCGGACGAATGGCAGCACCTGCACGGTCAAACCGTCGCGAACGTGCACGTCCCCCGCCGCGAGCCCCTCGACCCCAAGCCAGCGCTCGACGTCGCCGAGGATCCGTCCTTCCGGCACCAGCATGTGCGACGGCGTGGAATCGCTCGCCAGGCAATCAAGCCAGCTGGCCAACCCGGCATTCTCATAGGCGAACAGAGAAATCAACTGGCTGCCAGGGGCGCGATCGACGCCCAGGCCCTGGAGGAATTCGCGCTGCGCTGAAGCATCCTGCTGGAACTTGCGCCGTCGCTCGAGCAAGCCACGCTCGCGCAGCAAGCCGCCCGTGTCCTGGCGGAAACCGGGGAAGAAAAAGTACTTCTGTACGTGTCGGTATTTGACCGACGGCAAGCCGTGACAACCCACCACCCAGTCTTCGGCGCTCAGGTAATCCAGGTTCAGCCACAGCGGTGGTTGTGCCCGCGCGGCCATGGCGTCCATATAGGACGCCGGCAATTGGCAGGCAAATGCGGCGATGACCACATCAGCGGCATCAACCGGCAGCCATTCCACCAGCCATTGTCGCACCTCGACGCCCTGCTGCCATTGCTGCGCCAGCTGAGTGTCGATCTCCGGGCACAGGCGCTCGAAGGCGCGCAGGTCGTCGACCCACAGGCGCACTCGCACCGAGTGCTCGGCCACCAGTTGCCGGGCCAGCCGCCAGGTCACCCCGATGTCGCCAAAATTGTCGACCACGGTACAGAAAATATCCCAGCGGGGGTTCGTTTCAGGCATTCCAGGCTCCCGTTGGCAAAGGTAGCGATTGTCCGCATAAATTACCCCGCGCAGAAGAGCCGACGGCGATTAATCTTCATGCGACAATCGCCCTTCGCTTGCAACCACCCGCCAGGAGGCCGCCATGCCCTACCGCCCCAACCCGCGCCGCCCACTTGCCGTACGACTCAATGTGCTGCAACTGAGTGCCAGCATCGCCCTGGGCCTGTGGCTTGGGTTCATGGCGATTGCCCTGACTTGCTGGCTCGCCTCACGCCTTTTGTTCAGCGAGCAGTTGGCGCCCGTGGCCACGGCGGTGGAGCAACTGGCCAGGCCGCCCGTTCCAGCCCAGGCGCAACCACGACCTGACATTGCGCCGCAGAGTCCACTGTTCGAACAATACGAAGAAAACCTGCGCAAGAACGAGCAGCAGCAGCGACTGGATCAGGCCCGAGGCAGCAGCCGCAACCTGGCCAATCCGAAGTGCCAGTTCTGGCTGCAACAGGACCAGAACGCACCGAGTGAAAAGAGTCGCGCCAACGTCCAGCAATTTTGCGATTGATGAAGCCAGCCATGCACAAGAAGACCGTCCACCAACTCATACTCGACAAGCTGCGCATTGATCTCGACATCGCCGAGCGCGCGGCGCAGACCGCCTATGAGACCGCGACTCACGAAGAGAACATCGCCGAGAACAAGTACGACACCCTGGGCCTGGAAGCGTCCTACCTGGCAGCCGGCCAGGCCAGGCGTGTGGAGGAGATCAGACAGTCACTGACTCTTTGCCAGAACCTGGCCCTGCGCCCCTACGACGAGCAACGCGGCATCGAAGTCGGTGCGCTGCTGGGGCTGGAAGACGAAAAGGGTCGCGAACAATGGCTGTTCCTCGCACCCGACGCGGCGGGGTTGAAGATCGATATGGTGGGGCAGATCATCACCGTCATCACCCCCCGCTCGCCCCTGGGCAAAAGTCTGCTGGGCAAGTTCGAAGGGGACGAGGTAGACATTCTGGTGGCGGGAACCCGGCAACAGTTTGCTGTTACCGAGGTGATCTAGACCGGGATCAATGCACCGGCAATTCGACTCCGTCGAACAGCTCTTCGAGCTCCTGCTTGTTATGGCACTGGATGGCCTTGGCCATGACTTCGCGGGTCAGGTGCGGCGCGAATTTCTCGATGAAGTCGCACATGAAACCGCGCAGGAAAGTACCGCGACGGAAGCCGATCTTGGTGATGCTGGACTCGAACAAATCGCTGGCATCGAGCATCACCAGGTCACTGTCGAGCTTGGCGTCAACGGCCATCTTCGCCACGATGCCCACGCCCAGGCCAAGCCGCACGTAGGTCTTGATCACGTCAGCATCGGCGGCGGTGAACACCACTTTAGGTGTCAGGCCACGGTGACTGAAGGCCTCGTCGAGCTTGGAGCGACCGGTGAAACCGAACACATAAGTCACGATCGGGTATTCGGCCAGCGCTTCGAGGGTCAGCTTCGACAGCTTGGTCAACGGGTGGCCCTGGGGCACTACAACGCAGCGATTCCAGCGGTAGCATGGCATCATTACCAGGTCGCCGAAAAGCTCCAGCGCTTCGGTGGCAATGGCAAAATCCACTGTGCCGTCGGCGGCCATTTCGGCGATCTGCATCGGCGAACCCTGGTGCATGTGCAGGGCCACATCGGGGTATTGCTTGATGAAGTTGCTGATCACCGGCGGCAATGCGTAGCGCGCCTGGGTGTGGGTGGTGGCGATCGACAGGGTGCCCTTTTTCTCGTTGGAGAATTCCTGGGCGATCTGCTTGATGCTTTCGACCTTGCGCAGAATTTCGCCTGCGGTGGTGATGATGCGCTCGCCTGCCGGGGTAACGCGGGTCAGGTGCTTGCCGCTGCGGGCGAAGACCTCGACGCCCAATTCGTCCTCCAGCAGTCGGATCTGCTTACTGATGCCCGGTTGCGAGGTGTAAAGGCTTTGGGCTGTAGCTGAAACGTTGAGGTCGTGGTGCGCCACTTCCCAGATGTAGCGCAATTGTTGAAGCTTCATATGAATCCCTCAAAGCAGGTAGACGCCACGGGCATCAGCGACGGTATATAACTATATTAATGGTTTGAAGAATAAATCTAGAACTTTTTATCAGTTCGCCACTATTCGTGTTCTAGCGATCTCCCAGGCGCCGACGCTCAACCAGCGGTACCAGGTAGACCGGCACCCTCGCCAGTTGCAACACCCGTGCAGCGGTGCGGCCCAAAGGTGTTTCCGCGCCGGCCCCGTGGCTGTGACTACCTACGATCAGCAAATCCACAGAGAGTTTCTGCGCCTGGTCAAGAATCACCTGTGAGGGATCTCCCTGGATCACCCGCACCGCCTGGATCCGCGCCAGGTCCTGGTCCCCCTCCTCACCCAGCTCCTCGCGAAAGCTGTCGAGCACCCGCTGCTCGATGTTGGCAATCACCGTATTCAGGCCCTGGCTGTGGAAATCGTTCAACGCCTGCTCATCAAGGTAGCTCTGCAATACCGACTCGGCGAACAGCCCCATCGGCTCCACCGCATGCACCACATACAACTGCGCATCAAATGTCCGGGCCAGCGCCAGGGCATGCTGCATCACCAACGGTGCGTAAAGGCCGAGGTCAGTGGCATACAGCATCGAACGAATCATATGACCTCCTCGTGTGCCAACATGGCGGAGATGGGTTGAGCTTAGCAGTGCCTTGGCGAGTACGGCGGCCGGTGTAACGCATTGAACGGCGGGCTTAAACCTTTTGCTCGTTGCTTATGCCATGGGGCACATGGCCGGTCGCAACCACTTCACGGGCCAACTCGCAGTGCCCGGCTTGATCGTCGAAAAATACATCGGCAGCGAACGCTTCGAGAAAAGCCGACTTGGTCAGGCCGCCAAGGAACAGCGACTCATCGAGACGGATATCCCATTCGCGCAATGTGCGGATCACCCGTTCATGGGCCGGCGCCGAACGTGCCGTCACCAGGGCGGTGCGGATCGGACAGGCGTCGTCTGGAAATTCACGCTGTAACAAATTGAGTGCCGCGAGGAAGCCCTTGAACGGTCCACCCCGCAACGGTTCCCGGGCCGACTCCCGCTCGCTGGCCTGAAAGGCTTCCAGGCCACCGGCCTGGTAAACCCGCTCGGATTCATCGGAAAACAGCACCGCGTCACCGTCGAAGGCAATCCGCAATTCTTCGCTGGCCGCCCGGCTGGCACCACCGGAGAGGATGGTCGCCGCAGCGAAACCGGCGTCCAGGGCACTGCGCACGTCTTCGGCATGGGTCGACAGGAACAGGTCACAGCCGAATGCCTTGAGGTAGGGGTACGGACTGCGCCCGCCGACAAATGCTGCGCGCGAGATCGCCAGGCCGTAGTGGTGGATGGAGTTGAACACCCGCAGCCCGGTGTCGGCACTGTTGCGCGACACCAGGATCACCTCGACCCGGGCACGGCCCAGGCTGTTGTTGAGGTTGAGCAGTTTCTGCACCAAGGGAAATGCATCGCCCGGTTCGAGGATTTCGTCCTCGTGCTCGATCTGATATTGGCGGTAGGCCTCAACGCCACTGGACAGGTACACCTTGTGGCTGTCGCTCAGGTCGAACAGCGCTCGCGAGGAAATCGCCAGCACCAGCTTGTCATCGATAGTCTTTGCCATACCTTCCCTCACTGAATGACCGACTCAGGCAGGACGTCGATCGATGAAAGCCAAGCTGCGGAACAGGGCTTCGATTCGCGGCATTTCGCATCCCGCGGCTTTCGCGGCTGCCAGGGGCCGGGCGTAGATAGCCTCCAGCTCCAGTGGCCGCCCGTGCAGATGATCGTGATACATGCTCGGCCAGTAATCGGGCATCTTTTCGGTCATCATGAACAGATGCTCGGCGTATCCGGCGGGCACCTGATAACCGCAGGCGGTGGCGCCCTGCACCACTTCGGCCATCAACGCCTTGATCAGTTCCCGGCTATTGGTATCGGCCATCAAGGGCACAGTGCTCGCACGCAACAGCACCGAGAGTCCGTTGTAGGGGATATTCCAGACCAGTTTCTGCCAGCGTGCCTGATGCAGATTTGCCATGGCCTGGGAGTCGATGCCGGCGAAGTGGAACAGTCCGGCGCCTTCTTCGACTATTGCCTGGCGCGCCGGCAGGTCGGCGGCAGGACCGCTGTGGTAACCGACATGCACTGCGCCAAGGGCCTGATGAGTAATAACCCCGGGCGCCTCGCGATGAACACAGATGTAACAGAGACCTCCGAGCACGTGCAGCGAATCAGGCAGCGATTCGCGCAGAGTGTCTTCGACGCCCAGGCCATTTTGCAACAGCAGCACCTTGGCGTCAGGCGCGGCAGCGCGAACGATGGTGGAAGCCAGCTCGGCGTTACTGGTGGTTTTCGTCCCCACCAGCAACCAGTCGCAGGGCGGCATGTCGTCGACCGAGGAACAGGCTTGCACCGGGAAAACGTTTACTGTCCCATGCTGCGCACTGTCCACTTGCAGGCCACGTTCGGCAACGGCGTGGAACTCGCTGCGCACCAGGAAATGCACATCGAAGCCGGCATGCGCCAGCATCGCCCCGTAAAATCCACCGATCGCCCCGGTGCCGATAATGCCTATTGTCGGCTTCGCTGCCGCCCCCATCATGGCAACTCCTCTGCTGTTCGTGTCAGCGCCTTAGTCAGCGCCTCATTGAGTTCAGTAGTCTCAAGGCGCGAATTCAGTGCCCCGAGGAATTCACCGTCACGCACGACAAACAGTGCTGGCAAGTGAAAGACCTGGTAACGCTCGACCACGCCACCGTTGCTGCCGGCATCAATCCAGCACAGTCGGTCGACCGCCAGCGCCTGCCCGGGCAAGCGTGCCCTGGCATATCGGCAACTGGCGCAGCCGACACTGGTGAAAACCACCAGCGAAACGCCGCTCAGCGCCAGCAGCCGTTGGTCGGCATCGAAATCGGTCAATTCCAATTCGACCACTATACTGGGGGAAACGCTGTCAGATGACCGACACATGGAGTCTGTGTTCATGGGACGTTTTCTTCCTCACCCTGACGATGTGCCCGTTGAATTAACGTTGCTCAAACATGAATGCATATCGCGACAACGGCTGCACACTATCAGCCTCGGCGGCATGGCTTGCAATTATCACCGCGCCTGGCGCCACGGCACGGCGCTTGAAGTGCGCATGCCGACCCTCAACCCGGACCTGCGCTACCTGGGCTATGTAGCCTGGTGCCTGCGCCGCAAGCGCGGGTATCTGGTAGGCATAGCCTTTGTCGACGAGCAGATGCTCTTCAGCGCGAGAATGGGCGAGCAGATTTGCCAGATCGAACGCTATTGCCGCCTGCATGAACGGCACAGCGAGCGCCAGGACAATCAGGCGCTGGCGCTTGAATGGGTGCAGCAGCATGCCGATGAGTTCTCCCACGACACGGTGAGCAAGGCTTTTGCGCAGCCTGTGCTGGATTAAACCCACTTCTGCCCATTGTCGAGCCACGGTGTAACGCGCTAAGGTTCCGCTCCCCGACGCGCTTAATTTGCTGTGCTCCGCCGCGCGGGTTCGCTGGCGGCCGGCACCCGTGACCTGACGAGTAAACGATGGCTGATTTACCGATCAACGACCTAAACGTCGCCTCCAACGAGACGCTGATCACTCCTGACCAGCTCAAGCGTGATATTCCCCTGAGCGACGCTGCCTTGCGCACCGTCACCAAGGGTCGCGAAGTCATTCGCAACATTCTTGATGGCACCGATCACCGCCTGTTCGTCGTTATCGGGCCTTGCTCGATCCACGATATCAAGGCCGCCCACGAATACGCCGAGCGCCTCAAGGTACTGGCCGCCGAAGTGTCCGATACCTTGTATCTGGTCATGCGAGTGTATTTCGAGAAGCCACGTACCACCGTTGGCTGGAAGGGCCTGATCAACGATCCGTACCTGGATGACTCCTTCAAGATTCAGGACGGTCTGCATATCGGTCGTCAATTGCTGCTGGACCTGGCCGAGATGGGCCTGCCCACCGCCACCGAAGCCCTTGACCCGATCTCCCCGCAGTATCTGCAGGACCTGATCAGCTGGTCGGCCATCGGCGCGCGCACCACCGAATCCCAGACTCACCGTGAAATGGCTTCCGGCCTGTCCTCGGCTGTCGGCTTCAAGAACGGCACCGACGGCGGCCTGACCGTTGCGATCAACGCCCTGCAGTCGGTTTCCAGCCCGCACCGTTTCCTGGGCATCAATCAGGAAGGTGGCGTGTCGATCGTCACCACCAAGGGCAATGCCTACGGTCACGTGGTACTGCGCGGCGGCAACGGCAAACCGAACTACGATTCGGTTAGCGTCGCGCTCTGCGAGCAGGCACTGAACAAGGCGAAGATCAAGCCGAACATCATGGTCGACTGCAGCCACGCCAACTCCAACAAGGACCCGGCCCTGCAACCGCTGGTGATGGAGAACGTCGCCAACCAGATCCTCGAAGGCAACCAGTCGATCATCGGCCTGATGGTCGAGAGTCACCTGAACTGGGGCTGCCAGTCCATTCCGAAGGATCTGGCCGACCTGCAATACGGCGTGTCGATCACCGACGCCTGCATCGACTGGTCTGCCACCGAGACCACCTTGCGCAGCATGCATGCCAAGCTCAAGGACGTACTGCCGAAACGCGCTCGCAACTGAGCACGGCCAGGCGGGTCAGTAAAAGCCACGCATAAAAAAACGCCGGGGCAGCCCGGCGTTTTTTTGCGTTGCGTTTACTGGCTCAGCTTGGCGGCATGGCGCTGGTGACGCTCCATGTAGCGCTCCACATAGGAGCACGATGGAATGACCGTGTAGCCCATTTCCTCGGCGTACTGCAGCGCCTGCTCGGTCAACGCGGCGGCAATACCGCGACCACGCAACGCGTTGGGTACGAAGGTACGATAAATATCCAGGGTCTGTTTACCCAGGTCCATATAGGTCAGGTAGGCACGATGACCGTCCACATTGGTCTCGAACTGATGACCAGCCTGGTCATGGTGGATGGACAACGCCTCGCTCATCACTACTCCTCGCGGGTCTTGAATTTTGACCCCTACCTTACCGATGTTTTTCCGGCGAAGGAACATCTACGCCACCCCGTGCCTGAACGGACACCGAGAAGAGCTGCACCAATCTCGCGCAACCGGGCACGTACAAATAGTAGGCACCATTGGCAAAAATGCTCAAGGTACGCTCGTCATTACGCAGATTGGCGGGTGCTGCTCCGGGGGAGACGCAGGGACTTGAAGACCGGGGATTTCCCGCAGCCGATTACCTGAACATTGCCGGATGTTGAGACTTAAGACGAGCGCCCGTTGTTAAAGTCACCTCAACTAGCAGAAAGATAAGCGAAGCACTGCACAAATCCCGAACAAAAGTGTAGACGAAATCATTTAGACAGACTTTACCCTAGACCGCAAAAACAGCGCTGCGGATCGGGAACTTTTTCCGGGGGGCTCGCTCAGATCGGGGCTTGCAGCTGGATATTTTTTATACAACGCAGTTAAAAGTTGCTCGAAAAAGAATCAACGCCTACAATTTTTTTTGCTTCTTGCTACACGTCAGTTTACTTACTACAAGTAATGGGTAGTATGTACGCCGGCTATTTCCTCACTCTGAGGAGACAGCTACTTAATAGAAAGTCCTTGAAGGGGAACACGATGAACAACGTTCTGAAATTCTCTGCTCTGGCCCTGGCCGCAGTTCTGGCTACCGGTTGCAGCAGCGCATCGAAAGAAACCGAAGCACGTCTGACTGCTACCGAAGACGCAGCAGCTCGCTCCCAGGCTCGTGCAGACGAAGCTTACCGTAAAGCTGATGAAGCTCTGGCTGCTGCTCAAAAAGCACAACAGACTGCTGACGAAGCTAACGAGCGCGCTCTGCGCATGCTCGACAAAGCTAGCCGCAAGTAATAATCCCTCGGGATTGTTATCAAGCCGACCCATTTTTGGGTCGGCTTTTTTATTGCCCGGATTTCTGCGGGCAATAAAAAACCCGTCGACGCGATTCACGTCGACGGGCTTTTGCACAGGCCTACTGCTGCAGGTCGACAGGTGAGCTGGTCACCATCGGCGCCGCACCGTTGGGTATGGCAATCTCCACTGGCAAGCCATCTTCGGCTGCGACCACATCACGCACCACATCCCAGTTCATACGCAGGTTGTTGGTGATGTCCTCACGCTTGAGCATCGCGTTGATCACCGCCGTGTGCTTGTCGACCACCGACGGGTTGCCATTGTCGTCGAGCGGCGTGTGCGCCTCAAGGTAGACCTTGCCGCCACTCACGCCGAACTTGTACGGGTCGTTGATGATACGCACCGAGGTACCCACCGGGACCATGCTCGCCATTTCCAGCACGTTATTGTTGAACATGCGGAAACAGCCATGGCTGGTGCGCATGCCGATACCGAATTTCTTGTTCGAGCCATGGATCAGGTAGCCCGGGGTACCCAGGTTGAACTTGAACGGCCCCAGCGGGTTGTCCGGACCGGCCGGTACGACGTTGGGCAGCGGATCGCCATCGGCGAGGTGTTCGGCCTTGATCGACGCAGGCGGCGTCCAGGTCGGATTGTGTGTCTTGGCGGTGATGGTGGTATGCGCAATCGGCGAGCCCCAGCCTTCACGGCCAATGCCCAGCGGGAAGGTGTACACCACGTCCCGGCCTTTGGGGTAGTAATAAAGGCGGTACTCGGCGAGGTTGATCACGATGCCTTCACGCGGCCCCGGGGGCAGGATGAAGCGCGTTGGCAGAATGATTTCGGTGCCCACGCCAGGCAGCCAGGCGTCGACGCCCGGGTTGGCGGCGACCATTTCCGAATAGCCCAGGTCGTAGGTAGTGCCAAGGTCGGCGAAGGTATCTTCGTACTTGGCCTTGATCACTTGCACCTGGCCAATGATGTCTTCACCGGGTGGCGGAAGAGGCAACTCCAAGGCTGCCACGGGGCCTGCGGCACAGAGCGCGGCAAGAGTCAGGCAGCGGGTGACGGCGGGAAAGCGCGGCAACATCCGGAAAATCCTTCGCATGATCGACAAGGTATAAGAACGCGATTGTACACTGGCGCTTCGGTATTCGGGGAGACGCACCGATAGAGCGCGCATTGGCTGGGGGGCTTGGCGGGTGGGGGGTTCGGTTTATCTCGAAACCCCTGCTAACGAATTCGGCCTGAGGTCAGGGTGTCCTTGAGGTCCGGTGGAGCTGGGTAACTGCGGGAGCTGGGAGCCGTATGGGCTGTCGAGTGAAACGAGGCAGCTCCTACAGCTCAAACCGCAACTCCGGCCAGATCGGCGAAGTCCCGCGTTTCTGCGATTCCAGAATCGCACGACACAACGAACACAAGCGCTGGTCCTGAAACACCCGACGATCCACACTCGACCAGCGTGGCTGCGCCGGCAAGAGGCTGCCGCAGAGTGTCCGGTCTGCCGAGCCGCCCAGTTCAAGCTGTCGGGTCACCAGATGCACACGCACTTCCTGGCAGGCGAACAGATCCAGCTGCTCGTCAGGCTCGATCAGTTGATAGGCGAAAAGTGACCAGGCGGGACGCGGCATCGGGGGCTCCAAATCGGGGGCGCCACCTTAGCCGAAACGCAGCCAGTAGAAAAGCGTCAAAGCAGCGGTTTCAGTGTCGGCCAGACATTTTCCAGCAACTTGCCCTGAGCCCCTGCAGCCGGGTGCAGGCCGTCGCTTTGCATCAGGTCCGGATGCCCACCCACCCCCTCCAGAAAAAAGGGTACCAGCGGGATTTTTTTCTCGTCGGCCACAGTGCTGTAGACCTCGGCAAAAGCCTTGGTGTAGCGAGCACCATAATTGGGCGGCAATTGCATACCCAGCAGCAACACTTTTGCTCCGCTGGCGCGCGAGCTGTCGATCATCGACGCAAGATTTTGTTGCAATTGAGTTGGGAGCATCCCGCGCAAGCCATCATTGCCACCCAACTCGAGGATCACCAACTCCGGCTTATGCTCTGCAAGCAGCGCCGGCAGGCGCGCCTGGCCCCCGGCACTGGTGTCGCCACTGATGGACGCGTTGACCACCTTATCGTCGAAACCTTCGCGCTTGAGCCGCTGCTCAAGCAAAGACACCCAGCCTAAGCGGGTATCCAGGCCGAAACCCGCGCTGATACTATCGCCAACGATCAGGACTGTACCCGCCGCTGCGTTCTGGGCCATGCACATCAAGGCCAGGCCAGCACTCAAAAACCACACTCGCATCGGTTTCTCCATGGGCGCAAGCATTCTCACCGCGAAGAACCTCAGCAAAGTGGTACCCAGCGCGGAAGGTGAACTGACTATCCTGCACGAACTCAGCCTGGAACTGAACAAGGGCGATAGCCTGGCTATCGTCGGCGCCTCCGGATCAGGCAAATCCACCCTCCTCGGTTTGCTCGCCGGCCTCGACCTGCCCAGCAGCGGCGAAGTCACACTGGCCGGCCAGGCCCTGAGTAATCTTGACGAAGACCAGCGCGCGCGCATCCGGGCCGAGCACGTCGGTTTCGTGTTCCAGTCGTTCCAGCTGCTCGACAGTCTCAACGCCCTGGAAAACGTCATGCTGCCGCTGGAGCTGGACGGTCGCAAGGACGCCCGCGAACGGGCCACGCAGTTGTTGCAGCGGGTAGGCCTGGGCCAGCGCCTGACCCATTCTCCGCGCCAGCTCTCTGGTGGCGAACAGCAACGCGTGGCAATTGCCCGCGCGTTCGCAGCCGAGCCCGACGTGCTGTTTGCCGACGAGCCCACGGGCAACCTCGACAGCCACACGGGCGAGCGCATCAGCGACCTGCTGTTCGAACTCAACAAAGAGCGCGGCACCACGCTGGTGCTGGTGACTCACGACGAACGCCTGGCACACCGGTGCCGGCGCCTGATCCGCCTTGAAGCCGGCCTGCTGGTCGCCCCTCTGGAGCCTTGATGGCACGCCTGCCGCTATTGCGCCTGTTCAGCCTTGCCCTGCGCCAACTGCTGCGCGACGCCCGCGCCGGTGAGCTGCGGGTGTTGTTCTTCGCCTTGCTGGTCGCCGTGGCGGCGAGCACGGCCATTGGTTACTTCGGCGCCCGCCTGAACGGCGCCATGTTGCTGCGGGCCACCGAGTTCCTCGGCGCCGACCTGCTGCTCGAAGGCAGCTCGCCAGCGCGACCGGAACAGATCACCAGCGGCGTCGAGCTGGGACTCGAACACGCCCAGGTGGTCGAGTTCTCCAGCGTGATCGCCACCGACAACGGGATCCAGCTGTCGAGCATCAAGGCGGCAGATGACGTCTACCCATTACGCGGCGAACTGAAAAGCGCGGCAGCGCCCTTTGCCCCGGAGGAGTCAGGTGGTGGTCCGAAACCCGGCGAAGCCTGGGTCGAAGCGCGGCTGCTGACGGCCCTGGACCTGAAGATGGGCGACAGCATCGACGTCGGCATGAAGACGCTGAAGCTCGCCAGGGTGCTGACCTATGAACCCGATCGGGCGGGGAATTTCTACAGCCTGACGCCACGTGTCTTGATCAACCTCAGCGACCTGGCGGCCACGGGCGTGGTCCAGCCCGGCAGCCGGGTCAGTTATCGGGAACTCTGGCGCGGCAAGGCCGAGGCACTGGAAAGCTATCGACAAGCGATCAAGCCCGGCCTGGCGCCGAATCAGAGGCTGCAGGATGCCCGCGATGGCAATCGGCAAATCGGTGGTGCGCTGGGCAAGGCCGAGCGCTACCTGAACATGGCCAGCCTGGTCGCCGTGCTGTTGTCCGGAGTCGCAGTGGCCCTGTCGGCCACGCGCTTCGCCACTCGCCGCTTCGATGCCAGCGCACTGCTGCGCTGCCTGGGCCTGTCACGCCGGGAAACCCTGCTGCTGTTCAGCGTGCAGCTGACTGTGCTGGGTTTGCTGGCGAGTATCAGCGGCGCGGTGATCGGTTGGGCGGCGCAGCTCGGGTTGTTTGCGTTACTGCATGACCTGCTGCCCACCGATGTCCCGCCTGGCGGCCTGTTCCCGGCCATCGCCGGGATCGGCACCGGGCTGGTGGCGTTGGCCGGCTTTGCCCTGCCGCCCCTGGCGGCGTTGGGGCGGGTGCCGCCGCTGCGCGTGTTGCGTCGAGACATGCTGCCCATACCGTCCAGCACCTGGATGGTCTATGGCGCGGCCTTGGGGGCACTGGGGCTGATCATGTGGCGCCTGAGCCTGGACCTGGTGCTGACCTTCGCCCTGCTCGGCGGCGGCGTCATTGCCGCGCTGGTCCTGGGCGGCTTGCTGTTGCTGCTGCTCAAAAGCCTGCGGCGCATGCTGGCACGCGCTTCCCTGCCCTGGCGCCTGGGGCTGGGCCAGTTGCTGCGCCACCCCCTGGCCGCTGCGGGGCAGTCCCTGGCGTTCGGCCTGATCCTGCTGTCCATGGCGTTGATCGCCCTGTTGCGCGGCGAGTTACTCGATACCTGGCAGAACCAGCTGCCGAAAAATGCCCCTAACTATTTTGCGCTGAACATTTTGCCGGCAGACAAGCAGGCATTCACCGACCGCCTGATCGAACTCTCGGCACAGGCAGCGCCCTTGTACCCAGTGGTGCCCGGAAGGCTGATCAGTATCAATGGCGAACCGGTGCAGCAAATCGTCAGCAAGGATTCAGCCGGAGATCGGGCCATCCAGCGCGACCTGAGCCTGACCTGGGCGGCCGACCTGCCAGCGGGCAACAAGCTCACCGCCGGCAACTGGTGGACTGAACAGACACCCGACGAGATTCCCGGAGTGTCGGTGGAGGGCAAGGTTGCCGACAGCCTGAAGCTCAAGCTGGGCGATCACATGGTTTTCACCGTTGGCGGGGTCAATCGCGAAGCGAAAGTCACCAGCTTGCGTGACATCAACTGGGACAACTTCCAGCCCAATTTCTTCATGATCTTCCAGCCCGGCACCCTGAAGGACCTGCCGGCCACCTACCTGACCAGCTTCTACCTGGCCGCCGGGCATGACCAGCAGATCGTCGACCTGTCCCGAAGCTTTCCGGCAGTGACCATCCTGCAAGTCGAAGCCCTGCTGGAACAACTGCGCAGCATCCTCGCCCAGGTCACCCTGGCAGTGGAGTACGTCCTGCTGTTCGTCCTGGCGGCTGGCATGGCGGTGCTGTTTTCCGGATTGCAGGCAACGCTGGATGAACGCATTCGCCAAGGCGCACTGCTACGTGCGCTGGGCGCGGAACGGAAGCTGTTGGTCAAGGCCCGGCGGATCGAGTTCGGTCTGCTGGGGGCCGTGAGTGGCCTGCTCGCGGCACTGGGCTCGGAACTGGTCAGCCTGGTGCTGTACCGCTATGCATTCGACCTGCCGTGGCAGCCGCATCCATGGCTGCTGGTAATGCCATTGATCGGTGCCGTGCTGATTGGCGGCGCGGGCGTATTCGGGACCCGTCGGGCCCTGAACGCCAGCCCGCTGACCGTGTTGCGCGAGGGTTGATCGACGCCTGGGCGGTCGCCCTACCCCGGGCGATCGTTTGGCGTTTGCCCGTAGGAGATGGCGTTGATCCACCACAACGTTTCGCCCCCCGGGGTCTGCACCACCGCCTCGTCACCCACTTCCTTTTTCAGCAATGCGCGCGCCATCGGTGAATCGATCGAGATGTAATCGTTGCGCCCGTAGATTTCGTCATACCCCACCACGCGAAATTTCTTGATGTCCCCGGCCTCGTTTTCAATCTCGACCCAGGCACCGAAAAACACCCTTCCCTCCTGCTCCGGCGAGTACTCGACCACCCGCACATCCTCCAGCCGCTTGCGCAGGTAGCGAACCCTGCGATCAATTTCGCGCAGCAGCTTCTTGTTGTACTGGTAATCGGCATTCTCACTGCGGTCGCCCAGGGAGGCGGCCCAGGTGACCTTGCGAGTCGTGTCCGGACGCTTCTCCCGCCACAGGTAATCGAGCTCCTGTTTCAGGGCGTCATGCCCTTCCTTTGTGATGATGTTGGTACTCAAGTCGAGGGCCTCCTTGGGGCAAGTTGCGAATGGATGTCACTGAAAAAAAATTTTCCCGACTATCCAGGCTGGCGGGAAATGAACCTCTGACAACTCAGATAGTTAGCTGCAAGTACTCAACTGACTCTACGGAACGTCTGTCGGATATCGCTAGTTTTATGACGCTTTGCCGGGCAAACGCAAAATACCTTGCTAACATCCTGTTACAAAGGCCAATAAATTGGCAGTTGGAAGTCACGCAAATTCCCTTTCATAAACAAGATCCATTGGGAGGACGGCATGATCGTGCAGCAGCTGCTTGAGAAAAGCCAAACGAAGATTCGAAAGATCGGGTTGTCCAGCGCGAGTCATCAGCTCTTTTTGAAGACGGTCAACGCCTTCATGCTGTTCAAGATACTGCGCGGGGTCACGCTGCAGAAAGTCGACCCGGCGTTCCTCGACTACCCATCGCACTTCAAGCCGATGTTCCTCAGTGAACAGATGATGCGCCACTACGCGCGCGATCCAGTCAATGAGATGCCCGAGAGCTTTATCGAAGAATCCCTGGCCAAGGGCGATCAATGCTTCGGCATCTTCGATGGCGCGGTATTGGCTTCTTATGGCTGGTATTCGCGCAAACCGACGCACATCGACCCGCCAGAACTGTTCCTGCACTTCAGCCCCTCTTACATCTACATGTACAAGGGCTTCACCCATCACGACTATCGAGGCCAGCGCCTGCACGCCATAGGCATGAACCTTGCGCTCAGGCACTACCTGGAGAAGGGTTACAAAGGACTGGTCTCTTATGTGGAGTCGAGCAACTTCGATTCGTTGAAGTCCATTTACCGGCTGGGCTATCTGAACGTCGGCTCGATCTACCTGATCCGTCTGTTCGGTAACTACCAGAGCTTTGCCAGCAAAGGCTGTGAAGCTTTTGAGTTGGCCCTTAAGACGCTCGTCTGATTGATTCGCGCGAATACCGACGCCAGCGCCAGCCGCTGGCACGCGCCGTCAATCGACAAAATGGTAACATTCAGCGTCGTGTAATCAGGCCCTGGCGGGCCACGCGGATCAATTGGCTGATCATTTCGCTGGCCCCTTCAACAGTCGGTGACTGAATCACCGCCAAGTCGAAGCTGTCGCTGGCGAAACGCGCCAGGGACTCACCGTCTTCGACGAACTGGATTAGGAAGGCCGCAGGACCACCCGTGCGGCGAGGCCAGCCATCGAGATAACGCAGGAGCGTTGGCTGATGTTTGCCGCCAAGCAGGATTTTGGGATTGCGCTGGGTGAGGTGTGCCGTGATCGGCGCGGGGCGTACAACGGGGCTTAGTGCATTCATCGTATCGTGTCTCTGCCTCAAAGGTCTGCATGGCAGGTGAGAGGCAACACCGAACCAGCGCTTTAGCGGAATTTCGAAGCCTGTTTCCAAGCTTCTGTCGGTAACTGATCGAGTCACCTGGCGCCCCGCAAGTAGCTGTTTAAATCGGCGCATGAGCAGCATCCTAGAGAAGCCGACACGGCAGTGTCAAGAATTGCGAGCAACAAAAAAGGCCCGCTTGATGCGGGCCTTTTTATTGATCCAGAGCGGTTAGCCGGCGATGGCGCGGTCTGCCGACAGCTTGCCGGCGCCTTCGATCAGCACCGCGATGGAGCCACCGAGCAGGGCCAGGGCAAATTCGTAACCGTTGTTGGCCATGAACAGGCCGTTGCTGATGTGCACGCTGAAGATGGCAACCAGCGACAGAAACGTCAGGCCCAATGCCGCCGGGCGCACCAACAGGCCGATGATCAATGCCAGGCCGCCAAAAAACTCGGTGCCTCCGGCCAGCGTCGCCATCACATAGCCAGGCGTCAGGCCCAGGCTTTCCATGTACTGCGCAGTGCCGGCCAAACCGTAACCGCCAAACGCACCAAAAAGCTTCTGCGCGCCATGGGCGGCAAAGATGATGCCGACGAAAATCCGCAGGACAGTCAAGCCGTAGCCGGCGCGGGTAAACAGGACCTTGTTGATCAGTGTGCTCATGCTGTGTCATCCATTCTTGGTTTGAGTGTTGGTTGGCCGCTATATTAATCGGTTATTTTTATGTTAAAAGCGTAAATAACTCACCATAACAATCAGGTTAGTAGATCATTTCCGTGTGACAACCTGCTGCCCCTGAGGCTCCAGCGACTCTCGCTCCCGATCGAACGCCAGGTAATACTTGTTCACGCTATTAACATAGCTGACCGGCCCCATTCCAACCTGCTCCATGGCAATGCGCTCAACCTGGAAAAACCATTGATTGGGGTTCAAGCCTCGACGTCGTGCCTCGGCGCGCATGCCCTGGACCCGCTCCGGCCCAATGTTATAAGCGGCCAGCACAAACGCCATGCGCTCACGCTCATTGAGCTTGGGGCTGGCAAAGAACTTGCGGCGAATCATCGCCAGGTACTTGGCCCCGGCCTGAACATTGGCATCCAGTTCCTGAATGTTATTGACGCCTACCCGTTGCGCCGCCGCAGGGGTGATCTGCATCAGCCCGGTCGGGGCACCGCCGCTGCGGGCACTGGGTTGCAGCCCGGATTCCTTGAATGCCAGCGCCGCCAGATTCAGCCAGTCCATGCCTTGGGCCGCCGCGTGCTTCTGCAGCACCGGACGCAGCTTTTCCAGGCGCTGACGATTGGCCTTGGCCAAGGGATAGTGCACTTGATACAGGCGACGGTAGATGCGCAGGAAGGCCACATCCTGGTCCGAGGGTTTCTTATAGGTGAGTAGAAAGCGGTCGATGCTGGCCCGCAGCATTGAAGCATCGCGCCGCACGAACCAGAACTCTTCTCCTGGCTCACTGATCAGCACCTTTCGGTCGAGGCGCAACTTGGGCAGAATCTTGCCCCAGCGCTCGGCAATCGGTTGTTCGACTATCGTCAGGTGGAAAATGCCGCCCTGGACCATTTCCAGTACATCCTCGACCGCGAGGCTGGGGTCGACCCACTCGACGTTCACCGGCGGCAATTTATGCAGCGCCAGTCTCTGATTGATCTGGCTGACCGCATCCCCGGCAGCGCTGCCCGTTGGCAGGGCCAGGGTCTTGCCGGACAACTGCTCCAGGCGGGTGTAACTCCGCTCGCCCTTGATCCCGACCAACACCAACGGAATATTGCTGGCAATGGGTTGACTGGTGCTGATGGCGTGGCCGGGCTGCAGGTCGAGCAGTTCCCCTGGCGCCACCAAGTCACCCTCCCCGCGCTGCAATGCGCCGATGAGCTGGTCTTTGCCTTTAGGGATTATCTTGAGGGTGATTTCCTGACCGTCACGGGCGTGACCGTTGAGGTATTGCTCAAAGGCGCGCAGGCGGTGGTATTCGACGCCGATCGCCTGGCCTTCGACTTCCCCGGAGCTGTTGCGACTTTGGTTGACCAGCACCCGCAGCACACGGCTGCTGCGGATTTCCACCAGGTCACGGACCTTCGCGGCGGGTACGGCTTGCAGCGGGCCGGCCAGACGCGCAACCGCCGGCATCGGCAGTAGCAACGATAAACACAGCAACAGCAACACCGAGGGACGGGTCATCCACTCTCCGGAAAGAATACTGGGCCGATTTCAAGGAGTGAGTGAAATCGAACGTCAGAAACAGCGCTGACAAGGCGCGAGAAACTGGCTTCATGCGGGTCAACTGACCAGCATGACCTGCCTCGCGGCATCAAGAGACAGCTACAACTGATTGTAGTTCTTGGCTTTTCTTATAAATCTGCAGCTCTGATATGCTTTCCGGCCTTTGGTCCGAGGTAGCACCATGCAACTCATCGATATCGGCGTCAACCTGACCAACCCCAGTTTTGCCGACAAGCACCAGGCGGTACTCGACCGTGCGTACGCCGCCGGCGTGTGCCAACTGGTCCTTACCGGCACCAGTGTCGAAGGCAGCGAACAGGCCTTGGAGCTGTGCCAGCAGCTGGACGACAGCAATCAGCGACTGTTTGCCACTGCCGGCATCCACCCGCATTCCGCCAGCGACTGGAACGCCGATAGCGCCCGGCGCCTGCGCAGTTTGCTCAAGGAACCCAACGTGGTCGCCGTGGGCGAATGCGGGCTGGACTTCAATCGCGACTTCTCGCCGCGCCCGCAACAGGAGAAGGTGCTGGAGGAGCACCTGGCAATGGCGGTCGAACTGCAATTGCCGGTGTTCCTGCACGAGCGCGATGCCAGCCAGCGCCTGCTGGACATCTTGCGCGACTATCGGGATCAGTTGCCGGCTGCCGTGGTGCATTGTTTTACCGGAGAGAAAAAGGCCCTGTTCAGCTACCTCGACCTGGACTTGCACATCGGCATTACCGGATGGATCTGCGACGAGCGCCGGGGCACGCACCTGCACCCACTGGTAAAGGAGATCAAACGAGGTCGATTGATGCTGGAGAGCGATGCGCCGTACCTGTTGCCCCGCAGCTTGCGGCCCAAGCCGAAAAATGGCCGTAACGAACCGGCGTATCTGACGGAGGTGTTGCGTGAGGTGGCATTGCATCGGGGGGAAAGCGAGGAAGACCTGGCAGCACACACCACCGCGTGCGCCCGGACGTTCTACGGGCTGCCCGAGGTGGATACTCACTGAACTCGCCCTCTGCAGGAGCGAGCTTGCTCGCGATGAACTCAGAGGCGCCGCGTTAATCCAGCATTAACGCGTCATCGTTGACGATCATCGCGAGCAAGCTCGCTCGTACAGTGAATCTCGTGGGTCGGTGCTACACGTTTGTTCAGTGACCGCTGCGCAGCATTTCCTTCGGCACATACTTGCCGATTTCGAACTTGCCAATGGCAGCGCGGTGCACTTCGTCCGGGCCATCGGCCAGGCGCAAGGTGCGTTGCATCGCGTACATGTAGGCCAGCGGGAAATCGTTGGAAACCCCGGCGCCGCCGTGAATTTGAATCGCGCGGTCGATCACGCGCAAGGCCACGTTGGGTGCAACGACCTTGATCTGCGCGATCTCGCTCCTGGCCACCTTGTTACCGACAGTGTCCATCATATACGCGGCCTTCAAGGTCAGCAGACGCGCCATGTCGATTTCCATACGCGAGTCGGCGATCTTGTCGATGTTACCGCCCAGGCGCGCCAGTGGCTTGCCGAACGCGGTACGGCTCACTGAACGTTTGCACATCAATTCCAGCGCACGTTCGGCCATGCCGATAGAACGCATGCAGTGGTGAATCCGTCCCGGGCCAAGTCGACCCTGGGCGATTTCAAACCCGCGGCCCTCGCCCAACAGGACGTTTTCAAACGGCACCCGGACATTTTCAAACAGCACTTCGGCGTGACCATGCGGTGCATCGTCGTAACCAAACACCGGCAGCGGACGCAGGATCTTCACGCCAGGGGTATCCACCGGCACCAGGATCATCGAGTGCTGGGCATGCCGCGGTGCGTCTGGATTGCTCAGGCCCATGAAGATCAGGATTTTGCAGCGCGGATCACAGGCGCCGGAGGTCCACCACTTTTTGCCATTGATGACCCATTCATCGCCGTCACGCACGGCGCGGGCGGCCATATTGGTAGCGTCGGAGGACGCCACGTCGGGTTCGGTCATGGCGAAGGCTGACCGAATTTCGCCACGCAACAGGGGCTCGAGCCAGCGCTGCTTCTGCTCTTCGTTGGCGTAACGCACCAGCACTTCCATGTTGCCGGTGTCTGGAGCCGAGCAGTTGAAGGGCTCAGGGCCTAGCAAGGAGCGACCCATGATTTCCGCCAGCGGCGCGTATTCCAGGTTGGTCAGGCCGGCCCCCAGCTCGGACTCGGGTAGAAACAGATTCCACAAGCCCTCGGCCTTGGCCTTGAGTTTGAGTTCTTCCATGATCGCGGTCGGCTGCCAGCGATCGCCTTCGGCGACCTGACGCTCGAACACGGCTTCAGCGGGATAAACGTAGGTGTCCATGAACGCGGTCACGCGCTCACGCAGTTCTTGCACCTTGGGCGAATAAGCGAAATCCATGGGCAGCTCTACCTTTTAACGGGGGTTTTAATGAGTTGTTCAGGTCATGGATTTGATGCTAGAACAGTGACGAAAATTTACCTAGCCTATTCTCGGCGTGTATTAACATTCATCACCGATATATGATCCACTGATCGCCAAGGCCACCGAGCCCACACAATAAGAGTGCAGCGCCATGAATCTGAGCAAGGTCGACCTCAACCTTTTCATCGTCTTTGACGCGATCTACACCGAAGCCAACCTGACTCGCGCCGGACAGATCGTTGGCATCACCCAGCCGGCGGTGTCGAACGCCCTCGCCCGCCTGCGCGAGACATTCAACGACCCGTTGTTCGTGCGCACCGCCCAGGGCATGGTTCCGACGCCCATGGCGCAGAACATCATCGGGCCGGTGCGCAATGCGCTCTCGCTGCTGCGTGTATCCGTTCAGGAAAGCCGCATATTCAACCCGCTGCAGGCAGTCAAGACGTATCGCATCAGCATGACCGACCTCACCGAGGCGGTGATCCTGCCCCCGCTGTTCCAGCGCCTGCGTCGCCTGGCGCCAACCGTGATCATCGAGAGCTTTCTGTCCAAGCGTCGCGAGACCACCAAGGAACTGGCGGCCGGGCGTCTCGACTTCGCCGTCGATGCCCCGCTCAATACCGATCCCCAGGTACGCCATGTCAAGTTGATGGAGGACCGCTACGTGTGCGCCATGCGCAAGGGGCATCCGCTGGCGAACAAGGAAAAATTCAGCCTCGATGACTACTTGTCGCTGACCCACATTCATATCTCCAGCCGCCGCAGTGGCCTGGGCCATGTCGACCTGGCGCTGGGCAAGATGGGCATCCAGCGCAAGATCGCCCTGCGCTCGCAGCATTACCTGATGGCGTCGCAAGTGCTGCAGCAGACGGACATGGTCATGACCGTGCCCGAGCGCTTTGCCCGTCGCAACGATCTGCAGGCCTTCAGTTTGCCGGTCAACGATGTGCCCCCGGTGGAGACCCACCTTTACTGGCACGAAAGCACTGACCAGGACCCGGCCAACCGCTGGATGCGCGAGCAGATGATCGAGTTGTGCCAGCAGGTGACGGCACATGAGAAGAAACTGGATAAGGTGTAGGGCGCTGGCCCTTGACGTAAACGTCAACCTGCCTTTAGCTTAGCGCCATGACCCTTTTTCGAGCGCGCCCATGAGCAGCCTGACCTACAGCATCTCCGACCTCGCCCGCGAGCTGGACATTACCACCCGGGCGATCCGCTTCTATGAGGAACAAGGCCTGCTCAGCCCCGAGCGACGCGGCCAGGAACGCATCTACTCGCCCCGGGACAAGGTCAGCCTGAAGCTGATCTTGCGCGGCAAGCGCATCGGGTTTTCACTGGCCGAATGCCGCGAACTGATCGAACTCTACGACCCTGCCGGGGGCAACCAGAAACAGTTGCAGACCATGTTGAACAAGATTGCCGAGCGTCGTGATCAACTGGAACAGCAGATGCTCGACATCGAGCAGATGAAGCTGGAACTGGACACGGCGCAGGAGCGCTGCACCCAGGCCCTGGAACAGACGATCAAGAGCCAGCAAACTCAATAATCCCACCCATCTCCCCCTGCAGGAGCAAGCTTGCTCGCGATGGAATCAAGGTCAACGCGTTTAATCAGGAAACCCGCGTTATCGTTAACGACCATCTCGAGCAAGCTCGCTCTTGCAGGGCTATCAGCACAGGTCAATTCCCATGTCCCTCCCAACTCACGTGCGCCTGATCGAAGTGGGTCCCCGCGACGGTTTGCAAAATGAAGCCCAGCCCATCAGCGTCGCCGACAAGGTGCAACTGGTCGACGCACTGAGCGCCGCTGGCCTTGGTTACATCGAAGTTGGCAGTTTCGTTTCGCCCAAATGGGTGCCGCAGATGGCAGGTTCGGCAGAAGTCTTTGCGCAGATCCAGCGCAAACCAGGCGTCACCTACGGCGCACTCGCCCCCAATCTGCGTGGGTTCGAAGACGCCATTGCTGCCGGGGTCAAGGAAGTGGCGGTGTTCGCCGCCGCCTCCGAAGCCTTCTCCCGGCGCAACATCAATTGCTCGATCAGCGAAAGCCTGGAGCGCTTCGTTCCCATCATGGACGCAGCCCGACAACACGGGATAACGGTGCGCGGTTACGTGTCCTGTGTGCTGGGCTGCCCCTACGAAGGAGATGTAGCACCCGAGCAAGTCGCATGGGTTGCTCGCGAGCTGCACGCGATGGGCTGTTACGAGGTCTCCCTGGGCGACACCATTGGTACCGGCACCGCAGGCGCCACTCGCAGAATGTTCGAAGTGGTTTCGGCCGATGTCCCTCGAGACAAACTCGCCGGGCATTTCCACGACACCTACGGGCAGGCCATGGCCAATATCTACGCCAGCCTGCTGGAAGGCATCTCGACCTTCGACAGCTCCATCGCCGGCCTCGGCGGCTGCCCCTATGCCAAAGGCGCCAGCGGTAACGTGGCCACCGAGGATGTGGTCTACCTGCTCAACGGCCTGGGCATACACACCGGTATTGACCTGGACGCCTTGATTTTGGCAGGCCAGCAGATCTGTACAGTGTTGGGCCGCCCTACCGGATCGCGGGTGGCCAAGGCACGCAGTGCACAGTGAGCGAGCGGTTGTGTCGGGGTGTTACCGCCAGCCGTGAAATGTGGGCGCAATCGAGTAACACGGAAACAGATTACGAGAGTCAGAGCCTTTGCCAAAAAGAAGCTAAATCATAAGTATCTGTTTTTAAAGCTTTTTTAAAAGTTGGCACGGCTCCTGCTATCTCTATGGCATAACAAGAATAAAAAGCAGCAAACCAATAAAAATAAGACGTAACGACTCTGACATAACAAGAACAACACGGCAGAGACGCAGCTAACAGATTTTTTTGGAGAAGGTGTGCTTTTCAGGGTGCTTTTCGGAGTAACCCGCAACCGGGCAGAGAACAATAAAACTACCTTCAGGTAGCTCCCGAACTGGTTGGATCGCTTGGCGAAAAAGCAGATCAGCGCTCAAAAAAATACGTTTGCTCTTGATCCCGGATGGGGATCGACAAAAACAGCGGTAAAGGGTCACGGTTACCAAAAACAACAACAGACCGCCCCTCAATAATAAAAAAAGAGCACGCGCAACGACAAATTAAAGGGGAGCTTCGGCTCCCCTTTGTGCTGTCTGGGATTCGGGTTTTCGACATCACCAGCACCGACACTGCATTACCCTGTGGGAGCGGCCTTGCTCGCGAAAGCGGTGGGCCAGTCGACATTCAAATTGAATGGAACACCGCCATCGCCGACCTGCCAGCTCCTACAGTACCGCTTTGAGCTCCACGATACTGATCTCGCGCATGCGGAATTTCTGGATCTTGCCCGTTACCGTCATTGGGAACTCTTCTACGAACTTGAAGTGACGCGGCGTCTTGAAGTGGGCGATGCGCTCCTTGCACCAGAGCTGCAGCTCCTGTTCGGTGGCGCTGTAGCCGGGATGGAACTTGATCCAGGCGACGATTTCCTCGCCATAGCGTGAACAGGGAATCCCGATCACCTGCACGTCGGCAACGGCTGGATGAGTGAAGAAAAACTCCTCCAGCTCACGCGGATAGATATTCTCGCCGCCACGGATGATCATGTCCTTGTTCCGGCCGGCGATGCACACGTAGCCGTCATCATTCATGCTGGCCAGGTCACCGGTGTGCATCCAGCCTGCCTGGTCGATGGCTTGCGCCGTGCCTTGCGGGTTGTTCCAGTAACCAAGCATCACGCTGTAACCGCGGGTACAGAGCTCGCCGATGGTACCGCGCGGCACCAGATTGCCCGCCTCGTCGATGATCTTGCTTTCCAGTTGCGGCTGGGTGCGACCGACAGTGGTCACTCGCAGTTCCAGTTCGTCCGAAGGCCCTGTTTGCAAGGAAACCGGGCTGGTTTCCGTCATGCCGTAGGCAATCTGCACCTCGCTCATGTGCATCTCGCTGATCACCCGTCGCATCACCTCGATGGGACAGGTTGCGCCAGCCATGATGCCGGTGCGCAAGCTCGACAAATCAAATTCCTGACGCCCTGGCTGGTCGAGCAGGGCGATGAACATGGTGGGCACACCGTAAAGCGCGGTGGCTTTTTCTTCGGCGACGGTGGTCAGGGTCAGCAGCGGGTCGAATCCATCATTGGGGTAGATCATGGTGGTGCCGTGGGTGATGCACCCCAGATTGCCCATGACCATGCCGAAACAATGATAGAGAGGCACCGGGATCACCAGCCGATCATCGGCAGTCAGCCCCAGGCTTTCGCCAACCATGTAACCGTTGTTGAGAATGTTGTAATGACTGAGGGTCGCGCCCTTGGGGAAACCGGTGGTGCCAGAGGTGTACTGAATGTTCACGGCCTGATCGAAATTCAGGCTGTCCTGGCGTTGCAGCAATTGTTGCGCCGGTATGCTGGCCGCCAGATCAGCCAGTTGCGACCAAGGCAGGAAACCTGACGGCGGCTGCGCGTCGAGGCTGATTACCCCGCGTAGATCCGGCAGGCGTTCGCTGTGCAATTTACCAATGGACTGCTCGACCAGTTCAGGCAGCAGTCCCTGGAGCATTTCGTGATAGTTGGATGTCTTGAAGGCACCGGCACAGACCAGCCACTGGCAACCGGATTGCTTGAGCACATATTCCAGTTCGGAGCTGCGATACGCCGGGTTGATGTTGACCAGAATCACGCCGATCTTCGCGCTGGCGAACTGGCTGATGCACCACTGGGCGCAGTTGGGCGCCCAGATACCGAGCCGGTCCCCAGCCTGCAAACCCAGCGCCATAAGGGCCCGGGCATGCACCTCGACAGCCGCGGATAATTGCTGCCAGGTGTAGCGCAGCTGTTGATGGCGCACTACCAGCGCCTCGCCGTTCGGGTAGCGGGCGACCGTGTCATCGAACGCCTGGCCGACAGTCATCGCCAGCAAGGCTTTGTCCTGGGAACCGCGGGTATAGCTGCGCTGCGGGCTTGCACTGGGTTGATCCATGACGACCCCTATTGTCTTTATTAGTGGGTGTTACCGCAGCCCTACTGTCGCTCAAGTTGACGTTAACGTAAAGGGCGATTGACAGCGCTTCGTCACAGGCTTACGTTAACGTAAAGGTGAGAGCTGCAGCACTGCCCTCCCCACCCAACAAAAAAGCCAAAAGGTGCCCCATGAGCTACCCATCCCTGAACTTTGCCCTCGGTGAAACCATCGACATGCTGCGTGATTCGGTTCAGTCCTTTGTTGCCAGCGAGATCGCCCCGCGCGCCGCCCAGATCGACATCGACAACCTGTTTCCAGCAGACCTGTGGCGCAAGTTCGGCGACATGGGCCTTTTGGGCATCACTGTTAGCGAAGAATACGGTGGCGCTGGCCTGGGTTACCTGGCGCACGTGGTGGCCATGGAAGAAATCAGCCGCGGCTCGGCTTCAGTTGCGCTGTCCTACGGCGCGCACTCCAACCTCTGCGTCAACCAGATCAACCGCAACGGCAATCATGAGCAGAAGACCAGGTACCTGCCCAAGCTGATCAGCGGCGAGCACATCGGCGCCCTCGCCATGAGCGAACCGAACGCCGGGTCCGACGTGGTATCGATGAAACTGCGCGCCGACAAACGTGGTGATCGCTACGTGCTCAATGGCAGCAAGACCTGGATTACCAACGGCCCTGACGCCAACACCTACGTGATCTACGCCAAGACCGACCTGGAAAAAGGCCCCCACGGCATTACGGCTTTCATCGTCGAACGCGACTCGAAAGGCTTCAGCCGCAGCAACAAGTTCGACAAGCTCGGCATGCGGGGCTCGAACACCTGCGAGCTGTTCTTTGATGACGTCGAGGTACCGGAGGAAAACATCCTGGGCGTACTCAACGGCGGCGTGAAAGTACTGATGAGCGGTCTCGACTACGAGCGCGTAGTACTGTCCGGCGGCCCGACCGGCATCATGCAGGCCTGCATGGACCTGATCGTTCCCTACATCCATGACCGCAAGCAATTTGGCCAGAGCATCGGCGAATTCCAGCTGATCCAGGGCAAGGTCGCCGACATGTACACCCAACTCAACGCCAGCCGAGCTTATCTGTATGCAGTGGCCCGGGCCTGCGAGCGCGGCGAGACCACGCGCAAGGACGCTGCCGGCGTCATCCTGTACAGCGCCGAACGTGCCACGCAAATGGCCCTCGACGCGATTCAGATTCTTGGTGGCAACGGCTACATCAATGAATTCCCCGCGGGCCGTCTGTTGCGCGACGCCAAGCTCTACGAAATCGGCGCGGGTACCAGCGAGATTCGTCGCATGCTCATCGGTCGTGAACTGTTTAACGAAACCCGATAACCGGAGTTGTCCATGGCTATCCTGCATACCCTGCTCAACCCCCGCTCGGCGGAGTTCGCGGCCAACAGCGCGGCGATGCGCAAACAGGTCGACGCCCTGCATACCCTGCTCGCCCAGGTGCAGCAAGGTGGCGGCCCCAAAGCGCAAGAGCGCCACACATCAAGGGGCAAGTTACTGCCTCGTGAGCGCATCAACCGGCTGCTCGATCCCGGCTCGCCCTTCCTGGAAATCAGCCAGCTGGCAGCCTACGAGGTGTACGGTGAGGATGTTCCGGCGGCTGGCGTGATCGCCGGAATTGGCCGCGTGGAAGGCGTCGAATGTATGATCGTCGCCAACGATGCCACGGTAAAAGGTGGCTCGTACTATCCACTGACCGTGAAAAAACACCTGCGCGCCCAGACCATCGCCCAGCAAAATCGCCTGCCCTGCATTTACCTGGTGGACTCCGGTGGCGCGAACTTGCCGCGCCAGGATGAAGTGTTCCCGGACCGCGAGCACTTTGGTCGAATCTTCTTCAACCAGGCCAACATGAGTGCCATGGGCATTCCGCAGATCGCCGTGGTCATGGGCTCCTGCACCGCTGGCGGTGCCTATGTTCCGGCCATGGCCGACGAGGCGATCATGGTGCGCAACCAGGCGACCATCTTCCTTGCCGGCCCGCCTTTGGTGAAAGCCGCGACGGGTGAAGTGGTCAGCGCCGAAGACCTTGGTGGCGCCGATGTGCACTGCAAGGTTTCCGGTGTCGCCGATCATTACGCCGAGAGCGACGAGCACGCCTTGGCCATTGCCCGGCGCAGCATTGCCAACCTTAACTGGCGCAAGCTCGGCGAAGTGCAGCAACGCACCCCGATCGCCCCGCTGTATGCCAGCGACGAGCTTTACGGCGTGGTATCGGCTGACGCCAAGCAACCTTTTGATGTGCGTGAAGTCATCGCACGGCTGGTGGACGGCTCGGTGTTCGACGAGTTCAAGGCGTTGTTCGGCACGACACTGGTGTGCGGTTTTGCCTACCTGCACGGTTATCCGATCGCGATTCTCGCCAACAACGGCATTCTGTTCGCCGAAGCCGCGCAAAAAGGCGCGCACTTCATCGAACTGGCCTGTCAACGCGGCATTCCATTGCTATTCCTGCAGAACATCACCGGCTTCATGGTGGGCCAGAAATACGAAGCCGGCGGCATCGCCAAGCACGGTGCCAAACTGGTCACCGCCGTAGCGTGCGCCAAGGTGCCAAAGTTCACCGTGATCATTGGCGGCAGCTTCGGCGCCGGCAACTACGGCATGTGCGGACGCGCATACGACCCACGCTTCCTGTGGATGTGGCCAAATGCGCGGATTGGCGTGATGGGTGCCGAGCAGGCTGCCGGCGTGCTGGTGCAAGTCAAGCGCGAGCAGGCCGAGCGAGGTGGCCAGGCCTTCAGCGCCGAGCAGGAAGCCGAGATCAAGCAACCTATCCTCGATCAGTACGAACAGCAGGGACATCCCTACTACTCCAGCGCCCGGCTGTGGGATGACGGCGTCATCGACCCCGCGCAGACCCGCGATGTGTTGGCCCTGGCCTTGTCGGCCGCGCTGAACGCGCCAGTAGAACAGAGCCGTTTCGGCGTATTCCGGATGTGATTTTCTGTGTGAGCGGGCTTGCTGGCGAAGGATTCACCGCGGTCTTCCATGTACCGCATTAGCGTTCTTCGCCAGCAGCCCGCTCACACATGAGTTGTGGAGACAGACAAAATGAGCGACTTCAACACCCTCCAATTGCACACCGACCCCCGGGGTTTCGCGACCTTGTGGCTCGCTCGCGAAGACAAGAACAACGCCTTTAACGCGCAGATGATCCGCGAGTTGATCATCGCCCTGGATAAGGTCTCGGCCGATACCAGCCTCAGGTTCCTGCTGTTGCGCGGCCGCGGCAAGCATTTCAGCGCCGGCGCCGACCTGGCCTGGATGCAGCAGTCCGCCGAACTGGATTACCACACCAATCTCGACGATGCCCGCGAGTTGGCCGAGTTGATGTACAACCTCGCCAAACTGAAAATCCCCACCCTGGCCGTGGTGCAAGGGGCGGCGTTTGGGGGAGCACTGGGTTTGATCAGCTGCTGTGATATGGCCATCGGTGCCGATGACGCGCAATTTTGCCTGTCGGAGGTCCGCATCGGCCTGGCGCCTGCCGTAATCAGTCCGTTCGTGGTGCAGGCCATCGGCGAACGCGCAGCGCGTCGCTACGCCCTGACAGCCGAGCGCTTCAGCGGCCAGCAGGCACGGGAGATCGGTTTGCTGTCAGAAAGCTACCCCCTGGCAGAGCTGGAATCGAAGGTCGAGCAGTGGATCGACAACTTGCTGCTCAACAGCCCCGCCGCCATGCGCGCCAGCAAGGAGCTACTGCGCGAGGTGGGGAACGGCGCGCTGACACCGGCGCTGCGGCGCTACACCGAGAATGCCATTGCGCGGATCCGCGTCAGCCCTGAAGGCCAGGAAGGCTTGCGTGCCTTCCTGCAAAAACGCCCGGCGAACTGGATCGCTACCCCAAACACGAAGGAGCCGCGTTGATGAGCACGCCCGTCATTACCACTTTACTGGTGGCCAACCGCGGCGAAATCGCCTGCCGGGTGATGCGCACCGCCAAGGCCCTGGGCCTGACCACCGTGGCCGTGCACAGCGCTACTGATCGTGAGGCCCGGCACAGCCGCGAGGCAGATATCCGGGTGGACCTGGGTGGCAGCAAAGCCGCCGACAGCTACCTGCAGATCGACAAACTGATTGCTGCTGCACTGGCCAGTGGTGCCCAGGCGATTCATCCGGGGTATGGTTTCCTGTCGGAGAACGCCGGATTTGCCCGGGCCATCGAGAATGCCGGCTTGATCTTCCTCGGCCCTCCCGCCTCGGCGATCGATGCGATGGGCAGCAAGTCCGCCGCCAAGGCGCTGATGGAAACCGCCGGCGTGCCACTGGTGCCTGGTTATCACGGCGAGGCCCAGGACCTGGAAACCTTCCGCACAGCCTGTGAACGCATCGGTTATCCGGTGCTGCTCAAAGCCACGGCAGGCGGCGGCGGTAAAGGCATGAAAGTGGTCGAAGATGTCAGCCAACTGGCCGAAGCCCTGGCCTCGGCGCAGCGTGAAGCCCAATCGTCATTTGGCGACTCACGCATGCTGGTAGAAAAATACCTGCTCAAACCGCGGCACGTGGAGATCCAGGTCTTTGCCGATCAGCAGGGCAATTGCCTGTACCTCAATGAGCGCGACTGCTCGATCCAGCGTCGCCACCAGAAGGTTGTCGAAGAAGCCCCTGCTCCAGGCCTGAGCGCGCAATTGCGCCGCGCCATGGGCGAAGCCGCCGTACGCTCGGCACAGGCCATTGGCTACGTCGGGGCCGGTACAGTGGAGTTCCTGCTGGACTCGCGAGGCGAGTTCTTCTTCATGGAGATGAATACCCGTCTGCAGGTCGAGCACCCGGTGACCGAAGCCATTACCGGGCTCGACCTGGTCGCCTGGCAAATCCGCGTGGCCCGGGGTGAAACCCTGCCGATGACCCAGGAGCAGGTGCCCCTGATCGGACACGCCATTGAAGTCAGGTTGTACGCCGAAGACCCGGGTAATGACTTCCTGCCAGCGACCGGACGTCTGGAGTTGTATCGCGAGTCGGCGCCCGGCGACGGACGTCGAGTCGACAGCGGCGTGGAAGAAGGTGATGAGATCTCGCCGTTCTACGACCCGATGCTGGGCAAGCTGATTGCCTGGGGCGAAGACCGCGAACAGGCGCGGCTACGCCTGCTGGGCATGCTCGACGAATTCGCGATTGGCGGGCTCAGGACCAACATCAACTTCCTGCGCCGGATCATCGGCCATCCAGCTTTTGCCGCCGCAGAACTGGATACCGGGTTCATCCCGCGATACCAGGAGCAGTTGCTGCCAAAACCGGCAGCGCTGGGTGAGGATTTCTGGCAAGCCGCTGGCCAGGCATTTGCCCAAAGTCAAACCACCGCGCCGCGCACTGACGACCTGGCGTCCCCTTGGGCGAGCGGCAACGGTTTTCGTACCGGACTGCCAACGCAGATCAGCCTGCACCTGAGCTGCGAAGGCCAGGACCGTGCTCTTACGCTGGGCGCAGTCGATGCCAGCACAGCACAGCTCAAGGACGAGCAACTGCTGATCAAGGAAGAAGGCCTGCGCCGGCAGCACCGGGTCATTCGCCGCGACGGCGTGGTCTATCTGCAATGGGATGGGGAGCTTCGCCGCATCGAATCCTACGACCCGATCAGTGCCGTGGAAGCCAGTCATAGTCATCAGGGCGGCCTGACCGCACCCATGAACGGCAGTATCGTGCGGGTCCTGGTAGAGGTCGGGCAATCGATTGAAGCCGGCGCGCAACTGGTGGTGCTGGAAGCCATGAAAATGGAACACAGCATTCGTGCGCCGCACGCTGGAGTGATCAAGGCGCTGTACTGCCAGGAAGGCGAAATGGTCAGTGAAGGCAGCGCGCTGGTCGAGCTGCAAGAGGCTTGAAACAAGGAACGGCCCTACCCACTGGCAGGGTCGATCTGATCAGAACTTGGCGGTGGCCTGTACGACCACGCCGATGATTCGGCAGTCGGCAGTGTACAAAGCTTTCGGATAAGTCGGGTTGAGCGGCACCAGGTAAAGTTGGCCGCCCTCCTCGATCAATTGGCGGAAAGTGGCTGCGGCGCTGCCGGGCCATTGGGCAATCACCAGCTTGCCGGGCAGCACCTCAACCTCCGGATCGACCAGGATCAGCATGTTGTGGGCAATGCTCGGCCCACTGGGCGCGTTCATCGCATCACCCTCTACCTTGAGCCAGAACGCGCCGCCGCGAGCGTGGTAGTCGGACAGCTCGAACTGCGTCGCACCGTACACAGGCAACTCCCCATCGCGCAGCAGCTGTGCGTCTTGCCAGTCAGTGATCGGGTAGCGAAATGAAGGGCTATAGCGCTGCGCCAGGGGAGGATTATCTTCCTCGCAAGCCTCGACCTCCCGGAGCACCATTGCCACTTCGAGGAAATCCAGGCCCAAGGCTTGCAGTACACGGTTCATGTCGTCGACAGCGGGCTGACGTCGTTTATTCAGCCAGTGTCCAACACCACCCTGCGACATCCCAAGACGGTCTGCGAGTATCTCCTGAGTGATACTGAGCTCACTCATCTTGGCCTTGACCAGTTCAATCCATTTATCCATGTCGGGCACGATACGCGGGCTCCTGCCTGCGCTCAAAACACAATCTGTATTATTTCACTGGTCGAAACAAATACGTTTTGTACTAATCTGCTCTCACGGATTTGACCATAAAAAAGGAGTTTACGTCACAATGGCAATCACCAGCACTGAGCTGCCCAACGAGCCAATGAATACCACCCTCAACTCGCCACAGGGCTTCGCTGCCGCACAGCGCGCGCTCGATCACTACTTGAAACCAGCCGTGTCAGCAGAGCCCGAACAACCGCGCTTTTTTGCTGTAAACAAGAACGTCAGCAGCGAGGAGGCACTTGTACATGCCTCTGACCTGATGCGGTGCGCGGCCTCCATTGCCTATGAGTCGGCCAGTAACCTTCAAGGCGCCAGCCGGGACCTGACGCTGTCGACGGTGCACCTGATCGATATGGCCAGGGCCTTGGTGAATCAGTCGCTTGACGAAGGTAAGAAGGGTTGAAACCAAAGGCACCAGGAAAGAATTTCCCTGGCGAACAGCGAAAAGCGTTTGACTTGCAAACGAGAATGATTATTATTGCATCAGCTGGTCGCGAGATCAGTCGATGGACCAAGAGACCTTAGGTCGGTCTCCTGGACTATCTCCTCATCAGGCTAATCACGGTTTTTGACCCGGCTTTTTGCCGGGTCTTTTTTTGCCAGTTAGTCTGGCTTTGGCTTCAGGCTAATGAAGTCTTCAGGCACTGCACATTCGATGGCGCGGATGATATCAAAAGAATGTTCCTTGGCAAGAGAGGCCCGGTAACATTGGGCCAAACTATTGATAAATAGCACTTGAGAATCAATCGCACAGTCTCTAAGCTGCGTCGGCGTCAAGGAGGACGCCCCCCAAATTCCTGGCAATTTCCCCGATTTTTCCCTTCCCTGCGTGTAAAGTAACAGCCATAAAAATCATATTCAGGAATCGACTATGACCGTGGCTAAATCCTCTTTCGACATCAGCGCAAATTTCGACAGCGGCAATATTGAAGTGATCGATATCAGCAATCCGCTGCAAGCGTTGCTGGCCATTCGACCCGATACCCGCAGCCCGCACTTCCAGTGGTTCCACTTCAAGGCCAGCGGCCTGCACGTGGGCCAGGAGCACTGGTTTCGCCTGAGTAACGCCAGCAAGTCCTCCTATAACAAAGCCTGGGACGGTTACCAGGCCGTTGCCTCGTATGACCACGTGAATTGGTTCCGGGTACCCACCATCTTCGAAGGCGACTGCCTGCGCTTCAGCCTGGAAGCCACTGCTACCCATGCCTGGTTCGCCTACTTCGAACCCTACAGTCGCGGGCGGCACGACTGGCTGATCGAGCAGGCGCTGACCAAGGCCGGCACCGAGCTGCTGGCTACCGGTAAAAGCGTCGAAGGCCGGGACATCCAGCTTCTGCGCAAAGGCACCGGAGCCGAGGGTCGACGCAAGGTGTGGATGATTGCCCAGCAGCACCCGGGCGAACACATGGCCGAATGGTTTATGGAAGGTGTGATTGAGCGCCTGGAAAAACACGACGACCCGGTCCTGAACAAACTACTGGCCAGTGCCGATCTGTACCTGGTGCCGAACATGAATCCGGACGGCGCCTTCCATGGTCACCTGCGCACCAATGCCATGGGCCAGGACCTGAACCGCGCCTGGCAGAGCGCCAGCCAGGACATCAGCCCTGAAGTGCTGTTCGTGCAACAACAGATGGAACGCTACGGCGTTGACCTGTTCCTCGACATTCATGGCGACGAAGAGATTCCCTACGTGTTCACCGCCGGCTGCGAGGGCAACCCTGGTTACACCCCGCGGCTCGCCAAACTCGAAGAGCAATTTCGCAGTCATTTGAAGCACCTTACCAAGGACTTCCAGACCAAGCACGGCTACACCCGCGATGAGCCGGGCAAAGCCAACATGACCCTGGCGTGCAACAGCGTCGGCGAGAAATTCGACTGCCTGTCGCTGACCCTGGAAATGCCCTTCAAGGACAACGACGATGCGCCGAACCCGCTGACGGGCTGGTCGGGCAAGCGCTCCAAACAGTTGGGCAAGGACGTGCTGACGACTGTTGCCGAGATAGTTGACGTGTTGCGCTGATTGGCTGTGGCCGCAGCTGCAGCTGCGGCCATCGAAGTCAGGCGCGGTCCTTGCCACGCAGCATGCTGTCGAGCACCTCGTCACGGCGCACCCAGCCATGGAACAGCGCCGCCGCCAGGTGCAGCAACACGGTCAGGAACAGCAGGTAGGCCAGGTAACCGTGGGCCTTGCGCAGAAAGGCGAATACCTGCGCGTTGGCCGGCACAATCGAAGGCAGCTGCAACGAACTGCTGAGCATTACCGGATCGCCCGCCGCCGAAATCATTGCCCACCCCAGTAGAGGCAGTACCAGCATCAGTGCGTATAGCAGCAGGTGCGAGCCTTTGGCCGCGAGCACTTGCCATCCCGGCAAATCGGCAGGCAGTGGCGGCTGTCGAGTGGAAAAACGCACGACGATGCGCACGATCACCAACACCAGAATGGCGATGCCCAAGGGTTTGTGCAGGTGGATCAGCCACTCATGACGCTCGGACACCGAGGCAACCATGCCTGCCCCGATAAACAGCATGGCAATAACCATCAGTGCCATCAGCCAGTGCAGCAACCGCGCCAATGGCGCGAAGTGGTTCGGTTGAGTGCTCATTGGCGAGCCTCCTGTTTGGCGGCGGGCAACTGGCTGACTTCACTGGTACGACGCAAGTAGGAACTGGCATAACCGGCTGAACGAGCGGCGAGCAGTGGATCGCCCGAGCCCTCGATGCCGGCAGGTAGTACCAGCGGGTCATAGTTGATGTCCCGGCACTCGCCACTGAGTTGCGGCTGGACGTTTTCGAGCACCAGAGTCCCGGCATTTACCACCTTGCGCCCTTCGGGCCAGGCCTTGCTGGCATCGTCTACCGGATCACCGGGGTTGGCCAGGGTGATGTTCAGCTGCCAGCGCAACGGCCCGGCGCCCATTCGCTGGGCCAGGTCCTGCTCGAGAAAATCGGTGCCTTGCGGCGCCGTCGCACCGGGTGAGTCCTGGGCAACCGGCACCATGCTCCAGCGCACCGCCTGGCGCTGACCGGCGGCGTTGACCAGGTAAAACGCGTTCACGCTGTTGTAGGTTTCAGTCACGTAGCTGGCCGACGGCTTGGCGGTTTTGATCCACGCCAGAAACGGCGCAGCTTCCGGATGCGCGCCGAAGAATGCTGGTACCGCCGCAGGGTCGGGTTTCCCAGTGGCGGGTACGGGTGACTGGGCCTGCTGCAATTGATAGAAGGCTTCGGGGGTGCCTACCGGGAACACCGGCATGCTGTTCATCCCGGTGCGCCATTGTTGACCATTGGCCTGGGTAAAGCGCAGCGCCATGCTGCGGATCGGCACGCTGCTGTCCGGTGCGTAGGGATTGCCAGCCGGCAGCGCGAACCGCCCGACCACCGGTGTGCGTGCTTCATTGAATACCTCGGCGCTGGAGTAGCTGCGCGCCTCGCCGCTGCTCTCGAAATGCCCGATCACGCAAACACCTTTGGAGTGGTTGCGCCGGTACCCCGGGTGCACGCCGTTGTTGGTTTCCAGCACGTTGATCAGTTTTTTCGGCGTGAGCCGCTGTGGGTCAAATGTGCCGTTGACGTAGGCAAAGGCCCCGGCAACAGCGGCGACCACCAAAGCGATACCGCCAAGGCGCAACACCAGGCTGGTGGCGCTCAGCGGTGGCCGGATGGGCGGTGATGCGCGATCTACCATGAAAGACTCCAGGGCCTGTGGCCGCAAGTGAGAAGAATCAAGCAGACGAACCCCCGGACGGTTTATTCCATCACCGGGTGTTTATTTGTTCGCGCGTGGAATAACCTCGAACGCCGAGCGTCTTCCTGGTCCACAGCGTAGTGACTAGTCAGAACTTCATGAACGATATCGACGAACAACTGAGTGAAATCATTCCCAGGTTGAGGCGATTTGCGCTGTCCCTGACGCGTAATCCCAGCAGCGCCGATGATCTGGTGCAGACCTGCCTGGAGCGCGCACTCTCACGCTGGAGCGACAAACGCCCGGAGGGAGACTTGCGCGCCTGGTTGTTCTCGATTCTCTATCGACAGTTCCTCGACGCCCACCGGCGCTCCCGGCGTTATGCGCGAATGCTCGAATTTTTTACCGGCCGTGAAGAAGCCGAGCCGTCTGCAGAGCGCACGGTGATCGCGCAATCGACGCTCAAGGCCTTCGACCAGCTCACCACCGAGCAACGCGCACTGTTGCTGTGGGTATCAGTCGAAGGCTTGAGCTACAAAGCGGTGGCCGAGATTCTCGAAGTGCCGATTGGCACCGTGATGTCCCGCCTGTCTCGCGCCCGCCAGGCGTTGCGCCAGCTCAGCGAAGGTGAAATCACCCGCCCTGCCCTGCGGAGACTCAAATGATCAGCATGCCCCCTGACGAGCGTGATCTGCACGCCTACATCGACTGCCAGCTCAGCGCGGCGGACCGACTTCTGGTTGAAACTTATCTGACAAACAATCCGCCCGTGGCCGCCACCGTGCGCGCCTGGCAGCAGGATGCCCAACAGTTGCGAGCTGACCTGAGCGGCGCGCTGCAGCAACCGGCCAATCCGCAGCTGCAGCCGGCGTTCATTCGCCAAGGGCTCAAGCGCCAATCCCGCCGTCACCTGGCCAGCGCCGCCGTACTGCTGCTGGCCGTCGGTGTTGGCGGTTTCAGCGGCTGGCAGGCCCGGGAAATGACCCTGCTCAGCGCTGCGGCACCAATGGCCGATGCCATGCAGGCGTATCGCCTGATCGCACAGCAAGGCCTGTTGCCGGCGGACTTCAAAGTCGGCGAACAGGGCGACATGCAGGCCTGGCTGGACCGTTATTTCACCCAGGCCAACCGTCTTCCCGACCTCGCTCACGCCGGCTTCAAACCGGTCAGCGGGCGCCTGCTCAGCACCGAGCAAGGGCCGGCGGCGATGGTGGTCTACGAGAACCGGAACGGACAGAAGATCAGCTTCTACGTGCGCCCGCCAGGGCCGAAGAACTTCCTGCTACCCCGAGGCAGTCGCCGCGATGGTGAGCTGCAGGCCGAGTACTGGTCAGGCGCTGGGTATAACTATGCAATGGTCAGCCCCAGCGATACGCCGGCGGCGCAGTTGCTCAGGCAAACGAAAACGTTTTGACCCACAGCGCTGGAAGCAAAACTACCCATTTGGTTAAACTGTGCCGCCGCCGCGCGGGGCGCCGGCGAAAAAATCACGGGGTGACATTCCAGTGGCTGTTCGACCACCCAAGCGTTTGCGACTCACACCACGTTGGCCGGCCCTGCGTCGCCTGTTTGCCAAGGCATCGACTACCCCGGTGGCCAGCGCAAGGGTGATCCACGACTACTTTCGCCACAAGGCGCATGCCCAAGGCTATACCCTCAGCCACAGTCAGCAGCGCGTGATCGATTGCATGGCGCACTACGCCCCCTTGCTGGCAGGCTCAGCGCAGCAAAAACTTCCCGGGCTGTATCTGCACGGCGCCGTGGGGCGAGGCAAGAGCTGGTTGCTGGACGGGTTTTTCCAGGCCATCCCGATCGCCGAAAAAAAGCGGCTGCACTTCCATCAGTTTTTTGCCCAACTGCATCAGGAAATGTTCACTCATCGCGAGCAGAGCGATGCCATGGAGCTCAGCCTTGACCACCTGCTGGACGGTTGTAGGGTGTTGTGTTTTGACGAGTTTCACGTCCACGATATCGGCGACGCGATGCTCATCACCCGCTTGTTCCAGGCGCTGTTTCGCCGAAGCATCCTGCTGCTGGTCACCTCAAACTATCCGCCGGAAGGCTTGCTGCCAAACCCGCTGTACCACGCACGTTTCAAACCGGTCATCGACCTGATCAACTCGAAAATGCAGGTCATGGAAGTCGGCGGGCCCCACGACTACCGCAGTCAGGCGCGGCACCACGCCCAGCAAGTCTTCACCCATGGACATTACCTCTGGTCGGACACACTGCAGATCAGACGCCGGTTGAATTTCCCCGAGGCTGATGCTGCGCCCCTGCAACTGTCTGTCGGCACCCGTCAAGTGCAGGCCCGCTTCAGCGATCGGCGCACGATCGGATTCACTTTCGCCGACCTGTGTGAACACCCCACGGCCGTCATGGACTACCTGGAACTGTGCCGACAGTTCGACCACTGGATCATCGTCGACCTGCCTCTGCTCGCCGACACCACCATCGCCGCGCAGCAGCGGTTCATCAACCTGGTCGACGTGCTTTACGATCAGGACAAACACCTGACGTTGGTCAGCCAGCATTCGCTGAGTGCGAGCCTGGGTGGTGATGCAATCGACCTGGCGCGAACCCGCAGTCGGCTGGGGCAGTTGATGGAAATCAATGAGTTGAATTGATCATTCTTCGCCTTGAATGCCAATCGCGAGCAGGCTCGCTCCCACAGGTGCTCGGAAATCATTGTGGGAGCGAGCCTGCTCGCGATTGGTACAGTCACCACATGTCTCGCTATCATGCGGGCGCCCCTCTCCAAATGAATAGCGAATCGATTTCATGGACACCCTTGACCAACTGCGCGCCGGCCAACTGGCGGGCAGCACCCGCCTTGATCTCGCCTGCGGCCTGAGTGACTTCCCCCGGGAAATATTCGACCTGGCGGACTCCCTTGAAATGCTCAACCTCAGTGGCAACGCGCTCAGCCAACTACCAGACGACCTGCATCGACTGACCCGCCTGCGGGTGTTGTTCTGCTCGGACAACCTGTTCACCGAACTGCCCGCATGCCTGGGCCAGTGCAGTTCATTGACCATGGTCGGTTTCAAGGCCAACCGCATTACGCAGGTCCCGGGCAGCGCACTCCCGCCATTGCTGCGCTGGCTGATCCTGACTGACAACTGCATCAGCGAACTGCCCAGCGAACTGGGCGCGCGCCCGCACCTGCAAAAACTCATGCTCGCCGGTAATCAGCTCAAGCGCTTGCCTGACAGCCTGCAACACTGTCATCGACTGGAACTGATCCGGGTCGCCGCCAACCAGCTAACCGAACTCCCCGAATGGCTGCTCACCCTGCCAAGCCTGACCTGGCTGGCGTACGCCGGTAATCCGCTGGAAACCGAGGCCGATGCTGCGCTGCTTGAATCGACTGCCGTCATCCCCTGGCCGGCATTGCGCCTTGAGCAGCAACTGGGCGAAGGTGCTTCCGGGGTGATCCATCGAGCGACCTGGACCCGACCAGGCGCTGGGGAGCTGCCAGTGGCGGTCAAACTCTACAAAGGTGAAATGACCAGCGATGGTTCGCCCTTGCATGAAATGAACGCGTGCATCACTGCAGGCGAGCACCCCAACCTCATCAGGGTCGAGGGACGAATCGTCGACCATCCACAGGCTCAGGCCGGACTGGTCATGGAGCTGATAGAGCCGAGCTTCCGCAACCTGGCGGGTCTGCCGAGCCTGGATTCCTGCAGCCGCGACGTCTACGCCGATCACACCCGCTTCAGCGCCAGTGTGGCCTTGCGCATCGCTGGCGCCATCGCTTCGGTGGCCGAACATCTGCACCGCCAGGGCATCACCCACGGCGACCTCTACGGCCACAATATTCTTTTTAACGAGCGCGGTGATTGCCTGCTGGGAGACTTTGGCGCGGCGTCTTTCCACGCGAAGTCAGACAGTGTCCAAAGCCGTGCCTTGCAGCGACTTGAAGTACGTGCCTTTGGGGTACTGCTGGGGGAATTGCTGGAGCGGATCGATTCGGACATGACCGCGCAGGGCCGTGAACGACTGGAGCAATTGCAACAGCGTTGCTGTCAGGCGCAGGTGCTGGAGCGGCCCGGGTTTGGCGAGGTGGTACGGGCGCTGCAGGATCTGTGACCGGCACAGAGCCTGCAGAACCAAACTTGCTCCCACAACCCGGGGGAGCAAGCCTGCCCGCGATAGCGGTATTACGAAAGAAACCGATTAACCCGCCAAGCCGACAAACATGTCCTGCACATCATCATGGTTGTCCAGGCCTTCAAGGAACGCCTCGACTTCAGCCATCTGTTCGTCGCTCAAACCACTCACCGGGTTCTTCGGCTGGTAGCCCAGCTTCGCCGACAGCACGGTAAAACCTTGCTCAGGCAAGGCTTTCTGGACCGCATCGAGGTCCGCAGGCTCGGTCAGGAACAGGGTCGTGCCCTCTTCTTCACCCGGCTCGAAATCCTGTGCACCGGCTTCGATTGCGGCCATTTCCGGATCAGCATCCGGGCTGTCCGGGGACGCCTCGATCATGCCGACATGGTTGAAATCCCAGGAGACCGAACCCGAAGCGCCCAACTGGCCCTTGCGAAACGCAACACGAATCTCGGCAACGGTACGGTTGATGTTGTCGGTCACGCACTCAACGATCAGCGGCACCTGATGGGGGGCAAAGCCTTCGTACGTCACACGATGGTACTGCACGGTTTCGCCGAGCTGGCCCGAACCTTTCTTGATCGCACGCTCCAGGGTTTCGCGAGGCATGGACGCCTTCTTCGCCTGCTCCACCACCAGGCGCAAATGCGCGTTGGTCGCGACATCGGCACCATTGCGCGCGGCAATGGTGATTTCCTTCACCAGTTTGCCGAAGATCTTGCCCTTGGCATTGGATGCCGCTTCTTTGTGTTTAACCTTCCACTGTGCGCCCATTAATCACTCTCTTGTCTGTGGCGCCGAAACATCTATTGGCCGACGCTTTGCGCAAGTTTATACGGCCTAAAGTCGGCAATCGACCAAAAATTCCACCGGTTTGATCACCATGAGGGTCAGGCTTTTCCAATGATGATTGGCTCCGACAAGGAAATGCGCTAACCGGCAGTGGGAGCAAGGCTGGCCCGTGATAGCCGCGCTGCGGTCTAGCGGCCCGACGCCAATTCAAAGAATGCCTGGATCAAGCGCAAATCCCGCCGCCGCTCCATGCATCCCATCATGTGCCGATTCACCAACCCCTCGCCCATGATCGGCAGCGCAGTCACCCGCGGGTCATGGCTGACTTCCACCGACGACACCACACCAACGCCCAGCTCAGCCGCCACGGCTTCGGTCACTGCCTCGCGGCTGTCCAGCTCCAGTAATACCCGCGGACTGACACTGGACTGGAGACAGGCATCATCAAAGGTTCGACGGGTGATCGAACCCGGCTCGCGCAACACCATGATCACCTCGTCCAGCTCCTTGAGCGACACCTTCAAACGTTGCGCCCAGGGATGATTGTGCGGCACCAACGCGCACAGCCGTGATTCGCTCAACGCTTGCAAATGCAGGCCTTTACGTGGCTCGACCTCAGTGAGTACGGCAATGTCCGCATGCTCGGACAACAACGCAGCCAAGGTCTCCTGGGCGTTACCCAGGCGCAGGTTCACCGTGATGCCGGGGTAACGGGCGCGCAAACTGGCAAGCATCGGCATGACCAGGTGCGGCCCGTCCGCCGCCACCTCCAGGCGCCCGGTGAGCAACTGCCGGTTAGCCTCCAGCATCACCTGCGCTTCCTCGGCCAGGCCAAACATCGCCCGGGTGATCGCCGCCAGTTTGGTGCCTTCCTCCGTCAGTTCTACCCGTCGCGCAGTACGGCGCAACAAGGTGATCTGGTAATGCTCTTCCAAAGCCTTGATGTGCCCGGTGACTGCCGGCTGGCTGATGAACAGCCGTGCGGCGGCCCTTGTGAAGCTGCCTTCGCGCGCCACCGCATCGAAGGCGCGCAGCTGGAACAGATTCATGAATAACCCTCACTGATGGCTGGCATAACAACAAACAATTTGATTGATAGCACGGCAAATTGCAATTTAAGTCCCGTAGCTTCATGCCATCGATTGCGAGGACACGAGAATGAGTACTGCCGAACCCATCCTGCTCACCCCCGGCCCGTTGACCACTTCGGCGCGCACCCGTCAGGCGATGATGGTCGACTGGGGTTCATGGGATGACCGCTTCAACCACCTGACCGCCAGCGTCTGCGAGCAATTGCTGGTAATCATTAACGGCGGCGACAGCCACCACTGCGTGCCACTGCAAGGCAGCGGCACCTTTGCGGTAGAAGCGGCCATCGGCACTTTGGTGCCCCGTGACGGCAAGGTGCTGGTGCTGATCAACGGCGCCTATGGCAAACGGCTGGCTAAAATCTGCGAGGTCCTCGGTCGCTCTTTCAGCACTTTCGAGACCGCCGAAGACGAGCCCACCACGGCGGCCGATGTCGACCGTCTGTTACGGGCGGACGCCAGCATTACCCACGTCGCGTTGATTCACTGCGAAACCAGCACCGGCATCCTCAACCCGCTGCCGGAAATCGCCCAGGTCATCGCGCAACAGGGAAAACGCCTGATCATCGACGCCATGAGTTCCTTCGCAGCCTTGCCGATCGACGCACAGCAGGTCCCGTTCGATGCGCTGATCGCCGCCTCGGGCAAATGCCTCGAAGGCGCACCGGGCATGGGTTTTGTTTTCGCCCGCAAGGAAGCCCTGGCCAATGCCGCCGGCAACTCCCATTCGCTGGCCATGGACCTGTTCGACCAGCACACCTACATGGCCAAGACCGGCCAATGGCGCTTCACCCCGCCGACCCACGTGGTCGCGGCGCTGCATGAAGCCCTGCTGCAATACAACGAAGAAGGCGGCTTGCCGGCCCGGCACCAGCGCTACGCCAACAACTGCCAGGTATTGCTCGACGAAATGGCCAAACTGGGCGTGCGCAGCTTTTTGCCCGCTGCGATCCAGGCGCCGATCATCGTCACTTTCCATGCGCCCAAGGACCCGCGCTATCAGTTCAAGGAGTTCTACGAACGGGTCAAGGCCAAGGGTTTCATTCTCTACCCCGGCAAACTGACCCAGGTCGAAACCTTCCGCGTCGGCTGCATCGGCCACGTCAACGAGGCTGAGATGCACGCGGCTGTGGCGGCGGTGGCTGAAGTGCTGCGGGAGATGGAAGTGCTCGAAATCTAGTGCCCCTGCTCGCGATGACGCCCGCTCAGTCAACACACCTGAATGAAGACCGCTTTCGCGAGCAGGCTCACCCCTACATAAGTCAACCCTTTGAACATTGTGCCCACACAGGAATTCGTCACCATGAACTACAACAACCCAACCAAACTCCAGGCCGCCATCCTCGACTGGGCCGGTACCGTCGTCGACTTCGGCTCTTTCGCGCCGACCCAGATCTTTGTCGAAGCCTTCGCCGAGTTCGACGTCCAGGTGTCCATCGAAGAAGCTCGCGGGCCGATGGGCATGGGCAAGTGGGATCACATCCGCACCCTGTGCGATCAGCCACAAGTCGCCGAGCGTTATCGCGCGGTGTTCGGACGCACCCCCACCGACGACGACGTCACCGCCATCTACAAACGCTTCATGCCCCTGCAGATCGAGAAAATCGCCGAGCATTCGGCGCTGATCCCGGGCGCACTGGATACCATCGCCAACCTGCGCCAACAAGGCATCAAGATCGGTTCCTGCTCCGGTTACCCGAAGCAGGTCATGGACAAAGTGGTCGAGTTGGCGGCCACCAACGGTTACGTCGCCGACCACGTGGTCGCCACCGATGAAGTTCCAAACGGTCGCCCATGGCCGGCCCAGGCGCTGGCCAACGTGATAGCCCTGGGCATCGACGACGTCGCCGCGTGCGTGAAGATCGACGACACCGTGCCGGGCATTCTCGAAGGACGTCGCGCGGGAATGTGGACGGTTGCCCTGATCTGTTCGGGTAACGCACTGGGCCTGGACTACAAAGGCTATCGCGCCCTTGGCAGCGAACAGCTCGACAGCGAGCGCCAGCGCATTCACGCCATGTTCGAAGGCTCGCGCCCGCACTACATGATCGACACGATTTCGGACCTGCCCAAAGTCATCGCCGACATCAACCAACGCCTGGCCAACGGCGAAATGCCACAGACCCGTTGATCACGCAGTCGTGATCCTGCAAGGCGCCAGCCCCCGTCGGGCCTGGCGCCTTTTTGTTGACTGTTGGTTGACCCAGGGCATTGAAAGAAGGGTCGCGACAGGCGCACGGGACGAAACGGGCTTACAGTTAAGGCACACCGTCGAAAGAGCGGTGAACCTGCAAACCGCCCGTGAGGAATACCTGTATGCCGTGGAAGAGTTCTGAATCACGTTACAGCACCGTATCCATCACCTTGCATTGGTTGATGCTGGTCCTGCTGGCGCTGGTGTATGCCTGTATCGAGTTTCGTGGAGCGTTCCCCAAAGGCAGTGGCGGGCGGACGTTGATCACCGAATCGCATTTCATGCTTGGCCTGACGGTCTTCGTCCTGGTCTGGCTGCGCCTGTTGGCGCGCAGTGTCGGCCCCGCCCCCAGAATATTCCCGGCCTCACCGCGCTGGCAGAACGCACTCGCCAAGGCGATGCACTGGGCGTTGTATCTGTTCATGATTGCCATGCCGATGCTGGGTTGGCTGACCACCAGCGCCAAGGGGCATCAAGTGATGTTCTACGGCTTCGACCTGCCGCTACTGATCCCGGAAGACAAGGCGCTGGCGAAACAGATCGAGGGCTGGCATGAGCTGGGTGGCACGATTGGCTACTGGCTGATCGGGCTGCATGCACTGGCGGGGCTTTATCACCATTACGTGGTGCGTGATAACACCTTGTTGCGGATGATGCCTAAACGGGGCTGAGGCGAACCCGGGGCTCAGGGACTTGGCGCCGCCAGAAATCCTCGCCGGCCTTGCAAGCCGCCCGTATGGATGAAAATCAGGCGCGACCCTGGCTTGAGTTTGCCGGCGTCGATGTGCTGTTTTAGCGCGAGCAGTGCCTTGCCGGTGTAGAGCGGCTCCAGTGCAATACCGCTGGCCTGCTCGGTCTGCTCGATGAATTCAAGTAACGGCGCATCGACCTTTGCGAACCCGCCGCGACTGGCGTCGAGCAATTGATAAGCGCTGTGGGGCGAACCGGCCTGCTGCATGATTGCTTCGACCTGCTGCGCCACGCCATGGTCATGCGGCACCGCCAGCGCGCCGTGGACCGGATGCGCACCCGCCTCCGCGAGCACCAGGCCGGCCAGGGTGGTACCGGTGCCACAGGCCAGCCACCAGCCGTCGTAACCACTCCAGCCGAGGCCATGCAATTGCCGGGCGACCATCGACTTGAGTTGCATGCAGCCTCTGGCCCCGAGCAAACCGCCGCCCCCTTCCGGCACTGCCAGCAAGTCTGGATACAGGGCGCGCCAGGGCTCCCAAAACCCTGCCTCATGCCGCGCACGATATCCGCCATAACCCAGCCAGTGCAATTGCATGCCGTACGCTTGCAGGTCCAGAACTGTCGGCGTGTCCTGGGGATGACCGCGCAACAGCCCTACAGTGCCGAAGCCGAAGCGCTTGCCTGCCGCCGCTAATGCGTGGAGATGATTGGAGTGCGCGCCGCCGAGGCTGATGATGCCCCTGGCACCGACGAGGTCTGCGGCCTTGAGATGCTCAATGAGCTTGAACCATTTGTTGCCGCTGATCAGTGGGTCGATCTGGTCGAGGCGCAGGACGGCGACTTCGATACTGGATCGTGTGAGCCAATCGAGCTGAAGGCGTTCGAGGGGGGCGTGGGGGAGCCAACTGGAAGGAGGAAAAAGCATTCGCGTCTGATTGTACCTGGAAAGACCCCCTATTCTAGTCGTTCGAAGGACGCCATCGCGAGCAGGCTCGCTCCCACACTGAATCTGTGGAAGCGAGCCTGCTCGCGATGGCCACTGGCAAGCTGGACCTGCTGTTACAACTGCGCAGCCAGTCGCGATCCCTGGTTGATGGCGCGCTTGGCGTCCAGTTCGGCCGCCACATCCGCGCCGCCGATCAGGTGAACGTTCTGTCCCGCCGCGACCAGGCCATCGTGCAACTCGCGCAACGGGTCCTGCCCGGCGCAGATCACGATATTGTCCACCGCCAGCACCTGCGGCTCGCCGGTTTCGCCAACGCGGATATGCAAACCCTCATCATCGATCTTCAGGTACTCGACACTGTTGAGCATCTGCACCTGTTTGTTTTTCAAGCCGGTGCGGTGGATCCAGCCGGTGGTCTTGCCCAGACCGTCACCGACCTTGGATTTCTTGCGTTGCAGCAAGAACACTTCACGGGCCGGAGCATGGGGCTCTGCCTTGATTCCGGCTACGCCGCCGCGGGCCTGCAGAGCAGTATCGATGCCCCATTCTTTCCAGAACGCGGTCCGATCCAGGCTGGTCGATACGCCTTGATGTACCAGGAATTCCGAGACGTCGAAGCCGATACCCCCCGCACCGATCACCGCCACGCGCTTGCCCACCGGTTTACGCTCGAGGATCACGTCCAGGTAACTCAACACCTTGGCATTTTCCACCCCCGGAATCGCTGGCGTTCTCGGCGCGATACCGGTGGCGAGAATGATCTCGTCGAAACCGCCCTCGACCAGTTGCGCGACGTCTACACGGGTGTTCAGGCACAGTTCCACGTGGGTGGTCTGCAGCTTGCGCCCGAAATAGCGCAAGGTTTCAAAGAACTCTTCCTTGCCCGGCACGCGCTTGGCGATATTGAACTGGCCGCCGATCTCACTCGCCGAATCGAACAGCGTCACCTGATGGCCGCGCTCTGCGGCCACGGTGGCCGCCGACAAACCGGCAGGACCGGCGCCGACGACAGCAATTTTCTTGATCTGCTGCACCGGCAGGTAGTTGAGCTCGGTTTCATGACAGGCCCGCGGATTCACCAGGCAGCTGGTGAGTTTGCCGCCAAAGGTGTGGTCCAGGCACGCCTGGTTACAGCCGATGCAGGTATTGATTTCATCGGCGCGGCCAGCGGCGGCCTTATTGACGAAGTCGGCGTCGGCGAGGAATGGTCGCGCCATCGACACCATGTCGGCGTCGCCTTCGGCCAGAATCTGTTCGGCGATTTCCGGTGTATTGATGCGGTTGGTGGTGATCAGGGGAATGCTCACCGAGCCCCGCAGCTTGGCCGTGACTTTGCTGAACGCGGCTCGCGGTACCTTGGTGGCGATGGTCGGGATGCGCGCTTCGTGCCAGCCGATACCGGTGTTGATGATAGTCGCGCCAGCCTGTTCGATGGCCTTGGCCAGGGTGACGATTTCTTCCCATGAGCTGCCGCCTTCCACCAGGTCGAGCATCGACAGGCGGAAGATGATGATGAAGTTCGGGCCTACCGCTTCGCGCACTCGCCGGACGATTTCCACCGGCAGGCGCATGCGGTTTTCGTAGCTGCCACCCCAGCGGTCGGTGCGATGGTTGGTGTGAGCCGCGAGGAACTGGTTAATGAAGTAACCTTCGGACCCCATGATTTCCACGCCGTCGTACTCGGCTTTCTGTGCCAGGGTCGAGCAGGTGACAAAATCGCTGATCTGCTTCTCGATGCCTTCCTCGTCCAGCTCTTTAGGCTTGAACGGGTTGATCGGCGCCTGGATCGCACTCGGCGCCACCTGCTTGGGGCTATAGGCATAGCGGCCAGCGTGCAGGATCTGCATGCAGATCTTGCCACCGGCCTCGTGCACGGCGCGGGTGACGATCTGGTGTTTGAGTGCCTCTTCCTCGGTGGTCAGCTTGGCCGCGCCGGAGTAAACCCCGCCCTCGTCGTTCGGGCCGATGCCCCCGGTGACCATCAGGCCGACACCGCCACGAGCGCGTTCGGCAAAATACGCCGCCATGCGCTCGAATCCACCCGGCTTCTCTTCAAGGCCGGTGTGCATCGAGCCCATCAGGGTACGGTTGCGCAGCGTGGTAAAACCCAGGTCCAGCGGGGCCAACAGGTGCGGGTAATAAGCGGCGGCCATCGGTAACTCCACAACGAGCGATCACGGAAAAAGTGCAGGAGCTCTACGGCCCCGTCATTCATGCTGAACAGACTAAGAGCCGCGCCGCCATCGCTCAATGACCGAAACTGACAACTTATTGATCCAAATGCGCAGCGCCCCTTGGCAAGCGCCGGCATGGGCCCTACCCTAGTCGCGAACCCTGCACACGGCCGTTGACTGTTTTCCCATGCGCAAACTTCTGTACCTGACCTTATCCATGGCATTGATTGCCGCCCTGACGACCTACGCGATGTGGGCCGCAGACCGTCCCGTGGGACATTACCTCTCCGACCTGCGCATCGATCTCGCGGTCGACCAGGGTATTCCGGGCACTCATGGCAACCTGCTGGGTATCCAACCCGAGTTGTTCCCCACCGATTATCAAAGCCCGGCGCGCCTGCATCGCAAACTGGCGGCTTACCTGCAAAAAGCCGAACAACAGGGCCTGCTCAACGAAAAAACCATCGTCGTACTGCCGGAACACGTCGGGACCTGGCTGATGGTGAGCGGCGAAAAAGACGAGTTGTACCAGGCCACCACGCTGAAGGAAGCCATGAACTGGCTGGCCGCGAGCAACCCCTTGAAGTTCGCCCGGGCCTGGATCGGCGCCGAAGGCGACAATCGCCTGGACGACGCGCATTTGCGGATGAAGGCCAAGGGCATGGCCAAGGACTACCAGGCCCTGTTCGGTGGCCTGGCAAAAGAATTCAACGTGACCCTGGTCGCAGGGTCCATCGTGCTACCCGAACCGAGCATCATCGACGGAAGGCTGAAAATCGGCCGTGGTGCGCTGTTCAACAGCAGCGTGGTGTTTGGTCGTGACGGATTGCCAATCGGCCAGCCACAACGGCAGATCCATCCGGTGTTCGATCAAACTGACGTGATCGCGGCCAACGGCGAGCACGCCATGAATGTCGTCGACACGCCGGCCGGACGCCTGGGCGTATTGATCGGCAGTGACAGCTGGTATCCGGACAACTACCGCAAACTCAACGAACAGGGTGCGCGACTGGTAGCAGTACCGGCCTATGTCATGGGACGCGGCGCCTGGGATCAACCATGGCGCGGCTACAAAGGGCTGGCCACTCCGAGCTCGGTCAGCCTCAAGGCCGGTGAGCTCAGTGAAGGCCAGGCCTGGCAACGGCTGACCCTGACTGCGCAACCACCGAGCAGCCAGGCCATCGGCGGCATAAGTGTGTTCCTGCGTGGCCAGTTCTGGGACAAGGGCAGCGCCGGGCATAGTTTTCTCAGCAGCAACGGCCAGCATTTTGCCGACGGCGATGCCCGTGGCGCACGTCTGCTGAACCTCTGGTTGTAGGCCATGAAACCGCTGCCGATGCGCCTCGGGGACCTGTCGGTGGGCTTCGTCCACAGCCTGGCCGATGCGGTGCGCAGCCACGATCTGGACCCGCAACCCTTGCTCGAGCAATATGGGCTCGACGCCGCGCGCTTGAGCGAAGCCGGTGCGCGGTTATCGATCCCTCGCTACATGCGCCTGGGCCACAGCGCAATCCAACTGACCGGCAATCCCGCATTGGGTCTGCGCATGGGCCAGCTCAGTCGCCTGAGTCAGGCCGGCCTGGCGGGCATCACCGCCGCCCAGGCGCCGACAGTACGCGAAGGGGCCCGCTGCCTGATTCGCTTTGAAGCCTTGTACGGGTCCAATTACCGCGGCCAATCGAGCTTTCACGAAGACGCCCAGGGTGCCTGGTTGCGGTTCTATTCCATCAGCCCGTACAACAGCTACAACCGCTTTGTGGTGGATTCGATCATCTCGGGCTGGTTGCATCAACTGTCCAGCCTGTGCCCTGCCCCGTTGCGCGCCGAACGCATCGAAGTCGAGTTCCAGACCCCGGACTACACGCAAGCTTACGAAGGCCTGGGCGACTGCCCGATTCAGTTTGGCAGCGAGCACAACCAACTGCGCTTGAGCGTTGCCAGCCTCGGCCAGCGTAACCCGGAGCACTGCCCCAGCACTTGGCGCCACCTGTTGCAGCTGTGTGAGCGGGAACTGGAACAATTGACCCGCACGCGCAGCCTGCGTGAACGCATCACTCAGCTGCTGGGGCCGTTATTGAATGGCGGCCGGGAACCCGACCTGGAAGAAGTGGCGGCACGCCTGAAGCTGCCCACCTGGACCTTGCGTCGCAAGCTTGCTGAAGAAGGCACGCAGTTTCGTGCAATCCTCAACGATACCCGTCGCGACCTGGCCATGACCTACATCCGTGACACCGAACTGGCATTCGGAGAAATCGCCTATTTGCTGGGCTTCGCTTCAGCCGAAGCCTTTCAAAGGGCGTTCAAGCGCTGGAGCGGCCAGACCCCCGGCGAATTTCGCCGAAGCCATCGCCAATCAGCTTGACGCCTAGAGCTCGGTAGCGTCTTCGGCAGGTTCCAGCGGATCGAGTTCGAATGCCTGGTACTCGAGCAGTTCTTCTTGATAATCGTCCATTGTTACATCCCTCACTGCTCGTTAAAAAATCTGCCTGAATAAATGACCAGCGCCTTGAGCATAAAGTGCCCGCATGAAAGAAAAATGACGCAGGTGCGCCGCTCGGCGGCTACTGATTAAAACGTAGCAGGCGTCAGGGAATTTATCGCGGGGTATTTTCTAGACAGGCCGTAGAGCTACGGCCTGGGTGACATGGATCAATGACCGAATATTACTGACCTGAAGCGGGCATGGCCGGGATCGGTTCGCTGGGCGGCGGCAGGCTCGATTCTGGCGGTGGCATGACTGTTTCAGTCGATGGCGCAGGCTCGCTGACTTCGGTTGGCGTAATTGGTGCCGCTTCAGCCGGTGGCGTAACCGGCTCGGAAGCCGCAGGAGCCGTTTCGATCGGCGCCGGGGCAGGTTCCGTTACCGGTGCGGCTGGCGCTGGGTCGGCTGCTGGCGCTGGTGCTGGTGCTGGTGTTGCAGCGGGTACCAGCGCAGCCGGTGCGGCCTTGGTTTCAGGCATGCCCAGATCGGTTTTCGGCTTTTCCGGAATGTGTGCAGCTTTTTTTGCTTCCGGGGGCAGGAACAGCTCGACCAGGGCAAAAAAGCGTTCGTAGAACTTGGCGGACGATACCGTTTCGCTGGCCACCTTCACCATCGAATCATCCGACGAACCGATCGGCATCGATACCGAGCCCAACACACCGACACCCAGGCTTGCGGAATTGTTGGTCTTTTTCAACGCATAGCGGTCTTGCAAGGCGTTGGCGAACATAGTCGCGTGGTGCCCTTCGCTGCCGTCATCGGCGCACACCACACTGAAACTGATTTCCATGTGGGTTTCGCCAGTCTGCTGAAAGCTCTTGTGGCCACTCACCAGTTTTGGATCGCTGCTGGTGATGATATAGCCCTGGCTCAACAGAGCCCGACGAGCGGCTTCACAGGTTTGTGCGTCGGTCACCGGGTAATTGCGTGAAAACGTACCGGAGTCATCGAAGTTCTCATGCTCGTAGATGGCGGCTTTTTTCGACGAACAGCCGGCAGCAGCGCCCAGCACCAATGCCAGCCCGACAACACGCATGGGAAATGATTTAAACATTGAACATCCTGGAGAAAACGATTCGGGGCGTATTGTGCAACAGATCGATGCTTAGCGTCGCATCGATTGCGTCTTGTAACAATTACAGGTGGTTGACCATCATTTCACCCTCCCATTCCATCTGGCGTATCAGCAATGTCACTTAACCGAATGCGAGCTCAAAAAAAAAACCCCAGCCGGCTGGCTGGGGTTTTCGTCTAGCGTGTAGCGTGCCAAGGCATCAGAAACGCTTGATGTCTGCAGCACTTTCCAGCTGTTTACGGTACGCGGCGAAGTCCTGCTGGCCAATGCGCGAGGCAAGGAAGCGACGGTATTGAGCCTTCTCTTCGTCGGTCGGTGCAGCGGCTTCGTTGACCGAATTCAGTCGCACGATTACCAGGCTGCCATCTGCCAGGGTCACGCTGCTGTAGGTCGGTTGGTCTTTGGCAGCCGGCTTCGGCATGCGGAACAACGCCTGCAGCACAGCCGGGTCAACCCCTTCCTGAGCGCGGGTGGCGGCTTCGATGACTTTCCAGCCTTGACCGTCAATCGCCTTGTCCGCTGGGGCCTTGCCCTCGCGCAGGCTGGCGATCAACTCGTCGGCCTTGGTCTTGGCGGCAGCACTGGCGTGCTCCTTGGCCAACTGCGAACGAATGCTGGCATTCACGCTTTCCAGCGGCAGTTGAGCTGGCTTGAGGTGTTCCTTTGCGCGCAACACGATCACAGTTTCAGGGTCCAGCTCGATGGCGGTGCTGTTGGCACCTTCATCCAGTACTTCCGGGCTGAACGCTGCAGTGACCACGGCACGATTGGCCGTAACACCTTCGCCACCCTCGCGGCCGAACGGCTTGGAGGTGTGCACGGTCAGGTTCAAGTCCTGGGCCGGCTGGGCCAGGTCGGAGGCTTCGAACGAGGAGTCTTCGAGCTGCTTGGTAGCCTCGACGAAACGCTGTTCAACCTGCTGGGCTTTCAGTTCGCGGGTCAGCTTGTCTTTCAGGCTGGCCAGCGTCGGCACTTCAGGTGCTTCCACGCCCAGCAGCTTGATCAGGTGGAAACCGTAGTCGGTGCGAACCGGTGCGGAAACCTGATCCTTGGCCAGGGTGTACAAGGCCGTTTCGAAGGCCGGGTCATACACACCCGGACCTGCGTAGCCGAGGTCGCCACCGTTGTTCGCCGAACCCGGATCCTGGGAGAACTCCTTGGCCAGAGCCTCAAACTTCTCGCCCTTGGCCAGGCGCGCCTGAATGTCTTCGATCTTCGCCTTGGCTTGCGCTTCGGTGACCTTGTCATTCACTTCGATCAGGATGTGCGCCGCCCGACGTTGCTCGGACAGGTTCGCGATCTCTTTCTGATAAGCCGCCTGCAGGTCCTCGTCCTTGACGCTGACCTGATCGAAGAAGGAAGACTTCTTCATTTCGATGTAATCGATGACCACCTGGTCCGGCGTCATTAACTCCTTGGCGTGCTCGTCGTAGTAAGCCTTGACCTCATCGTCAGTCAGCTTCACAGCCGCCGGATCGGCCTTGACATTCAAGGTGGCGAAATCACGGGTCTGTTTTTCCAGGCGAGCAAACGCCAGCACTTGGGCGTCGGTGACAAAACCGCTGCCTGCCAGGCCTGCACGCAACTGGCCGATCAGCATTTCCTGAGCCAGCATCTGACGGAATTGCATCCGGCTGTAGCCCAGTTGACGAATAACCTGATCAAAGCGCTCGGCGCTGAACTTACCGTCCACCTGGAACTCAGGCGTCTGCAGGATCACTTGATCCAGAGCAGCCTCGGAAAATGCGAACTTGGAGTCCTGCGCACCTTGCAGCAGCAGCTTGCGGTCGATCAGGCCCTTGAGGGCAGATTCGCGCAGCATTTTCTCGTCGAGCAGCGAGGCATCGAAATCCTTGCCCAGCTGTTGCATCAGCTGACGGCGTTGCATATCAACCGCCTGGCTGAGCTCGCTCTGACTGATTTCTTCACCATTGACCTTGGCCGCGTCCTGGCTGTTGCTAGTCGCCTGGAATATGGCTTCGACACCGGTGAAAGCCATCAGTACAACGATGATCCCGATAATGGTTTTGGCAATCCAGCCTTGTGAATTGTCCCTGATATTTTGCAGCATGCGTCCCCCAGAAACGGTTGAACTTCAAAATTAGGCAACCGTGGAGCGTGGGTAGAATCCGGATAGAAGAAAGGCGCATCCGAGGATGCGCCTTCTCGTAACTGGCGGAGCGGACCGAGGGGATCGAACGTGCGACCCTCGGCGTCTCGGACCGGCGACTCGCCGACTGGACTACCGCTCCGCTGCCAGGTCAGGTATGACCCCGACCCGGATAGGCAAAAACCTGAATCGAACTTAGTTGACAGCTTCTTTCAGCGCTTTACCGGCTTTGAAACCTGGTTTCTTGGCGGCTGCGATTTCCAGCGTCTTACCGGTCTGTGGGTTACGACCAATGCGAGCAGGACGATCAGTCACGGAGAAAGTACCGAAGCCAACCAGAACAACAGAGTCGCCAGCCTTGAGAGCGCCAGTGACGGATTCGATTACAGCGTCCAGCGCACGGCCAGCAGCAGCTTTCGGGATATCAGCGGATGCAGCGATAGCATCAATCAGTTCCGACTTGTTCACTCTAAGTCCCCTTATATCTATTTGAGTATGATTCTAAGTTTTTTGGTGAAAGCAAAAACGAGTGCTGAATGGCCTACAGACACTATAAGAGCCGCTTTATAACAAGGGCTCTAAAAAGCTGTCAAGGAAGCCCCCCAGGCAAATGCGTATTAATGCGTGCTAATTCTTTCCTTAGAGTCAGACTCGCGTTTTTCATCCTTTGCGACTATCTCGGGAGCCACATCAGGCAAGGGCTCCGGCGCGTATTGCAGCGCAATTTGCAGGACCTCGTCAATCCATTTAACCGGTTTGATCTGCAGATCCTGCTTAATATTGTCAGGAATTTCCTTCAGATCGCGTACGTTCTCTTCAGGAATGATCACGGTCTTGATTCCACCGCGGTGTGCCGCGAGCAGTTTTTCCTTCAGACCACCAATCGCCAGCACTTGGCCACGCAAGGTAATTTCACCGGTCATGGCGACATCCGCGCGCACCGGGATACCGGTCAGGGCCGATACCAGGGCCGTGCACATGCCTACACCAGCGCTAGGGCCGTCCTTCGGGGTCGCCCCTTCCGGCATGTGGATGTGCGTATCGCGCTTCTCGTGGAAGTCCAGGGGAATCCCCAGGCTCTTGGCCCGGCTGCGCACCACCGTCAAAGCGGCGGTGATCGACTCGACCATCACATCACCCAGGGAACCGGTCTTGATCAACTGGCCCTTGCCTGGCACGACTGCGGCCTCGATCGTCAGCAGTTCGCCGCCCACCTGGGTCCACGCCAGCCCGGTTACCTGACCGATCTGGTCCTGGGACTCAGCCAGGCCGTAGCGGAATTTACGCACGCCCAGGAAGTGCTCCAGCATGTCGGCAGTGACCTTCACCGAGAAGCGTTTTTCCAGTGCGTGCTCTTTGACCGCCTTGCGGCAAACTTTGGCTATCTGGCGCTCCAGCCCCCGTACACCGGCTTCGCGGGTGTAGTAGCGGATGATGTCGCGGATGGCTTCGGCGTCGAATTCCAGCTCGCCCTTCTTCAAGCCGTTGGCAGTGATCTGCTTGGGCGAGAGGTACTTGACGGCGATGTTGATCTTCTCGTCTTCGGTGTAGCCCGGCAGACGAATGACTTCCATCCGGTCGAGCAGCGCCGGCGGGATGTTCATGGAGTTGGAGGTGCACAGGAACATCACATCGGACAAATCGTAGTCGACTTCCAGATAGTGATCGTTGAAGTTGTGGTTCTGCTCTGGGTCGAGCACTTCCAGCAACGCCGACGCCGGATCGCCGCGCATGTCGCTGCCCATCTTGTCGATTTCATCGAGCAGAAACAGCGGGTTACGCACACCCACCTTTGTCATCTTTTGAATCAATCTTCCTGGCATCGAACCGATGTAAGTACGGCGATGACCACGGATTTCAGCTTCATCACGCACGCCACCGAGGGCCATGCGCACGAATTTACGGTTGGTGGCGTGGGCAATCGACTCCGCCAGGGACGTTTTACCGACCCCTGGAGGACCGACCAGGCACAACACCGGGCCGCGAATCTTCTTCACGCGTTTTTGCACGGCGAGGTATTCGAGGATCCGCTCTTTGACTTCTTCCAGACCATAGTGGTCGGCATCGAGGATGTCTTCGGCGCGGGCCAGATCCAGGCGAACCTTGCTCTGGGCCTTCCACGGCACCTGCACCAGCCAGTCGATGTAGGAACGCACCACGGTCGCTTCCGCCGACATCGGCGACATCTGCTTGAGCTTGTTCAATTCGCCCTGGGCCTTGGCCAGGGCATCCTTCGGCAAGCCAGCGACATCGATGCGCTTTTTCAGCTCTTCGATTTCGTTGTGGCCTTCGTCGCTGTCGCCGAGCTCCTTCTGAATGGCCTTCATCTGCTCATTCAGGTAGTACTCGCGCTGGCTGCGCTCCATTTGTTTCTTGACCCGACCGCGAATGCGTTTTTCGACCTGCAGCAGGTCGATCTCGGCATCCAGCAGCGCGAGCACGTGCTCGACCCGGGCCGACAGATCAATGATTTCGAGGATTTCCTGCTTCTGCTCGATCTTCAGGGCCATGTGCGCGGCCATGGTGTCGACCAGGCGGCCTGGCTCGTCGATGCTGTTGAGCGACGACAGGACTTCAGCCGGGACCTTCTTGCCCAACTGCACATATTGTTCGAACTGGGCCAGCAGGCTGCGGACGAAAACTTCCGACTCGCGCTCCGGTGCGTCGACTTCGTCGATCAGGGAGACTTCTGCACGGCAATGGCCGTCCACTTCGCTGAAGCGCTCCACGGCGCCCCGCTGCTCACCTTCGACCAGAACCTTGACCGTGCCGTCAGGCAGCTTGAGCAGCTGCAGGACAGTCGCAATGGTACCTACACGGTAAAGGGCATCTTCACCGGGATCGTCGTCAGCAGGGTTTCTCTGGGCCAGCAGAAGGATCTGCTTGTCACCCGTCATCGCGGCCTCGAGGGCTTCGATAGATTTCTCGCGCCCCACGAACAGCGGGATAACCATGTGCGGATAAACCACAACATCACGCAATGGCAGGAGAGGCAATTCGATGGTTGTCTTCATGATTTCGCCTCTACGGCGGCCATAAGGCCGTAAACAGATGGAAGTAAGCTTGAAACCAAGATGGGGGCTGCCTTGAAAAAAAACAAGCGCAATGACTGTGTTAAAACCTGCAAAAAGCAAAGGGGCCCGAAGGCCCCTTCTTTATTCCAGCTGCGTGACGCTTAAGCGTCTGGCGCGGCCTTGGCAGCCGGCTCACTGTTTTCGTAGATATACAGTGGCTTGGACTTGCCTTCTATCACGCTTTCATCGATCACCACCTTGCTCACCTCGGATTGCGAGGGGATTTCGTACATGGTGTCGAGCAGTACACCTTCGAGAATCGAGCGCAGTCCACGGGCACCGGTCTTGCGTTCCAGGGCACGTTTGGCAACCGATTTCAGCGCGTCAGCCCGGAACTCCAGGTCAACACCTTCCATCTCGAACAGCTTGGCATACTGTTTGGTCAGAGCATTTTTCGGCTCGGTGAGAATCTGCATCAGCGCAGCCTCATCAAGCTCGTCCAGCGTGGCAAGTACCGGCAGACGACCGACAAATTCAGGGATCAGACCGAACTTGACCAAATCGTCAGGCTCGACTTCACGAAGGGATTCACCGACCTTCTTGCCTTCTTCCTTGCTGCGCACTTCGGCGTTGAAACCGATGCCACCCTTGGTGGAACGGTTCTGGATGACTTTCTCCAGACCGGAGAACGCACCGCCGCAGATGAACAGGATGTTACGGGTGTCGACCTGAAGGAATTCCTGTTGCGGATGCTTGCGACCACCTTGAGGCGGAACGGAAGCGACCGTGCCTTCGATCAACTTGAGCAGCGCCTGCTGCACGCCTTCACCGGAAACGTCCCGAGTGATCGACGGGTTGTCGGACTTGCGCGAGATCTTGTCGATCTCATCGATGTAGACAATGCCCATCTGGGCCTTTTCCACGTCGTAATCGCACTTCTGCAACAACTTCTGAATGATGTTCTCGACATCTTCCCCTACGTAACCCGCCTCGGTGAGGGTGGTAGCGTCGGCGATGGTGAACGGAACGTTCAGCAAGCGGGCAAGTGTTTCGGCAAGCAGGGTTTTACCCGAGCCTGTCGGGCCGATCAGCAAGATGTTGCTCTTGCCGAGTTCGACGTCGTCATTCTTTTTGTCGCGCTGGTTCAGACGTTTGTAGTGGTTGTACACCGCTACGGCCAGAACCTTCTTCGCACGCTCTTGACCAATCACATACTGATCAAGGATGCCGCTGATTTCTTTAGGCGATGGCAATTTATGCGCGCTGCTTTCGGCCTGGGCTTCCTGCACCTCCTCACGGATGATGTCGTTGCACAGGTCGACGCACTCGTCGCAAATAAAGACCGAGGGACCGGCAATCAATTTGCGCACTTCATGCTGGCTTTTGCCACAGAAGGAGCAATAAAGCAGTTTGCCGTTGTCCTCGCCGTTGCGGGTGTCAGTCATTCGATCGATCCAAATCCGATAGGCTTGCAACACAAGATGAAGGCTATTGCAGGCTTTTTCAAGTCCGCAGGTGATCAGACAAGCCGACCAGCCCTATTTTGAGCTGCTTATTTTAAGCTGGGCGCTGGGCGATCACTTCATCGATCAGCCCGTACGCACGCGCGGCTTCCGCACTCATGAAATTATCGCGGTTGGTATCGCGCTCGATTTCTTCAAGTGTGTGCCCGCTGTGCTTGGCCATCAGCGTATTGAGACGCTCGCGAATGAACAGGATTTCCTTGGCATGGATTTCGATGTCCGAAGCCTGGCCCTGGAAACCGCCCAGTGGCTGGTGAATCATCACGCGCGAGTTCGGCAGGCAGAAACGCTTGCCCGGGGCACCGGCCGTCAGCAGGAATGCGCCCATGCTGCAGGCTTGTCCGATGCAGGTGGTCGACACGTTCGGCTTGATGAATTGCATGGTGTCGTAGATCGACATGCCTGCAGTCACCGAACCGCCCGGGGAGTTGATGTAGAGATGGATGTCCTTGTCCGGGTTTTCCGCTTCAAGGAATAGCAGCTGCGCACAGATCAGGTTGGCCATGTAGTCCTCTACCGGGCCAACCAGGAAAATCACGCGCTCCTTGAGAAGACGCGAGTAGATGTCATAGGCGCGCTCGCCACGAGCGGATTGCTCGACAACCATCGGGACCAGGCCGCCTGCGGCCTGGATATCAGAGTTCTGCTGAATATAAGAATTACGGAACATGCTCTGCAGTCGCTCCCAAATAGTTATGTCTTGAATACGCATAAGCCAGCGCGAAGGCTGGCTTATGGTGTGTACTTCTTAGCGCAAAAACGATCAGGCGGCTGGTGCAGCTTCTACCGGCTTGACTGCTTCTTCGTAAGAGACCGATTTGTCGGTCACGTTAGCCTTCTGCAGAACAGTATCCACAACTTGTTCTTCCAGCACAACCGAACGAACTTCGTTCAGTTGCTGGTCATTCTTGTAGTACCAGGACACGACCTGCTCAGGTTCCTGGTAGGCCGAAGCCATTTCCTGAATCATTTCGCGAACGCGGGCTTCGTCAGGCTTGAGGTCGAACTGCTTGACCACTTCAGCCACGATCAGACCCAGTACAACGCGGCGCTTGGCTTGTTCTTCGAACAGCTCGGCAGGCAGTTGATCAGGCTTGATGTTGCCGCCGAATTGCTGAACAGCCTGCACACGCAGACGGTCAACTTCGTTGGACAGCAAGGCTTTTGGCACTTCGATCGGGTTGGTGGCCAGCAGACCGTCCATTACCTGATTCTTGACCTTGGACTTGATGGCCTGGCGCAGCTCGCGCTCCATGTTCTTGCGAACTTCGGCGCGGAAGCCTTCCAGACCGGTTTCCTTGATGCCGAATTGAGCGAAGAATTCTTCGTTCAGTTCTGGCAGTTTCGGCTCGGACACAGTGTTCACGGTAACGGTGAACTCAGCGGTCTTGCCGGCCAGATCGAGGTTCTGATAATCCTCAGGGAAGGTCAGGTTCAGAACGCGCTCTTCACCGGCTTTAGCGCCAACCAGGCCGTCTTCGAAACCAGGGATCATGCGACCCGAACCCAGCACCAGCTGAGTACCTTTGGCGGAACCGCCAGCGAACACTTCGCCGTCGACCTTGCCAACGAAATCGATGTTCAACTGGTCATCGTTCTGAGCAGCGCGATCAGTTTCTTCAAAGCGGGTGTTCTGCTTGCGCAGCACGTCCAGCATCTTGTCCAGATCAGCATCAGCTACGTCAGCGCTCAGGCGCTCGACAGCGATACCTTCGAAACCGGCAACGGTGAACTCAGGGAACACTTCGAAGATGGCTACATATTCCAGATCTTTGCCAGCTTCCAGAGATTTTGGCTCGATCGAAGGTGCGCCAGCCGGGTTCAGCTTTTGCTCAACGACGGCTTCGTAGAACGAAGACTGGATCACGTCGCCAACAGCTTCCTGACGGGCATCAGCACCAAAACGGCGCTTGATTTCGCTCATTGGCACTTTGCCTGGACGGAATCCAGCAATCTTGGCCTTTTGGGCAGTCTGCTGCAGACGCTTGTTGACCTGAGTCTCGATGCGCTCAGCCGGCACGGTGATGCTCATGCGGCGCTCAAGAGCAGAAGTATTTTCAACAGAAACTTGCATGGATATTCCTCGTTGCACAGACGTTGGCCGGCCGTTTCCGACCCCAGAATCAAGGGCATGCATTCTAGTAGGTCAAACTCAAGAAGTCACCCTACTGAAAACGGGTAAAAACGTGGCAGGCAATTTATAGGGGCGGATACACCAATGCAGCCCGCCCCAATGGCAAATACGGTCAATCACGCCAGGGCTCTGCACCAACCCTCCTATATATAGAAGCGGTTGCCGGGCAGACCCCGGACAACCGACCTTGCGAGCAAGGCCGGCGGGAGCGCGGCATCATCGAGAAACATAAATACGACGAAACGCCCCGCTACTACGACCCAGTAACTGCGGCCGTGAATCACTGAAACCACTGAAACAAAAAAGGCGCCAGACTGTTAAATCTGGCGCCTTTCGAAATATGGGGTGGACGAAGGGGATCGAACCCTCGACAACGGGAGTCACAATCCCGTGCTCTACCAACTGAGCTACGCCCACCATGTAGCATGACAAGGGAACCGGAGTTTCTCGTCGAACCCCACTCAAGCCAAGCGGCATGACTGAAGCTTTATTTGGTGCGGATGAAGAGACTCGAACTCTTACACCTTGCGGCGCTGGAACCTAAATCCAGTGTGTCTACCAATTCCACCACATCCGCGGGTTGAAGCTGTTAAAGCAAAGGCGCCAGACTGTTAATCTGGCGCCTTTTGAAATATGGGGTGGACGAAGGGGATCGAACCCTCGACAACGGGAGTCACAATCCCGTGCTCTACCAACTGAGCTACGCCCACCATATCGCCTACTTGTGCCAAAGCTGCCTAATGGCGCACCCGGCAGGACTCGAACCTGCGACCATCCGCTTAGAAGGCGGATGCTCTATCCAGCTGAGCTACGGGCGCCTTGTTAATCTGTACTCTTGGACGACTACAAACTAAGTGCTTTCCAGCCTCGCAGAATCGGAACTCCGCTCAACCTTCTTAACCAGTGCTAGGCTGTGCCCGACAAGTGCGACGAATAGTATAGACCGCCCCAAAGGGCGTCAAATCCTTTTTAAAAAAAATTCATTTAATTAAAGGGGTTAGAGGAATTTGCAGACCAAGCGCCTTTGCCCTCACCGCATGACATGCGAGAATGCGTTCTCTTTTTTTCCCCTCTCGATGGTTAATCACGCGCAATGACTGCACAACTAATCGACGGCAAATCGATCGCCGCCAGCCTGCGCCAGCAGATCGCCAAACGCGTCACCGAGCGTCGCCAGCAAGGCCTGCGCGCGCCCGGTCTTGCGGTGATCCTGGTCGGCAGCGATCCTGCCTCTCAGGTTTATGTCTCGCACAAGCGTAAAGACTGTGAAGAGGTCGGCTTCCTGTCCCAAGCTTATGACCTGCCTTCAGAAACCACCCAGGAAGCACTCACCCAGCTGATCGATCGCCTCAACGACGACCCGGCAATCGACGGCGTCCTGCTTCAACTGCCCCTGCCGGAACACCTGGACGCTTCCAAGCTGCTGGAACGCATTCGCCCGGACAAGGACGTTGACGGATTTCACCCTTACAACGTCGGCCGCCTTGCCCAGCGCATCCCGCTGCTGCGCCCGTGCACACCCAAGGGCATCATGACCTTGCTGGAAAGCACCGGCGCTGACCTGTACGGCATGGACGCGGTGATCGTAGGCGCATCGAACATCGTCGGTCGCCCGATGGCCATGGAACTGCTGCTGGCCGGCTGCACCGTGACGGTCACCCACCGCTTCACCAAGGACCTGGCCGGTCACGTCGGCCGCGCTGACCTGGTGGTGGTCGCCGCCGGCAAGCCGGGGCTGGTCCGGGGCGAGTGGATCAAGGAAGGCGCAATCGTTATCGACGTCGGCATCAACCGTCAGGACGACGGCAAGCTGGTCGGTGACGTGATCTACGAAACCGCCCTGCCCCGCGCCGGCTGGATCACCCCGGTGCCTGGCGGCGTAGGTCCGATGACGCGTGCGTGCCTGCTGGAAAACACCCTGTACGCAGCAGAAACCCTGCATGGCTGATGGCATTGTGTGTCTTGCACGCTGAGCCAACAAACCCCGCCAATGGCGGGGTTTTTTGTATTCGCCGAACCCAACCTACCATTCGCCGGAAACCCGCTGTTTTGTACGTCTTTTCAAGGACTTTGACCTGTTATTTGATCAACCATCGACAGTTCTTCAGCCATACTCCTAAAATGCGTCGGTTTTAAGAAATAGCCCGTTACAAAACGGCTTATCCACCTCTTATGAGTCTGCCAGCGTGAAAATCCGTCTTTCCATCCTGACCCTGGTTTTTGCAGTTACAGGGACATTCATCACGCCATCGGTCAACGCCGCCGAAACCACCTCGGCGCCTCGGGATGCCACACAACTGAAGATCGCCTCCGGCAGCGCGTTGCTGATGGACATGCAGACCAACAAAGTCATCTATGCGAGCAATCCGGACGTGGTCGTGCCCATCGCGTCTGTCAGTAAGCTGATGACGGGGCTGGTGGTGGTTGAAGCGCGCCAGAACATGGACGAATACATTTCCATCAACATCAGCGACACGCCGGAAATGAAGGGCGTGTTCTCCCGGGTCAAGCTCAACAGCGAAATGCCGCGCCGGGAAATGCTGCTCATTGCCCTGATGTCTTCTGAAAACCGCGCCGCGGCCAGCCTCGCCCATCACTACCCGGGCGGTTACGTCGCGTTCATCGCCGCCATGAACGCCAAGGCCAAGGCCCTGGGCATGTCCAGCACTCACTTTGTCGAGCCTACCGGACTTTCCCCTCGCAACGTTTCGACAGCGCGGGACCTGAGCAAACTGCTGGTGGCCGCCCACAAGTACCCGCTGCTGACGACGCTAAGCACCACCAAGGAAAAAACCGTGTCGTTTCGCAAACCCAACTACACCCTGGGCTTTCGCAACACCGACCACCTGGTGAACAAGCCGAACTGGGACATCCGTCTGACCAAGACCGGCTTCACCAACCAGGCCGGACATTGCCTGGTGCTGGTGACGACCATGGGCAATCGCCAGGTCGCCCTGGTGATACTCGATGCGTTCGGCAAATACACCCATTTCGCCGATGCCAGCCGGATTCGCAGCTGGGTAGAAACCGGCAAGGGCGCGAACGTGCCATCGGTGGCGCTGCAATACAAGTCGGAGAAGAACCTGAAGAGCCGCCAGAGCGGTGTGGTCGAGGCGTCCAAGTAAACGCAGCCGAAAAAAAAAGCCCCGATCGTCCGGGGCTTTTTATTGCCTGCCATCAGTCGTTCGGCAGCGGCATCTGGTCATCATCCGGAATGCCATCTCCCGCACTTGGATCCCTGTGGTGTTCGGCCGGCGTCACCAGCGGACGCGCCATTGGATCGCGCAGTGGACTGTCCGGATCGAGGACGGGGTCTATATCGTCCTCAGGCGTAGTCGGGACACTGTCCGGACGCTTGTCATTGAAACTCGAATCGGTAGACATACGCACCTCACAGAAAATCAGGGTTTGAGGTCACTTAGCGGGTCGTAAGGCTTGGCCGGTGCCTTCTCGTTCTTGTTCGGATCCTTGTCCAGCGGCGCGATGGCGGGCCCGACGGGATCGACTTGCGGGTCTGCAGCGTCAGGCGAATCAGGATCAAAACCCAGGTCATCACCGGACGAATGCTCCGATGAATGCGGGCCGGCGGGAGTATTTGAATGTGCCATGGGCGCCTCCTTGGTCTGGCCCGGAAAACCCGGGCCTTGTACTTCAGAGGCTTGCGACGCGCGACGGTGCCCGGCAGATGACGAACGGACTACTGAGAGCCCAGCGCCCTCTTCGCCCGCGCGGCAGCTTGCTCCTGACCGGCCTGGGCCAGATCGTTCGCGGCCTTCAGCCAGCGTTGCTGATCAACATTGGCAGGGATCTGCTCCGGCTTCTGAAGCAGTACCGCCCAGCCGCCGCCGTCCTTGAACGCCGACTCGAATGAACTGAAGCTCATCAGGGTCCGGCGATCCATCCCGGCGCGCAACAGAACGGTCTGCTTCTGGGTGTTGTAGCCGGACAGAATGGCGTAGCGCGGCCCAGCCCAGAACGCCGAGCCTTCGTTGAACCGCACCATCACCGGATAACCGGCGGCCACCTGGGTGAGCAATGCTGGCAGATCGTCGTCGAGGGGGTAGACCACCAGGCCATATTCCCGGGCAAGGTTGACCATGTTCTGCTGCAGCTGAGCCTCGGCTGCCGGCAGACGCAGCGGCTTGTCGAGCAAACCGGGCGTGATCGCGATGCCCTGTTGCGACAGCAGGCTGGCCAACACCTGCGGACCGCTTTGATGGGTCTGCCCGCGATAGAAGGTGCCACTGAGCTCGACCCGTTCCGGCAGCCGTTTGATTTGCGGCGAGACGCTGCCGGCGCAGCCAGTCAGGCTCGCAAGGCTCCAGGCGAACAGCGCTGCAGCCATAATTCGAGGAAATACCCGTACCATCATCTCTCTCTTGTTCAAATGCCGGCAATCGATCGACCGGCCAGGTCGTCGATCATAGGGCGACAGGCAGCCAGGGTATAGCCTCAAGTGCCAGTAGCGGCGCTTCGATAGAGCGAACTGGTTGGTGACAGGCGACCTTTGGTCAATAGCCTGCAACATGGCAACGGCTAGACTGTCATTTAGCAAGAGTGGTTGCCCGCAGCAGGGCAAAGAGGAGGCACTGATGAGCCTGGCAATGATCATACTGATGCTGGTAACCGGATGGCTGGCGGTCGCGGCCGCCATGCTGTGGGGCGTGCTGCGTATTGCCCGCCGCCATCATCACCCGGTGCAACCTGCCCCCCTGGCGCAGCCCCGCAAAACCGTATCTGCGCACTGACTGGCCAGGGTTCAACAAACAAAAACGGCCGCCTGGTTACCAGGCGGCCGTTGCGTTTTCAGTCAGCGTCAAGCTTCAGCAGTCGCACGCTTCTGCTTGGCCCGTCGCGACATCATGTTCAGGCATTCGATCGTGGCAGAGAAAGCCATGGCCGCATACACATAGCCTTTTGGAACATGGGCGCCGAAGCCTTCGGCGATCAACGTCATGCCGATCATGATCAGGAAGCCCAGCGCCAGCATCACCACGGTCGGGTTGTCGTTGATGAACTTGGCCAGGGGATCAGCCGCCAGCAACATCACCAGCACCGACACCACCACCGCGATGATCATGATCGGCAAATGCTCGGTCATGCCGACAGCGGTAATGATGCTGTCGATGGAGAACACCAGGTCCAGCATCAGGATCTGCCCGATGGCCGCCGCGAAGCCAAGCGTCACGGTGGAAGTCGCCGACTTTGGATCTTCCGGCGCCGGGTCCATGCTGTGATGGATCTCAGTGGTTGCCTTCCACAACAGGAACAGGCCACCGGCGATCAGGATCATGTCTTTCCAGGAGAACGCGTGGCCGAGGATTTCGATCACGGGTGCCGTCAACTGGACGATGAACGCAATGGTGCTCAACAGCGCCAGGCGCAGGATCAGCGCCATGCCGATACCGATGCGTCGTGCTTTTTGCCGATGCTGCTCGGGCAGTTTGTTCGTCAAAATGGAAATGAAGATCAGGTTATCGATGCCGAGCACGATCTCCATGACCACCAGCGTAGCCAGGGCAACCCAGGCGGTAGGGCTTACAGCAAGTTCTAAAAGATATTCCATGGGTCAGTCCTGACTCGTTGAGACGGTTTAGATTTCCTGGGACGAAGATTCAGTGTCGTCTTTTTCTTCGGCCGATGATTCTTTCTTGCTGATCAAACCGCCGGTGGCGTCGCTGATCGCTTGCTCTGCAGCTTTATGCGTATCGTCGATAGCCTGTTTGGCAGTCTCGGCGGCCTTGCCCATCAACTGCTGAGCGCTTTTTTCAGCCTGGTCGCAGCCCGCCAGTAACAGTAAAGACGCGACCAACAATGCCGTGGTTTTAAACTTCATCAAATTCCCTCGTTAGAACAAACGCAGCCAATACAGTGGCCCGTTGATAGCGCTGCATTCTAGAGATCGAAACAGTTCAGTAAAATTCGTATTTTTGGCTGTTATACTTCGGTTTTAACGAACTGTTGATCGACATGCTCAATTATCGCCAGCTTCACTATTTCTGGGTCGTGGCCAAAACCGGCAGCATTGTGCGCGCCTGCGAACAGCTCAACCTGACGCCGCAGACCATCAGCGGGCAGATCTCGCTGCTGGAACAAACCTATGGGATCGAACTGTTCCAGCGCGTCGGCCGGCAGCTGGAGCTGACCGAAGCCGGGCGCCAGACCCTGCCATTCGTCGAGCAAATGTTCCAGCTGGGAGGCGAACTGGAGCTGATGCTGCGCGCCCAGCCCAACGAACAACAGATTCTGTTTCGGGTAGGGGTGGCGGACGTGGTGCCCAAATCCATCGTCTACCGCCTGATCGCGCCGACCATGGAGTTGAGCGAGCCGATGCGCATCACCTGTCGCGAGGACAAACTCGAACGCCTGCTCGCCGACCTGGCGATCCAGCGCCTGGACCTGGTGATCTCCGACAGCCCCATGCCTTCGCACCTCGACATCAAGGGCTACAGCCAGAAACTCGGGGAGTGCGGCATCAGTTTCTTCGCCACTGCGCAATTGGCGGCGCTATACGGCCAGGATTTTCCCCGCAGCCTTCACGGTGCCCCGCTACTGATTCCCGGGCCGGAAACCGTGGTGCGCAGTCGCTTGCAGCGCTGGTTCGCCGAGCAGCAGATACAGCCAAGAATTGTCGGCGAGTTCGATGACAGCGCGCTGATGCAGGCCTTCGGGCAATCCGGCAGCGGGATTTTCATCGGCCCCAGCGTGATCGCCGATGAAGTCAGACGCCAATATGGCGTGGAGGTGATCGGCCAGACGGACGCGGTCACCGAGTCGTTCTACGCCATCTCGGTGGAGCGCAAGGTCAAGCACCCCGGTATCGTTGCGATTACCGAAGGCGCCCGACGCGAGCTGTTTCCCGGGGTTTAACCCCTCAGGCGCAAACTTCCCTGGGTTTGAAGGTCATCAGGGCGATGGCCAGCAGGATCGAGGCAAGGATAAACGCCGCCCCGGCGAACCCGAGGCCTTGCAGGCCAACGCTGTCGATCACGCGACCACCTACCATGGCGCCCAGGCCGATGCCGAGGTTGGCCCCGGCAATGTTCAGCGACGCGGCAAACGCTGGCGCTTCGGGGGCGGCCTTCATGAGCCGAACGTGGCTGACCAGGAACAACGCAGCCTGGGTCACGCCCCAGATCCCCATCGCCGCCGCCAGGCCCAGGGTCGAATGAATGTTCGGCACCAGCGTCACCATGCCGGCAATCATGAATGCGCAAAACATCACCGAAGCAATCAGCGGATGGCGATCCACGGCACGGCCGCCCAGGGAGTTACCGATCAGGCCGACCGCACCAAAGCCCATCAGGCACCAGCCGACCAGGGTGCCGTTGAAACCGGCAAGCCGCTCGAGGATATCCGCCAGATAGGTGTAGGCGGTAAACATGCCGCTGAACACCAGGATCGACAACAGCACATGGCCGATCATCAACGGGCTGCGCAGGATCTTGAATTGCGAGCGGAAACTGACTTGGTGCTGATGCAGGCTGGTCCTGGGCAGGTAGATAAACAGCAGCAATGCCTTGGCAAACGCGATCACCGCCAGAATGCCGAAGGCACTGCGCCAGCCGAACGCATCGGAAATCAGCGTGCCCACCGGGATGCCAAATACAGTGGCGCAGACGATGCCAAAGCCGATCTTGGCGATTGCCCGCCCGGCGAAGTCAGGGCCCACGATGTCCACTGCCGTTTCACTGGCCAGTGCCCAAAACACCGGCAGCCCCAGCGCCGGAATCAGGCGCGCAGCGGCCATCACCCAGATGTTGGGGGCAAACGCGGCAAGCGTGTTGGCCAGGCCAAACATGATCAATATCGAAATAAACAATTTTCGCCGTTCGAACCGGGCGAAGTACGCGGTCAGGAACGGGCCGAATGCAGCGACCGTGAAGGCGAACAGGGTCACCAGAAGGCCCGCTTGCGGGATGGTGACAGCCAGGTCTCGAGCGATTGCCGGCAACAGGCCGACGATGATGAACTCCGTGGTCAGCACGGTGAAACCGGCGGCCGACAACAGAAGGATGGGCAACAGCATGCAGAACTCCAGGAAAACGACGACACCAGCGCTAGCCCGAAGGCCCACTGGCAGAACTTGAAAATGAGGATCGGCCATCCTACCAGAAGTGTTTGCGCACCGGGATGCACGAACCTGCAAAACCGGTTGAACAACCCGGCGGCCAATCGTCACAGGCCTGAAGGATCGAGCCTGCGCTGTGATAAAGTCCGCGCCCCGCGATATGCACACCCTGTTCGTCGGCTAGCCCGCACCTAAAAAATCAGAGATGCCCGCTTTATGACCCCTTCATCCCCTTCCCTGCTGCACCGCCTGAAAAGCACCGGCCTGGTTACCCAAATCATCATCGGCCTGATCGCCGGCATTGCCCTGGCGCTGCTCGCGCCGGACGTGGCGAAGTCCACTGCATTCATCGGCAAGGTATTCGTCTCGGCGCTGAAAGCAGTCGCGCCGATCCTGGTGTTCGTGCTGGTCATGGCGTCGATCGCCAATCACAAGCACGGCCAGGAGACTCACATCCGGCCGATCCTGTTCCTGTACCTGCTGGGCACATTCGCTGCGGCGGTGGTCGCGGTCGTTGCCAGCATGATGTTCCCGTCGAGCCTGGTGCTCTCCACCCAGGACGTGGCTGTAACGGCACCTGGCGGCATCGGCGAGGTATTGCAGAGCCTGCTGTTAAGTGTGGTGGACAACCCTGTCAGCGCGCTGATGAACGCCAACTTCATCGGCATCCTGGCCTGGGCGATCGGCATGGGAGTGGCCATCCGCCATGCGGGCGACACCACACGCGAAGTACTGGGCGACCTGTCCAACGGCGTGACCCTGATCGTGCGCATGGTGATCCGCTTCGCCCCGCTGGGGATTTTCGGCCTCGTGGCCTCGACCCTGGCCACCTCGGGCTTTGGTGCCCTGGTCGGCTACCTGCACCTGCTGGCGGTCCTGCTCGGTTGCATGCTGTTCGTGGCGCTGGTGATGAACCCGGCCATCGTCTATTGGAAACTGCGTCGCAACCCTTACCCGCTGGTGCTGATGTGCCTGCGGGAAAGCGGCATCACCGCATTCTTCACCCGCAGTTCGGCGGCTAATATTCCGGTGAACCTGGAGTTGAGCAAGCGCTTGGGCCTGCACGAAGACACCTACTCGGTCTCGATCCCGCTGGGCGCGACGATCAATATGGCGGGTGCGGCGATCACCATTACCGTCCTGACCCTGGCTGCCGTGCATACGCTGGGCATTGCCGTGGACATACCCACCGCCATTCTGCTCAGCGTGGTCGCGGCCATCTGCGCCTGCGGCGCCTCGGGTGTGGCCGGTGGTTCGCTACTGCTGATTCCGCTGGCCTGCAGCCTGTTCGGCATCCCGAGCGAGATTGCCATGCAGGTGGTGGCGGTCGGTTTTATCATCGGGGTGATTCAGGATTCGGCGGAGACTGCATTGAATTCGTCGACGGATGTCTTGTTTACTGCGGCCGCTTGCCTGGGTGAAGAAGAGAAGGCTCAGAGACTGGCGTAAAGCTGGACAGCAAAAGATCGCAGCCTGCGGCAGCGCCTACCGGGTGAACACAAATCCACTGTAGGCGCTGCCGCAGGCTGCGATCTTCTGACTTTAAAACTAAAAGCCCGGCAAGGCGCAAACCCTGGCGGGCTTTTTTGTGCCTGGGCAGCTTAGAACGCGCCCATGTAATCGCGCTTGCCCACTTCCACACCGTTATGACGCAGCAAGGCGTAAGCGGTGGTGACGTGGAAGAAGAACTGCGGCAAGCCGTAAGTCAGCAGGTAGGCCTGGCCGGTGAAGCGCTTCTCTTTAGGCGTGCCCGGACGCGTCACGATCTCGATACCTTCCTGGCCGTTGATCTGCTCGGGTTTGATTTCGCCGATGTAGCCCAGCACCTTGGTCAGCAGCGCTTGCAACTCGGCGAAGGTGGTTTCGGTATCTTCGTACTTCGGCACTTCAATCTCGGCCAGGCGCGAGGACACGCCCTTGGCGAAATCGACGGCGATCTGCACCTGGCGCACCAGCGGGAACATGTCCGGGAACAGGCGCGCTTGCAGCAGCGCGTTCGGGTCGATGTTCTTTGCGCTGGCGTGGGCTTCAGCTTTTTTCAGAACGTCGCTCAGGGCGGTGAGCATTTGCGTGAAAACCGGGATGGAGGCGTCGTACAGGGAAATGGTCATGGCAGTCTCGTGTGATGACAGTAGGGAAACGTGGGGGCGATTATAGCCTTGGAACGGATCGACACGCTGATGTGCATGCATGCGTGTCCATTGGCCACTGCCGCAGATTCGGGATAGTCTCTTTAGCGCAAGATTCCCGGCTCGATTGATATGGGGATGAGTCGTGGTTGCCGACCCGACTGCCAATTAGGGATAGAAAAAAATGAGCACTGAACAACAAACGACCCTCGACGAACCGCGGCTCAACAGCACGGAAATCCGCATCCTGGGCTCGTTGATCGAGAAACAGGCGACCAGCCCGGAAACCTACCCGCTGACGCTCAATGCGCTGGTGATTGCCTGCAACCAGAAAACCAGCCGCGAGCCGGTGATGAACCTCACTCAGGGCCAGGTCGGCCAGAGCCTGCGCGCGCTGGAAGGTCGCGGCTTCACCAAACTGGTGATGGGCAGCCGCGCCGACCGCTGGGAGCATAAGGTCGACAAGGCGCTGGAACTGGTGCCGGCACAAGTGATCCTGGCGGGACTGTTGTTTCTGCGCGGCCCGCAAACGGTCAATGAACTGCTGACCCGCAGCGGTCGCATGCATGATTTCGAAGACGCCGAGCAGGTAGTGCATCAACTGGAACGCCTGATCGCACGCGGGCTGGCGCTGCTGATCCCGCGCCAGGCGGGACAGCGCGAGGACCGCTACATGCACGCGCTGGGGGATCCGGCGGACATCGAGGTGATTCTGGCCGCACGGCATAACCCTGCGGAACGCGGCTCGAGCGGTGGCGTTTCGGTGGAAAGGATCGAAGAGCTGGAAGCGCGGATTGCCGCGCTGGAAGAGCGCCTTTCCCGCCTGGAATAACCTGACGAATGTATTTCCTGACATGAACACCCGGGAAATGCGTTCCCCTGACTTGAACAACACGGAAGATGCGTTTTCCATGTAGGGCGCATTGCACCCTATCAATAGGTGGATGACGCCCCCGCGCGGGCACGTCAGCTGCGTGCGAACTCTACCGCCAGGCGAAACTGCTCATCCGTCGGCCGCACGCCGGTGTATAGCACGAACTGCTCCAGCGCCTGGATGGCGATCACTTCAAGCCCTGTGATCACTCGCTTGCCCTCGGCACGTCCGCGCATGATCAGCGGCGTTTCCGAGGGGATTGCCACCACATCGAAGATGGTTTGCGCTTTTTCAATCGCATCTGCCGCAAAGGCCAACTGCTCCGCTTCCGGCCCACCAGTCATGCCGATCGGCGTGACGTTGATCAGCATCTGTGCCCGCTCATTTCCCAGCTCTGCTTGCCATTCATAGCCCAGCGAAGTGGCCAGGGCGCGCCCGGCCTGTTCGTTGCGGGCGACGATCAGGCCATTGCCGTAACCGCCATCGCGCAGCGCACTCGCCACCGCCTTGGCCATGCCGCCGCTTCCGCGCAGGGCGAAGGTTGAATCCTTGGGCACCTGATGGGTTTCAAGCAGCTGCGCAATGGCGATGTAATCGGTGTTGTAAGCCTTGAGGTGGCCATCGGTGTTGACGATGGTATTGATCGACTGGATGGCCGCAGCCGATGCGTCCAGCTCATCGACCAGGGCGATGCAGGCCTCCTTGAACGGCATCGACACCCCGCAGCCACGGATGCCCAACGCGCGAATGCCGCCCACCGCACCAGGCAAGTCCTGGCTGCTGAACGCCTTGTAGTAAAAATTCAGGCCCAACTGCTCGTACAGATGATTGTGAAAGCGCAGGCCAAAATTCCCCGGACGCCCCGAAAGGGACATGCACAGCTGGGTATCTCGGTTGGGGTTCATCTGCATGAAAAAATCTCCATCAAGTGCACTTTCAGATGGACGGGATTGGCCATTCCATCCTGTTCTGTTCGATCATAAAGGTCAGCGTTCGCTTGGGAACGGGACCGTCGGCAAGCCGTTACAGACCTTACACAAAATTTACCCAGCGGCTGTGCTGATTTTGCAAAAAGTGCTGTCTTAGTTGTATCCCCGCGACGATCCTTGGGTCTATTGCAGACGCGAGCGCCGGGTCGAAAAACCGAGGAATTATCATGATCCGTAAAATCTCCACAGTGGCCCTGCTGATCGGCGCTCTCGCGATCACAGGGCAATCACAGGCCCATGGCGGTGGTGGCGGTTGGCAAGGTCCAGCGGTATTTGGTGCGATCGTGGGCTCGGCCATCGTCGGTTCGGCCCTGATCAACGCCAACCGGCCGGTGTATGTGCAGCAACCGGTCTACGCCCAACCACAGCCGGTTTATGTGCAACAGCCGCCACCGGTCTATTACCAGCCGGCGCCGGTCTACGTTCAACAGCCGGTCTACTATCAGCCAGCGCCGGTGTACTACGGTCCACCCCGCGGCTACTACGGTCCACCGCGCGGCTATTACGGCCCGCCCCGTGGTTATTACGGCCGCCCGCACTACTGATAGACCCATCAGGCCCCGCCTCGAAAACGGGGCTTTTTTGTGCCCGCTGATCGGCTCAGGTCTGGATCGATTTTGCCGAGGTCGCTGTCGGAACAGCGCTTGCAAGCAAATTCGGCAAGATTGACTCGATCCTCTTTCCCCGTTTTGGATAAAACAGTCATATTTATGTCATGTCAGGTCCGCAAGCTTGGGCCTGTCCGCCAATAACAGGTTGATAACAACAAGGACGACCTCATGCCCACACAGAATCCGCATCGCAATGTCGGCCTGTGCACCTCCAGCAAGGTGTATGACACGCTGACCGAACTCAAGCACCTGGAAGGCCACCGCAACGCCAAGTTCCTCTCGCTGCTGACCGAAAACCTGGTGCGCAAGGGGGTGCTCAATGAGCAGGAAGTGGTGCATATGCTGGACCTGGTGGTCGACTGAACGCAGCACTCACTGGCGTCAATGACGACTATCGAGAGCGTTGATTGTTCCTGTCGGCGCCGGGCCCGTAAGGTAGCTCCATCGATTGATGGAGGTAGTTATGTCCCAGGTCCAGATCATGTCCGTAGTTGGCAGCGCAGTCCCCGCCCCCTTGAGGGAGCTGGGTCTGCTGGCCTGTTGGTATCTTGTGCAGGACGGTGAGCCAATCAGCGGCCCGCTGACTTCACTGCCGGCCGCACAGGCGTTGTCGCAACGGATCGACCATGGCCGCCTGAATGCTTAAGGCAATTGCACCCGCGGCTTGGTTTCACTGAAGATCGCCCAGCTCGACATGAACAGCGCGGCGATCAGTGGCCCGATCACAAAGCCATTGAGGCCGAACACCGCCATGCCGCCCAGCGTTGAAATAAGGATCATGTAGTCCGGCATCTTGGTGTCTTTGCCCACCAGGATTGGACGCAGTACGTTGTCCACCAGGCCGATGACGAATACCCCGAACAACCCCAGTACCACGCCCTGCCAGATCGCCCCGGTCAGCAGGAAGTAAGCGGCCACCGGCCCCCAGACAATGCCCGCCCCCACCGCCGGCAACAGCGACAGAAACGCCATCAGCACCGCCCACAGCAACGCACTCGGAATATCCAGAAACCAGAACATCAGTCCCCCCAGAGCGCCCTGCGTGACAGCCACCAACAGATTGCCTTTAACGGTCGCGCGCACCACGCGATTGAACTTGAGCTGCAGCCGGCGTTTCTGGTGTTCCTGCAGCGGCACTGCCGCGCGAACCTTGCGCGCCAGCTCGGGGCCGTCGCGCAGGAAGAAGAACAGCAGGTACAGCATGATGAAAAAACTCACGACAAACTCAAACGTGCCCTGGCCAAAACTGAAGGCCTGGGATGCCACGACCTGGCCCCCGGTCATTGCGCTCTTCACCAGTTTTTCCCGCAAGCCGTTCAACTCGCCCATGCCGAAGCGGTCGAGCTGGTGCTGGAAGTAGGTCGGCAGGCTGTGTTTGAACTGGGCCACATAGGCCGCAATATCCAGCTCGCCGCTTTCCACACTCTTGTAGAACACCGCGCCTTCCTGCACCAGCAATGCACTGATGATGATCACCGGCAAAATCGCGATCACCAGGCATACACTCAGGGTGCACAGCGAGGTCACGTTGCGCTGCCAGCCGAATTTCAACTGCAGGCGGCGCTGCAAGGGTGCAAACACAATTCCCAGAATCACCGCCCAGAACACCGCACCGTAAAATGGCAGCAGGATCCAGATGAAGGCGGCGGTGACCACGAACAGCAGTATCACCAACGATTTATTCTGTAGCGTCTTTTCGTTCATGTCCGATCCATGTCAGTCCACAGGCCGCAAGTTCGCGACCTGATGCTTAGTCCACCACGGTCCGCGCGAGTGCCATCCGTTTGTGGATAAAGCATAGATGGAGATCGATAGACCCCGAGGGACTTACAACCCCGCCGCCGCCCAGGCATTTTCACCCAAAAAAAAGCCTGACAGGCAGATGCCGTCAGGCTTGCGAATACAACGACTGATTAATCCGGCACGGTCGCCTGGTGCCGTTTAGCGACGATCATCTGACAGCGGCGAAGGTTCATCCGCTGGCGGCATGTCTTCGTCCGCAGTGGGGTCCATCCAGTCTTCAGGACGATCCGCATCCGCCTCGGACGGATCCCGCGAGGGGTCCATGCCAGGGGGCGCATCGTGATCCATCAACGGCTCATCCGTGCCGGGCATGGGTCTGGCGGGGTCGGTGTCGGGGGTTGTGCCGGGGAAGTTCGTTTCGTTAGCCATGACGCACCTCATTGATGAGGTCCAGCAAATCTGGGCCGTACTTGTTGGAAAGGGGTTAGGGCGCCGCGTGCTGTCCGCGAGACGGACGGTCAGGTGTGATCGGCGAGAAAGCGGTCGCGACTGTTGGTCAGGTGCAACCACATGGCAGCGCGCGCCGCGTCAGTGTCCTGGCGTTTGATCGCATTGAGGATTGCCTCATGCTCAAGGTTGGCCAGCAGGCCCAGCTTGCTCAAGTCCGCCGCGCCGCGTTCGGCGGCGTTGACCCGGGTTCGAGGAATCATCGCGTTACCCAGATGCTGCATGATTTCACTGAAGCAGGCATTGCCGGTGGCTTCGGCGATCAGCAGGTGAAAACGCCTGTCGGCTTCAACGCAACTGTCGTTATTCGCCAGCAAGCGCTGGTAGTCGTCGAGCGCTTGGCGCATTTGCACCAGGTGCTGATCCGAACGGCGCATAGCTGCCAACGCGGCGGCCTGGGTTTCCAGCCCCATGCGCAGCTCCAGGATGCTGCGCACCCCCAGCGCGGTATCGACGTTCAATCGCAGGCCCTGCTGCGTCTCACGCTCCAGCACAAAAGTACCGATGCCGTGACGTGTCTCGACATAACCCGACGCCTGCAGCTTGGAGATTGCCTCGCGCACCACGGTGCGACTGACCCCGTGTTCCTGCACGATCGAGTTCTCGGACGGCAGCTTGTCCCCTGGCTGCATCTGCCCCAGCAGGATGCTCTGGGTCAGCTTGGCGACCAGGTCATGGGCCAGGTTATGGGTGCGCTTGCGAGCGGGTGCTTCGAGGTCTTCTTGCATGGCGTCATCCGAAAGCGGAACTGCTGCAATCGTAGCACTGCGCTGCTCGGGAATCTCTGGAAAAGACAGTTAACTTGTATGACAACATTCAACCAAACCCTAGTAAATAGCTCATTACAGCACCAACACCTCCGCTACAGATTAAAAATACCACCTACTTCTGCCGGTTTACTGAGCAGAACACCTTGCAGACATAAAAATAGCAGTTGTATGATGTCTATCAACAACGCAGCAGAAAGCTCCACCCCGCATAAAAATAATCAGTGGGAGAACATCTGTGAAATCATCCATACACAGGATGAACCAGGCCGCCGATCCGGTCCTGAGTTCCGCCATCTCGAAAGTCAAACGCCACGTCTTGCCGCTGTTCGTCATCATGTTCATCGTCAACTACATTGACCGGGTAAACATCGGCTTCGTCCGCGCCCACATGGAACACGACCTGGGCATCGGCGCTGCTGCCTACGGCCTTGGTGCCGGCCTGTTCTTCATCGGTTACGCGCTGTTCGAAGTCCCCTCCAACATCCTCCTGCAGAAAGTCGGTGCACGTATCTGGCTGACCCGCATCATGCTGACCTGGGGCCTGGTAGCCGCATGCATGGCATTCATCCAGAACGAAACCCACTTCTACATCCTGCGATTCCTGCTGGGCGTAGCCGAAGCCGGATTTTTCCCCGGGGTGATTTACTACTTCACCCGCTGGCTGCCAGGCGTGGAGCGCGGCAAAGCAATCGCGATCTTCCTCAGCGGCTCAGCCATTGCTTCGCTGATTTCCGGCCCTCTGTCGGGGCTCCTGCTGCAAATCAACGGATTGGGGATGCACGGCTGGCAGTGGATGTATTTCATCGAGGGCATGTTCTCCGTCTGCCTGTGCGTGTTTGTCTGGTTCTGGCTGGACTCCAAACCGCACGACGCCAAGTGGCTGAGCCGCGACGAACAGGATGCACTGGTCAAGGCCATCGACGATGAACAACTGGCTCGCGAAGCAGCAACGCCGATCAAGCCGTCACTGGGCAAGCTGCTCAGGGACCGCCAGATCATCCTGTTCTGCGTGATTTACTTCTTCATCCAGCTGACCATCTACGCCGCGACCTTCTGGCTGCCGAGCATCATCAAAAAGATGGGCGACCTCAGCGACATCCAGGTCGGCTTGTTCAACTCGATCCCCTGGTTACTGTCGATCATCGGCATGTATGCCTTCGCGTCTCTCTCAGCCAAATGGAAACACCAGCAAGCCTGGGTGGCCGCCGCGTTGCTGATTGCCGCCGCAGGGATGTTCATGTCCACCACTGGCGGGCCGATCTTCGCCTTCGTCGCGATCTGTTTCGCGGCACTGGGTTTCAAATCGGCTTCGTCGCTGTTCTGGCCGATCCCACAGGCCTATCTGGATGCACGGATCGCTGCCGGGGTGATTGCCCTGATCAACTCGGTGGGCAACCTCGGCGGCTTCGTCGCGCCCACCACCTTCGGCCTGCTGGAAGAGCACACCGGTTCGATCCAGGGCGGGCTGTACGGCCTGGCCGCCACCTCGATCATTGCCGCGATCATCGTCTTCGCCGCACGCAACACACCCAAGCCCGCTCCCGACGTTGTACTGGACCCTGCGCCCAACCACGCCTGAACCCGGTCATAAGGACAAGAAAATGCACGCACAAGACACCGCAAAAGCCCCGATCATTACCAGTATGCAAGTGGTGCCGGTGGCAGGCCACGATGGCATGCTGCTCAATCTGAGCGGCGCCCATGGCCCGTTTTTCACGCGCAATATCGTGATCCTCAAGGACAATGCCGGGCACACCGGGGTCGGCGAGGTACCCGGTGGCGAGCGTATTCGCCAGACGCTGGAAGACGCTCGCTCGCTGGTAGTGGGGAGCCCGATCGGCACCTATCAGAAGATCCTCAATCAGGTGCGCCAGACATTCGCCGACCGCGATGCCGGTGGTCGCGGTCTGCAGACTTTCGACCTGCGCATCACGATCCACGCGGTGACCGGCCTGGAAGCCGCTCTGCTGGACCTGCTTGGTCAGCATCTGGAAGTGCCGGTCGCCGCCCTGCTCGGCGAAGGTCAGCAGCGCGATAAAGTGAAGATGCTCGGGTATCTGTTTTACCTGGGTGATCGCACCGAAACGGACCTGGCCTACCGCAGCGAACCGGACGCGGATAACGACTGGTTCCAGGTGCGTCACGAAAAGGCCATGAGCACCGACGCGGTGGTCCGCCTGGCAGAGGCCGCCCATGCGCGGTACGGGTTCAAGGACTTCAAGCTCAAGGGCGGCGTGTTGTCAGGGGATGAGGAAATCGAAGCCGTGACGGCCCTGGCCGAACGCTTCCCTGACGCACGCATCACCCTGGACCCCAACGGCGCATGGTCGTTGAAAGAAGCGATTCGCCTGTGCAGGGATCAGCATCATGTGCTCGCTTACGCCGAGGACCCTTGCGGAGCGGAAAACGGCTATTCGGGCCGTGAAGTGATGGCCGAATTCCGCCGTGCCACGGGCTTGAAAACCGCCACTAACATGATCGCTACCGACTGGCGGGAAATGGGCCATGCGATCCAGCTGCAATCGGTGGACATCCCCCTCGCCGACCCGCACTTCTGGACGATGCAGGGCTCGGTCCGGGTGGCGCAGATGTGCCATGAGTGGGGCCTGACCTGGGGCTCGCACTCCAACAATCACTTCGATATTTCTCTGGCGATGTTCACCCACGTCGCGGCCGCCGCGCCGGGCGACATCACCGCCATCGACACGCACTGGATCTGGCAGGACGGCCAGCGCTTGACCAAGGCGCCTCTGCAAATCGTCGACGGCTGCGTGCAGGTGCCGAACAAGCCAGGGTTGGGGGTTGAGCTGGATGAGGATCAATTGGCCAAGGCCCATGAGCTTTATAAAGGAATGGGCCTGGGTGCGAGGGACGACAGCGTGGCGATGCAGTTTCTGATTCCGGGCTGGAAGTTCGATAACAAGCGGCCGTGTCTGGTGCGCTAGGGCTTTTTGGCGGTGTACAGATCCGTTTCCTGGGCTTGCGCGTAGTGACACCTGTGGGAGCAAAGCGTCGCTTGCTCAGGATTCACTCCCCACCCAGCCTGTACACTGTGCAAAACACCAAGGACAACCACCCCCCATGCACACCTCCAGCCTCAGCAAAACCCTGGCCTGCAGCGCATTCGGACTCCTCCTCGCCACGACCCACTGCATCGCCGCCGCGCCCTCCGATCAACAAATCGAAGCGACCGTGAAGGCCGCCGTGACCCCCGTCATGCAGCAACAAAACATCGCGGGCATGGCGGTAGCCGTCACCTACAAAGGCCAGGCGCATTATTTCAACTTCGGTGCAGCCTCCAGGGAAACCGGCAAGGCGGTCACTGAAAACACCTTGTTCGAGATAGGCTCACTCAGCAAAACCTTCACCGCGACCCTGGCCGCCTACGCCCAGGCCAGCGGCAAATTGTCCCTGTCGACAAAGGCCAGCCAGATTCTCCCGGCATTGCAAGGTAGCGCCTTCGACAACATCAGCGTGCTGCAACTGGGCACGTATACCGCCGGTGGTCTGCCGTTGCAGTTCCCCGAAAATGACGACTCGCCAGACAAGATGATCGGCTATTTCCAGCAGTGGAAGCCGACCTATGACGCTGGCAGCCATCGACTATATTCCAACCCAAGCCTGGGGCTCTTTGGCTATCTGGCCGCGCAAAGCATGGGGGCGCCATTTGACCAGTTGATGGAAAAGACCTTGCTGCCAAAACTGGGCCTTTCCCATACCTGGCTCAAAGTCCCAACGGCCGAAATGGCACTGTACGCCCAGGGCTACAACAAGGAGGACAAACCCGTCAGAGTCGGCCCGGGAGCGCTCGATTCCGAGGCGTACGGGGTCAAAACCAGCGCCGTCGACATGCTGCGCTATGTCGAGGCAAACATGCGGCCGACGAAGCTGGAAGCGCCGATGCAACAGGCTATCGCTACCACCCACACCGGCTACTACAGCGTCGCAAACATGACTCAGGGGCTGGGTTGGGAGCTGTACAGCTACCCCATCACACTCGACCAGCTGCTGGCCGGGAATTCAACGGAAATGGCGATGCAGGCGCATCAAGTCAAGTGGCTTACCCCCCCGCAACCACAGCCGCAGAATGTACTGATCAACAAGACCGGCTCGACTGGCGGCTTTGGCGCCTATGCGGCGTTCGTGCCGTCCAAGGAGATAGGCATCGTGATTCTTGCGAACAAGAACTTTCCAATCCCCGACAGGGTCAAGATCGCTCACTCGGTTCTGGGCGTGCTGGCACACTGATCGAAACTACCTTTCGTGTGAACACTAAAATGGGCGACCTGTGCAGGTCGCCCATTTTGTTTCAGTCGTCGGGCATTTCAGGCGGCTTGGCGGGTTTAGCCGGTTTGGCAGGTTTCGCGCCCTTGGCGCCCTTGGCCGGCTCGGCTTCGGCCGGTGCCGCCACCGCCGCTGCCGCCGCTTCTTTTTCAGCCATCGGCATGGCATCGATAGTGCTGAAAATCTGCTTCAGGTCTACCGTCCCCAATTGTTCAAGCTTCTTCTCACCATCCTTGCCCACAAGAATGACCTTGGTCTGCGCCCCGGCCCCCATCTTCAGTGCACGAATCAGCGCCATCGTACTTTGCGGGTCGAGGTCTTTGCCCTCTCGCTGGCCCATGGTGTTGATCACCGAATAAAGCACCATGTTGCGGTCGGTGAAGCCTTTTTTGTTGTCGGGCTCTTCCAGGGATTTTTTCAGGCTGACCCACGTCGGGTCCACCGTGCTGGGCGCGATCACGATCAGCGGACGCGAGCGGCCCTTGTCCATGTCCAGCGGTGAATCGCCGTCAGCGGCGAGCAAGGGGCCGGCGAGTACCAGCAAGGTAGTCAGGGTCAAAGACCTGATGAGCATGCGCATCTCCTTTTGTAATCCACGCTCTAATGATTGCGCATCGCGGTGATTGTTCCGGGTGACGCACCGCAATAATGTTTCGCCTTGTTCAAAGCTTAGGTCAGGGCGATTATTGCGCAACCGCCATCCTGTGCGCAGTTGATGACTTGAAACGAACATTCTATGGTCGGCGCACGACAAGCCAGCGTCATGAAAAGGAGCTTCAAGCGCCATGCAAATCGACTACCTGTGCGACCACCCAGCACTCATCCCCGAGTTGGCCGAACTCAATTTCAACGAGTGGGGTCAATACCGTCCCGGCGACACACTGCAAGCCAGAACCGTGCGCATGCGGGCGGCCTGTAGCAAAGGTGCAGTGCCCTCGGTTGTGGTCGCCATTGAAGGTGCACAATTGCTCGGCGGCGCCCTGCTGATCGACAGCGACCTCGACTCCCGCCCGGATCTGACGCCGTGGCTGGCTGGAGTGTATGTGAAGGTCGAGCATCGCGGCCGGGGCATTGCCTCGGCGCTGGTGAACCGAATTGTCGACGAAGCGGCAGCACTGGGCATCGCCGAGTTGTATCTCTATACCGACCAGGCCCAGTCGCTGTATGCCAGGCTGGGTTGGGAAGTTGTCGAGCATACGGTCGATGACGAGGGGCTCGACATCACTGTGATGAAGCGTCTGATCCAAAAGGCCTGACGCACGGCTCACTCAGAACGCCAATTTGTAACCGATCAATACCAGCATGGTCGCCAGGCAAGGTCGCAGCACTTCATCGGAGATCCGTCCGGTGAGGTGACTGCCCAGCCAGATGCCCGGCAGCGAGCCGATCAACAAATAGCCCAGCACGTGCCAGTCCATGTTGCCCATGCTCGCGTGGCCAAGACCGGCGACGAGGGTCAGCGGTACGGCGTGGGCGATTTCGGTGCCCACCAGACGCCGGGTTGGCAGCAGCGGATAGAGGATGAACAAGGCCACGGTGCCCAGCGCGCCAGCGCCAATGGACGTCAGTGCGACCATTGTGCCAAGGACCAGACCGGTGATGACAGTCATCACATTGAGGCGCGGACCGCTCGGGTTGTAGTTGCCGCCAGCTCGTTTGTGGGCGAAATCGAGCAGGCGTTTCTTGAAGAAAATTGCCAGTGCCGTCGCGAACAGTACGAAACCCAAGGCCTGTTTGATAACGGCATTCATGGCATCCGGAGAGCTGTGCAGCGTGCTCAGGAACCACAATGTCATGACCACTGCGGGGACACTGCCGAGGGTCAGCCAGCCGGTGATCGCCCAGTCGATATTCTTGTTTTTGCGGTGAACCAGAACACCACTGGATTTGGTGATGGCCGCGTACAGCAGGTCAGTGCCGACCGCTGTGGCGGGATTGACGCCGAACCACAGCAGGATGGGAGTCATCAACGACCCGCCACCGACGCCGGTCATGCCGACAATAAAACCCACTACCAAGCCTGCAACGACTAACCCGAGGTTTCCAAAGTCCATAAATCGCCCAAACAAACCGCAGGAAAAAACTGGCCCGCAGCATAGCGATTTTTCTTATAACTACTTATATCAATGCGGACTATGGTTATATCGATTCGGCAATGATGTTGAATGGCGGACCGCTCGCGAGCAAGCTTTACTTCCACAGGGGTGCGACGCAGGCAGCCGTGGCAGGCAAGCGTGGCTCCCACAGAATGAGTTCGGATCATTGCAGGTCAGTGCGACCGCCGCCCCGGCTTGAAGCTGTAATGGCTATTAACAAAAACCGTAGCAAACGCCACCAGCGACAAAATCAGCAACGCCCAGGGAAACGCCATCGCGCCCACCCGGTCCAGCAGCAGACCACCGAACAGTCCGCCCCCGGCAATGGCCACGTTCCAGGAAGTCGTCAGCATCGCCTGCACCACATCAACGTTCTCCCCCGCAGAATCTGCAGCCGCCGTCAGCAGCAACGTTGCCGACCCGCCAAATGACAGACCCCACACCGCCATGCAGCCATACACCACCCAAGGCGACGACGCAGCCATGGCCAGCACCAGCGCGGTAAGCGAAAAAACCGCGAGGCTGATCAGCGCCAACCGGCGCAACCAACGGTCCACCAGCAGGCCAATCACCCAGATACCCACCAGCGAACTGACACCGAACACCAGCAGCACCAGGTCCACCCGTTCACCCAGACCCGCCTGGGTCAGGAACGGATCGATGTAGGTGTACAGAATGTTATGCCCCAGCATCCACGTCAGCACCACAAACAACACAGGACGCACGCCCTTCATGCTGAACACCTTGGCCAGGGGCAGGCGCTCGGTGTCGGGCTGGCCGGGACGGTCCGGCACGGCGACCATGATCCAGGCCGCCAGCAGCAGCGCCAGGGCCGACATGATGCCGAACGAGGCGCGCCAGCCAATCAGGTTACCCAGCCAGGTCCCGGCAGGCGTGCCGAGCGACAGCGCGACCGGGGTGCCAAGCATCGCGATCGCCAGCGCCCGACCTTGCAGGCGCGGGGTGACCAGCCCCCGGGCGTAACCGGCCATGATGCCCCACGCCAGGCCCGCCGCCATGCCCGCCAGGAAGCGCGACACCAAGGTCAGCCCGTAGTGACTGGAGAACGTCGTGACTGTGTTGAACAACAGAAATCCGCACACCGTCATCATCAGCACTCGCCGACGCCGCCAGCCGCGAGTCGCCACAGTCAGCGGAATGGCCGCCACGATCGAGCCAAGGGCATAGAGCGTTACCAGCTCGCCGGCCCACACTTCGCTGACCTGCAACCCGGCGCCGATCTGCGTCAGCAACCCGGCCGGCAGGGTTTCGGTGAGCACGGCGATAAAACCGGTCATGGCGAACGCCAGCAGCGCAGCGTAAGGCAGCTTTTCGCTCTTGGCAGAGTGTTCGGTGCGCGCACGTTCGACGGCGGCCTGGTCTGTCATGAAGGTTGCAGCTCCCTTTCAAGCGAGATGAATTGTATACAACTTCACACTGTAACTGACTCGGATCACTGCACCGGTAAAAAATTCAGAAACAGCAGGCTCTGCGCGTAGTTCAGGCCGATCCGTCGATATCGCTCGTCGAGCATCTGGGTCAACAGGTCCAGGCGCGCAACGATCTTGCCGAATTCCACGGCAAAACTCAGGTTGCTGCCCTCCTCCGAGATCTCGTTTGAAAACAGCAAGGGTCCGCCCTGGGGGTTCTGCCGCTGACTGAGGATCCAGGTGGCTTTCTCGATGTTGCGCGCGGCGTTGTTGACGAAGGTCGGATTGATCGCATCCGTCATGTAGAACTCCAGCCGGTCACCGTGGGCCGTCACCAGCATGCTGCCGATGGCATAGAGTCAGGGTGGCCATGCGGTCGACGCTGGTCTGGAGAAATTCCTGGGGTTTGCCTTCGCGAAACTGGCTGATGACGTCCCGTCCCTGCTGCTGGCTGCAACCGGTGACGAACAGCAGCGTCATGCAGGCGATCAGCCAGCGTTGGCCGCGGATGTGCGCGGTGATGAGGGACAACAATTGGGCCATGAATTTTGCGACTTGGGCATTGGCCGGCGGTGGGGATCGCCGCGGGCAGGCCATGGATAGAGCCGCGAATGCTGAAAAAGTGCAGTGCCGACGGTCCGTAAACCTGCACGAAGGATGCGCCATTCAACAACGTCCACCGGCTGCGGTAGCCTGGAGCCTTGCAGCAATGAACCTCATGCCATTCATGCTGCCGAACGTACACCAGCGAATTTTTCAGGAGGTTTGAATGCGCACTTTGCAATTGGCCGGCGTCGAGGTACCGGTCATCGGCCAGGGCACCTGGCGCATGGGCGAGGATTCGTCGCAATACGCCAGCGAAGTCGCGGCCTTGCGCCAGGGCATCGAGCTGGGCATGACCCTGATCGACAGCGCCGAAATGTACGCCGAAGGCGCAGCAGAGGAAGTGGTGGGCGAGGCGATCGCGGGTCAGCGTGACAAGGTCTTCCTGGTCAGCAAAGTGTACCCGCACAACGCCAGCCGCCAGGGTATTCCCTTGGCGTGCGAGCGCAGCCTGAAGCGCCTGGGCACCGATTACATTGATCTTTATCTGCTGCATTGGCGCGGCCAGTATCCGCTGGAGGAAACTGTCGAAGCCTTCGAACGCTTGCGCGAGGCCGGCAAGATCGGCCGCTGGGGCGTATCCAATTTTGATCTGGATGACCTGCACGAACTGGCTGCACCGGCCTGCGCCACCAATCAGGTGCTGTACAACCTGGAAGCGCGCGGCATCGAATTCGACCTGCTACCTTGGTGCCAGCAACAGAGGCTGCCCGTCATGGCCTACTGTCCCATTGGCCAAGGTGGGCATATGCTGGCCCACGCCACCCTTGGACAAGTGGCAGCCCGTCACGCCGCGACACCGGCGCAGGTGGCACTGGCATGGATTCTGCGACAGGACGGGGTGATCGCCATCCCCAAGGCGGTGCGACCCGAGCACGTCAAACTCAACGCCCAAGCCCAGGACATCAGGCTTGAACCCGGGGATCTGGAGGCGCTGGACCAAGTGTTTCGTGCGCCACAACGCAAACAGCGACTGGCCATGGTCTAGGCCATCGGTTTCATCAGAGGGCTTCTACATGAGAAGCACCGATCCGCTGGACTCCTTCAACCTGGACCGCTTCCTCCAGGCGCAGGACCCGGTGTTCGACTACGTCCTCGAGGAACTGGCTGCCGGCTGCAAGCGCCGGCACTGGATGTGGTTCATCTTCCCGCAGATCGCCGGGCTGGGTGGCAGCGAAATGTCGCGGCGCTTCGCTATCCAGTCGGCTGCAGAAGCGATGGCCTATCTGGATCATGCAGTGCTGGGTACACGCCTGCGCACCTGCACTCAATTGGTGCTCAACATCAAGCATCGGTCCATTGGTGACATTTTCGGCCACCCCGACAACCTGAAATTTCACTCCTCCATGACCCTGTTTACGCAGTTCAGCCCTGGGGACAGTCTGTTCCATCAGGCCCTGGACCGTTATTACCACGGCATTCCGGACGAGTGGACCCTGTCGCTACTGGACTCAAAAGAGCCCCAGTTGCCCTCCAATCAGGGTTGAAAAGTCGTCATCGACAAACGGCAGGATGGCGTCCGCGATCGGTTGCAGTTGCCGCGTGACGTAATGGTCATAGTCGACAGGCGCGCTGCGCACCTCCAGCGGCTCAGGGCCGGCTACGGTGATCAGGTAACTGATCCAGCCGCCGTTCTGGTACTGCCGAGGCCGGCCCTGCTGGTCGTTGTAGGCATCGGCGATGCGCGCCGCCCGCACATGTGGAGGCACGTTGCGCTCATAGTCGTCGAGGGTGCGGCGCAGGCGTTTGCGGTAGACGAGGCGCTCGTCGAACTCGCCGGCCAGGGTCTTGCGCACGTAGTCACGCACATAATCCTGATAGGGCTTGCGGTGGAATATCAGCGAATAGAGTTCCTGCTGGAATTGCCGGGCCAGCAGTGACCAATCGGTACGCACCGCTTCAAGGCCCTTGTAGACCATCTCGTCGGTACCATCGGCACGGCGGACCAATCCTGCATAACGCTTTTTACTGCCCTCCTCCGCACCGCGAATGGTCGGCATCAGGAACCGCGTGTAGTGGGTTTCATATTGCAGTTCAAGCACGCTTTGCAGCCCATACTGCTGCTGCACGTGCTCACGCCACCACTGGTTCACGTGATCGACCAGGGCCCTGCCGATCTGCGCGGCTTCTTCCTGGCCATGGGCCCGACGCAGCCAGACGAAGGTCGAGTCGGTATCGCCATAAATCACTGTGTGTCCCTGGGCCTCGATCAGCTGACGAGTGCGCAGCATGATTTCGTGCCCGCGCAAGGTGATCGACGAGGCCAGGCGCGTGTCGAAAAAACGGCAGCCGCTGGACCCGAGCACGCCGTAGAACGCGTTCATGATGATCTTCAGGGCCTGGGACAGCGGCGCGTTGTGCTCGCGCTTGGCAGTTTCCCGGCCTTCGGCCACCCGCGAGACTATTGCCGGCAGGCAGTGCCGCGTGCGGGAAAACCGCGCGCCGCGGAAACCGGGGACCGAGTCGTGGTCGTCAGGGTGCTTGAGGCCTTCGATCAGACCGACCGGGTCGATCAGGAACGTGCGGATGATCGAGGGGTAGAGGCTCTTGTAGTCCAGCACCAGCACCGATTCGTAGAGCCCCGGCTGTGAGTCCATGACAAAACCGCCAGGACTGGCCTGCGGTGGCCGCCCACCGAGGTTCGGCGCAACAAAGCCCTGGCGGTGCATCAGCGGCATGTAAAGGTGGGTGAAGGCCGCTACCGAGCCGCCGCTGCGGTCCGCCGGCAAACCTGTAACGCTGGCGCGCTCGAGCAGGAAGGTCAACAGCTCGGTCTTGGCGAAAATCCGCGTGACCAATTCGCAGTCCTTGAGGTTGTATTTGGCCAGGGCCGGCTTGTCCTCGGCGAACATGCGGTTGATTTCGTCCATGCGCTGATAAGGCGTGCTGATCGCCTTGCCCTCCCCCAACAGGGTCTGGGCGACGTTTTCCAGACTGAACGAGGGGAAACTCCAGGTCGCTGAGCGCAGGGACTCGATGCCGTCGATGATCAAGCGGCCAGCCGCTGCCGCAAAAAAGTGATTGCGGCTGCCATGTTCACGCCACTGCATCTCTTCGCCACCACGCCCCAGCTTGAGCGGCACCGCCAGGCGCCGGGCATGCTCGTGCAGCACCCGCAGGTCGAACTGCACGACGTTCCAGCCGATGATCGCGTCCGGGTCGAAACGGGCAAACCATTCGTTGAGTTTCTTCAGCAACAGGGTGCGTGACTCGCAGTATTCAAGTCGGAAGTCCACCTCGCTGTCGTCACCGTTGGGCGGACCAAGCATGTACACCTGACGCTCGCCACACCCTTGCAGCGCAATCGAGTAAAGCTCGCCACGGGCGGTGGTTTCGATATCCAGGGACACCAGCCTGAGCGTGGGCCGGTAAGCCGGATCGGCTTTCATCTGCGCGTCGAGCACCAGGCCATCGGCATTTGGCGTGCCACCGAAGACCACCGGTGCGGTGATGAAGCGCTCCATCATGTAGCGTTCGGGTGGTCGCACATCGGCTTCGAACATCTCGACGCCGACCTTGCGCAGGGCAGTTTCCAGGCGCATCAACTGGCCGTGTTGCTGACAGTACAGGCCGAGCACCGGGCGATGCTCGAAGTCCAGCAGAGCCAGGGGCCGTAGCTCGACGTTTTTTTCACCCTGTAGCACCTGCTCTGCCTGTCCCCGCTGTTCGGCGGGAATGAACGCCACCGACGGTTGATGGGGCAGGCGAATGCGCCGGGGACCGTTATCGGTCGCCAGCCAGAACTCGACTTCCGTGCCGGCCGGGGTGTCACGCCAATGCCGGGTCAGGACAAAACCCTGCTGTAGATCCACCAGTGCAGCCTCGAGAACGATTCAGGTGGGGATTCTACGCGTATCCTCGTCACAGCTGCCGAGCCAGCGAGGTTATGTGGCGTTGGAACGGGAAATTGTATAAAAAAACTGCCAAATGACGTTTTTTGCATCATATCCGCCGCTTTGCGTCTTGCCCTCGACGCCCGGGTCTATGATTCTTCTAGAACAACGACAACACCAGAGTACCCACCATGAAAACCGTCGCCCAACTGCTCAAGTTGAAAGATCAGAAGAATCAGGAAGTGCACCAGATCAAGCCCGACCACATGGTGCTGGAAGCGTTGATGAAGATGGCCGAGAAGAACGTCGGCGCCCTGCTCGTGGTGGAAAATGACCAGGTGCTGGGGATCATCAGCGAACGGGATTACGCGCGCAAACTGGTGTTGCATGGTCGTTCCTCGGTGGGTACGCCAGTGCGCGACATCATGGTCTCGCAAGTGATCACCGTGGACACCCACCAGACCGTGGACACCTGCCTGGGCATCATGTCCGATAAACGGCTGCGTCACTTGCCTGTGGTCGAGAACGGCAAGCTGATCGGCCTGCTGTCGATCGGCGACCTGGTCAAGGAAGCCATTGCCGAACAGGCCGAGCTCATTCGGCAGCTGGAGCAGTACATTCGCGGCGAATAGTTCGGGTCCCACTTGTGGGTGATCCTGCTCGCGATGGAGTGTCAGTCGACATCATTGGATCTGACATTCCATCGCGAGCAGGCTCGCTCCCACAGTATTGTTCACGTTGGCCAATGCCGGGCAAACACCGGTGCCAATGTCGGATGCCGGTCGATTCGCTCCAGCCACGCATAAAATCCTGGCCGGGTGCTACGCAGATGTTCGCGGCTACCCGCCCAGCGGCTGACCACGGCGGCCAGAACGTCCAGAGCGCCTGGCGCCTCGTCGCCCAGGTACAACTCGCCGGAAAACTGGTCGGCGAACACCTCCCAACTCCAGTGCAGGCGCTGGCGCGCGCCGGCCATGAGGTTCTGCCGGGACTTCTCATCCGATTCGTCCAGCCAGCGCTCGGGGTAGTCGATGATGCCGATCGCCGCATAACAATTGCTGACAATGAACGCCAGACCGCGAATGGCCTGGTCGCGTTCGGCGACGTCGTCCGGCAGCAGGTTCGACTGGGGAAAGGTCAGCCCCAGGTGGATGAGGATCGCGGCGCTCTCGGTCAGGACGCTGCCGTCGGGCAATTGCAGGGTTGGTATCTGCTTCAGCGGATTGAGTTTCTCCAGGGCCTGGGCCGACTCTGGTGAGGCCTCGACATCGATGAAACGATAGGGAATCTCGCAGAGTTCCAACGCCGCCTCAATCGCCGCAGCGCCGGAGTTCCTGTGTCCGTAGAGCTGGTACATACACACCTCCTTTGCAGTTCTCTCTTTGTAGCAGCTGACTCGGCTCCTGCGGAAAAATTTCTTTTTTCGCCTCTGCATCCAAATCGCCCCGTGGCGGGTAGTACCTGTAGCAGCCCTGATGCTGCACAGCGGATTACCCACTTTCGGAGTGCTATCAATGAACGCCAAACAGCTGATGTGCCTTGCCGGTTTGCTTGCCACCACTAACGCCGCCTTCGCCCAGACCGGGTTGCCCGACAGCATCAAGGTGCCGGACGGGCACAAAGTGGCGATGGAGACCACCGGGGTCGGCGAGATCACCTATGAGTGCCGAGACAAGGCCAACGCCGCCGGCATGACCGAGTGGGTTTTCGTGGGGCCCAAAGCGGTACTTAACGATCGCAGCGGCAAACAGGTCGGCACCTATTTCGGCCCGCCGGCCACCTGGCAGGCGAAGGACGGCTCGAAGGTCACCGGTACCCAACTGGCCGTAGCACCTTCGACACCGGGTAACCTGCCTTACCAGTTGGTCAAGGCCAATCCGGCCGAAGGCAAAGGCGCGATGAGCGGCGTGAGCTATATCCAGCGCGTGGCCCTCAAGGGCGGCGTGGCGCCGGGTACCGAATGCACCTCCGCCAACAAGGGCAAGCAGGAAGTGGTGAAGTACCAGGCGGATTACATTTTCTGGGCTGCCAGCTGATTCCGGCACCCACCTCGAATAAACGCCTGGACACTGCAATATTCTGGAACACATGCATTATCCGTGATCCGGGACACCTGCAATTTCTGTGACCTGGAACAGCTGTAGCAGCTCTGGCAGCTGTGGGAACAGGGCTTATCCGCGAGGGTGGTCGGTCAGCAGATTCAACATTTGCTGACAAAAAGCCATCGCGGGCAAGCCTTGCGCCTACAGGAGTCGTGTTTGTTTGCTAGATTGCATGCCAGGTCCCAACAATGGCTGAGCACAGTGTCCTTGCCCGAACCCTTATTCGATTACGAAGCACACCTGGCCGCCTGCGGGCGAGGCGAGCGGCAGGCCTTGCGCGATTTATACGTGCAGGAGAGTCCGCGCCTGCTGGGCGTGGCCAAGCGCCTGGTCCGCGACACGGCACTGGCCGAAGACATTGTCCACGATGCATTTCTGAAAATCTGGAACGGTGCCGCGCGATTCGATCCCGCGCGAGGCTCGGCGCGGGGCTGGATGTACAGCGTAACGCGGCACCTGGCGCTGAATTTCCTGCGCGACCATCGGCGCGAAAACCACGACGAGACCGAAGTGCCGGACGTTGCCGAAGCTTTCGATGACCAGGCCGATTCCGGGCGCATCCATCACTGCCTGGAGCAATTGGATCCGGCACGGCGCACTTGCATCGTGCATGCGTACGTCGACGGTTATTCCCACGCCGAGATATCACACAAGCTCGGCACCCCGCTGGGCACGGTCAAAGCCTGGATCAAGCGCAGCCTGACGGCGTTGCGGGAGTGCATGGGATGATCAGCAGACCCTTGAACGAAACCCCTGAAGAGCGCGACGAACTGGCCAGCGAGTATGTACTGGGCACGCTCCCGGCCGAGTTGCGAGTTCAGGTGCGCCTTCGCCTCGAGGACGACGCCGAGTTGCGCACGGCGGTCGACAGCTGGGAACGTCGCCTGCTCGGCCTGACCGACCTCGTCGAGCCTGTGCTTCCCTCTACCCAATTGTGGCCGAGGATTGAGCGCAGTGTGCAGGTCCTGGAGCCCAAACCCCGGTCACCTGCCCCGCGCGCGCCCTCCTGGTGGAACCTGCTGCCCTTATGGCGCGGGCTGGCCGGTGCCGGGCTAGCAGCCAGTCTGCTGCTCGGTGCATTGCTGTTGACGCAGACCACGGCCAAGCCGACCTACCTGGTGGTATTGGTCGGCCCTCAGGACAAGGCGCCGGGCTGGGTCGTCCAGGCGAGCAACCCAAGGGAGTTGCAGCTGATTCCGCTGGGGGTGGTTGAAGTTCCAGCCGACAAGGCGCTGGAATTCTGGACCAAGGCTGACGGTTGGCAAGGACCGGTATCCCTGGGTCTGGTCAAACCGGGGCAAACCCTGTCGGTGCCGCTGGATAAGCTGCCACCACTGGTCCCGGATCAACTGTTCGAGCTGACTCTGGAGAACCCCAATGGCTCGCCGATCGGCAAGCCGACCGGGCCGATTCAATTCATCGGCCGGGCAGTGAAGGTCATTTGATTGAATTTACCCTGGGCCGTCTGATGCAAACAACCGCGCGATCCCACTGAGGCCTGGGCCCGCTCAGCGGGCTCGGGCCATGCAACGCTGATAGCGCTCATCCACCCGCTTGGCGAACCAGGCGGTGGTGAGTTTTCGAGTAATTTTCGGGCTTTGCAGGACGATTCCCGGCAACACCGCCCGGGGCAATGACCGGCCTTCATTTTGCTCTGCCAATTCGAACACCCGCTGATACAGTTCCGTCTCCTCGAACTCCAGGCTCTTGCCCTTCTCCAGTTGAGCGCGGATGGTCGGATTGCGCATGTCCAGTTGCTTGCCAAGGCTGCGCACCGCCAGTTCGGTGGTCCCGGGCATGATTGCGTCGTAGCGCACCAGATCACCGTCCAGCGCCAGCGGGATGCCAGATGCGCGACTCACGGCATTCTGAAAGGCGGCATTGCGACTGGCGTACCAGCCGGCGTTGAAATCGGCAAAGCGGTACAGGGGTTGTTCGTAGCTCACCGGGTAACCCAACAGGTGGGCGATACCGAAATACATGCCGCCGCGACGACTGAACACTTCACGGCGAATCGTGCCCTCGACCGGATACGGGTACTGTCGCGCATGCTCTTCGGCGAAATCGATGCTGACCTGCATCGGCCCACCGGTATGCACCGGGTTAAATCCGCCGAACAGCGTCTGCCCCATTGGCACCATGCCGATGAAATCATCGAAGATCGCGCTCAGTTCCTTTTCACTGCGTGCGGCATTGAGCCGGGTGCTGTAGCTCTTGCCGTTAGGCGATTTGACCTGCAGCGCGCCACTGACCAGCAGGCGGGGGATATGCACCTTGGCGGCCCGGCGGTCGATCTCTTCACGGGCGATCTTGCCCAGCCCGGGCACTGGCGGGTCCACTTGGAACGTCGACTCCTGCTCGGTGACGGCGAGCACCGAGCAGAGGTTTTGCGTACTAGGATAAATGCCCTGCGCGGCGAATGCGGCATAGATGTCCGTGGCCCAGCCCTGGCGATCGGCTGTTTTGGCCGGCAACAGACGCACCAGTTCCGCCTTGACCTCTGCGGGCTTGCGCGCAGGCGGTTCCGGTGTCCTTTGCGTGGCGCAACCGGCGAGTACCAGTAGCGCGGTGACGCTTGTGATCAATCGATTGGCTTGCATGGTGTTCCATCAGATTCTTCGGGACGGTTAACCATACGATCAATGGCATGGCGCAGGCTATGACTCTTGCCGCCGCTAGCTGTTCCCCCGACTAAACCGGGTGCGATTTGCGCGGGATCTGCATGCAATCCGGGTAGGAGCTGGCGAGAGAAACGAGGCTGCGATCTTTTGATCGGAACGCCGTCCCCAGCAGGCATGCTTTCACCAGAGGGCTTTTTCCGTTGGGCAGGCCGTCTGGACGCGGTTTCGGGCTGGACCATACTTGAGCAACACGGCGAGGAGACCAGCCCCATGAATCGAAGCGATGTGCTGATTGTCGGCGCCGGCCCCACTGGACTGGTACTGGCGCTGTGGTTGAGCAAACTGGGGATTCGGGTGCGGATCATCGACAAGAGCTCGGCGCCCGGCACGACCTCCCGGGCGTTGGCGGTGCAGGCGCGCACCCTTGAACTGTATCGCCAGCTCGACCTCGCCGACGCCGTGGTGCAGAACGGTCATCGCGTTGCCGCGGCGAATTTCTGGGTCAAGGGCGGGCCTGTCGCGCGCTTGCCCCTGACGGCCGTCGGCGAAGGCCTCACGCCCTACTCTTTCCTGGAAGTATATCCCCAGGACCAGCACGAGCGACTATTGATCACCCGCCTCCAAGCCTTTGGAATCAAGGTTGAACGCAGTACCGAACTTGAAAGTTTCGAGGAAACCGGCGACGGCGTCAGCGCGCAATTGCGCTTGCCGGACGGCCAGCAGGAAATTTGCCAGGCGTGTTACCTGGCCGGGTGTGATGGCGCCCGATCGATCGTGCGCAAGGCCCTCGATACCGACTTTCCCGGCGGCACCTACCAGCAGATTTTCTACGTGGCTGATGTGCATGCCAGCGGCGAGGCCCTCAATGGCGAATTGCACGTGGACCTGGATGAGGCCGACTTCCTTGCGGTGTTTCCCATGGCCGAGCAAGGTCGCGCACGGCTGATCGGCACAGTGCGCGATGAGCGCGCGGAACAGTCGGAAAACCTGAGGTTCGAGGATGTCAGCAATCACGCGATCCAGAACATGAACGTGCAGATCGAGCAGGTGAACTGGTTCTCGACCTACCGCGTGCATCACCGGGTGGCGGATCACTTTCGCACCGGTCGCGCGTTTCTGCTGGGGGACGCCGCCCACGTCCACAGTCCGGTCGGCGGCCAGGGCATGAACACCGGGATCGGCGACGCCATCAACCTGGCGTGGAAACTCGCCGCCGTGTTGAGTGGCGGTGCCGAAGCGCGGTTGCTCGACAGTTATGAACCGGAACGCATCGCTTTTGCCCGCAAACTGGTCGCCACTACCGACCGGGTATTCAGTTTGGTCACCGCCCAGGGCCCCATGGCCGACCTGCTGCGCACCCGCCTGGCGCCGTTGCTCATTCCGAGAATGGCCGCGTTCGAAACATCCCGCGAATTTCTGTTTCGCACGGTTTCGCAGATCACTCTGAATTACCGGGCGATGGCATTAAGTGCAGGCGTGGCCGGGCATGTCCATGGCGGGGACCGACTGCCTTGGGCGCACGATGGCGAAGGCGACAATTATGAATCGCTCAAGCAACCGGTCTGGCAGGTGCATGTGTATGGCGACACCAGCGACGAAATGATCGCCTGGTGCGTGGAGCATCACCTGCCGTTGCAGGTATTTGCCTGGCGGCCTGCGTTCGAAGCGGCCGGCCTGGGACGTAACGGGTTCTACCTGTTACGACCGGATACCTATGTGGCGATCGCCGAGAACAGCTCGGATCCGAAGGTGATCGAACGCTATTTCCGTGATCACGGGATTCGTACGTTTTTCACCAACCCCTGACACCCTACACAACAAACATGTGGCAGCGGGCTTGCCCGCTGCCACAGGCAGGTTGCTATTGGTTAGATCCCGGCCAGCGCCAGGTCCATCGCGAAGTAGGTGAAAATCAGATCGGCACCGGCGCGTTTGATCGCCCCCAGGCTTTCGCGGACCACCCGGTCTTCGTCAATGGCCCCGGCCTGGGCGCCGAACTTGATCATCGCGTATTCGCCGCTGACCTGGTACGCCGCCAGCGGCAGGCGCGAGGCCTCGCGGATGTCGCGGATGATGTCCAGGTACGCGCCGGCCGGCTTGACCATCAGCGCATCCGCGCCTTCCTGCTCGTCCAGCAAAGACTCGCGCACCGCTTCGCGGCGGTTCATCGGGTTCATCTGGTAGCTCTTGCGATCGCCCTTGAGGGCACTGCCACCGGCTTCACGAAACGGGCCGTAAAGCGCCGAAGCGAACTTGGTCGAATAGGCCATGATCGGCGTGTGGGTGAAACCGGCGGCATCCAGTGCCCGGCGAATTGCCTGGACCTGCCCGTCCATCGCCGCCGAAGGAGCGATCACATCGGCACCGGCCTGGGCTGCAGCAACGGCCTGCCGGCCGAGGTTGACCAGGGTCTGATCGTTGTCGACTTCATGGTTGTGCATGACCCCGCAGTGGCCATGGTCGGTGTATTCGCAGAAGCAGGTGTCGGACATCACGATCATGTCCGGCACTGCATCCTTGGCGATGCGCGACATGCGTGACACCAGCCCGTTTTCGTTCCAGGTATCGCTGCCGTTGCTGTCCAGGTGGTGGGACACGCCGAACGTCATCACCGAACGGATACCGGCACGGGCGTAGCGCTCGATCTCGCCGGCAAGTTTCGATTCGGGAATGCGCATCACGCCCGGCATGCTCTTGATCGGCACGAAGTCGTCGATTTCTTCCTCGACGAAGATCGGCAGCACCAGGTCATCGAGACTGAACTCGGTTTCCTGGAACAGGCTGCGCAGGCTCGCATTGCGGCGCAGACGGCGTGGACGTGCTTCGGGGAACTGACTGGACATGGGGGTTCCTGGGACAAGACAAAAGTCGTAGGGGGCGAAAGCTTATGCGTTGTGCGGCGTACCGCACAAACGCTTGTTGACCAAGAGTGCGTTACCGGTCGGGCAATAATCACCAGACGGTAAGGTCGGTCTAGAGGGTCAAAGTGCCGCTGATGCAGGTTACCACGGGGCCACCGACCCAGATTTCGTCGCCCACCTGCTCGACCTGGATTCGCCCGGCGCGACCCATGGTCACACCCTGGCTGACCACATAGCTCGGCGGTGCCAGCCCTTCCATGAGTAGCCACTGCGCCAGCCCGGCATTCAGGCTGCCGGTGGCCGGATCTTCAGGCATGCCGTCGCCGCTGATAAATGCACGCACTTCGAACTGCGCGGCATCGCCATCGCGTGCCGGCTGCCAGGGCGCAACGACCCCGACCGCGAGGCCGAGCATTTGCGCATGGTCGGGCTGCAGGTCCAGCACTTGCTGGCGATCAGCCAGCATCACCGCCAGCCAGCCGGCGCCATTATCGACCCACTGACTGCGCAGGATCGCGCCGCGCTCCAGGCCCAATCCCAGGCGCACCCGTTCTACAATCCCGGCATCCACCGGCCCGGTCCTGATCAGCGGCGGCGCCAGGAAGGCCAGCTCCGCGCCCTGGCGACGAATGCGCACCAGCCCGACTCCGCACTCCTGAATCACCTCCTCGGCCATGGGCACGCCGCCGGCTTCCAGCCAGGCATGACAAGTCCCCAGGGTCGGATGACCGGCGAATGGCAGCTCCTTGAGCGTGGTGAAGATCCGCACCCGGTAGTCGGCCCGCGGGTCACGGGGCTGGAGGATGAAGGTGGTCTCGCTGAGGTTGGTCCAGGCGGCAAACGCCGCCATCCGCTCGTCACTCAGTTCATCAGCGCCGAACACCACCGCCAGCGGATTGCCTTTGAGCGGGCTGCGGCTGAACACATCTACCTGCTTGAAATCGAATGAATGCATGGCCTTTCCCTGGTCTTGTTGAATGGACTACTTCGGAATTTCCAGCCCGCGCATGACTGCCGGCCGCGCCAGGAAGCGCTCAAGCACCCGCGTCACGTTCTTGAAGTCGTTGATGCCCACCAGGTCGCCCGCTTCATAGAAGCCGATCAGGTTACGCACCCAGGGGAACGTGGCGATGTCGGCAATGGTGTAGCGCTCGCCCATGATCCAGTCCCGCCCTTGCAGCCGGGTATCGAGCACCTTGAGCAGGCGCTTGCTTTCGTCCACATAGCGACCGAGTGGGCGTTTATCCTCGTAGTCCTTGCCGGCGAATTTATTGAAGAAGCCGAGCTGGCCAAACATCGGCCCGATGCCACCCATCTGGAACATCAGCCACTGGATCGTCTCGTAACGCGCCGTCGATTCCTGAGCCAGTAACTGCCCGCTCTTGTCGGCGAGGTAGATCAGAATCGCCCCGGACTCGAACAGCGCCAAGGGTTGATCGGCCGGACCATGGGGATCGAGGATCGCCGGAATCTTGTTGTTAGCGCTCAGCGAAATGAACTCCGGGGACAGTTGGTCATGGGTTTCGAAGCTGACGCGATGGGGCTCGTAGGGCAGTCCGATCTCTTCGAGCATGATCGAGACCTTGACCCCATTGGGTGTCGGCAGGGAGTACAGCTGGATCCATTCAGGGTACTGGGCCGGCCATTTTTGCGTGATGGGGAACGCGGACAAATCAGTCATGGGAGCATCCAAAGGAAGATGTCAGCCGATGATAATCCGTAGGGGCTGCCGAAGGCTGCGATCTTTTGATCGTGATCCTGATTTTTCAAGGTTGCTGAACATCAAGCGCAAAAGATCGCAGCCTCCGGCAGCTGCGACGACAAGTTGTAACATCCTGTCGGTAACTTTTCCTACATCCGAGAAAGCATCCCGGTAGAGTGCGGCGCACCTCTCGGGATCGAACCAAATGGGCTTCAGGCACTCTGATCCTTGCCCCTTCGGAAACGGACCGGCTCAACGACATGGAAATCACCCGACGCTGGATGCTCGCGGTGTAAAGGTTTGTCAGCCTTAACCGAATGCGCTGAAGAACCCCTTATTCGATGATGAAACTCTTGAAATTTGCCAATCGCTTCAAGCATCGTGCCTATCTGTTCCTGCCGGCGCTGCTTGCCACCAGTGCGGTATTCCTGTCGCTGGAGTCCAGCGAAAGCCGCGCCCAGCCCGCTGACGGTACTCAGACCCTGGTCTTCCTGCGCCATGCGGAAAAACCCGAGGGTGGCCTGGGCCAGCTCAACTGCCAGGGCCTCAATCGCGCCATTGACCTGGCGACCCTGCTCCCGGAAAAATTCGGCAAGGCCGACTACGTGTTTGCGGCCAACCCGACCCGCAATGTCGAAGAAGGCGAGCTGGACAACTCCTACAGCTACATCCGTCCCCTGATGACCATCAGCCCGAGCGCGATCAAGCTCGGCCTGCCGGTGAACATCAAGTTCTCGGCCAACGATACCAGCGACCTGGCCGACGAACTGCTCGACGACAAATACCACAACTCGGTGATCTACACCGCCTGGTCCCATGGCTACCTGCCTGAGCTGATCAACAAGGTGGCGGGCGACGCCCTGGGCAAGAAGCAGAAGATTACCGAAGACTGGGAATCGAACGATTTCGACTCGTTGTATGTGCTGACCCTGACCTGGCACAACGGCAAGGCCAGCCTGGAAAGCCACACCTACAAGCAAGGCCTGGATAACGGTCGCGAGACCTGCCCAACGTAAGTGTCTGCGCCGGGAGGAGGAGCTGGGCTATCATGAACCCTTTCCTTCTTGCCCCGGAACCTCCCCATGTCACTCTCATCCACAGCTGCCCCCTCCAGGGGCTGGTCGTTCTGGTGGAAACCTGCGCTCTTCGTCCTGGTCGCCTGTATCGGTCTGTATTACGTCAAATGGTCGCCCTACTACGCCAAGGCTTTCCTGGCCGCTGACAACCACAGCATCGGCGCCTCCATCCTCAACGACGCCCAGACCGCTCCCCTGGCCGCTGCACTGACCTATGCCAAGGTGTATTTCCTGGCGATCTGGAAAGCTGCAGTGCTGGCAGTGATTCTCGGCTCGTTGCTGCAGGTATTGATCCCCCGCGACTGGCTGCTGCGCCTGTTCGGCCGCGCCGGTTTTGCCTCGACCTTGCGCGGCGGCCTGTTCGCCCTGCCGGGCATGATGTGTTCATGCTGCGCGGCACCGGTGGCGGCCAGCATGCGTCGCTCCAATGTGTCGGTCGGCGCCGCGCTGGCGTTCTGGATCGGCAATCCGGTGCTCAACCCGGCCACGCTGGTGTTCATGGGCTTCGTGCTGGGCTGGGGCTTTACGGCGCTGCGCCTGGTGGCGGGTATCGTGCTGGTGTTTGGCGTGTCCTGGGTGGCACAGCGCATGTCCGGCCCTCAGGTGCTGCCTGAAGCGGCTGTGGAAGCAGTGAGTGAAGCGAGCACGGTGGATGTGCAACCGTTCCTGGTGCGCTGGGGCCGCACGCTCTGGCAACTGTTCTGGAGCACCATCCCGATTTACATCCTGGCAGTGCTGGTGCTCGGCGCAGTGCGGGTCTGGGTGTTTCCGCACATCGATGGCGCCATGGCCAACAGCCTGATGTGGCTGGTGCCGCTGGCGATCATCGGCACTTTGTTCGTGATTCCAACAGCAGCGGAAATCCCCATCGTGCAAACCATGATGACCCTCGGCATGGGCACTGCCCCCGCCGTCGCGCTGCTGATGACCCTGCCGAGCATCAGCCTGCCGTCGCTGCTGATGCTGCGCAAGGATTTCGATGCGAGGGTGCTGGTGAGTGTGGCGCTGATGACCATGGGGATTGGTGTGGTTAGCGGGTTGATCGGGGCGGCTTTGCTGTAGATTCTGTGGCGCCCGTTAGGGCGCCAGCACAGGCAACATCACCCCCGCTGAACAGCACGCTCGAGCAGATACTCGAGCACCGCGTCCCGCTCCCCGGCAAACTCGATTCGCGCGCCCTTTTTCTCGCGCTGGAACGCATACATCGGGTCGTAATACTCGCTCAACAAGCCCTCGATCCATGCCCGATGCAGGTCCACCGAGCCGGTGCGCGCCTGCTGTTCCAGGGCATCCTCCATCAACAGCAGCATGCGCCGGTGCCGTTCGCCACCCAGGCGTTTTTGCACATTATTGAGGCTTTCCAGCAACCGCTCGGAGAACAGCGCAAACCCGCCATCACCATGCACAGTGATGAATTCGGCGCACAGGTCTACCACGTAATCGCGCAGGATCCGCTCGACCCGCCCTTGCAGGCTGTCTTCCAGCCAGACCATCGGATACTGCTGCATGCCCTGGAACAACGGCAGCGGCAAGGCGCAACTGCCGACCGTGCGGCTCTCGTCTTCCAATACGAAGCGCTCGATGCCAACCGCACGTTTTTTCAGGATGTCCACGGCCAGGCGGTTTTCAAAATCGATGTTGGAGGGCTGGTCAGTGGCGCGTTTGCCAAAACTGGAGCCGCGGTGATTGGCATGGCCTTCCAGGTCCAGACCGTTGCTCAACTGCGTGAGCACCTCGGTCTTGCCGGTACCGGTCATGCCGCCCAGCAACACGAAATCACACTGGGTCACTGCCTGGTCGACCGTGTCCAGCAGGAACGAGCGCATGGCCTTGTAGCCGCCACCGACTCGTGGGTACTCGATGCCTGCCTCGTCCTTGAGCCACTGCTGCACAAGCTGCGAGCGCAAGCCACCGCGAAAACAGTACAGATAACCTTCAGGATGGGCCCGGGCAAAATCGGCCCAGGCCTGGATACGTTCGGCCTTGATCGCACCGGACACCAGTTGGTGCCCGAGGGTGATCGCTGCCTCCTGCCCGTGCTGCTTGTAGCAGGTGCCGATGCGCTGGCGCTCGTGGTCATTCATCAGCGGCAGGTTGACCACGCCGGGAAACGAGCCCTTGGCGAATTCCACCGGTGCACGAGCATCGAGCATGGGTCGGTCGTTGAGGAAAATGGCGCGGTAGTCGGTGCAGTCGATTGGCATCAGAACACCTCGACCGCGTGGGTCTGTCGCTCAACCAACTCACCGATGGGCTCAAGGGTCAGTCCCAGTTCGGCGGCCACGCTCAGAAACTGCGGGTTGCCTGCCGGAGTGACCGCGATCAGCAGGCCGCCGCTGGTTTGCGGGTCGCACAGCACACGCTTGTGCAGTTCCTGCAGACGTCCCAGTTTGCTGGCATAGCTGTCGAAATTGCGCAGGGTGCCGCCTGGGACACAACCCTGCTCAAGGTAATACTCAACACCGGCCAGGCGCGGCACGCGGTCGTACTCGATACGCGCGGTCAAGTGGCTGCCGTCGGCCATTTCCACCAGGTGCCCGAGCAGGCCGAACCCGGTGACGTCGGTCATCGCGGTCACGCCCTCAAGCTTGCCGAAACGGCTGCCGGGCTTGTTCAGGGTGCACATCCAGTCCCGGGCCAGGCCGATATCGGCGTGGCGCAACTTGCCCTTTTTCTCGGCGGTGGTGAGGATGCCGATCCCCAGGGGTTTGGTGAGGTACAACAGGCATCCGGCGGTCGCGGTGTCGTTGCGTTTCATGTGGCGTTTTTCCACCAGACCGGTCACGGCCAGGCCGAAAATCGGTTCGGGCGCGTCGATGGAGTGCCCGCCGGCCAAGGGAATGCCTGCTTCATCACAGATCGAGCGACCGCCACGAATCACTTCCCGGGCGATTTCCGGGGCCAGCACGTTGACCGGCCAGCCGAGAATGGCGATTGCCATCAGCGGATCGCCGCCCATGGCGTAGATGTCGCTGATGGCATTGGTGGCGGCGATGCGACCGAAGTCGAACGGGTCATCGACGATCGGCATGAAGAAGTCGGTGGTCGAGACCACCCCACGTTCTTCGTCGATGGCATAGACCGCCGCATCATCACGCGAGGCATTGCCGACCCACAGATTCGGGTCCAGGTTCTGCGCCCCGCTGCCTGCCAGGATCACTTCCAGCACCTGGGGGGAAATCTTGCAGCCGCATCCTGCACCGTGGCTGTATTGGGTCAGACGAATCGGCTCGCTCATGGGGGCACCTTGTGTAGTCAGGTCGACAATCGTACAGCAATCACCTGGGCGATCAGAGCCGGCCTGTGATCTTTGGGCCTTCAGGCCAAAAAACCACGTGCAGGTTCCCTCAGCTATATAGTCAGTTTCAGGTTGGGAGCCCATCCCGGCTCGCTGCCGTCTGACAATCCGACTGAATTTTCCGGCCCGCCGATGATCCTTCTAATACCACAGGGAGAATCACGGGCTTTATGAACAACGCAAAATTATTCGTCATTGAGTACACCCTTCATGGCGCCCCCAAGTCTTTCATTATCCGTCTGGACAAGATGGACAACGCAGAGGCTTGGCATTGGGCAAGCTGTGACGCCGGTGTGGGTCGGATCCCGCGCTTTGGCCGGGAGAAGGTGCAGAAGACCAGCAAACCGATGGCCGAGAAATTCGGCGTCGAGAACGTGACCTGGCGGCCGGCTGGCTGACCCACGAAGCATGGTTTGCCCACAACAACAGTGGAGCCTGAAAAGGCTCCACTTTGTTTGGGTGACCGGTTATTGGGTGACCGGTTACCTGTGGGCGCACTTGCAGCCTTTGGATGAACACTCTTCGCCATGCTCGTGGTGCCTGGCGCAAGCTTCGCAGCAGTAATGCTTGCCGTGTCGAGCGATCGGGTGCTCACCCAGCTCACACTTGCATTTGGGGCAGTCGCAGGTATCGGTCCTGGTCACGGTCATGGTCTTGACTCCATCGTTATGGTCGTCCGGATGCAGCGGATGCCCACCCGTGATTACAGTGTAGGACCATCAACCATCAACGTTACGCCTGCCGCGCATTACTGCGGTACATGAACACCAGTGCCAGCGCCAGGCACACCATGGCCAGGATCCGGCTGCCCGACAACTCGATTGCCGGGTTGCCCAGCCAGCCGAAATTGTCGATCAGCATGCCCATGCCCAACTGCCCGACGATAACCGCCACAGTGGCGACAGCCGCCCCTACCCGTGGCACTGCGCCGACCATCACCATCATGTAGACCACGCCGAAGAGGGCGCCGCTGAGCTGCCATTTCGGCACGTCGAGCAGACTCACCGCATGGGTTGGTTCGAAGAACAGGATCAGCAAGCCGGTGACCACAGCGCCGACCACGAAGGTCAACAGACTGCTGCGCAACACGCCTACCGTTTCACCCAGGCGTCCATTGATCGCCGCCTGCACACTCAACACCGCACCGGCCGCTACGACCACCGCCAACAAAATAAACAGACTCATGATCAACCCCTGGCAATCAGAACAAGTGCGGCAACAATCAACACCAACGCCAGCCAGCGTTCACCGTTGACCTTTTTGCGCGTTGCGCCGAACCAGCCGAAATGGTCGATCAGTACGCTTTTGCCTACCTGCCCTGAAAGAATCGCGATCATCGTCATGGCGATGCCGATATGCGGCGTGGCCAGCGTGAGTACGATCACGTAAACGGGGCCCAGGAATCCGCCGATCAGTTGCCAGCGCGGCAAGGTGTTCAACGCCGGCCCCTGTTGCGGGCCGCTCATCAACAGCAGCAGAAACAAGATGGCCGAGCCAACGCCAAAGATGCTCAAGGTCGCCCACAGATGCCCGACCTGACCCCCCAGCGGCCCCAGCAACCCGGCCTCCACGGAAAGCCCCATGCCGGCCAGGATCACCAGCGGCAACAGCAGCAGCCGTAGCCCCGGTTTGGTGGCAGGCGTCGCAGCGACCTGTTCGATTGAAGATTGCATAAAGATAACCTGTGGTCAGTTAACACAAACCCATGTGGGCGCGAGCCTGCTCGCGAAAACGCTGCTCGGGTCGGCAACAAGCCGGTGAGCGATGATTTCGCGCGCAGACTTGCGCCCCATGGGCGAAGGAGGCGTGCATTATCGGCTGGTTTCCCTTTGCGATAAATGGGAGCATCCAGACAACACTTTTGCGCATTACGCACAGCAGGATTGATCATGCAGGGTCTCAACCAATTTGGATTCAAGGCGCTCAGGCTGTTTGTCGCGGTGCTCGACCATGGCAGTTTCTCTGAAGTCGCCCGTCGCGAAGGCCTGGCACCCTCCTCCATTTCGCGGCAGATCCAGCTGATGGAACAGGCCCTGAGCCAACAACTGCTGTACCGCCACACCCGCGCCGTCACACCTACCGAAGCCGGGCGCATGCTGGGGCACCATGCGCGGCTGGTGCTGGTGCAGCTCGAGGAAGCCGAACAGGCACTGCAGGAGCAGCGAAGCGAGCCGAGTGGACTGGTCCGGATAAACGCCCCGGTGGTCTTCGGGCAACGGCACCTGACGCCCTGGCTTGGCCAGTTGTGCGAGCGCTACCCGAAGCTGCAACTGGATATCCAGCAGACCGACAGCTACGTCGATCCGCTGCAGGAAGGTGCCGACCTGCTGTTCCGCATTGGCCCCCTCCACGACTCGAGCATGCAGGCGCGAATTCTGGCGCCCCATCGTTTCCAGGTGGCGGCCAGCCCGGCGTATCTTGAGCGTCGCGGCACCCCGAGGCATCCCGACGAGCTCGTCTCCCATCAGTGTCTGGCCTACAAAGGCGTGGCCGGTCAGCAGCGCTGGTTTTTCCGCAAGGATCAGCAGGACTGGGTGCCTTACTCGGTGAAGGGGCCCATCACCGGCAACCATGCCGACACCCTCACTCAAGCGGCGGAACAGGGCCTGGGGCTGGTGATGTTTCCGTCATGGCTGATTGGCGAAGCGGTGCGTAACGGCACGCTGGTGCCCGTGCTGGAGGAGTATCAGGTATCCAACAGCCTGGAACCGCAACAGATCGTCGTCCTCTGGCCCGGTAGCCGACGGTTGTCGGTGAAGGTCAGGACGGTGATCGATTTTTTTGTCGAATGCTTCGGGGCGGTGCCGTACTGGGACCGACCCTAGCTGGCGAGGCGGGCAGTGCGCTATGGCACCATCCTGGAGCAGGCAACCTGCCCCCTCGCCACAGGAGCTCTATTGCCATAGGCATGTACTGGCCACCAAAAACGTCAGGCGTCAGATACGAAACTGCCCAACCAGTCCGCCCAGCCGCTGCCCCAGATCCGCGAGGCTACGGGTGGTTTGTGCGCCGAGCTGGGTTTCGTCAGCGACGCTGTCCACGGCTGCCGCAATCTGATGCACGCTGCGGTTGATCTCTTCGGCCACGGCAGTCTGCTCTTCGGCGGCGCTGGCGATCTGCGCGTTCATCGAGTTGATCGTGCCGATCAACTGCGCCATCGCATCCAGCGAAGCGCCCGCCTCGTTGGCCTGGGCGCTGGTGCCGTCGCCGGCCTCGCTGGAGCGACGCATCGCCTCAACCGCTGACTGCGTGCCCGCCTGTAAACGGTCGATCATGCCCTGGATTTCCTGGGTGCTGATTTGCGTACGACTGGCCAGCGCCCGCACTTCGTCCGCCACCACAGCAAAGCCGCGGCCCGCCTCACCGGCGCGAGCCGCTTCGATCGCGGCATTGAGGGCCAGCAGGTTGGTCTGGTCAGCAATTGAGCGAATCACCCCGAGCACGCTGACAATCGACGACACGTCCTTCTGCAAACTGTCCAGCGACACGCCGCTGCTGCGAATGTCGTCCACCAGCGCATGAATCTTCACGATGCTGCCGGCCACTACCCGCTTGGCCGCCTGGCCCTCTTCATCCGTCTGCTGAGCTGCTACCGCAGCGTTCTGCGCGCTTTTGGCGACTTCCTGGGCGGCCGCCGACATTTCATTGATCGCCGTGGCCACCTGATCGGTCTCGTGACGCTGGCGTTCCATCGCCTGGTCCGAGCGTTGGGCCTGAGCGGATACCTGTGTCACCAGGCCGGTCAGTTGCGAAGTCATTTCAGTGATCTGGCGCACCAGCCCATGGATCTTGTCGACAAAACGATTGAACGAGCCCGCCAGTTCGCCAAGTTCATCCTGGCTGGTAATGGTCAGGCGGCGGGTCAGGTCACCCTCGCCGGCCGCGATGTCATCGAGGTTGGCTTTCATCAGGTGCAGTGGACGCAAGATCGTGTTGGACAGCAACACGCCAGCAGCGGCGATCACCAGCAACACCACGGCAGCGATGCCGACGATGCTCCACACCACCCCTTCCATGCGTTCCTGTACCTTGGCCTCGACCAGCGCCACCTGCGCTTCAATGCCGTCGAGATTCACCGACGTACCCACCGCCATGTCCCATTTGGCCAGGTACTCGGTGTAGCCAAGCTTGGGCACCAGAACCTGGGTGTTGCCCGGCAACGGTGAACTGTATTGCAGGTAATGAGTGCCGTCTTTTGCGACTTTCACCAGGTCGCGGTTGACGTACACGCCGTTCGGGTCGCGGTTGTCCTTGAAACTCTGGCCGACGCCTTCCGGGCTGTTGGCCTTGAACAGGCGCACGGTGTTGGAGTCATAGCCGAAGAAATAGCCATCCTTGCCATAGCTGATGCTCGACAGCAATTTGATCGCCTGGGCCCGCGCGCCATCGTCGCCGGGGGCGGCGGCTTCGTAGAGAGGTTTGATCGTGGACATGGCCACGGCCACGTAGCTTTGCAAGGTGGCCTTGGCGTCAGTGAGCAGGCGCTGGCGGGTTTCCTCGACTTCGTTGCGCGCCTGTTGCTGCAGGATAAAAAGTGTGGTCAGGCTGATGACCAGCGCAAAGAGCAGCACCGGGAGGACGGCGAGGGACAGGACTTTAGCCTTGAGGCTCATGCGCATGACATTCACTCTTTTGATTTATTGGCGTGCCTGAAAGCTTTAACGGCACGCCGGAGCAAAAGTTGAATGTCACTCACTCCCACAGGGGAGACCAGTGAGGCGTGGGGATCACAACACCATCGCCGCCACCCAGCCGAAGGCCAGCAGCGGCAGGTTGTAGTGCAGGAAAGTCGGCACCACAGTGTCCCAGATATGGTGATGCTGGCCATCGACGTTCAAGCCGGAGGTCGGGCCGAGGGTCGAATCCGAGGCTGGGGAGCCCGCATCCCCCAGTGCACCTGCTGTGCCGACGATGCACACGATCGCCAGCGGGCTGAAGCCCAGCTGCACGCACAGTGGCACGAAAATCACCGCCAGGATCGGCACCGTCGAGAACGACGAGCCGATGCCCATGGTCACCAGCAACCCCACCAGCAACATCAACAAGGCACCAATGGCCTTGCTGTGACCGATCCAGGAAGCGGAGGTTTCGACCAGCGACTGCACATCGCCAGTGGCCTTGATCACTTCGCCAAACCCCGAGGCGGCGATCATGATGAAGCCGATCATCGCCATCATCTTCATGCCTTCGGTGAACAGATCGTCGGTATCACGCCACTTCACAATCCCCGACACCGAGAAAATCAGGAACCCTGCCAGGGCGCCAATGATCATCGAGTCGAGCAGCAGCTGGATCACGAACGCGGCGATGATCGCCAGGCCCGCGACCATCAGGCTCAGCGGGTTGTACTGCACCGCCACCTGCTCGACCTGCTCGATCTTGCCCAGGTCGTAGACGCGCTTCTTGCGGTAGCTGAAAAACGCGATCGTCAGGCCAAACACCATGCCCAGCGCCGGGATACCCATTGCGTGGGTGACGTTGATGCCGCTGATATCGACGCCGCTGCGGGCGACGTTGGCCAGCAGGATCTCGTTGAGGAAGATGTTGCCAAAGCCCACCGGCAGGAACATGTATGGCGTGATCAGGCCGAAGGTCATGACGCAGGCGATCAAACGTCGATCCAGTTGCAGCTTGGTCAGCACGTATAAAAGCGGCGGCACCAGCAACGGAATAAAGGCGATATGTATCGGCAAGATGTTTTGCGAGGCGACGGCCACGACTCCCAGCAGGCCGATCAGCAACCACTTGACCCGGCCGCCACCACTGGCGTGCTGGCGATCAACCATGGCCAGCGCCTTGTCCGCCAGGGCATGGGCCATCCCTGACTTGGCAATCGCCACCGCGAACGCCCCCAGCAAGGCATAGGACAGCGCAACGGTAGCCCCGCCCCCAAGGCCGCTGTTGAACGCTTTAAGCGTGGCGTCGATGCCCAGGCCGCCGGTCAGGCCACCGACCAGCGCGCCCACGATCAGCGCGATCACTACGTGTACGCGGGACAGGCTGAGTATCAGCATGACGCCGACCGCAGCAATTACTGCATTAATCATCGTTACCTCAAGGCAAGCGGAATGAGCTCAGCCGGCAGTCTGCGAAGAGCCGCCAGCGGATTTTAGAATGGGTTTTATTAGAGGGCGCGCACTGTGCCGCAGCGCTGCCAGCTTGTCAAAGCCAGTGACAGCAACGCGCACACACATGTGACACCCACACATCCCCGCAATATCTCTCGATCAGTGACTTCAAGAATCCCGAGCAACGGCCGCTACAGTACCAAGCCGCAGATATTTATCGAATAAGGATGTCTCCATGTCGCTCAGACAACTTTCCATTCAATGGAAAATCACCCTGCTGGCCGGGCTTTGCCTGGCGGGTATCGTGACCCTGCTGGTGGGTCTTTCGCTGTATCGCATGGAGCACAGTTCCGCCTTGGTGAAGGCCTCGAGCACGGAGATGCTCAATGAAGCGGCCCAGGCACGGATTCAATCCCAGGGTGAAAACCAGGCGCTGGTCATTCGCCAGCAGTTCATGGACGCCTACCAATACGGCCATGGCTTCTCGCGCCAGGTGCTGTTCCTGCGCGACCAGGCGGAAAAGCGTTTCCTCGACGCCTTCGACCTGCGCGAAGACCTGACCCGCCAGGTCAAGTCGGCGCTGCAGGCCAACCCGGAACTGCTCGGCCTGTCACTGGTGTTCGAAGCCAATGCCCTGGACGGCAAGGACGAACTGTTCGCCGGCCAGGCCGAGCTGGGCAGCAACGACAAGGGCCGCTTCGCCCTGTACTGGTCGCAGCCGACTCCGGGCCAGGTAACGTCCATGGCGTTGCCGGAAAGCGACATGGCCGACACCAATGCCGGCCCCAGCGGCGAACCGGCCAACGCCTGGTTCACCTGCCCGCGCACCTCGCTCAAGCCGTGCGTCATCGAGCCGTACTTCTACAAGATCGACGGCCAGGACGTGTTGATGACCAGCATCGTCTTTCCGCTGATGGTCAACGGCAAGGTCATCGCTTCGCTGTCGGTGGACATCAACCTCAACAGCCTGCAATCAATCAGCCAGGCGGCGAGCAAGAAGCTTTACGACGGCCAGACCCACGTCAGCATCATCAGCCCGGTCGGCCTGCTGGCCGGCTACAGCCCGGACTCGAGCAAACTCAGCCAGCGCCTGGACAGTATCGACAAGAGCAGCGGCGCCGAGCTGATTCGGTTGCTGGCGACCAGCGACAAGACGGCCAGCCTGCACAGCGACCAACAGCTCAAGGTGCTCGCACCCTTCGAGCCGATCCCCGGTGGCAAATCCTGGGGCGTGCTGCTGCAAGTGCCGGAAAAAGTCCTGGTCGGCCCTGCCGAAGCCCTGGAACGACAACTCGATGAGAGCAACACCACCGGCACGCTGGTCGAACTGGGCCTGGGCGTGCTGGCCGCGTTGATCGGCCTGCTGCTGGTGTGGCTGATGGCCCGCAGTGTGACCAAACCGATCCTCGGGGTGGCGCGCATGCTCGAAGACATCGCCAGCGGCGAAGGCGACCTGACCCGCCGACTGGCCTACGACAAGCAGGACGAACTGGGCCAGTTGGCCGGCTGGTTCAACCGCTTCCTGGACAAGCTGCAGCCGATCATCGCCGAAGTGAAACGCTCGGTGCAGGATGCGCGCAGCACCGCTGACCAATCCTCCGCGATCGCCACTCAGACCAGCGCCGGCATGGAGCAGCAGTACCGCCAGGTGGACCAGGTTGCCACCGCGTCCCACGAAATGAGCGCCACCGCCCAGGACGTCGCCCGCAGTGCAGCGCAAGCCGCCCAGGCCGCCCGCGACGCGGACCATGCGACTCGCCGTGGCCTGACCGTGATCGACCAGACCACCACCAGCATCGACAACCTTGCCGCCGACATGAGTGCGGCGATGGTGCAGGTCGAAGGCCTGGCGGCCAACAGCGAGAAAATCGGCTCGGTGCTGGAAGTGATTCGCGCCATCGCCGAACAAACCAACCTGCTGGCCTTGAACGCCGCCATCGAAGCCGCTCGCGCGGGTGAAGCCGGGCGCGGCTTTGCCGTAGTGGCCGATGAGGTGCGCAACCTGGCGCGACGTACCCAGGAGTCGGTCGAGGAAACCCGTCTGGTGATCGAGCAGCTGCAAAGCGGTACACAGGAGGTGGTGGGCTCGATGAGCAACAGCCATCGCCAGGCCCAGGGCAGCGTCGAGCAGGTTGGCCAGGCCGTGACCGCCCTGCGCCAGATCGGCGACGCGGTGACGGTGATCAGCGACATGAACCTGCAAATCGCCAGTGCGGCGGAAGAACAGAGCGCCGTGGCTGAAGAGATCAACAACAACGTGGCGACGATTCGCGACGTCACGGAGTCGCTGTCGGGGCAGGCGAATGAGTCGGCGCGGGTCAGCCAGTCACTCAACAGCCTGGCGAATCAGCAGCAGAGCTTGATGGATCAGTTTCGCGTGTGAGCCAGTCCACAGCGCACGGCCGATCCAATGTGGAAAAGCCACTGTGCAAGAGCAATGTGGGAGCTAGCAGGCTGGCTCCCGCAGGGACTTTGGGGCTGCTTCAGGTCTCAGCGCCTGGGCAGTTCAATCACCACCCGCAACCCGCCCCACTCACTCTCCTCCAGGCGCAACACCCCGCCCCACGTGTCGACGATATCGCGCACGATCCCCAGCCCCAGGCCGTGCCCATCGGTCTGCTCATCCAAACGGGTGCCGCGGCTGAAGACCTGGGTCCGTTGATCCTCGGGAATACCCGGCCCGTCATCCTCCACATTCAACTCAAACCCTGCCGTCGTCTCCACTACGCTCAAGCGCACCTCGGCATCCGCCCATTTGCAGGCGTTGTCCAGCAAATTGCCGAGCAGTTCCAGCAGGTCTTCACGATCCCAGGGCAGGCGCAGCCCCTGGGGCGCGCGGTAGCTCAGGTGCAGGTGTTCACCGTGGATCATGTTCAGCGTCGCCAGCAGCCCCGGTAACTCGCCAGCGCAATCGAACAAGGCGCCCGGCAGCGCATCGCCGGACAACCTTGCGCGATTGAGCTCTCGATTGAGCCGTTGACGGACCTGCTCCAGCTGCTCCTTGAAGATCCTGCGCAACTCGGGGTGGTCATCGAGTTTTTCACTCGAGGCCAGGCTCACCAACACCGCCAGCGGGGTTTTCAAGGAGTGGCCAAGATTGCCCAGGGCATTGCGCGAGCGCTTGAGGCTGTCCTCGGTGTGCGCCAGCAGATGGTTGATCTGCGCCACCAGAGGCTCCAGCTCTACCGGGACCTGATCGTCCAGCTGCGAGCGCTGCCCCTGTTGCAACTGGGCGATCTGCTCGCGGGCCTTTTCCAGGGGACGCAACGCCCGACGTACGGTGACCCGTTGCAGCACCAGAATCAGCAGCAGCCCCGCCAGTCCCAGCCCGAGGCCGACCTGTTGCATGCGCAGGAAACTGTCGCGCACCGGGGTGTAGTCCTGCGCCACGCTGATGGAAATCGACTGTCCCAGCCGCCGATAGTCGGAACGCAACACCAGCAACTGCTGGCCCTCGGGCCCCAGTTGCAGGTTGCTGTGCAGCCCCGACTCAGTGAGGCGGGGAAACTCCTGGTCCCACAGGGATCGCGAGCGCCAATGTTTGTCGGCGAAATCGATGCGGAAGTAGTGCCCGGAGAACGGCCGCTGATAGGCCGGCGACAGGTGCCGCTCATCCAGTTGCAAACCCTGGGGCCCGCGTACCAGTGCCACCAGCAGGTTCTCGCTGTCGTTACGCAGGCCCGCCTCGAGGTAGCGCTGCAAACCCATTTCGAACAGCCACAGGCTGGTCTGCGCCAACACCAGACCGACAATCACCATCACGCTGATCAGGCCCAGGCTCAAGCGGCGCTGGATCGACTTCACTTGGCTTGCCCGCCGAACAGGTAGCCCTGGCCGCGACGGGTCTCGATCACGCTGCGGCCCAGCTTGCGTCGCAGATGATTGACGTGGACCTCCAGCACGTTGGAATCACGCTCTGTTTCACCGTCGTAGAGGTGCTCGGCCAGGTGGCTCTTGGACAGGATCTGTTCGGGGTGCAGCATGAAATAGCGCAGCAGGCGAAATTCCGCAGCGGTGAGCTGTATGTCGGCACCGTCCCGCGTCACACATTGGCGGCCTTCATCCAGATGCAGGCCCGCCGCCTTGAGCGTCGGCTGGTTGGCCTGGCCGTGGGAGCGGCGCAACAGCGCCTGGACGCGCAAATGCAGCTCTTCGGGGTGAAAGGGTTTGGTCAGGTAATCGTCGGCGCCGGCCTTGAGGCCTTCGATGCGTTCGGACCAGGAACCGCGCGCGGTCAGGATCAGCACGGGTGTCGACAGGCCACCGGCGCGCCATTGCGCCAGCACCTCAAGCCCGGGCAAACCGGGCAGGCCAAGGTCGAGGATGATCAGGTCATAAGGCTCGCTGCTGCCCTGATACACCGCATCGCGGCCGTCGGCCAGCCAGTCCACGGCATACCCCTGGCGGTTCAGACCGGCCATCAATTCGTCGGCCAGGGGCACGTGGTCTTCAACGAGAAGCAAGCGCATCGGTCAATCTTCCTTGTCTTTCAGTAACTGGCCAGTGGTGGCGTCGAGGTCCAGCTCGCGGACTACGCCTTCGGCGGTCAACAGTTCGACTTCATAAATGTAGACGTCGTGTTTTTCTTCAAGCTCGGCCTCCAGCAATTTGGCCCCCGGGTAGCGATCCAGGGCCTGCTGCAGCAGCTGTTCCAGGGGCATGATCACCCCTTGCTGGCGCAGGCGCAGGGCTTCGTCCTGATCCAGGTCGCGGGCCATCACCACCGAACAGAAAACCAGCAGCGCCAGCCCCACTCGGAGGCTGGCGCGCGTGCCGGACAAAAATTGCACCTTCATTACGTATCCTGTTGATCCTTGAGAACCTGCCCGCTGACAGCGTCCAATTCCATGTCCCAATCGAGACCCTGGGGGTCACGCATCTCCACCTGGTAGATGAACTTGCCGTACTCTTCTTCCAGTTCGGTCTCGGTGATGGTGGAGCCCGGGTGTTTGGACAGGGCTGTAGCATTAAGCTTCTCGAAAGACACAATGGTACCAGCGTCGCGCAGCCGCAGGGCTTCATCAGGGCCCAGGTCACGGGCATGGGCGAGGCTGGCGGTCATGGCGATGAGGGAAGCAGCGAACAGGGCAGTCAGGGTTTTCATCGGTGTCTCCGAATTTTCTGGGTGTTGCTTACGGGAGCCACCTTAACGATTCGAACTTAACTGAAACTGAATGGCCATCATGCATTGCGCAAGGGTTTGACGTTCAAATCTCTTATAATCGCTCCCGCTTGCCAGAATCGAGATCCGGTATGACCGCAATCCACATCAAGTTCCCCGCCCTGACCCTCAAGGCCGGCCCTCGCGCCTTTGCGCGCATCCGTGAACAAGGGCTGAGCGCCGCCGACGTCGGCACCCTGCCCGGCGCCGCCGGTGGTCCCAAAGCCCTGGGGATTCAGGGACTGGACCTGGCGTTGTTCGGTGAGTGGTTGCCGGCCGCCCCGCGGGAGCGCTCGCTGATTGGCGCCTCGGTGGGCTCCTGGCGTTTCGCCAGCGCTTGCCTGCCGGACGCCGCCGAGGGCATCCGGCGTCTCGGCCGGCTGTACACCGAGCAGGATTTCAACAAGGGCGTGACCATGGCACAGATCAGCCAGAGCTCGCGGCGCATGCTCGAGGAGCTGCTCGACGGCCGCGACTCGGCGATTCTCGATAATGCGCATTATCGGCTGAACATCATGGTGGTCAAAAGCCACGGCCGGCTCGCGCAAGACCATCGCGGTCACCTGGGCCTGGGGTTGTCGGCGGTGATCGCCGACAACCTGCGCAACCGCTCTCGCCTGTCGCGGCATTTTGAACGCCTGATCATCCACGATCCACGTCTCCCCCCGCCGGTGCACCCACTGACCGATTTCCCCTCGCGCTTCGTCGCATTGAACGCCGCCAACCTGCGCCAGGCACTGCTCGCATCCGGCTCGATCCCCATGGTCATGGAAGGTGTTCGGGACCTGCCGGGCGCTGGCGCCGGAACCTTTCGCGACGGCGGCCTGCTCGACTACCACCTCGACCTGCCCTACAGCGGCAATGACATCGTGCTGTACCCGCACTTCACCGACCGGATCATTCCCGGCTGGTTCGACAAGACTCTGCCCTGGCGCCGCGCCTGTACGACGCGGCTGCAGGACGTGCTGTTGCTGGCACCGTCGAAGCAATATCTGGCGCGCCTGCCCTTCGGCAAGCTGCCCGACCGCAATGACTTCAAGCGCTTCATGGGCGACGCGCCAAGCCGGCAGAAGTACTGGCGCGCGGCGATGGACGAAAGCCGTCGCCTGGGCGACGAGTTCCTCGAACTGGCCGCCAACGGTCGCCTCGGCGAACGCTTGCTGACCCTTTAGTCAGGACAAGCTGTTAAACTCGCCGCCTGCCCCTATCGCTGCGGCGATCGCCACCTGACAGAGCTCAAGACACTGTGGAAATCTTCAAAGAGTTTACGTTCGAATCCGCCCACCGCCTGCCCCACGTCCCGGACGGCCACAAATGCGGCCGCCTGCACGGTCACTCGTTCAAGGTGGCGATTCACCTCAGTGGCGACCTTGATCCGCATACCGGCTGGATTCGCGATTTCTCCGAGATCAAGGCGATCTTCAAGCCGCTGTATGAGCGACTGGATCACAACTACCTCAATGACATTCCTGGCCTGGAGAATCCAACCAGTGAAGTGCTGGCCAAGTGGATCTGGGGTGAGTTGAAGCCATTGCTGCCGGAACTCAGCGCGATCCGCATCCATGAAACCTGTACCAGTGGCTGCATCTATCGCGGCGAATAACCCCGACCAACACATCCCTGCTGCAGGAGCGAGCTTGCTCGCGAAAGACCTCAGAGCGCCGCTGGGTGCCAGGCTTCAAGCGTTATCGTTGAAGACCATCGCGAGCAAGCTCGCTCCTACAGATTGACGACATGCGTTTCGTCAGTGAAACACCCGAACAGCCCCCTGGGCTGTTTTTTTATGCCTATGCTTTTGGGCTCTTTCCCACCGAGAGGACATGGGCATGACTGACTGGCCGCTGCCCCAAACCTATCGCTTCAACGGACACGCCATCCGCTTCGCCGTACGCGGCGACGGCCCGCCGCTGGTGTTCATCCACGGCACACCCTTCTCGTCCCATGTCTGGCACCGCATCGCGCCGCATTTCATTGCCTCCCACCGCGTGCACTACTTCGACCTGCTGGGCTACGGGCAGTCGGAGAAGATCGACGGCGATGTGTCACTGGGCATTCAGAACGAGCTGCTGGCGCGACTGCTGGAACATTGGGGGCTGGACCGCCCGGATGTGGTTGCCCATGACTTCGGCGGCGCCACGGCGTTGCGCGCGCACTTGCTCAACGGCAAGGATTACCGCAGCTTGACGCTGATCGACCCGGTGGCGCTCACGCCCTGGGGCTCACCTTTCGTGCAGCACGTGCGCCAGCATGAAGCAGCGTTCAATGGCTTGCCCGATTACATCCAGCGCGCCATCGTGCCGGCTTATATTCGTGGAGCGATCAAGCGTGATATCCCCGATGAGGAACTCGCGCCCTATGTTCAGCCCTGGCTGGGTGATCCGGGGCAGGCAGCGTTCTATCGACAAATAGCGCAGATGGACGAGCGTTATACCCGGGAAGTCGAAAACCAGTACCCAAACGTTCGGTGTCCCGTGCAGATCTTGTGGGGCGAGGACGATCAGTGGATTCCCATCGACCGCGGGCGGGCGCTGCACCAGTTGATTGCAGGGTCGCAGTTTCATCCGATCGGAAATGCCGGGCACCTGATGCAGGAAGATGCCCCGGAGGCCATCGTTGCGGCGCTATTACGTTTCCTCCCGCTACTCCCCTGAGCCCAGACCCGCAACATTGGCACGACCACTGCAACCCTCCTCGCGTCCTCCCTCCAGCAAAGGAACGCCCCATGACGCAAAACGCCCCCGGCAACGACTATCCCCTCAGCGAAGTCCCCCTGCACGCGCGCAAAGGCCTGGCCTCCACCGCCATGGTGTTACTGGGATTCACCTTTTTCACCGCTACCATGTTCGCCGGCGGCAAGCTTGGCGTGGCGTTCAGTTTCGGCGAAATGATGGCGGTGATTGTTGTCGGCAACCTGCTGTTGGGGCTCTACGCCGCAGCCCTGGGATACATCGCCTTCAAGAGCGGTCTCAATTCGGTGCTGATGGGGCGCTTCTGTTTTGGCGAAGTAGGCAGCAAGCTCAGCGACCTGATCCTGGGATTTACCCAGATCGGCTGGTACGCCTGGGGGACCGCGACCGCCGCCGTGGTGCTGGGCAAATACTTCGGTCTGGGCGACGGCCCCGTGCTGGGCTTGATGGTGCTGTTCGGCCTGGCCTTCTGCGCCACCGCGTATGTGGGTTATCGCGGCCTGGAAATTCTTTCCTACATCGCCGTGCCCGCCATGATGTTGCTGCTGATGCTGTCGATGTGGGTGGCCACGGTGGAAGTTGGCGGCATCGACGGCCTGCTGGCCGTCGTGCCCACGGGCACGCTGGATTGGTCGACCGCCATCACGCTGGTGTTCGGCACCTTCGTCAGCGGCGCTACCCAGGCGACCAACTGGACACGCTTCTCGCGCTCGGCGCGGGTGGCGGTGCTGGCGAGCCTGATCGGTTTTTTCGTCGGTAATGGCCTGATGGTGTTGATCGGCGCCTACGGGGCCATCGTCTACCAGCAACCGGACGTGGTCGAAGTGCTGTTGCTGCAAGGTTTTGCCATGGCCGCAATGGCGATGCTGCTGCTCAACATCTGGAGCACCCAGGACAACACCATCTACAACTTCGCAGTTGCCGGCTGCAACCTGCTGCGCACCGGTCGACGCAAAACCGTGACCCTGGCCGGCGCAGTGATCGGCACGGCGCTGGCCCTGCTGGGCATGTACGACATGCTGGTGCCATACCTCATCCTGCTCGGCACGGTGATTCCGCCGATAGGCGGAGTCATCATGGCGGACTTTTTCTTCCGCTATCGCGGTCAATATCCACGACTGGCCGAAGCGCGCCTGCCGGCATTCAACTGGCCCGGGCTGGGCGCTTATGCGGTCGGCACCGTGGCCGCTTTCAGTTCGCCTTGGGTCGCGCCTCTGGTAGGGATTGCCGCTGCCGCGCTAACGTATGTGCTAATGACCAGTGTACTTGGCGCCCGAGTCGCCAACGCACCACTACAAGATCTCTAGAAGGATTCGCCTGATGCATATCATCAACGCCCGCCTGCGCAACCAAGAAGGCCTGCATGAGCTGCACCTGGAAAACGGCCTGATCAGCAACATCGCCCGGCAGACCGAAGCCCCGACCCTGGGCCCCGAAGACCTGGACGCTGGCGGCAACCTGGTGATCCCGCCCTTTGTCGAACCGCACATTCACCTCGACGCCACCCTCACCGCCGGCGAACCGCGCTGGAACATGAGTGGCACGCTGTTCGAAGGCATCGAGTGCTGGAGCGAGCGCAAGGTCACCATTACCGAGGAAGATACCAAGACCCGCACCCGCAAAACCCTGCAGGCCCTCGCCGCCCATGGCATCCAGCATGTGCGCACCCACGTCGATGTCACCGACCCGCAGCTCACTGCGCTAAAGGCGATGCTCGAAGTGCGGGAGGAAAGCCGGCACCTGGTGGACATGCAAATCGTCGCGTTCCCCCAGGAAGGCATCGAGTCCTATCGCAACGGTCGCGAGCTGATGGAAGAAGCCATTCGCATGGGCGCCGACGTGGTGGGCGGCATTCCGCATTTCGAGTACACCCGGGACCAGGGCGTAAGCTCGGTGAAGTACCTGATGGACCTGGCCGAGCGCACCGGCTGCCTGGTGGATGTGCACTGCGACGAAACCGACGACCCGCATTCGCGCTTCCTTGAAGTGCTGGCCGAAGAGGCGCGCAGCCGCGACATGGGTTCGCGCGTCACGGCCAGTCACACCACGGCCATGGGCTCCTACGACAATGCCTACTGCGCCAAGCTGTTCCGCCTGCTGGGCCATTCGGGGATCAGTTTTGTTTCCTGCCCGACCGAAAGCATTCACCTGCAAGGCCGCTACGACAACTTCCCGAAACGTCGCGGGGTGACACGGGTCAACGAACTGCTCGAAGCGGGCATGAACGTGTGCTTCGGCCAGGACTCGATTGTCGACCCCTGGTATCCGCTGGGTAATGGCAACATCCTGCGGGTACTGGAGGCCGGTCTGCACATCTGTCACATGCTCGGCTACCGCAACCTGCAAAGCGCCCTGGACCTGGTCACCGACAACAGTGCTAAAGCGATGGCCCTGGGTGACCGCTACGGCCTGGAACGCGGGAGGCCGGCGAACCTGCTGATCCTGTCGGCAGACAGCGACTACGAGGTGATTCGCAGCCAGGGTTTGCCTTTGTATTCGGTGCGCAATGGCAAGGTGCTGATGAAACGGACGATGCCGCAGGTTGAGTTGTTTGGTCCGCGTTGAGTGATGGGTTGACTGCAACGCCTGTGCCACGATGTGCCCCTGCCTGACCGAACCTCACAGGACAGTCGCTGTCCCTTGGGGACGCGACGTTTTAACCAAGGATTGCAATGAGTAACCTCAACACCCCCACCACCTTCATCCCCGGACGCCTGGAGCAAATGTCCACGCGGGTCGCTTTTTTCATCGCCGGTTTTGGCATCGCCGCCTGGGCGCCCCTGGTGCCTTATGCCAAGGCCAGGGCCGGGCTGGATGAGGGCACGCTGGGGCTGCTGCTGTTATGCCTGGGGGTGGGCTCGATCCTTGCGATGCCAATGGCCGGTATCCTGGCCACGCGCTTCGGCTGTCGGCGAGTGGCGGTCGGCGGCACGTTGCTGATTTGTGCGGCGCTGCCATTGCTGGCAACGGTGACGTCGATACCGGCGCTGATCGCCGCCCTGTTCATGTTTGGCGCAGGCCTGGGCACGGTGGATTCGACGGTCAACCTGCAAGCGGTGATCGTCGAACGCGCCAGCGGCAAGACCATGATGTCGGGTTTCCATGGGTTGTTCAGTCTAGGCGGGATCGTCGGCGCAGCGGGGGTCAGTGCCCTGCTCGGCTTTGGCCTTACGCCGCTGATGGCGATGCTGGTGGTGGTGGTGATGCTGCTGATCGCGCTGTGCAAGGCGGCCCCCCACATGCTGCCTTACGGCAGCGAAAGCTCCGGTCCGGCGTTCGCCATTCCTCATGGCATCGTGCTGTTCATTGGCGGGATGTGCTTCATCGTGTTCCTCGCCGAGGGCGCGGCGCTGGACTGGAGCGCGGTGTTCCTGGCGCAGGAGCGCGGCATCGACACGGCCTATGCCGGGTTGGGTTACGCGGCGTTTGCCTTGACCATGACCGTGGGCCGCTTGACCGGTGACCGGATTGTCCGGCATCTGGGCGCCACCCGGGTGATTGTGTTTGGCGGGCTCACGGCGGCCGCGGGGTTGTTCCTGGCGACCTTTGCACCCAACTGGGAGTTTGCCCTGGTGGGGTATGCGCTGCTGGGCGCGGGTTGTTCGAACATTGTGCCGGTGCTTTACACCGCGGTCGGTAAGCAGACAGTGATGCCCGAGAGCGTCGCGGTGCCGGCTATCACTACCTTGGGTTACGCAGGGATCCTTGCGGGGCCGGCGGTGATCGGGTTTATCGCCCATGGCAGCAGTTTGAGCTTTGCGTTTGGGTTGATGGCGGTGTTGCTGGTGGCGGTGGCTATTGGCGGGAAGGTGTTGAAGGTTTGACTGCCGTATTCAGGTTTGGGTCCAGACCCGTTTCGGCGGTCTCGGCGCTCATGGCTCCGCGCCTACTGCATCTGATGTTTCGAGCTGCCGTAGGAGCTGTCGTTGGAGCTGTCGTAGGAGCTGTCGTAGGAGCTGTCGAGTGAAACGAGGCTGCGATCTTTTGATCTTGCTTTGTGTGCATATCCATTGCTGCGGTAACGGCGGCTTATGGTTCCGCTCTTACGGCGGGTCACTTTCGAAAAGGCTGCGCGCCCCGGCGCAAAGTAACCAAAGCGCTCTTGCCCCACCACTCGGCACCTCGCTCAGGCTCGGTGTGCCCTCACTCCGGCATTGCTCCGCGGGTCGCCGCGATGGGCCATCCCTGGCCCAGCGCGGCTAAACCGGCATCCTTGCCGGTTTCCCCGCTGCGCAATGCCTGCGTTCGGCCAGCGTGGTTTAACGGGGCGCCTGCGATCAAGAGCTTCGCCGTGGCGGCCTTCGGGCCGACCAAGGCATCAAGCCGGCGCGCTTCGCGCGTTTGTGTGCACACCCCAAGTTTGAAATCCACCTGTGGGTGGTGATGCCTGCGGGAGCAAAGCTGAACTGGCCTAATGATTTTGGACACTTCAATCCGTCGCTATGAACGCGACATGATCTTAAAACCCAACACTACCCTGCACAAAAAACGTCCGCGGCGCCCCCACATACATCCCCGCATTATTGTCGCTGGATCGGGTGAAGTACTGCTTGTCGAACACGTTCTTCACCCCCGCCCCCAGCTTCAGGTTCGACAGCGTCGCGCCAAAGTCATAGCCGCCACGCACGTTCCAGGTGACGTACCCCGGAATGTCGCCGTACTGACCATCCGCGGTGCCTTCGGTGATGTAATTGCCGCTGAAACTGCCATCGGCGTTCACTGCCGTGCCCGGTGAGCGCTGTTTTGACTGGGCGAACGCGTCCACGTTCCAGGTCCAGCGATCGACGTCGTAGCGCAGCCCGGCGGTGGCTACCTGACGCGAATAGAACGGCAAGTCGCGCCCCTTGAAGCCTGGAATTTCTCCTTCATACACCGCCCGGGTGTAGGTGAAGCCGGCGTTGGCCGTCAGGCCGTCGAGTCGTGGGTCCAGCGCGGCAAGGTCGTAATGCACCGAGGCTTCGAGGCCCTGGTGAGTGGTCGCACCGAGGTTGGTCCAGCCCGCGTCATTGCTGATGTACTGCAGTTCTTTATCGAAGTCGATGTAGAACAGCGTCACCTCCCCGCCCCACACGTCATCGTTGTAGCGAGTGCCGATCTCATAAGTCTTGGCCTTTTCCGGGTTCAGGCCGTTGGCCGTCTCGTCACCGGTGCCGCCCTGGCCGAGCTGGAAATATTGCAGGCTGCCAAAGGACGTTTCGTAGTTGGCGAACAGCTTCCAGGCGTCGGAGAGGTGGTACATCACACTCAGCGCCGGCAGCGGTTCGTTGCTTTCGATGCTGCGGTTTTTTTCCGCTACCGGCCTGCCCGCCGTGTCCAGTACCGGGCGATCGTGCCAGTCGGTGCTGATGTGTTCGAAGCGGATGCCCGGCGTTACTGTCCACTTGCCGACGTCGATCTTGTTGTCCAGGTAGACCGAGTTGGCCTCGGTGCCACCCGTGCGGTCCTGGTACACGTGCCCGTCGGCGCCCGGACTGACCACCGGCTCGTTGCTGTCGTTCAGGCCCAACCGGCTGGCCGATTCGTGCATGCCCTCCTTGAGGTAGCGATAACCGACGCTGACTTCCTGGGTGGTCTGGCCGAGGTCGAACACATGAGACACCCGCGGCTCGATGCCGAAGGTGTAGTAGGTGCGCGGGAAGGAACCGAGGGTTTTCTGATCGCGCGCGGCGATTTTGCTGCCACGAAAGCTGTCGTAATAATAAGTCAGCACTTCAGCCTGGGTGCGGTCATCGATCTGCCGCGCCCACTTGAACGATACCTCCTTGCGACGTCCAGTGAAGCTGTCGTTGTTGCGGTCGGACTGGAAAGGATTGGCGTCGTACTGCGCCTGGGTCAGACCGCCGGGCATATCGGCACTGGCGTCGTAGTAATGCAGATTGAGGCTGAAATCATCCACATCGGTGGGCGCCCAGTGGGTCTTGAGCATCACGTCATCGATGTCGTTGCCATTGTTGCGCTCACGGTAACCGTTGCCGTTGACGCCCGAATACAACAGCGCCACGCCCATGCCGTTGTCCGCCGTACCGCCGACGAACGCCGTATCGATGTGCTTCCAGCCACCGTGCCGCGAGGTTTCCAGGGTGGTGCCTATCTCGGCGGACGCTTGTTCAGGAATCGCCCGGGTGACGAAGTTGATCACCCCGCCCACGTTCTGCGGTCCATAACGGACCGAGCCGGCGCCGCGCACGACATCGATGCTGTCGAGGTTGCCGGAGGAGATCGGCGCCATCGACAGTTGCGGCTGACCATAGGGTGCGAAGGCTGCCGGTACGCCGTCAATCAACACAGTGGAGCGTGGCGACAGGCGCGACGTCAGGCCGCGCACGCCGACGTTCAGGGAAATATCGCTGCCCCCGGTGCCGTTGGCGTCCTGCACCTGCACGCCCGGTACCCGCTTCAACACGTCGCCGACTGTCATTGCGCCTTGCTCGACCATGGCCTCGCGACGGATCACCGTGCGTGCGCCGGCGTGGTTCTGCACCACGGCTGCATCGGCATCGCCGAGCCAATTGCCGACCACCTTGATATCCGTCACGCCGAGCTCCAGCGGCCCTTCCTGGGCGGAAGTCGGTGTGGGGGTCAGGGTCACCGAGCCTGCATCGATCTGATAATCCAGGCCGCTGCCCTGCAGCAGCTGGCGCAAGGCCTGCTCGGGGGAAAGGTTACCGTCCACGGCAGGTGCCTGTTTGCCGGCGACCAGCTCCGGGCTGAAAAAAACCTGCAGCGAAGTCTGCTGGCCCAGCTGACTCAAGGCCTGCCCCAACGGCTGCGCCTCGATGTGGATGGCGTCGGCAGCAAATGCCTGGGGCAGCGCGCAGTTGGCGGCCAAGGCCAGGGCCAGCGGCAACCAGGGTGATTTTTTGTTATGGGCGATGGTTTTTTTCACGTCGAAACTTGTCCTGTGAATCGCAAGAGCATGCGTTTGTTAATGCAAACCAGTTGCAGTTGGACAAGAAGACGAAGAACTCGAAAAAAACCTGAATCTATTTTGAAATTATTTCCTGACTGCCGTCATCGAGGGTGCGCACGGCTACCGGGAGAATGCTTGGCAAGGCCTTCAACAGGGCATCGGTGTTGTCAGATTTGAACACGCTGGTCAGGCGTAGATTGGCCACTTTGTCGTTGGCGACCGTGATCGGCTTGTCACGATAACGGGAGGCTTCGGCGGCCACTTCGCTCAGGCTCGCGTTATTGAACACCAGCTTGCCGCTGCGCCAGGCGGTCAGCTGCGCTGCATCCACCGCATACGCCGCGGCGACCTTGCCCTGGAGATCGACACGGGTGCCCATGCCGGCGACGAGGTCGATGGATGGGCCATCGGCAACGTCCCGTCCCTGGACCTTGACGGTGCCCTGCTCGACCACTACGCGGGTTTCGCCGACGTCGCGGCGCACATCAAAACGGGTGCCGGTCACCGTGACTCTGCCACTGCCCGACTCCACCACGAACGGACGATCGGCGTCGTGCTCGACGCTGAACATCGCCTCGCCTTCGGTCAGCTCGACGGCGCGACGGTGCTGCACAAAATGCACTTGAATGCGGCTGCGACTGTTGAGGTCGATCATCGAACCGTCCGGCAACGCCACTTGCCGACGCTCGCCCAGCGCCGTGGAAAACTCGCCAGTGTAGGTAGCCGGCTGATCCATCGTGGTGAACCAGCCCAGCCCCAGAGCCACGGCCAGCACGCTGGCGGCCACGGCATAACGCAGGATTGGCTGACGCGTGCTGCGCGCTGGCGGCACGTCACACAAGGCCTGCATACGCGCCGCCGGCAGCAGGTCCGCCGCCGACCACATCCCCTCAAGTACCTGGAATTCATAGTGGTGCTGCGGGTGCTCGGCCAACCAGGCTGCAAACTGCTGACGCTCCAGGACATCCACCACCGGCTCCTGCAAAACCACGAACCAGCGCGCCGCCTCATCGCGGACCGCCGTGGGTCCGCACGCGCAATCACGGGTATCCATCATGGAAGTTCCTGTTTGGCGGAGAATGGAAAGACGCGACCGATCATGATTGCAACCCATCCAGGCGATCGCGTAGATGCCGCAGCGTGCGGATCATATACTTTTCCACCATGTTCTTGGACAGTCCCAGGCGTTCGGCGATCTCGGCCTGGGTCAGACCTTCGATCTTCTGCCACACGAACACCTTGCGGCAATTGACCGGCAACTCGGCCAGCGCGCGCTCAATGGAATCGGCCAACTGGATCGCCTGCACGAAATGCTCCGGGTCGCCGCACGAGGACACACTGTGATCGATCGCCCCCGACTCCATGGCGCCTCGTCGATCCTCGCGACGATAGCCGTCCACTGCAATGTTGCGCGCTGTCTGGTGCAAATATGCACGAGGCTGCTCCACCGCCGCCGAATCCGACTCAAGCACTCGCACGAAGGTATCGTGGGCCAGATCCTCAGCCTGCTGACGATTTCTCAGGCGACGGGTCCAGGTGCCAACCAACTCTTCGTAATGCTCGAAAAAGCCGGGCCTGCGGGGCAGCTTGGGGGTCATTGCGGCGTGCTGTGGAGACGGGGCGTGAATAGTAATGCTTCCTATTAAACCTAAGCAATGGATTCAAGGCAGTTACCCAAGGGCAACTGGCATGCCCTTGTGACGTAACAGTTGATTTAGGCACAAAGCCCAAGGATTCTGGCAGGCAAACAAAGAAAGCCCTTCGCTGGCTGTAGCAAAGTGCAGGTATGCCGGTCACCTGCTGTCCTCAAGGAATTCGCCCATGTTCACCGCCGTCAAATTACCGATAAAAAAGCCCCTGGCCCGACTCGCACTGTCCGTGGCATTTAGCGCATTGTGCCTGCCTGGCTGGATTCCAAAGGCCACCGCCCACGGCGGGCATGCCGAAATGGTGCCGTTGCAGGCGGGCCTTGAGGAGTTTGGCGCGACGGTGAAGTGGGACGACTATGCCAACGTCTTCGTGATTACCCGGGACGGGGTGTACCTCAAGGTCAAGCCGGACACCAAGGTGGCGATGCTCAACGGCAAGCGCATCGAGCTGACCGTGCCGGTGGTGTTCAAGGGCAACACGGCCTACATGTCCAAGGACTTCATCAACCAGGTGTTCCAGTCCGGCCTGGACAAGACGTTCGTGGTCGAGACCAGGCCCAACCCGCTAAACCCCCTGAGCGCCGATGAAATCGGTCGTGCGGTGGAGATCGTCAAGCAGTCGGTGCACTACAAGCCCGGCTTTCGTTTCACCGATGTGTCCATCCACGAGCCGCCCAAGGATCAAACCTGGAACTTCGCCCTCACCGGCCAGGCCGTGAAGCAGCCGCGCCAGGCCAACATCGTGGTGCTCGATGGCAAGCACGTGATCGAAGCGTTGATCGATCTCGACAGTCGCATGCTCCTTTCCTGGCAACCGGTGGAAGGGGCCCACGGCATGGTGTTGCTGGATGACTTTGCCACCGTGCAGGCGGCCATCGAGGCCAGCCCCGAATACGCCCAGGCCCTGGCCAAACGCGGCATCGATGATGTGAAAAAGGTCGTGGCCACACCTTTGACCGTCGGTTACTTCGACGGCAAGGACGGCCTGGCGCAGGACAAGCGCCTGCTGAAGATCGTCAGTTACCTCAACATCGGCGACGGCAACTACTGGAGCCACCCCATCGAGGGGCTGGTAGCGGTGGTCGACCTGGAACAGAAGAAGCTGATCAAGATCGAGGACGGCGGCGTGATCCCGGTGCCGATGAAGCCCACCCCCTATGACGGGCGAGGACGGCCGGTGGTAGCCGTCAAACCGCTGGAAATCACCGAGCCCGAGGGCAAGAACTACACCATCACCGGCAACAGCATTCACTGGCAGAATTGGGACTTTCACGTGCGCCTCGACTCACGGGTAGGCCCGATTCTGTCGACGGTCACCTACGACGACCAGGGTAAAAAACGCAAAGTCATGTATGAGGGCTCCCTGGGTGGCATGATCGTGCCCTATGGCGATCCCGATGGCGGCTGGTACTTCAAGGCTTACCTGGACTCCGGCGATTACGGCATGGGCACCCTGACCTCGCCGATCGCCCGGGGCAAGGACGCGCCGGCCAACGCCGTCCTGCTGGACGCCACGCTCGCCGATTACACCGGCAAGCCCACCACCGTGCCGCGCGCCATGGCGATCTTCGAGCGCTACGCCGGCCCGGAATACAAACACCAGGAAATGGGCCAACCGAACCTGAGCACCGAGCGCCGCGAACTGGTGGTGCGCTGGATCAGCACAGTGGGCAACTACGACTACATATTCGACTGGGTATTCCAGCAGAACGGCACGATCGGCATCGACGCCGGCGCCACCGGAATCGAGGCAGTGAAGGGCGTCAAGACCAGCACCATGCGCGATGCCACGGCCAAGGAAGACACCCGCTATGGCACGCTGCTGGACCACAATATCGTCGGCACGACCCACCAGCACATCTACAACTTCCGCCTCGACCTGGACGTGGATGGCGAGAACAACTCGCTGGTGGAAGTGAACCCGGTGGTGGCGTCAAACGACCGGGGTGGTCCGCGCACCAGCACCATGCAGACCGAACAGCAAGTGGTCGGTACCGAACAGCAGGCGGCACAGAAATTCGACCCCTCGACCGTTCGCTTGCTGAGCAACTTCAGCAAGGAAAACAAGGTGGGCAATCCGGTGTCCTACCAGTTGATCCCCTACGCCGGCGGCACTCATCCGGTGGCCAAGGGGGCCAATTTCGGCAAGGACGAATGGCTCTATCACCGCCTCAGTTTCATGGACAAGCAACTCTGGGTGACGCGTTACAGCCCGGATGAAAAATACCCTGAGGGCAAGTACCCCAACCGCTCGGACAAGGACTCGGGGCTGGGGCAGTTCACCCAGGACAATCAGGCCATCGACAACACCGACAACGTGGTCTGGCTGACCACCGGTACGACCCACATCGCCCGCGCAGAAGAGTGGCCGATCATGCCGACGGAGTGGGTACACGTGCTGCTCAAACCGTGGAATTTCTTTGATGAAACGCCGACGTTGAATCTCAACAAAAGATAAACGCAGATGGAGCCAGGCACAAAACAACCTGAGGGAGCGAGGCCTGCTCGCGATGGCGGTGGGCCAGATACGATGATGTTTATTGACCAACCCATCGCGAACAGGCTCGCTCCCACAGGGGGTCGCCTTTCAGGCATGTTGCTTGCGGTATTCACCGGGTGAAATGCCGAAGCGTGATTTGAATGCCGTTGAAAAATAACTTGAATCGCAGAACCCCCAGGAATACCCCAGCACCGACAATTTCTGCTCGGACCGCGACTGGCGCAAGGATTCAGCACACAAATCCAGACGCCGGTTTTTGATGTACCGAGCCACCACCAGCCCTTTCCTGGCAAACATCCGATACAACCCGCGAGTCGACATGCCGACCTCCCGCGCCAGCCATTCGGGGCACAGCTCCTCGCAGCGAATGTGCTGGTCGATAAAGCTCAGGGTCCGGCGAAAGGCACGCTCGTGCACATCTGCGCAGTCGTCGGTGTGACTGATCGCCGGGCGCAGCAGGCTGACAATGGCCTCCAGCGTCGCTTCACTTTCCTGGCGGCTCAGGCATTTCTGCCGGGTCGCGTCGAGGATCAGGCGTCGGGACAACAGGGCAATCGGCGAACTTGCGGCGATCCGGTGACCGCAGCGCACCTGATTAAAACGCAAGGTCTGCTCGACCAACTGCGCCGGCAGGATCAACGACAACTGCCGGGAGTTCTCGCTGTAGGTAAAGTCGCTGGGACGCGAAGCATCGATCAGAGTGATGTCGCCGGCCGACAGCAACACCTTGTTATCGGCCTGGGCCATACCGGCAGTGCCATCGAGCTGGAACACCGCAAAGTATTTCCCCCCCTCCCCCGCCGCGACTTCCAGCGGAGTTCGATACAACCGCGCCTGGCACGCCTCGACAAAGCTGGCCTTCAGCGCGCCGTCCTGATGCTCCTGGATCTGGCCGGCAAAGTCGCTGCCCAGGGGTTGCGCATTAAAGGCGCCGCAGATCTGGTTGATCTGCTGGATCCACTGGTCGAACCCGTCACGGCGCTGTGCAATAGAAGAAATCATGTGGGGCCTCACGCAGGCTTGTTTTTATTATCTACGCCAATCCACGCATCCTCCCTGACCGCCACGCTCCTGCCTCTGGTGAGCTATTTCAGTCCACCGAAGCGTCGATAGAAGCTTTCTCCGACGTCGGGCAACGGGCCATCAGCGGTTTCCAGCGCAGTGTTCAGCCATTCCTCGGCCTTGGCGTAGATCAATCGGTAAATGTTGCGGCACAGCTGGCGTGCAGCACGGCCTTCCCAATCCCCGGGGAGTAATTCGTCCGGCAGTTGAGGATCGCGCAGCAGCAGTTTGCGGTACTCGTGAATAAGCAGGACGCGTGCCAGGAAGCAGTCGGCCGGCTGCAGGTTTTCCTGCTCGCGAAGCGCCTGCCAGAGCGGCCGGAACAGCTGGATGAACTCGCTGTAGTGGGTCGCCAGTTCTTCGATGTTCCAACTCTCGCGCACCTGCAGGCGCAGGGCTTTGGAGGCCAGCACATCCTGGGCCGTGGTCTCGAAAACAATGGTTTCTTCCTGGGCACCCAGGTCGAGCAAAGTCGCGTTCAGATCGCCGCGGTCACTGCGCGGGCAGGCCAGCACTGCCGGCGAGATCGCACCATAACCTTGCCACTCGAGCTCTTCGCGCACCTGTTTGCGCTTGTCCTGGGTCAGCTGGGTGAGCATCACCAGACTCCAGGAACCATCCCACGCCGGCACGGTTGAGCTGTAGACCCGCTTGAAAGCCTTGTCGAAACGCCGGCGGCCGGTGCCGGTCAGGCTGTAATAACTGCGCCGCCCGACCTTTTCGGAGGTCAACCAGCCTTCCTTGGTCAGGCGAAAAATCGAGGTGCGGATCAACCGCTCGTTAATGCCGATGGGTTCGAGCAATTGAATCAGGCTACCCAGCCAAACCGTTCCGCCATGCGGCTCGATGGCATCACCGTACAACGTGATGATCAGGGAGCTGGCGCGGATCGGCGTCTGTTCCTGGAAGCGGGTAATCAGATGGTTCAGGGGAATCAGGGACGACATGGGCGTACCGGGTTGAAAAAAGAAAAGGAATATACCGAAAGCCAGCCTGTGAACCCAATTCCCTTGTTGTTCACCAAGTGCTGCTCTTTGGCCGCAGGCCGCTGTCGCTGATTCGCCGGCGCTCGGGCTCCGGTTGCGCCAGCGGCTCGCAAACCTGCATCTGCTCCAGGCAGCGCTTGGCCAGTTGCTGATATTCGCGGGTGCCGGCCTGCTTCCATGCCACCTCTTCATCGCTGAGTGCGCGTTTGACGCTGGCCGGCGTGCCCATCACCAGGGACTGTTCCGGGCACTCGAATCCGGCTTTGACAAAGGCCGCCGCCGAAACAAAGGAACGCGGGCCGATCCGCGCGTTGTCCATCACCACCGCGTTCATGCCCACCAATGCATCGGCGCCGATCCGGCAACCGTGCAACACCGCGCCGTGGCCGATATGACCATTACGCTCGACCACCGTGTCGCTGTCCGGAAAACCATGCATCACGCAGGTGTCCTGCACATTGGCGCCCTCCTCCAGCACGATCCGGCCGAAGTCGCCCCTCAGGCTGGCCAAAGGTCCTACGTAGCAATGAGGACCAATGATCACATCACCGATCAACACCGCCGAGGGGTGCACATAAGCGGTGGGATCAACCACCGGGGTCAGGCCATCGAGGCTATAGCAGGTCATGGGACGTTCCTTGAAGCACGTGACAAAGCGTGATCGCAAAGCGATGCCTTTATGGAAGTATTTTGTATCACATCGTTTTTGTTAGCACAAAGACTAAAAAGCGTATCACTTGCCTCGCAGTGATCAATCGGCGGCGACCAGGGTCGCAGGATCAGCTTTAAACCCAATGATTACGAGAGTTCATAACCAGCTAAGCCCGAGAATCCGCTTTAACAGGAAAACCAAAGAATCTTTAATAAGACACGTTATTCTAATTTTACAGTTGCATTTGCGTATCACGTTGCAGGTATACTCCGGCAAAACCGGCCCACCGCGCCGATCCAATAATGAGCCGGCGTCACCGCCGAGCGTGCACCGTGAGGGCATCCGCCATGCCTCTAACCCTTGCTGTCGAGTTCATCGAGCCGGGTGTCCGCCTGATTACCTTGCAGCGCCCGCAAGCGCTGAATGCCCTGACCACCCAATTGCTGGGCGAACTGGCCGACGAACTGCAGGCCGCACAGGCCGATGCCAACACCCGCGTGGTGGTTCTGACCGGCAGCCGCAAAGCCTTCGCCGCCGGCGCCGACATCAAGGAAATGGCCGAGCGCAATCTGGTCGGCATCCTGGATGACCCGCGCCAGGCGTCATGGCAGACCATCACCCGCTTCAACAAACCACTGATCGCTGCCGTCAACGGTTTTGCCCTTGGCGGCGGCTGTGAACTGGCGATGCACGCCGACATCATCATTGCCGGTGAAGACGCGAGGTTCGGCCAGCCGGAAATCAATCTGGGGATCATGCCCGGGGCCGGCGGCACTCAACGCCTGCTGCGTGCCGTGGGCAAATCCCTGGCAATGCAAATGGTCCTGACCGGCGAGGCGATCGACGCCCGCCAGGCGCAACGGGCCGGCCTGGTGAGTGAAGTGACTCAACCGGAATTCACCGTCGAGCGCGCCCTGCACATCGCCCGCAGCATCGCCACCAAGGCCCCGCTGGCTGTACGCCTGGCCAAGGAAGCACTGCTCAAGGCCATGGACACCGACCTGGCAAGCGGCCTGCGTTTCGAGCGCCACGCCTTCACCGTGCTGGCCGGCACTCGCGACCGTGATGAAGGCATCCAGGCCTTCCAGGAAAAGCGCACGCCGAGCTTTACCGGGCAGTAACCGGTCCATACCCGAATTCGAACCTCGCAGAGAGCCCCCATGACCATGAACTTCGAACACATTCTGTTTTCCATCGAGGCTGGTGTTGCCCTGCTCAGCCTCAATCGGCCAGACCAGCTCAACAGTTTCAATGCACAGATGCACGGCGAAGTGAAGGAAGCGCTCAAGCAGGTTCGCCAGAACACAGACGTGCGCGTACTGCTGCTGACCGGTGAAGGCCGCGGCTTCTGTGCCGGGCAGGATCTGAGCGACCGCAACGTCGCGCCAGGCAGCGCCGTGCCGGATCTGGGCGAGTCGATCGAGAGGTTCTACAACCCGCTGATCCGCCAACTGCGCGACCTGCCGCTGCCGGTGATCTGTGCGGTCAATGGCGTGGCGGCTGGCGCCGGCGCCAACATTCCCCTGGCCTGCGACCTGGTGATTGCCGCCCGTTCGGCGAGCTTCATCCAGGCCTTCTGCAAGATCGGCCTGATCCCCGATTCCGGCGGCACCTGGACCTTACCGCGCCTGGTGGGCATGGCTCGCGCAAAAGCGCTGGCCCTGCTGGGCAATCGCCTGAGTGCCGAACAGGCCGAGCAATGGGGGCTGATCTACCGCGTGGTGGACGATGGCGAACTGCGCAACGAAGCCCTGACCCTCGCCCGTCATCTGGCCACGCAGCCCACTTATGGGCTGGCGCTGATCAAACGCAGCCTGAATGCGAGCCTGAGCAATACCTTCGACGAGCAACTGGAGCTGGAAAAGGACCTGCAACGCCTGGCCGGGCGTAGCGAGGATTACCGTGAAGGCGTCGGCGCGTTCATGGAAAAACGCACCCCAAGTTTCAAGGGGCGCTGAGTCATGACAGCACTGAACATCAACGCGCAGATCGCCGTGATCGGCGCCGGAGCCATGGGCGCCGGGATTGCCCAGGTCGCGGCACAGGCTGGCCATCCGGTGCTGTTGCTGGACAATCGCCCGGGCGCCGCCGCGCAAGCCATCGCAGGAATTGACCGGCAACTGGGCAAACGTGTCGAGAAAGGCAAGCTGTCGGCCCAGGCGCGGGTGGCAACTGTCGCTCGCCTGCAAGCGGTGGACAACATCGAGGCGCTGGCCGATTGCGCGCTGATCATCGAAGCCATCGTCGAGAACCTGGAGGTCAAGCGCGAGCTCTTTCGTCAGCTGGAAAGCCTCTGCGGCGAGCACTGCATCCTGGCCAGCAATACCTCGTCGCTGTCGATCACCAGCATTGCCGCGCAACTCGACCATCCGCAACGCATGCTCGGCCTGCACTTCTTCAATCCCGCGCCGGTGATGGCCCTGGTGGAAATCGTCTCTGGCCTGGCCAGCGATCCGGCGTTGGCCGCGTGCCTGTACGACACCGCAAAGTCCTGGGGCAAAAAACCGGTACACACCCGCTCGACGCCGGGCTTTATCGTCAACCGCGTGGCCCGGCCGTTCTACGCCGAAAACCTGCGTCTGCTGCAGGAAGGCGCAGCAGATGTCCCGACGCTGGACGCCTTGATGCGAGAGGCCGGCGGCTTTGCCATGGGTGCCTTTGAACTGACCGATCTGATTGGGCATGACGTCAACTATGCCGTGACCTGCTCGGTATTCGATGCCTATTACGGCGACACGCGCTTCCTGCCGTCATTGATCCAGAAAGAGCTGGTGGATGCGGGACGCCTGGGACGCAAGAGCGGCCAGGGGTTCTACTCCTACGCCGATGGCATCACCCGTGCGCAGCCCACTGAAGTCAACAGCCGCGCCGTCGTTGACACCTGCGTGGTGGAAGGCGATCTGGGCGTCGCCAATGCGCTCCTTGCGCGGCTGCGCGAGCGCGGAGTTGAAGTCATACAGCGCGATGGCCATGGCGTGCTGCGGGTCGGTGACGCGGTGCTCGCCCTGAGCGACGGGCGCATGGCCTGCCAGCGGGCCCGGGAAGATGGCCTGGACAACCTGATTCTGCTCGATCTGGCGTTTGACTATGGCCAGGCCAGCCGGATCGCCATCAGCTGCGGCGCCGACATCGACCCTAACGCAATGCAACAAGGCATCGCCCTGCTGCAACGCGCGGGGTTCAGCGTCAGCCAGCTCAGCGACAGCCCGGCGCTGGCCGTGTTGCGCACCGTCGCCATGCTCGCCAATGAAGCGGCCGATGCCGTGCTGCAAGGCGTGGCTTGCGCCGCCGACGTCGACCTGGCCATGCGTGCCGGGGTCAATTATCCCCAGGGTCCACTGGCCTGGGCCGACACCATCGGCCTGGCGCACGTTCTCAGGGTCCTGGAAAACCTGCAAGCCGGATACGGCGAAGAACGCTATCGCCCCTCGCTGCTCCTGCGGCGTCGGGTTGCCGAAGGGAGAACCTTGCATGACTAACCACGAAGCGATGCACCTGGCCAGCAACTGCGCGCAAACCATGCTCCAGCGCGACGCCGCCAGCCAGGGCATGGGCATGCGCCTGCTGTCGGCCGCACCAGGCTGTGCCCGGGTCGGCATGAGCGTGCGCGCCGACATGATCCAGGGGCACGGCACCTGCCACGGCGGCTACCTGTTCGCCCTGGCCGATTCGGCATTTGCCTTTGCCTGCAACAGCTACAACGACGCCACGGTAGCCATCGGTTGCAGCATCGACTACATCGCCCCGGCGCACCTGGGCGACACGCTGACGGCCGATTGCATCGAGCAGAGCCGTTCCGGTCGCACCGGAAATTACGACGTACGCATTGAAAACCAACAGGGCCAGCTGATCGCGCTGTTCCATGGCAAATCCTACAAAGTGCGCGGCACGGTGCTCGCGCAGGAGAACCCGAATGAATGATGCCTTGATCATCGATGCGGTGCGCACCCCCATCGGCCGCTACGCAGGCGCCCTCAGCAGCGTGCGCGCCGACGACCTCGGCGCCGTGCCGCTGCGTGAACTGCTGCGCCGTCACCCGCAGGTCGACTGGGCATCGGTGGACGACGTGATCTATGGCTGCGCCAACCAGGCCGGCGAAGACAACCGTAACGTCGCGCGCATGTCGGCACTGCTGGCCGGGCTGCCGGTTAGCGTTCCGGGCACCACCCTCAACCGCCTGTGCGGCTCGGGGCTGGATGCGATCGGCACGGCGGCACGGGCGATTCGTTGCGGTGAGGCCGGACTGATGCTGGTGGGTGGCGTCGAATCGATGTCCCGCGCGCCACTGGTGATGGGCAAGGCCGAGCAAGCGTTCTCCCGGGATGCAAACCTCTACGACACCACCATCGGCTGGCGCTTCGTCAATCCGCTGATGGAAAAAACCTTTGGCATCGACTCGATGCCGCAGACTGCCGAAAACGTCGCCGAGCAGTTCAACATCTCCCGCGCGGACCAGGACGCTTTCGCCCTGCGCAGCCAGCAACGGGCAGGCGCAGCGCAGGCCAGCGGACGCCTGGCACGGGAAATCGTCGCCGTGCACATCCCCCAGCGTAAAGGCCCGGCGAAAATCGTCGAACACGACGAGCATCCCCGTGGCGACACCACGCTTGAGCAACTGCAAAAACTCGGCACGCCCTTTCGCGTCGGCGGCAGCATCACCGCCGGTAACGCCTCGGGAGTCAACGACGGTGCCTGCGCCCTGCTGCTGGCAAGCCCCGAAGTCGCCAGGCGCCACGGCTTGAAAGCTCGCGGCCGGGTCGTCGCCATGGCCACTGCCGGCGTCGAGCCGCGCATCATGGGCATCGGCCCCGTACCGGCCACGCGCAAGGTGCTGGAACTGGCCAACCTCAGCCTGGCCGACATGGACGTAATCGAACTCAACGAAGCCTTTGCCGCACAAGGCCTGGCCGTGCTGCGCGAGCTCGGCCTGAGCGACAACGACCCGCGGGTCAACCCCAACGGTGGCGCGATCGCCCTCGGCCATCCACTGGGCATGAGCGGCGCGCGACTGGTCACCACCGCCTTGCACGAACTGGAAGAACGTCAAGGTCGCTACGCCCTGTGCACCATGTGCATCGGCGTGGGCCAGGGTATCGCGCTGATCATCGAGCGCCTGTCCGTCTAAAGAACCGCGATTCCCGGGGAGCCGAGAGGTATCCTTGGGGCATGCACTCAAAGCCCTGGCGTGACAGGGTTGAAACACAAAAACAATTCGAGTGAAATCATGAACATGCCAATTGCCAACGCCGTGCTTGACCCACAGCTGGACCCTCTGGAAACCGCCAGCATCGACGAGCTCCGTCAGCACCAGCTGGATCGCCTGCGCTGGAGCCTGAACCACGCCTACAACAATGTGCCCCTGTACCGTCAACGCTTCGATGCACTGGGCGTGCACCCGGACGACATCAAGTCCCTCGAAGACCTGGCGAAGTTCCCCTTCACCACCAAGACCGACCTGCGCGACAACTACCCCTACGGCATGTTTGCCGTGCCGATGCACGACATCGTGCGCCTGCACGCATCCAGCGGCACCACCGGCAAACCGACCGTCGTTGGCTACACCCAGAACGACATTGACACCTGGGCCAATGTGGTGGCCCGCTCGATCCGCGCCGCCGGTGGCCGCCGCGGTGACAAGGTGCATATTTCCTATGGCTACGGCCTGTTCACCGGTGGCCTGGGTGCGCACTACGGGGCCGAGCGCCTGGGGTGCACGGTGATTCCGATGTCCGGTGGCCAGACCGAGAAACAGGTGCAACTGATCAAGGATTTCCAGCCGGACATCATCATGGTCACGCCTTCCTACATGCTCAACATCGCCGACGAGATCGAGCGCCAGGGCATCGACCCGCACAAACTGGCCCTGCGCCTGGGCATCTTCGGCGCAGAACCCTGGACCGGCGAACTGCGCAGCGCCATCGAGAATCGCCTGGGCATCACCGCGCTGGACATCTACGGCCTTTCGGAAATCATGGGGCCGGGTGTCGCCATGGAATGCGCAGAGACCAAGGACGGGCCTACGATCTGGGAAGACCACTTCTATCCGGAGATCATTGACCCGGTCACTGGCGAAGTGTTGCCGGACGGGCAGATGGGCGAGTTGGTGTTTACCTCATTAAGCAAGGACGCCTTGCCGATGATCCGCTACCGCACCCGCGACCTGACGCGCTTGCTGCCGGGTACCGCGCGACCGATGCGGCGGATCGACAAAATCACCGGGCGCAGCGACGACATGCTGATCATTCGCGGGGTGAACGTGTTCCCGACGCAGATTGAGGAGCAAGTGCTGAAGATCAAACAGCTTTCGGAGTGTTATGAAATTCACCTGTATCGCCATGGCAACCTGGACAGCGTTGACGTGCACGTGGAGCTCAAGGCCGAGCATCAGAGTATGAGTGATGATCAGCAGAAGGCGGTCTGCGCCGAGTTGAGTCGGCATATCAAGACGTATATCGGGATCAGTTCGCGGATTGTTTTGCAGCCTCTGCATTCGATCAAGCGGTCTGAGGGTAAGGCTTGTCATGTGATGGACAAGCGTCCCAAGGGATGACTGCTGCACCTCTTTTGGCCCCGCTTTGGCGGGGTTTTTTTTGGGTTTTGATTGGGGACATATCCGTTTTTTGGTGATGGCAGCTGCCGGTTCCGCTCTCACAGCGGATTACGTTGAAACGCGCAAAGTAATCCGCCGCAAGCGCGGAACCATAAGCAGCCGCTACCCCGGAAACGGATTTGCACCCCAAAGCGATACAAAAAAACAAACGACACGATATTTTATGTTTGATATTAATTTCCGTATCGCTTATAAAGTTCTCCATGCCATCAAACAGATTCACGGCGGGAGACCCCCATGTACGCACAGCTAGTAGAAACAGGCGTAAAGCGCATAAAAGACCTATCGGAAATGACCGAACAGGAACGCGCCTTCCAGGAAAAAATCGATTCGGAAATAAAGATCGAAGCCAAGAACTGGATGCCTGATGCCTATCGCCAGACCCTGATCCGGCAGATCTCCCAGCACGCGCACTCGGAAATCGTCGGCATGCTGCCCGAAGGCAACTGGGTCACTCGCGCGCCATCGCTCAAACGCAAACTGCAACTGATGGCCAAAATCCAGGATGAAGCCGGTCATGGCCTGTACCTCTACAGCGCCATGGAAACCCTGGGTGCAGACCGCGATGAAGAAATCGCCAAACTGCACAGCGGCAAGGCCAAGTACTCCAGCATCTTCAATTACCCAACCCTGAACTGGGCCGACATGGGCGCCGTGGGCTGGCTGGTGGATGGCGCCGCGATCGTCAACCAGGTGGTACTGCAGCGCACCTCTTATGGCCCCTACTCCCGGGCCATGGTGCGGATCTGCAAGGAAGAAAGTTTCCACCAGCGCCAGGGCTACGAGATCCTCCTGACCATGATGCGTCACGGCAACCAGGCGCAAAAAGACATGGTCCAGGACGCCATCAACCGCCTGTGGTGGCCGTCATTGATGATGTTCGGCCCCAGCGACGAACACTCGCCCAACAGCGCCCAGTCCATGGCCTGGAAAATCAAGCGCCAGAGCAACGACGAACTGCGCCAGCGCTTCATCGACCAAACCATCCCGCAACTCGAACTACTGGGCTGCACCTGCCCCGATCCGGACCTGAAGTGGAACGCAGAACGCGGTCACTACGACTTCGGCGATATCCAGTGGAGCGAGTTCTACGAAGTGCTAAAGGGCAACGGTCCGTGCAACCAGGAACGGGTCGCCACCCGGCGCAAGGCCATCGAAGAAGGTGCCTGGGTCCGCGAAGCCGCCGTTGCCCACGCCCGGAAAAAACACAACAGGAACGCCGCCTGATTCGGCACGTTTGATCTTGATCCTCGGCGGCTCCATGCCGCCAACAGATCGCAGGCTGCGCCAGCTCCCACAGGAGCCGGTGCCCCATGTAGGAGCTGCCGAAGGCTGCGATCTGTTGATCTTCAGCCGCGCCAGCAAAACCGAACAGATGTGGAGTAACTGAAATGTCCGAATGGACCCTTTTCGAAGTCTTCGTGCGCAGCAAGCACGGCCTCAATCACAAGCATGTCGGCAGCGTGCATGCCGCCGACACCACCATGGCCATCGAGAACGCGCGCGAGTTGTATACCCGCCGCAGCGAAGGCGTGAGCCTGTGGGTAGTGCCTTCGGCGCTGATCACCGCCTCGTCTCCGGATGAAAAAGACCCGCTGTTCGACCCCTCGGACGACAAGGTCTATCGCCACGCCAGCTTCTACGAGTTGCCGGCCAAAGTCGGGCACATGTGAGGTCGACCATGAATTCCAAGACTGATCTGATCGAATACCTGCTGCGCCTGGGCGACAGCGCCCTGATCCAGGGCCAGCGCCTGTGCCAATGGTGCGGCAAGGCGCCCGCGCTGGAAGAAGAGCTGGCGCTGATGAACGTCGGCCTCGACCTCGTCGGCCAGGCCCGCAACTGGCTCGAATACGCCGCCGAACTGCTGGACGACGGTCGCGACGCCGATCACCTGGCGTTCCGCCGCGATGAGCGTGACTATCGCAACCTGCTGCTGGTGGAACAACCCAACGGCGATTATGCAGTGACCATCCTCAAGCAGTTCCTCTACGACGCCTGGCACCTGCAAGTGCTCAGCGGCCTGATCCAGTCCACGGACGAGCGCATTACCGGGATCGCAGCCAAAGCGGTCAAGGAAGTCACCTATCACCTGCGCCGCTCCGGTGAGTGGGTCGAGCGCCTGGGTGACGGCACCGAGCAAAGCCACCAACGCATGCTCGCGGCGATCCCTGAGGTCTGGCGTTTCACCGTTGAATTGACCAGCGCCGATGACAGTGAACGGCGTCTGTGCGAGGCCGGCATCACCCCAGACACCGCGCAAGTCGCCGCGGCGTGGCAAGCCAAAGTCAGCGAGATTTTCGCCAGCGCCACACTGCCAGTGCCCGCCGCACCGAGCTATTTCTACCTGGATGCACGCAAGGGCCTGCACACCGAACACCTGGGCATTTTACTGGCCGAGATGCAGTTCCTGCCCCGAGCGTACCCCGATGCAACCTGGTGAACTGATCGCCAGCGACCAGGGCGCACGGCCGGCACAACCGACCGACCTGGCCGCCGCGTGGGCAACCCTCGCGCAGGTCATGGACCCGGAAGTGCCGGTGGTCAGCGTGGTCGATCTGGGCATCGTGCGCGATCTCGACTGGCAGGCCGGCCATCTGCACGTGGTGGTCACACCGACCTACTCAGGTTGCCCCGCCACCGAAGTGATCGAGAGCGACATCCGCGATGCGCTGGAATTGGCCGGTTTCAAGGCGCCGCAACTGGAACGCAAATTGACCCCGGCCTGGACCACCGACTGGATCACCGACATTGGCCGCGATCGCTTGCGCGCCTACGGCATTGCACCGCCCGACGGCAGTACCAGCAAACGCAGCCTGCTCGGTGAGAGCCCGGTGATTGTCTGCCCGCAATGTGGCAGCGCGCACACCGAAGTGCTCAGCGAGTTTGGCTCCACTGCGTGCAAGGCGCTGTATCGCTGCGTCGATTGCCGGGAACCGTTCGACTATTTCAAGTGCATCTGAGCGGCGCTCGGCCGTCCCAGCTGGAGAATAAAAATGAGTAAATTTCACAGCCTGACCATCAAGGACGTGCGCACCGAGACCCGTGACGCGGTGTCCATCGCCTTCGAGATTCCACAACACCTGCAGGACAGTTTTCACTTCACCCAGGGCCAGCACCTGGTCATGCGCACTCAGATGGACGGCGAAGAAGTGCGCCGTTCCTACTCGATCTGCACCGGGGTGAATGACGGCGAACTGCGCATCGCGATCAAGCGCGTGGTCGGCGGGCGTTTCTCGGCGTTTGCCAATGAGCACTTGAAAGCCGGGCACAGCCTGGAAGTGATGCCGCCAGCCGGACACTTTCACGTCGAGCTCGACCCGACCCGCCACGGCCACTACCTCGCGGTGGCGGCGGGCAGCGGCATCACGCCGATCCTGTCGATCATCAAGACGACTCTGCAAACCGAACCATACAGCCACGTCACCTTGCTGTACGGCAACCGTTCCAGCTCTGGCGCGCTTTTTCGCGAACAGCTTGAAGACCTGAAAAACCGCTACTTGCAGCGCCTCAACCTGATCTTCGTGTTCAGTCGCGAGCAGCAGGATGTCGACCTGTACAACGGCCGGATCAACGCCGAGAAGTGCGAGCAACTGTTTTCCCGCTGGCTCGACGTCAAGGCCCTCGACGCAGCTTTCATTTGCGGCCCGCAGGAGATGACCGAAACCGTGCGCGACAGCCTCACAGCCAAAGGCATGCCGGCCGAGCGTATTCACTTCGAACTGTTTGCCGCCGCCGGCAGCCCGCAAAAACGCCAAGCCCGCGAGGCCGCTCGGCAGGTTGATGCCGCGGTCAGCCAGATCACCGTCATCAGCGACGGCCGCGCCCTGGCGTTTGACCTGCCGCGCAACACGCAAAGCATCCTTGATGCGGGCAACGCCCAGGGTGCCGAATTGCCTTATTCGTGCAAGGCCGGCGTGTGTTCGACCTGCAAATGCAGGGTGATCGAAGGCGAAGTGGACATGGACAGCAACCACGCCCTGGAAGATTACGAAGTGGCCGCCGGCTATGTGCTGTCATGCCAGGCGTTTCCGGTGAGCGACAAAGTGGTGCTGGACTTCGACCAGCTCTAACCAACCCCTGCAGGAGCGAGCTTGCCCGCGAAGAACCCGAGAGCAACGCGTTTATTCAGGAAGCACGCGTAATCGTTAACGACCATCGCGAGCAAGCTCGCCCCTACAGGGGGGCACCTGTGACTTTGCTTCACCCACAACAAAAACAACAACAGAGAGCGCGCCATGACCCCCACAGACGTAGAACTCATCCGCCAACACCCCGATTTCATCCAGCTGGTCCGCCGTAAACAGAACCTCTACTGGTCACTGTCGCTGATCATGCTGGTGATCTATTTCGGCTTCGTCCTGCTGGTAGCGTTCTCCCCCAGCACCCTCGGCCAATCCTTGAGCGGCGGCGTGACCAGCGTGGGCATGCTGGTGGGTGTGGTGATCGTGTTACTGGCATTCGCACTGACCGGTTTCTACGTCTATCGCGCCAACAACGTGATCGATCCACTGAACGAAAAGCTGAAACAGGAGTGCGCCCGATGAGCCGCCTTTGCGGGTTACTGCTGCTTCCCCTGGCCTTTGTCGCGGACTTTGCCGCCGCGGCCGACGGCGCCTCCCGCCCACTGAACTGGAACGCCATCGGCATGTTCCTGGTGTTCGTCCTGTTCACCCTCGGCGTTACCCGCTGGGCGGCGTTGCGCACCCGGTCCGCCAGTGATTTCTACACGGCCGGCGGTGGCATGACCGGTTTCCAGAACGGCCTGGCGATTGCCGGCGACATGATCTCCGCAGCATCCTTCCTCGGCATCTCGGCGATGATGTTCCTCAACGGGTATGACGGTCTTCTGTACGCGCTGGGCGTGTTGGCAGGCTGGCCAATTATTCTGTTCCTGATTGCCGAACGCCTGCGCAACCTGGGCAAATACACTTTCGCCGACGTGGTCTCCTACCGACTGGAACAAACCCCTGTGCGCCTGACCTCGGCCTTCGGCACCCTGACCGTTGCGCTGATGTACCTGGTGGCGCAGATGGTCGGTGCCGGCAAGCTGATCGAGTTGCTGTTCGGCATCGATTACCTGTACGCGGTGATGCTGGTCGGCGTGTTGATGGTGTTCTACGTGACCTTCGGCGGCATGCTCGCCACCACCTGGGTACAGATCATCAAAGCGGTGATGCTGTTGTTCGGCACCACCTTCATGGCCTTCATGGTGCTCAAGCATTTCGGTTTCAGCACCGAAGCGATGTTCGCTGGCGCCACCGCCGTGCACGCCAAGGGCAACGCCATCATGGCCCCTGGCGGTTTGCTGTCGAACCCGATCGATGCGATATCGCTGGGGCTGGGCATGATGTTCGGCACGGCTGGCCTGCCGCATATCCTGATGCGCTTCTTCACCGTCAGCGATGCCAAGGAAGCGCGTAAAAGCGTGTTCTACGCCACCGGTTTCATCGGCTATTTCTATCTGCTGCTGATCATTGTCGGCTTCGGCGCGATTGTCATGGTCGGCACCGACCCGGCGTTCCGCGATGCCAGCGGCGCGATCATCGGCGGCGGCAACATGATCGCCGTGCACCTGGCGCAAGCAGTGGGCGGCAATCTGTTCCTCGGCTTCATCTCGGCCGTCGCCTTTGCCACCATCCTGGCCGTCGTCGCCGGTTTGGCGCTGTCCGGCGCCTCGGCGGTGTCCCACGACCTGTATGCCTGCGTGATGCGCAAGGGCCAGGCCACCGAGCAGCAGGAGATCCGCGTGTCGCGAATCGCCACGCTGTGCATCGGCGTGCTGGCGATCATCCTCGGCCTGTTGTTCGAATCGCAGAATATCGCCTTCCTCTCCGGCCTGGTGCTGGCCATCGCGGCTTCGGTGAATTTCCCGGTGCTGTTCCTCTCGATGTACTGGAAGGGCCTGACCACTCGCGGCGCAGTGACCGGTAGCCTGGCGGGCCTGATCTCGGCGATTGTCCTGTTGGTGCTGAGCCCGGCGGTGTGGGTCAACGTGCTGCATTACGAAAAGGCGCTGTTCCCTTATTCCAACCCGGCACTGTTCTCCATGAGCCTGGCTTTTTTAAGTGCCTGGGTGTTTTCCGTCACCGACAGCTCGCCCCGTGCCGCTCTTGAGCGTGGCCGTTATCTGGCGCAGTTCATCCGTTCGATGACCGGCATCGGTGCCTCCGGCGCCAGCAAGCACTAACCAACGACGATCCGATGGCAGGGAATAAAAATAATGAAGCCCGCACGCACCGCACCTTACGAATCACTGTTTTCGTTAGCCGCCGCATTAAGTCTGCCACTGCTCGCACCCTGCGCCATGGCCGACTTCATCGACGACAGCAAGGCCCGTATTGAAATGCGCAACCACTATATCAATCGCGATTTCCGTCAGGACAACGCGCCGCAGTCCAAGGCCGAGGAATGGGCCCAGGGCTTTACGGCGCGCGTCGAGTCGGGATTCACCGACGGCACATTCGGCTTCGGCCTCGACGCACTCGCGGAGCTTGGGCTGAAACTCGATTCCAGCGCTGATCGCCGGGGCACCGGGCTGTTGCCCTTCGGCCCGAACAGCCATGAACCGGCTGATGAGTTCAGCGAACTGGGGCTGACCGCAAAGCTGCGCGTGTCCAAAAGCGTTTTGAAGCTGGGCACTCTGCAGCCCATGCTGCCGGTGGTGACCTACAACGACACCCGGCTGCTGGGGTCGACCTTCGAGGGTGGCTTGCTGAGCAGCCAGGAGATCAGCGACCTGACGCTTAACGCCGGGCGCCTGACCCGGGCCAACCTGCGAGATTCCTCAAGCAATGATGATATCGGCTACGGTGCCGCCAGCAGTGATCACTTCGATTTTGCCGGCGGCACCTACGCCTTCAGCCCCCAACTGAACCTGAGCTACTACTACGGCAAGCTCGAGCAGATTTACCGCCAGCAGTTCGTCGGGCTGGTGCATACCCAGCCGCTGGGCAAAGGTTTTAACCTGCGCAGCGACATTCGCTATTTCGACAGCCGGGGTGATGGCGCCGAGCGTGCCGGGCGCATCGACAACCGCAACTTCAACAGCATGTTCACCGTGGCCCATGGTGCCCACAAGGTCAGTGCAAGCTACCAGCAACTGTCCGGTGACAGCGCCTTTGCGTTCCTCAACGGCGGCGACCCCTACGTGGTCAACCTGGTGACTTACAACACCTACACCCGCGCCGACGAGGACTCCTGGCAGCTGCGCTACGACTACGACTTCGCCGCGCAAGGCATTCCCGGCCTGACGTTCATGACCCGTTATACCGACGGCAACCACGTCAAGGCCGGCAGCGTCGACAACGGTCGCGAGCGCGAACGCGATACCGACCTCAGTTACGTGATCCAGAGTGGCGTGTTCAAGAACGTCAGCCTGCGCTGGCGCAACGTCACCTTCCGCTCCGGCAATGGGTTGACCACCGACCTCGACGAAAACCGGCTGATCGTCGGTTACACCCTGACACTTTGGTAATCCCTCAATGGCACGGTCTCGGTCGCGCCCACACTTTTCACAACCTGGAGGAATCGTGATGCCTCACGCCCCTACCCTGCAAAGTTTCATCGCCGGTCGCTGGATCGGCCAACACGGTGCCCAGGTGCTGCGCAGCGCCATAGATGGCCATGAAATTGCCCGCACTCATGAGGAACGCCCGGACTTCGCCGAAGCCATTGAGCACGGTCGCCGCCAGGGCGTCAGCGGGTTGCTGGCGCTGGATTTCCAGCAGCGCGCCCAGCGGTTGAAGGCCCTGGCCTTGTACCTCAGCGAGCGCAAGGAACAGCTCTATGCCATCTCCCATCACAGCGGCGCCACCCGCGCCGACAGCTGGATCGATATCGAAGGTGGCAACAGCACGCTGTTCACCTACGCCAGCCTCGGCTCCCGGGAGTTACCGTCGGGCAACATCGTCCACGAAGGCCCGGCGCTGCAACTGAGCAAGCTGGGCAGCTTCGCCGGCACGCACATCCTGGTCCCGCGCGGCGGCCTGGCAGTACACATCAATGCGTTCAACTTCCCGATCTGGGGCATGCTGGAAAAGTTCGCCCCAAGCTTCCTGGCCGGCATGCCGTGCATCGTCAAACCAGCCAGCGCCACCAGCTACCTGACCGAAGCCGTGGTGCGCCTGATGGACGAGTCCGGCTTGCTCCCGGCCGGCAGCCTGCAACTGGTCATTGGCGGCACCGGTGACCTGCTCGACCGCCTGCAGGGCCAGGACGTGGTGACCTTCACCGGGTCGGCCGACACCGCCGCGAAGCTACGGGTCAATCCGAACCTGATCCGCAACTCGGTGCCGTTCAATGCCGAGGCCGACTCGCTGAACTGCGCGATTCTGGCCCCTGATGTCACGCCGGATGATGAAGAGTTCGAACTGTTCATCAAGGAAGTCGCCCGGGAGATGACCACCAAGGCCGGGCAGAAATGCACCGCCATTCGCCGGGCGATCGTGCCGGCCACACACATCGATGCCGTGGCTACCCGCCTGCGCGAGCGCCTGCGCAAAGTCGTGGTCGGCGACCCGTCGGTGGAAGGTGTGCGCATGGGTGCGCTGGCTTCCCACGATCAGCACAAAGACGTCACCGAGCGTCTGGACAGCCTGCTGCAAAGCAGTGACCTGCTCTTCGGGGCCAGTGATGGGTTTGAACCGCGCGGGCAAAACGTCAGCCAGGGCGCGTTTTTCGCTCCGACCCTGCTGCGGTCCCGTGATCCTCATGCAGAAGGTGGCGCTCACGATATAGAAGCCTTCGGCCCGGTCAGCACCCTGATGGCCTACGACGACCTGGACGAAGCCCTGGTGCTGGCGGCTCGCGGCAAGGGCAGCCTGGTCGCCAGCCTGATCACCAAGGACCCGAAAATTGCCGCCAAGGCTATTCCCGTGGCAGCGGCCTGGCATGGTCGCCTGCTGGTGCTGGACCGCGAATCCGCGGCTGAATCCACCGGCCACGGCTCGCCGCTGCCGCAACTCAAGCACGGTGGTCCGGGCCGGGCTGGCGGCGGTGAAGAACTGGGTGGCCTGCGTGCCGTGAAGCACTACCTGCAACGCGCCGCCGTACAGGGTTCGCCGACCATGCTGGCGGCCGTTACCGGTGAGCACGTGCGAGGCGCCAAGGTGATCGAAACTGAAGTGCATCCATTCCGCCGGTTCTTCCAGGACCTGCAGATCGGCGAGTCGCTGCTGACTCATCGTCGCACTGTGACCGAAGCAGACCTGGTGAACTTCGGATGCCTGTCCGGCGATCACTTCTACATGCATTTCGACGACATCGCGGCCAAGGAGTCGCAATTCGGCAAACGTATTGCCCACGGTTACTTCGTGCTGTCGGCAGCGGCCGGCCTGTTCGTCTCCCCAGCACCGGGGCCGGTGCTGGCCAACTACGGGCTGGACACCTTGCGCTTTATCACCCCGGTGGGAATCGGTGACACGATCCAGGCGCGCCTGACCTGCAAACGCAAGATCGATCAGGGCAAGAAGAGCCCGCAGGGTATCCCGCAGGGGGTGGTGGCCTGGGATGTGGAAGTGACCAACCAGCTGGGTGAGCTGGTGGCCAGCTATGACATTCTGACCTTGGTGGTTAAGCGCGAGGAGTGACGCAAAAGATCAAAAGATCGTAGCCTTCGGCAACTTCTACAGGGCGAACGCATTTCCATGCAGGAGCTGCCGAAGGCTGCGATCTCTTGAATTTCAATGCTGGCGCAGCCAATCGATAAACAACGCAAACAACTCCGACTGCGACCCCACTTCCAGCTTCAAGTACAGATTCTTGCGATGCATGCGCACTGTCTCCGGGGATATGCCAAGTTCGCTCGCCGTGGACTTCACCGAGTGCCCCCTGAGCACCATGTGCGCCACTTCGCGCTCGCGTTCGGTCAGCACGTTGCCGCCGAAATGCTCGAAGGCCCACTGCACGCGTTGCTTGAGATTGTCTCCTGCTGCAGCATCCTGCGGCCTCTGGACGGCCGTGATGCGCTGCATGCCACGCTGGCTGAACTCACTGATGAACTCACACACCAGCGGTTCGACCGCGCGCAGCAAATTCAACTGCTCACCCCGCAGGCATTCGCCACCGAAACCCTGGAACAGGCTCACCGAAATCTTCGTGTCATTGCCGGTATCGACAATGTAATAACTGTCTTCCGAGCACCCCGCCTTCAGGTAATAGGTGCGGTAATACTCACTGTCGAAAAAGTCATCCGGCGCGATTTCCTCCAAGTGGTAAAAGCCCTGCGCCAGGCCTTGCTCCACTGCCAGGCAGAAAGGATCTAGCAAATACCCGCCGGAGAAATAGCGATCGAGAATCGACACCTGGTACTGCTGGGCGATGCCGCGCTGATACAACAGCTGAGGTGGCCGATCGCGGTGCTCCAGGCTGATCATCACCGACTCGATACCCACCAGATGCTCCAGGGCCGACGCCAGGTCAGCCAGTGCATCAGGTGCGTCCACATGCGCAAACGCCTCGCGCATTTGCCCGTGCCATTTGTGCAGGGCCCCGAAGGGCAATGCGATCAGCGTATCGTCGTCTGGTTTGCTCATGCCCCGCAGTCTAGCGGGTGAGCGGGTTCCTGGTAACAGCCTGTTCGACGCCATCATTGGCCCTGGTACTGCCCGCTCGCCTGGAGCTCGGCCGCCACCTCAAGAATACACTCGCGCAGGGTCTCGACGATTTCATCGACCTGGGCGCAGGTCAGGATCAACGGCGGCGACATGACATTGAGGTGCATGATCGGGCGTACCAGCAAGCCCTTCGACTGCGCCCGGGAATGAATCCTCTCGCCAATGTTGATCTCGTCGGCAAACAACGCCTTGCTGCGCTTGTCAGCCACGAACTCGACGCAGGCCATGAACTTCTGGCAGCGCACATCTCCAACCAGCGGCAGGTCGCCGAGGGTCGCCAGGCGTTCTTCCAGATACGTGCCGACTGCATCGACGTGCTCCAGCAGCTGTTCGCGCTCGATGATTTCGATGTTCTTCAGCGCAGCGGTACAGCACACCGGATGCCCGCTGTAAGTGAAACCGTGACTGAAGCAACGGCCCTTGCCCGGCTCGGCGATAACCTTCCAGATGCGCTCGGAAAAAATGCAGGCGCCCAGCGGCAGGTAAGCCGACGTCAGGCCCTTGGCGGTGGTGATGATGTCTGGTTGCACGTCGAACAGATCCCACGAGGCGAAAAACTTGCCCAGCCGTCCGAACGAGGTCACCACTTCGTCGGCGACGAACAGGATGTCGTAGCGTTGGCAGACTTCCCACATACGCTTGAGGTAGCCCTTGGGCGGAATGATCACCCCGCCCGAGCCCATGATGGGCTCGGCAAAAAAACCCGCCACCTGGTCGGCGCCGATGGCGAGGATCTTGTCTTCGAACTCCTTGACCAGGAACTCTAGGAACTGTGCTTCGTCCATGCCGTCCGGTGCGCGATACGGATTGGGGTTGGACACGTGGTGAATACGCTCGTGGGCGTAGTCGAATTCCGGGACGCGGTCGGCGGCCTTGTTACCGATCGACATGGTCAGGGTGGTCGAGCCGTGATACGCGTTGTAGCGAGCAATGATGTGCTTTTTTTCCGGTTTGCCACGGCAGTTCTGGTAGTACTGGATCAGCCGGTAGGCGGTGTCCACGGCGGTCGAGCCGCCCGTGGTCAGGAACACGTGGTCGAGATCGCCCGGGGCCAGGCTGGCGAGTTTCTCGCAGAGCTGGATAGCCACGTTGTTGGACATGTCGCAGAACGGGTTTGAATAGGCCAGCTGGCGCACCTGGTCGGCTATCGCCAGGGCCATTTCTTCGCGTCCCAGGCCAATGTTGGTGCACCACATGCCGCCCACGGCATCGAGAAAACGGTTGCCCTGGGTGTCGTAGATATAAGCGCCATCTCCAGCGACGATGTTCAGCGAGCCCTGCTCGGCGTGTTCGTCGAACATGTGATAACCGTGCATGTAGTGGGCTTTATCGGCCTTGACCAGCCGGGACTCTTCAGCAGCGGAAAAAATGTGTTGAGTTGGGGTAGCCATAGGAAAAACCTCGAACCGAATAGTTGAACGCTCAAATCCCGCTTTTCACCGTGCTCCAGACTCGCGTCATCGCGCGCATGTCCTTGGCGTCCTGAGTCTTCTGTGGAAACAGCCGCGCGCGGGTCTCGTCATCGGGATAAATCGCCAGGTTGTTGCGCACTTCGGCGTTCACCAGGGGCGTGGCAGCCGCGTTGCTGTTGGCGTAGTGGATGTAATCGGTGACATCGGCCATCACCTGAGGCTGCATCAGGTAGTCGAGGAACTTGTGCGCATTGGCGACGTGCGGCGCATCGGCCGGGATGTACAGGTTGTCGAACCAGATCAGCGAACCTTCCCTGGGGATGAAGTACGCCAGGTTGATCTTCAGCTTGGCCTCCTCGGCGCGCGCCATGGCCGTGGCGTAGTCGCCGGACCAGGTCATGGCCATGCACACATCGCCATTGGGCAGGCTGGTCAGGTAGTTGACAGAGTCGAACTTGCGAATGAAGGGGCGCACTGACAACAGCAGTTCCTGCGCGGCCTTCAGGTCCGCCGGCGCGGCACTGCGCGGGTCGCGGCCGAGGTACTTCAGGGCCAGGGGAATCACTTCGGTCGGGGCATCCACCAAGGTCACGCCGCAGTCGGCGAAGCGCGAGACAATCTTGGGATCGAAGATCATTGCCAGCGAGCCGATCGGCGCATCCGGCATGCGCTCCCTGATCTTGTCGACGTTGTAGGTGATGCCGTTGCTGCCCCAGGTGTAGGGCGCGGAATACTGCGTGCCGGCGTCGAATCCCTGCAGGTCCTGCAGCACCTTGGGGTCAAGGTTGTTCCAGCCCGGCAATAATTTCTTGTCCAGCGGCTGGAATACTTTCGCCTGGATCAGGGGCGGCGCGAGGGACGCGTTGAGCACCACCAGGTCATAGCCGGAGTGTCCGGTGAGCAGCTTTGCCTGGACCGTTTCGTAGGCATCGAAGGTGTCGTAGATGACCTTGATGCCGCTGGCTTTTTCAAAGTCGGAAAGGGTTTTCTCGCCAATGTAATCCGCCCAGTTGTACAACCGCAGCGTTTTCGCACCGTCGACTTCGGCGGCGTGCACATTGAGTGACAAAGGAACCAGGATCACACTGAACATCAACTTGAAAGCCTTGCGCATGGCAAATTCACCTTCTCAAGCGTTCTAAATGAGCGGATGCAGCCACTATCGAGTGATCAGGGCGGCGGCACCATACCCCGAATGGGTGTGTCGCCAACCTCACGGCCTTGCAACATGGCAAAAAGAAGCAGGTGCGTTGACCCGTTTTGTCATAGATCCGGTGCAGGTCCCGCGCTTAGAGTGGCCGATGCATCGAACCACAGAGTCGCTTATGAACGATCTGATCAAACAGGACCGCGACGCCGGCGTACTGACGCTGACGTTTGACCGTCCCGACAAGCTCAACGCGCTGAACAACGCCATGTACACGCAGCTCGCCGACCTGTTGCAGGCCGCAGACGAGGACCCGGCCATCGGCGTGGTCATCATCACCGGTGGCGACAGCTGTTTCACCAGCGGCAATGACCTGGTGGATTTCCTGCAGTACCCGCCCACTCACCTGGACAGCCCGGCATTTCGCCTGATGGGGGTGGTGACCCAGTTGCAAACGCCGTTGATCGCGGCGGTATGTGGCGCGGCCATTGGCATTGGCACGACCTTGCTGCTGCACTGCGATCAGGTGGTGGTCAGCCGTAATGCCAAGTTGCGCATGCCGTTCGTGAACATCGGCCTGTGCCCGGAATTCGGCGCCACCCTGCTGTTGCCGCGGTTGCTTGGCCACGCCCGCGCCGCTCGTTTGCTGCTGCTGGGAGAAACCCTGGGCGGCGCCGACGCGGTGCAGTGGGGCCTGGCCAACGAACTGTGCGAGGACGGCCCGCAATGCCTGACCGCCGCGCGGCAACTGGCCCAACGTCTGCTGGCATTGCCGCAAGGTGCATTGCGCCAGTCCCGGCAATTGCTCAAGCAGGCCTCGCTGGCGGAACTGCAAGCGACGATCCGCCAGGAAAACCTTCTGTTTATCGAACGCCTGAACACCCAGGAAGCGCAAACAGCGCTGAGCGCCCTGCTCAATCGCAGCACTGAAAAGAATCCGTCGAAAGGAACACCCCCATGAACACTCCAGAAGTTTTTGTCGTCAGCGCCGCCCGCACCGCCATTGGTACTTTTGGCGGTTCGCTCAAGGACGTGCCACCGGCCGATCTGGCGACCACTGCGGTCAAGGCCGCCCTGCAACGCTCCGGCGTCGATCCGGCGCAGGTCGGCCATCTGGTGATGGGTAACGTGATCCCCACCGAAACCCGCGACGCCTACATTTCCCGTGTAGCGGCAATGAACGCCGGCATCCCCAAGGAGACGCCCGCCTACAACGTCAATCGCCTGTGCGGCTCTGGTTTGCAAGCCATCATCAGCGCGGCCCAGACGTTGCTGCTCGGCGATGCCGAAATCGCCATCGGCGCCGGTGCCGAGTCCATGAGCCGCGGGCCATACCTGCTGCCGTCAGCGCGCTGGGGTGCGCGTATGGGCAACGTGCAGGCCGTCGACTACATGCTGGGTATCCTGCATGACCCATTCCACGGCATTCATATGGGCATCACCGCCGAGAACGTCGCGGCGCGCAACGGCATTACCCGCGAAATGCAGGACGCCCTCGCCCTGGAGGATCAAAAGCGCGCAGCCTTTGCCATTGCCAACGGGTATTTCAACGAACAGATCGCGACAGTAGAAATCCAGGGGCGCAAGGAAACCATTCTGTTCAACGTCGACGAACATCCTCGGGCGACCACCCTGGAACAGCTGGCGCAGATGAAGCCGGCGTTCAAGAAGGACGGTTCGGTAACGGCGGGCAACGCTTCGGGGTTGAACGATGGCGCTGCGGCATTGGTGATGGCCACCGGGGACGCGGTGCAACGCAACAGCCTGCGCCCGCTGGCGCGCCTGGTCAGCTATGCCCATGCGGGTGTCGAGCCCGAACTCATGGGCCTGGGCCCCATCCCCGCAACGCGCCTGGCGCTAAAGCGTGCGGGGCTCTCAGTGCAGGATATGGATGTGGTCGAGGCCAACATCGCCTTCGCCGCCCAGGCTTGCGCCGTCAGCCAGGAGCTCGGCCTTGATCCGGCCAAGGTCAATCCAAATGGCTCGGGCATTGCGCTGGGGCACCCTGTAGGCGCGACGGGGGCAATTATTGCGACCAAGGCCATCCATGAGCTGCACCGCATCAACGGCCGGTATGCGCTGGTGACGATGTGCATTGGCGGCGGCCAGGGCATTGCAGCGATATTTGAGCGGGTCTAAGCACCTCTTGCACGGCTCCCACACTGCGCCCTAGCCAGGTGAATATCCAATGTGGGAGCCACTGTCTTCCCCAGTCACCTCAATGTTGAATGTGCAGACGCAATCGTGGGCAAGCCCGGCTCCCACAGTGATCTGCGCCGAACACAAATGCTGCGTCCACCACCAATACCCTGTGGGAGCGAGCCTGCTCTCGAATGGCGAATACGCTCCAGATCCAGTCCTTGCTCCCTTCTGACGGTCGGTACGAAAAAGGAATTGCCTGAAAATATTACATGCGTCATATTATGATCGTAATAATATATCTCCCCCCACAGGTATTTCGTCATGACCAGCATGCCCAGCCCCGATCCAGAAGTTGCTGTGAAGGCACAATCCAGGTCTCCCCTGTTCAAACGCCTGGCGCTGCTGAGTGCAGTCATCGCGGTGCTGATTGCGGCGGTCTTTTACACTTCACACTGGTGGACCAGCGGCCGCTTCATCGAGGAAACCGACGATGCTTACATCGGCGCAGACGTGACGGTGATCGGGCCCAAGGTCGCGGGCTACATTGACGAGGTGCTGGTCACCGACAACCAGAGGGTCAAGGCCGGTGACGTGCTGATCCGTCTTGATTCCCGGGACTACCGCGCCAGCCTGGCCAAGGCCGAAGGCGCAGTCGCGGCCGAAGAAGCGTTGCTCGCCAATCTCGACGCCACCGAACAACTGCAGCACGCCGTGATCGGCCAGGCGCGCGCCGGCATTGACGCGACCAGCGCCGAAACCGCGCGCTCGCGCGATGACAACGTGCGCTACAAACGCCTGGTTGGCAGCAACGCGGTCTCGGTGGAAAGCGCCCAACGCGTCGACGCCACGTACAAGACCGCGCAAGCGTTGAGCGCCCGGGCCCAGGCCGAACTGCTGGCCGCGCAACGCCAGCTCAACGTCATCGCCACCCAGAAGCAGCAAGCCCGCGCCGCCCTGATGCAGGCTCGGGCCGAGCGCGATCTGGCGCAGCTGGATGTGGGCTACACCGAGTTGAAAGCCCCCGTGGACGGCGTGGTCGGCAATCGCCGGGCGCGGGTCGGCGCGTTTGCCCAGGCCGGCTCGCAATTGCTCTCGGTGGTGCCCGCCAGCGGCCTGTGGGTGGATGCCAATTTCAAGGAAGACCAACTGGCGCACATGATCCCTGGCCAACGGGTCATCATTCATGCGGACGTGCTCTCGGGCCGTGAATTCCACGGCCGCCTGGACAGCCTGGCGCCGGCCAGCGGTGCGCAGTTCAGCGTGCTGCCACCGGAGAACGCCACCGGCAACTTCACCAAGATTGTGCAGCGGGTGCCGGTGCGCATCCTGCTCGATCCGGCGGATGGCGTGCTCGGCCATCTGCGCCCGGGGCTGTCGGTCACGGCCGAAGTGGACACCCGCGCCGAACCCGCTGCACCCGCCGTGGCCAGCGCACCATGAGCCGCGCCGTCGCCGCCCCCGCGCCGCCGTTCGATGCCGCCGGGATGACCACGGCGACCAAGGTCTTCGCCTTCGCCAGCATGTGCATCGGCATGTTCATCGCCTTGCTGGATATCCAGATCGTTTCGGCGTCATTGCGCGACATTGGCGGGGGGCTGTCCGCCGGAACAGACGAAACTGCCTGGGTGCAAACCAGCTACCTGATCGCCGAGATCATCGTCATCCCGTTGTCGGGCTGGCTGTCCCGGGTGTTCTCGACACGCTGGCTGTTCAGCGCATCGGCGGTGGGCTTCACCCTGGCCAGCCTGTTGTGCGGCCTGGCCTGGAACATCCAGAGCATGATCGCCTTCCGTGCCCTGCAAGGATTTCTCGGTGGTTCGATGATCCCGCTGGTGTTTACCACCGCGTTCTTTTTCTTCACCGGCAAACAACGAGTAATCGCGGCGGCGACCATCGGCGCGGTCGCGTCCCTGGCCCCCACGCTGGGCCCGGTGATTGGCGGCTACATCACCGACATTTCATCCTGGCACTGGCTGTTCTATATCAATCTGGTTCCAGGAATATTCGTTGCGGTGGCCGTGCCCCTGCTGGTAAAAATCGACCAGCCTGAACTGTCACTGCTCAAGGGCGCCGACTACCTGAGCATGCTGTTGCTCGCCCTGTTCCTGGGCTGCCTGGAATACACCCTGGAAGAAGGCCCGCGCTGGAACTGGTTCAGCGACTCCACTATTCTCACCACTGCCTGGATCAGCGGCCTGTCGGGCCTGGCCTTCATCGGCCGGACCCTGCACGTGGCCAACCCGATCGTCGACCTGCGCGCCCTGAAAGACCGCAACTTTGCCCTGGGATGTTTCTTCTCGTTCGTCACCGGCATCGGCCTGTTCGCCACCATCTACCTGACACCCCTGTTCCTCGGCCGGGTGCGCGGTTATGGCGCGCTGGATATCGGCCTGGCGGTGTTCTCCACCGGCGTGTTCCAGGTCCTGGCGATTCCGCTGTACGCCTTCCTCGCCAACCGTATCGACCTGCGCTGGATCATGATGACTGGCCTTGGCCTGTTCGCGCTGTCGATGTGGGATTTCAGCCCGATCACTCATGACTGGGGCGCCAAGGAGTTGATGCTGCCCCAGGCCCTGCGCGGCATCGCCCAGCAACTGGCAGTGCACCCCGCCGTGACACTGACCCTCGGCGGCCTGGCCCCGGCACGACTCAAACACGCCTCGGGCCTGTTCAACCTGATGCGCAACCTCGGCGGCGCCATCGGCATCGCCGCCTGCGCCACCATCCTCAACGACCGCACCAACCTGCACTTCACGCGCCTGGCGGAGAATCTGAACAGCACTAACGAGGCGCTGAATCAGTGGCTGTCCCAGGTCGGCCAGAACTTTGCCGCTTTGGGCCAGAGTGGTGACGCAGGTGTTACGGCGAGCCTGCGACAACTGTGGCTGCTGACGTATCGGGAAGCGCAGACGCAGACGTATGGGGATGCGTTTTTAATGATCATGCTGTGTTTTGTGATTGCGACAGCGATGGTGCCCTTGATGCGCAAGGTGCAACCGCCGGCAGCGCCTTCGGCGGATGGGCATTGATTTGCTCAGTCCTGCGGCATCTTGCGAAAGCCTACCGCCAGGCGGTTCCAGCTGTTGATCGTGGTAATCGCCACCGTCAGGTCGACCATTTCCTTGGCGCTGAACTCGGCGGCCAGTTGTTCGTAGTCTTCATCCGGCGCATGGGTCTGGCTGAGCAGGGTCAGGGACTCGGTCCAGGCCAGTGCGGCGCGTTCGCGCGGGGTGAAGAACGGGGTTTCACGCCAGGCCGACAGCGTGTACAGGCGACGCTCGGCTTCGCCGCCTTTGCGCGCATCGGCGCTGTGCATGTCCAGGCAGAAGGCGCAGCCGTTGATTTGCGAGGTACGTAGCTTGACGAGTTCGATCAGGGTCTTTTCCAGCGGCAGTTTCGAGACGGCGGTTTCCAGCGCGATCATGGCTTTGAGTGCGTCTGGGGAAGCGGTGTAGAAATCGATGCGAGGTTTCATGACGGGCTCCGGGAACAAGTGAAGGTGGAGCTACGTTAAACCCCTCGGTGGGTTGCTCAAATAGCCAATATTTCAGAACTTGGGTAGGCCATTGGTGAGTGTGCGGTGACGGTGATGGCCTCATCGCGAGCAGGCTCGCTCCCACAAGAGTGACGGGGTGACGGGAGAACGGTCAACTGTGGGTGTTAGCATCAGTACAGGCAACGAGAGCGCTGTTAGCTTTCGCTGCGGCGCCGCAGCCATTGCAGGAACCCTTTTTTCTCCACCGCCTTGGGCGTTTCCATGGTCAGGGTTCGGGCTTTTTCCAGGCGGTAATCCAGCAGCGCCGTCATGGCCTCGCTGATGTCGTGGCGCGCGTCGAGGCAGGGTTTCAGGTAGTCCTTTTCGATGCGGTACAGGCTGCAGAAGGTCTTGGCGGTGAAGTCCGCCGGCAGCGCGGTATCGGAGAGTATCCCGCCTTCGCCGATTACTTCACCTGGCCCCATGCGCCCGGACTCGAACCTGACGCCATCACGGCTCAGCTCGACCGACACCACGCCGGATTCGATGATGAACAGATGGTCGCTGACCTCACCCGCCGGAAGGATCAGTTCGCCGGCGCGGAAGTTCTGCAGCTTCATGTTCTGGCTGAAGGTGTCCTTTTCTTCCTGACGCAGGGTCGAGAAGATGCTCGAGCTGTCCAGCAATGCCAGTGGCCGTGACAGCCCGGCAGGCGCATTGGATTCGACGCTCGACAGCAGGCTTACACCCGAGGCCTGCAAATGGCGGAACGCCAGGTCGAACAGCAGATTACGCACCATGCGCTTGTGCTCCATAGACGCCACGAAGCCGCTGATCTCATACTCCACGCCGGCGGCACTGGAGCCTTTGAGCGCGACGCACGGCGCAGGTTTGTCCAACAAATAGCGGCAGCCCTGCATGGCTCGCTCCAGGGCATCGATGATTTTCTGCGGGCGCGCGTGCGGGCTCAGTTGCAGGCTGATGGAGACGCCAAACATGTCAGTTGGCCGGCTGAAATTGATGATCTTGGCCTTGGCCGCCAGCGAATTGGGAATCACCGCCATGCTGCCCTGGGAGGTCTGCAGGCGTGTGGCGCGCCAGTCGATGTCGGTCACCCGGCCTTCGGTGCCGTCAATGGAGATCCAGTCATCGAGTTGATAGGGTTTGGTGGTGTTGAGGACGATCCCGGAAAACACGTCGCTCAAGGTGCTTTGCAACGCCAGGCCGACGATGATCGCCAGGGCGCCGGAGGTGGCCAGTACACCCTTGACCGGCAAATCCAGCACGTAGGCCAGGGCGGCGATGATGGCGATGAGAAAAATCACTGCCCCAAGCAGATCCTGAAGCAGGCGACCGGTGTGCCCGACCCGCTGCATCATCACCGCGCCAATCAATACCGTGAGCGTGCGTGCGCCGAACAGCCACCAACCGATTTGCAAGCCGGTTGCGGCCAGGTGCAACGGCACATTGTCGGCCCAGGGCGCCGGTTCCAGAGGGTTCAAGCCTTCGTTGAACAGCAGGACGCTGAACAGCGAAAAGATCACCAGCCGCGCCACGAGTTTCCACTGGCTGCCATTGGCACTGATCAGGCGCCACAACCCCAAGTCGATGAGGATCAGGGCCAGCGCACAGAACAACGGGTGATCGGTGAGCAATGACAGCATCGAGCGGCTCCGGCAGGGACTCATTTACGCAACCATCGCACGCATTGCAGGAGCTGGCGAAGCTTGCGATCTTTTGGAATCTCGAAAGATTAAAAGATCGCAGCCTTCGCCAGCTCCTACAAGGGGCGATGGGCGCGCTTACTTGCTGGTCAGCGTGTTGTAGCTGGTCATCAGGTTGCGGTAGTCCGGGATGTGGTTGGAGAACAGAGTGGCCAGGCCTTCCACGTCGTTGCGCCAGTCGCGATGCAGCTCGCAGGCCAGGCCGAACCAGGTCATCAACTGCGCGCCGGAGGACGACATGCGATCCCAGGCCGATTGCCGGGTCAGTTCGTTGAACGTGCCGGAAGCGTCGGTCACCACGAAAACTTCAAAGCCTTCAGCCAGGGCCGACAGCGCCGGGAATGCCACGCAGACTTCGGTCACCACACCGGCGATGATCAACTGCTTCTTGCCGGTCGCCTTGATCGCCTTGACGAAATCTTCATTGTCCCAGGCATTGATCTGGCCAGGACGAGCGATGTAGGGCGCGTCGGGGAACAGTGCCTTGAGCTCCGGCACCAGCGGGCCGTTCGGGCCGGTTTCAAAGCTGGTGGTCAGGATGGTCGGCAGCTTGAAGTACTTGGCCAGGTCGGCCAGGGCCAGCACATTGTTCTTGAAACGATCCGGATCAATGTCGCGCACCAGCGACAGCAAGCCTGCTTGATGGTCGACCAACAGAACCGCGGCGTTATCCTTGTCGAGACGTTTGTAGGAAGTAGTCATGGGGTAATCCTCGCTATTTATCGATGCCGATCAAGCCGGCGCAGTGATTTCGGTTTTTTTGTTTACATCGCGGTCAGGCAAGCGTAGTCACACGACCCGGCCGCGCCACAGCGGTGCAGCATTGAGTTCAACCGCTCATCCGGCCGAAGCGGCCCGATTGAAAGTCAGCAAAGGCCTGGTGGATTTCCTGCTCGCTGTTCATCACGAACGGACCATGGCCGACGACGGGTTCGTCGATGGGCTCGCCGCTGAGCAGCAACACCACCGCGTCGCTATTGGCTTCCAGGCTGAGCTGGTGACCATCACGGCCAAACAGAACAAGCTGGCCTTCTCGGACCCGTTCCTGGCCGTTGACCTGAACCGTGCCACGCAACACCACCAGCGCCGTATTGCGGCCTTCGTGCAGATCCAGGGTCAGCGGCTTGCTCGCCTTGAGGCGCAGGTCCCAGACGTCGATCGGGGTAAAGGTGCGCGCCGGGCCGGTGTGGCCGTCGAATTCCCCGGCGATCAGGCGCAGGCTGCCGGCATCGTTCTTCAGCGCGATGGCCGGGATGTCGCCGTCAAGAATCGTCTGGTAACCGGCGTCGGCCATTTTGTCCCTGGCCGGCAGGTTGACCCACAGCTGCACCATTTCCAGGGTGCCGCCGCTTTTGGCAAAGGCTTGGGAGTGAAACTCTTCATGGAGAATCCCCGAAGCCGCAGTCATCCATTGCACGTCACCCGGACCGATTTTGCCGCCACTGCCAGTGGAATCACGGTGTTCCACTTCGCCCTTGTAGACGATCGTCACGGTCTCGAAGCCGCGGTGCGGATGCTGACCAACGCCGCGGCGCGCCGTGGTCGGGCTGAATTCAGCAGGACCGGCGTGATCCAGCAGCAAAAACGGGCTGATGTGCTTGCCCAGGTTGTCATAGGAAAACAGCGTGCGGACCGGAAAACCGTCACCGACCCAATGACCGCGCGGGCTGGTGTATATACCGATGATGTTTTTCATGTGGCCTCCGAATCTGTGGTTTGCTGCGATGGATAAAGCTTAAAACCGAAGCCTTTGGTGCGCTAGACTGCAAAAATCAGTCATAGCGTTCTATTTGGAGAACGATGGTGGAAGATCTCAACACCCTTTATTACTTCACCCAGGTGGTGGAGCATGGTGGGTTTGCTGCGGCCGGACGTGCGCTGGACATGCCCAAGTCCAAGCTCAGCCGGCGCATCGCCGAGCTTGAAGAGCGCCTGGGTGTACGTCTGCTGCATCGCACCAGCCGGCATTGTTCGCTGACCGAAATCGGCCAGGCCTATTACCAGCGTTGCCTGGCCATGCGGGTGGAAGCGGAGAGTGCTGCCGAACTGATCGAGCGCAACCGCTCCGAACCCCAGGGCCTGGTGCGCATCAGCTGCCCTACCGCCCTGCTCAATTCCTGGGTCGGGCCGATGCTGACCCGCTACATGCTCAAGTACCCGCTGGTCGAGCTGTTCATCGAGAGCACCAACCGCCGGGTCGACCTGATTCACGAGGGCTTCGACATCGCCCTGCGCGTGCGCTTCCCGCCACTGGAAAATACCGACATGGTGATGAAGGTGCTGGGCAACAGCACTCAGTGCCTGGTGGGCAGCCCGGCCTTCGCCGAACGCCTGTCATCCCCTGCCACCCCGGCAGACCTCAGCGGCTTGCCGAGCGTGCACTGGGGCGCGGCGCAGCGTGATTACCAGTGGGAGCTGTTTGGCGCAGAGGGCGCCAGCGCGTTGATCCGGCATGCGCCGCGCATGGTCACTGACGACTTGTTGGCCTTGCGCCATGCGGTGCTGGCAGGCGTCGGCGTGGCGCATTTGCCCAGCGTGGTGGTGCGCGACGACATTGCTGCCGGGCACCTGATGGAGCTGGTGCCGGGATGGGCGCCAAAGTGCGGAATCGTCCACGCGATTTTTCCGTCACGTCGCGGTTTGCTGCCGTCGGTGCGGGCGTTGATTGATTTTCTTGGGGAGGAGTTCAGTCATGCGGATATTGCTTAGGGCACGGGCCTTCAAACCTGAGCGAGGCTGATTTCCAGGCGCTGTATGCCTGTTGCCAGGCGACGCCCATGCAGCAAGACGTTCACTCAGATCAAGCGGTTGCGCAAGGCGAAATCCCGCAGGTGGACCGCCGATTTGACGTCGAGTTTTTTAATCAGCCGCGTCTTGTAGGTGCTCACGGTCTTGTGGCTCAGGTGCAGGTTTTCGGCGATCTGCTTGTTTGATATGCCCATGGCCAGGTAGCGACAGATGGTCAGTTCACGACTGGACAGGACATCTATCCGCTGCTTTTCACTGCATTGCGATGCCCTGAGCGAAACCGCGGTCGAGAGCTGGGCAAAATAGGTGTAGCCGACCGTAACCGCGTGTATGGCCTTGTGCAAATGCTGCAGGTCGTTCGACTTGGCGACGTAGGCTGCGGCACCGGCGCGAATGCATCGGTCCTGGAAGAGCATCGCCTCGTGGGCGGAAAAGACCACCACCGGGCATCGCTCGCCACTGTCGTGAAGCCTTGCCAGTACTTCCAGCCCGTCGAGCTCGGGCAGGGAAATATCCAGCACCACCACGTCCGGTTGGTGCTCGCGGACCATCGCCATGACCTCGTTACCGCAACTGGCCTCGTAAATCCGCTGAAAACCTTCCTGTTGGAGCACTATTTTGACTGCGGCGCGAACCACCGGATGATCGTCCACAATCAGTGCTGACTTCATCACGACTCCATGTACAAAACACGACGATTGACCTACCTGACAGAAATGCCTGTCCCGGCGGACGGTAGGCGACGATCGATCAGCGCCATCAGGCGGCTGATCGAAGCCAGATCCGGCAGGGATGTGTGGCTGACCTGGATGTTCTGCTGCTCACCGTCGGGAGTCGGCGGCAGCCGTGCACGCTGGCCTTCATAGATGAAGGCGTGGCGAACCTGGGCATTGTCACGAAAGAAATCCAGCAGGTTAAAGGCATCACCTGCCATCGAAGCGTTGATCACCACCAGGTCGAACGGCTCGCAACCGTACTCGACCAGCGTCAGCAATTCCTCAAGGCTGTGAACCGGTGCGACCCGGTAATAGTCGAGCTGATTGAACAGCCGTTCGATTCTCATGCGCTGAAAATGCTGCTCGTCGGCAATCAGGATACGCAAGGCTTTGTTCGACAAAGTAGGCCCCCAGCAGGGTGTCAAATTCGAGATGACGCAAGGCTACGCATGCGAGACGGTGCTTTATGTAGGACTTTTCCGAAACTCCCACTGCATTTGTCTACGCATCGCCATCAGCGACCGCCTGGGGATTGGCCGTGCAGCTGCAACCAGGCCAGCAAATCCTCGCCACTCATGGGGCGTGCGAACCAGTAGCCCTGCCCCTGAACACAGCCGAGCGACATCAGGTGCAGGCGCTGCGCATCGGTCTCGATGCCTTCGATGACCACCGACATGCCCAGACTGTCCCCCAGCGCCAGGGTGCTGGTGATGGCTGCCCGACAGCGCGGCTCGTGCGCCAGGCCGCGGACGAATTCGGCGTCGAGCTTGATCTCGTTGAAAGGCAGCTGACACAGGCGCTGCAATGAAGAGAACCCGGCACCGAAGTCGTCGATGGACAGCCGGCAACCCATCATTCGCAGGCGCACCAGGTTCTCCAGGCTGGTGGCGGGGGCCTGCAGCAAACCGCTTTCGGTGAGTTCGAAGGTTAATCCGGAGCCCGGCATGCCATGGCGGAGCAAGAGACGCCGGATGCTGGCCGTCAGTTCGCTGTCGGCCAGTTGCGTGCTTTGCAGGTTGAACGCCATGTTCAGGGTAAAACCGCGGCTTGCTGCGGTCCGCTGCAGCATCAGCGCCTGTTCCAGCTGGGCGAACAGCAGCCGGTCCATCTGCCCGTTCCGCTCCAGTATCGGCAGGTACACCGCCGGCGACAGTACGCCCCTTTGTGGGTGCAACCAGCGGCTGAGCACCTCGACGCCGCAGACCTGGCCGGTGTGCAGATGGAATTTGGGCTGGTACCAGGACTGGATCTGTCCTAGAGCGAGCGCTGCATTCACCTCCTCCTCGCTGGCCAGAAGCAGCGGCGTTGCCGGCGCGTATGTCACCGGCCGATGGCTCGGGTGTTTGTCGAGCAACTCGCGCAGCGCCTGGGGGTGCAGTGGTTTGCCGACATCCCCCAGTAACTCGAGCCCCAGCAGGGAGACGATCTGGTGCACCGCCCGCCGCAGGTCTGCCGAGAGCGAACTGCTGATGATGATCGACCTGACCTGCCCGCTGGCCCCCAGGCGGCGAAAGAACTCCAGGCCGTCCATGCCTTCCATCTGCAAATCGCACAGGGCGATGTCGACCGGCCCCACCTCCTGCAGGATGGCCAGCGCCTGCGCTCCGTCGCAAGCTTCGAACACCTCGCGACAGCCTGCCTGCCGGAACATGCTCACGGCCACTGAACGTTGAAAGGCGTGGTCTTCGAGTATCAGAACGCGCGGTGGCGGGCAGGTCATGTCATCTCGACTCGTCTTGGAAGGGAAGACGATTATCCAGCGGATCATATTTAGGAAACGCCCCAAACCTTGTAGGAAATTTCCCAAGTGTTTCCTGATGATGTCTGAGTGCGGTCACGCCAACCGCTGCGCCAGTCGCTCCATCGCCTGATGCAACTCGTCAACGGCCTCGGTTAACTGCGCCGGGTTCACCACCTCGCAAGCCGTTTCCAGACGCTCGCATGCGCCGATCAGCCCCTGAGCCTTGATGATTCGCGCACCGCCCTTGATGCGGTGAGCCAGGTTCGCCAGCCCCGGCACGTCATTTTGCGTGAACAACCGCATCAACCGCGCCATATCGTCATCGTTGCTGGACGCGAGGTCATCCAGCAGGCGCTTGATGGAGGCCTCGTCGCCCCGGGTCAACTGGTGCAGCCCGGCCAAGTCAATCTCGTCCGTGAGCGGGGTGGCTGCCTGCTCGGCACTCGGGGCGAGGCTCGACAGCCGGGCGCCGAGGTCCTCGAGGCTGATCGGCTTGAACAGGCAGTCATCCATTCCCGCATCCAGGCAGCGCTGCTTTTCCTCGGCTTGTGCATTGGCGGTAAATCCCAGGATGAGGCTGGGCGCGAGGCCCTTGTCGCGCTCTTCCTGGCGGATCGCCCGGGCCAGTTCGTAGCCTGTCATGACCGGCATGTTGCAGTCGCTGATGACCACATCAAAAGGCTGGCTGCGCCATGCGCGCAAACCCTGCGCGCCGTCTTCGGCATCCCGCACCCGGTGGCCGAGGTAGCTCAGTTGCTGGGACAGCAGCAAGCGGTTCGCCGGGTAATCGTCGACTATCAGGATACTCAACGCACGATGCGCCGGTGCCGGTGCGACCGGCACCGGCGCTGGCTCATGCCGAGGTTGCAGCGTGGGCAGATCGAGGACAACGTCGACCCGGGTGCCCTTCCCCACATGGCTGTGCAACGTCAGCTGGCCGCCCATCATCTCGCACAACGTGCGGCTGATGACCAGCCCGAGGCCCGAGCCGCTGCGCGCCGACTGGCGATTATTGCTGGCCTGGGTGAATGGGCTGAACAACCGTTGCTGATCCTCATCGCTAATGCCGATGCCGGTGTCGGCAACCTGCAGCTGCAGCGTCAGACGCTCGTCTGCCCCTGGATGAACCCTGACTTGCAGACGGACCTCGCCAGCTTCGGTGAACTTGATGGCGTTGCTCAACAGATTGGAGATGATCTGCTTGAGGCGCAGCGGGTCGACCAGCACCTCGCGATGGGCTGCAACATCCAGCTCAAGGCTCAGGCGCAGGTGTTTCTGTCGCGCCAGCCCCTCGAAAATACGCGTGACGGCGATCACCAGCTGACCCAGGTTGGCGCGTTCCGGGGCCAGGCTCAAGTGTCCGGACTCAATGCGCGAGACATCCAGGATATCGCCGATCAGATCAAGCAGGCTGCGCGCGGCACCTGAGGCCACCTCGATGGCAAAACGGTCGGTCAGCCCCTGCTCGGCCTTCTTCATTGCCAGTTCCAGCATGCCGATCACGGCGTTCATTGGCGTGCGGATCTCATGGCTCATCGTGGCCAGAAAAGTGGTCTTCGCCCGGTTCGCATCGTCGGCGTCGTCCTTGGCTTCGCGCAGCGCCTGCACCAGGCGCTGGCGCTCGCTGATATCGATCCAGCCCCCGATCAGACCACTCACTTCACCGTTACTGGTACGGTAAGGCAGCATCCAGTGGTAGATGGTCAGCACGTTGGCGCCCAGGGTCAGCTGGCGATCCTGGACCTGGGGCCGGCCGTCCTTCATCACCTGCAAATAACTCTCATGGTAGGCCGCCGCTTCCTGCACGTTCTTGAACATACCCTCGATCACGGTCTTGCCGACCACCTCGTCGCGCTCGATGCCAAACACGTCGAGGTAACCCGAATTGCAGATCAGCAGCCGTGCCTGGCGGTCGCGCACGTAGATCGGGTGCGGCGTGCCGTCGATCAGCACGCGCATGAATTCCAGCTGATCGCTGAGGGCCACTTCCGCCTGCTTGCGTTTGGCAATCAGCTGGCGCAGGTAGGCGATCCAGCCCAGTGCCAGCAACAGCAACACGGCTGCCAGGGCAAAGCCCTGAATGATCGCCGCGCGATGCCGTAGCCAATAGCTGTCATCCACCACCACTTCGCTGCCCCAGCGATTGGACACTTCGTCCAGCTCGTCGGGGGGAATACTCAGCAGGGTTTTGTCGAGGATCGAATACAGCTCTGTGGCGTCGCGGGCGGTGGCGAAACCCAAGCGGGCGGAAGTGGTGCCAACCGTGCTGGTGATCCGCAGCCGGTCGCGATACTGCCGGGAAATCATGTAGCGCGCGGAGATCAGTGCGCTGACTGCGGCATCGGCCTGACCGTTGGCCACCAGGGTCATGGCGTGCTCGGCGTTGTCGGCATCAATCAATTGAATGCCTGGGTACTGCTCGATCAGCTGGTCGCGCACGGGCGTGCCGAGAATCACCGCCAGGCGTTTGTTGGCCATTTCGTCCAGGGTTGCGGGATTGCCGCCGGACGTTCGGCTGACCAGCACGTACGGCGTGCTGAGGTAGGGACGGGTAAACCGCAAGGACTTCTCGCGCTCCGCGCTGGGGGTCAGGCTGATCAGCAGGTCCGCCCGGCCGGATTCGACCTGCCGGATCAGTCTGGGGACGGTGTGCAGGCGCTGAATGTCGAACTTCAACCCGGTGCGCAGCGCGACCTTGGCCAGCACATCGGCACCCAGGCCGCGAAACTTGCCGTCCTGACCGTAAAACGACACCGGCAGGAAACTCTCGTCTATGGCCACCTTGACGTGGGGATGCTGCTCCATCCAGCGCCGTTCGGCGGCGCTGAATTGCAACACATGCACTCCGCTCATGTTCGCCCCGCCCGCGCTCCAGCGTCGCTGGATGCTCACCTGCTCGCTCGCCGGAATCACCGCCAGCGCCGCATTGACGATGCGCAGCAGGCGCGGGTTGTCCCTGGTCACGGTAAAGGCGAAGTCGTTGACGTTGGTGTCGAGAAAAGCCGCCAATTGCACGTTGTTCAGGTAATTTTTGTTGATCAGGTAGTTGGCGCTGATGGAGTCGCCCAGGTAGACGTCAGCCGTGCCGAAGGCTACCGCACCGATCGCGCTCAAGGTCGAGGGATAGAGTTGCAAACGCGCGTTGGGAAAGTGCGCCTTGACGGCTTCCGGCGGCAGGTAGTGGTAAAGCATCGCCACCTGTTTTCCAGCCAGGTCCGGCGTGGCGTTCTGGCTATCGCCGATGCGGGTGACGAGGGTCGGCTGGTCTTCGGCGTAGGGGCTGGACATCACCAGCTGCGGGTCCGCCGCCTCGAAGTCGTTGGACGTCCCGAGCAGGTCAACTTCGCCCTGCTGGACCGCGTGCACCACATCCGCCCGGGACGGATAACGCCGCACCTCGATGCGCACCTGCAGCAGCTCGGCGAGCAATGCCGCGTAGTCGGCCGTCAGCCCTTCATAGTCACGCCCGGTGCCAGTGATGCCAAACGGCGGGTAGTCCGGTGCCGAAGCGCCCAACACCAATACGCCCTTGTCACGCAGCCATTGCCGGTCGGGCTCATCGAGCGCCACCTGGTAGCCATCGACCTGGGAACGCCCCAGCAACCGCAGGTTTTCCACCGGCGCTGCTACGGCCCATACGCAATGAACGGTGCCCGACAACAGCACCACGGCCAGCCATTTACCCCATGCCCGACTCATTCACACCAACTGATTGCGCTTGGCGAAATCGGCGAGGTACACCACGGACTTCACGTTGAGTTTTTCGATCAGGCGGGTCTTGTAGGTGCTGATGGTCTTGCTGCTCAGCAGCATGGCTTCGCCGATCTCCTTATTGCTCATGCCGTTGGACAGTTGCTGCAAAATCGTCAGTTCTCGATCGGACAGGCTCTGGATCAGTTCAAGGTCAGTGGCCTGGGCATCACTGCGCCGCACTGAGCTGCTCGCCAGGTTTGGAAAGAAGGTGTAGCCGGTCAGGACGGCCTTGATGGCCCTGACCAGTTCATCGAGGTCGTCATTTTTGGAGATATAGCCGGCGGCACCGGCCTTCATGCAGCGCATGGCGTAGAAGATCGGCAATTGCGAGGTCAGTACTACGATTTTGCAATGCGGTTGGTCGGTCATGATCCGGCTGATGACTTGCAGGCCATCAAGCCTGGGCATGGCGATGTCGAGGATGATCAGGTCCGGGGCGAGTTCGCGGGCACGTTGCACGGCGTCCGCGCCGTTGCCGGCCTGAGCGATCACCTCGATGTTTTCCTGCTGCAGGAGCATTGAGACTGATGCCCGAATGAACGGGTGATCGTCTACCACCATCGCTTTGACCATAAGCACCTCTGCAAGACATGACGGGCATTGTAGCGAGAGGGCGCGGCGATGGCTGCCTGATGGCGTTTTTTTTGATGGGGTATAGGTTGCAAGCGCGCTAACCCTGCAGGAGCGCGGCTAGGGGCGATGGCGGTGGATCATTGATGTTGGAGCAAAGCTTGCTCGCGATGGCGTTGTACCCGTCAGTTCAAATGTTGAATGCCTGACAGAAATCGCGAGCCAGCTTTGCTCCCACAAAAGCGTTTGGAACTAACCTCTGGAATCTCAGCTAGCCGTCGCCAACAACAAATCCACCACCGAGCGGCTATGCCCACGATTCTTGCCATGCTCATACAACGACCCGGCAATCTCGTCTGCGCGAATCGGCAGGATTGACAGCAAGGTGTCGCTCAGTCCGTGGCTGGCCTGACAAAATCCCTGCATGTAAATGCCCGCTTTGCAGCGCTCGTCGGTGATGAGTTTGTAGTGGCGATCCACCTCGAACTCGCCCAGGTATTGTTCCAGCGGCGCCAGCAGTTTGCGGTGCATCTGGCGTTCGTAACCGGTGGCCAGCACCACGGCGTCGTACAGGCGAACCGTGACTTCACCGGTGGCGTTGTTGCGCACCGCCAGCTCGATGCCGCGCTCGGTGGCGCTGGCTTTTTCGATGGTGGTCAGGGTGCGGAAAGCGTGGCGGGCGATGCCGGAGACTTTCTGGCGATAGAAAATGCCGTAGATGCGCTCGATCAGGTCAATGTCCACCACCGAATAGTTGGTGTTGTGGTACTCGTTCACCAGCCGCTCACGTTCAGTGCTGGCCTGCTGGAACACCAGGTCGGTGAATTCCGGCGAGAACACTTCGTTGACGAAGGGGCTGTCATCCGCCGGTTTCAACGCCGAGCCGCGCAGGATCATGTCCACCTGCACCGACGGGAAGCTGTCGTTAAGATCGATAAAAGCTTCTGCCGCGCTCTGGCCGCCGCCAATGATCGCGATGCTCATTGGCTGGTTGTTCACGCAAGGCTGACGGGCCATCTGCGCCAGGTATTGCGAATGATGGAACACCCGGCTATCGCCCTTGAGTGACTTGAACGCCTCGGGGATGCGCGGGGTCCCGCCGGCGCTGACCACCACCGAACGGGCGGTGCGCACGTGCTGCTGGCCCTGTGCGTCACGGGAGATCACTCGCAGCGCCTCGACCTGCTGGTTGTGCAGCACCGGCTCGATGGTCAGCACTTCTTCACCGTAGCGGCTCTGCGCGTCGAACTGCGCGGCGACCCAGCGCAGGTAGTCGTTGTACTCCATGCGGCACGGGTAAAAAGTGCCGAGGTTGATGAAGTCCACCAGGCGCCCGTGGTGCTTGAGGTAATTGACGAACGAGTAAGGGCTGGTGGGGTTGCGCAGGGTCACCAGGTCCTTGAGGAAGGAGATCTGCAGCTCGCTCTGGGTGACCAGGGTATTGCCGTGCCAGCGGTAATCGGCCTGTTTGTCGAGGAACAGTACGTCCAGTTCACCCTGGGTCGGCCCACGCTCTTGCAAGGCGATGGCCAGTGCCAGGTTCGAAGGGCCGAAACCGACGCCAATCAGGTCGTGAACGATGGGCGATGCAATTGCCTGTGTCATTTCCAGTGTCCTCTGGATGAGCCCCTCAACAGCGGGGAGAAAAAGCTGAGTGACCTAGGCGGCGAGTGCCAGGTCGTCTGTTGATAGGAAACGAGGACAGTGAAACAAAATTTAATACTTACCCTTGACGAGAGCGTCAGGGTCAATGGCCATCCCATTGCCGCATCCGCACCCGGCAATGTTTCATCGCATTGACGATGTGTTTTTCCACCAGGGCTCGGGAAATGCCCAGGTGCTCGGCAATTTCGGGATGGGACAGGCCATCGATCTTGCGCAGCATAAAGCTCTCCCGGCACAGCCGGGGCAGTTCCGACAAGGCGCGCTGGAGCATTTCCAGGCGCTGGCCGTGGTCAAGGCTGTTGTGGGGCGACGGGGTGAAGTAGCGCTCCTCGCTATCGAGCACTTCCAGCGACTCGACCTGGCGCAGGGCATTGCGTCGGTGATCGTCGATCACCAGGTTGAGCGCAGTGCGATAGAGAAAGGCCCGCGGTTGTTCGATCGGTGTGGTGCTGGAGCGTTCAAGTACACGCAGATAGGCGTCATGCACCACGTCTTCAGCCACCTGACGGTTGCCTAGCTTGGCGTTCAGGAAACACACCAGCTCCCGATAGTAGTTCTCCAACATGACTCCCAGCCGCATGGGTGCGGATTCAATCCTTGAGCCACCCCGCCGACCGCCGAAATAGGCAGTGGCAAGATAGTGGCAGAGCGAGGCGCGTAATTTATAGTAATTCTCATATAGATTTAAAGTATTGCTTGATCTTGCCCGACAAATTGTCATGGTCTATATGTGTGCCCACATGTGTCCGCGCCTAAATTCGCTGCGGCATTTCTCGTATTAAGGACAGCTCCCCGTCTCTGCCGGCCTGCCGGCAGCGTTCAACTATCGCCGGATACTCACCGGCAGAGCGCACGACGGGTCGATTTCCATTGGCCGGAACCCTGCATGAAACGTCCCCGACACACCCGACGCGCCCTGCTTGCAGCCCTGTGTCTGATTCCCGTTATCGCCGTCGCCGCCTGGCAGATGATCCCGCCCGGTCGGGACAAGTTCGCCACCGTGCAGGTCACCCGGGGTGACATCGAAAGCAGTGTCACCGCGCTGGGCACCCTGCAACCCCGGCGCTATGTCGACGTCGGCGCCCAGGCTTCCGGGCAGATCCAGAAGATCCACGCGGAGGTCGGTGACGTGGTCAAGGAAGGTCAGTTGCTGGTGGAAATTGATCCGTCCACCCAACAGGCCAGGCTCGATGCCGGGCGCTTCTCGATTGAAAATCTCAAAGCGCAGCTTGAAGAACAGCGGGCCCAGCACGCGCTGGCGCGGCAAAAATTCCAGCGCCAGCAGCAGCTCAAGGCTGGCGGGGCAACCCGCGAAGAAGACGTGCAAACGGCCCAGGCCGAACTGCGCGCCACCCAGGCGCGCATCGACATGTTCCAGGCACAGATTCGCCAGGCCCAGGCCAGCCTGCGCAGCGATCAGGCGGAACTTGGCTACACCCGCATCTATGCGCCGATGGCCGGCACCGTCGTCGCCCTGGACGCCCGGGAAGGCCAGACCCTCAACGCCCAACAGCAAACTCCGCTGATTCTGCGCATCGCCAAGTTGTCGCCGATGACGGTCTGGGCCGAAGTTTCGGAGGCCGATATCGGCCACGTCAAACCCGGCATGCAGGCCTGGTTCACCACCTTGAGCGGCGGCAACCGCCGCTGGAGCAGCACCGTACGGCAGATACTTCCGGTGCCGCCCAAACCTCTGGACCAAACCAGCCAGGGCGGTGGCAGCCCGGCCAGTTCGAGCAAGAGCGGCAGCGCGCGAGTGGTCTTGTACACCGTGTTGCTCGACGTCGACAACGCCGACAACGCCCTGATGGCGGAGATGACCACCCAGGTATTTTTCGTCTCCGACCAGGCCAGGAATGTCCTCACCGCCCCCATCGCCGCCCTGCAAGCCGGTACCCAGGCCGACCAGCAGACCGCCCAGGTTGTCGCTGAAAATGGCAGCCTGCAGCAACGCATTGTGCGCACTGGCATCAGCGACCGCCTGCGGGTGCAGATCCTCGACGGCCTGGAGGAAGGTGATCACCTGCTCATCGGCACGGCCAGCGGGAGTGGCGGCTGAATGCTGACGCCCCTGATCGACCTGCAGGACATTCGCAAATCCTATGGCGGTGGCGACGCCCCTGAAGTCCACGTGTTGCGCGGTATCGACCTGTCGATCCACGCCGGGGAGTTCGTGGCGATCGTTGGCGCCTCCGGCTCCGGCAAGTCGACCCTGATGAATATCCTCGGCTGCCTCGACCGCCCGACCTCGGGTGAGTACCGCTTCGCCGGAGAAAATGTCGCCGGCCTCGACAGCGACGAGCTGGCCTGGCTGCGCCGTGAAGCCTTCGGGTTCGTCTTCCAGGGTTACCACCTGATTCCGTCTGGCTCCGCCCAGGAAAATGTCGAGATGCCGGCCATTTATGCCGGCACGCCAGCGGCCCAAAGGCACGCACGCGCAGCCGCCCTGCTCGACCGCCTGGGTCTGGCCTCACGCACCGGCAATCGTCCGCACCAGCTTTCCGGCGGCCAGCAGCAACGGGTGTCGATTGCCCGCGCCTTGATGAACGGCGGCCATATCATCCTCGCCGACGAACCCACTGGCGCCCTCGACAGCCACAGCGGCGCCGAGGTCATGACCCTGCTCGACGAACTGGCGAGCCAGGGCCACGTGGTCATCCTGATCACCCACGATCGCGAAGTGGCGGCGCGGGCCAAGCGCATCATTGAAATTCGCGACGGGCTGATCATCAGCGACAGCGCGCTGGACAATCCCCAGGTGCAGACCTCGGCCAATCCTGGCGCGCTGCAGGCGGTGGACCTGCGCAAGCGCCTGGCCGAGGGCGCCGAAGCCACTGGCGCCTGGAAAGGTGAACTGGTGGACGCGGTGCAAGCCGCCTGGCGAGTGATGTGGATCAACCGCTTTCGCACCGCGCTGACCCTGCTGGGGATCATCATCGGCGTCGCATCGGTGGTGGTGATGCTGGCCGTTGGGGAAGGCAGCAAACGCCAGGTCATGGCGCAGATGGGTGCATTCGGTTCCAACATCATTTACCTCAGCGGCTCATCGCCGAACCCGCGGACACCCTTGGGCATCGTCACCCTGGACGAGGTCAAGGCGGTCGGCAGCCTGCCGCAGGTGACCCGCATCATGCCGGTCAACGGCCAGGAAGCCGGGGTGCGTTTTGGCAACCTGGACCACCTGAGCTACGTCGGTGGCAACGACACCAACTTCCCGGCGATCTTCAACTGGCCCGTGGTCGAAGGCAGCTACTTTACCGAGGCGGACGAACAGAACGCTGCGGCGGTCGCTGTGATTGGCCACAAGGTGCGGCACAAGCTGCTGAAGAATGTCGCCAACCCGATCGGCCAGTACATCCTCATCGAAAACGTGCCGTTCCAGGTGGTCGGCGTGCTCGCGGAAAAAGGCGCCAGCTCCGGCGATTCCGACAGCGACGACCGCATTGCCATTCCGTATTCAGCGGCGAGTGTGCGCCTGTTCGGCACCCAGAACCCGGAGTACATCGCCATCGCCGCGGCTGATGCGCGCAAGGTCAAGGAAACCGAACAGGCCATCGAGCAGTTGATGTTGCGCCTGCATAACGGCAAGAAAGATTTCGAACTGACCAACAACGCGGCGATGATCCAGGCCGAAGCGCGCACGCAAAATACCCTGTCGCTGATGCTCGGTTCGATTGCCGCGATCTCCTTGCTGGTGGGCGGGATTGGCGTGATGAACATCATGCTCATGACTGTCCGCGAGCGCACCCGCGAGATCGGTATCCGCATGGCCACCGGTGCCCGTCAGCGCGACATTCTGCGCCAGTTCCTGACTGAGGCCGTGATGCTCTCGGTGGTCGGCGGGCTCGCCGGCATCGCCCTGGCGCTGATCGTCGGCGGCGTGCTGATTCTCAGTGAAGTGGCGGTCGCGTTCTCCTTGATAGCGGTGCTCGGCGCCTTTGGCTGCGCCCTGGTCACCGGTGTTGTCTTCGGCTTCATGCCGGCCCGCAAAGCTGCCCGACTCGACCCGGTCACGGCCCTTACCAGTGAATGATCGATTTATGAAGCCGCCACTCCGCCTCTTAACTGTCTGCCTGTTGCTCAGCGCCTGCGGCACTCCCGCCCAGCGTCCAGACAGTGGCCTGCAGCCCCCTGCCGCCTGGCAATCGCCGCACAATAATGGCGCCGCCCGCAGCAATACGCAGTGGTGGTCGCAGTTCGGCAGCCCGCAGCTTGGCCTGCTGGTGGAACAGGCCCGCGTGGGCAGTTTCGACCTGGCGGCGGCGATGGCCCGGGTCCGTCAGGCCCAGGCCGAGACGGTGGTGGCCGCCGGCTCGCAGTTACCTGAGCTCAAGGCCGGCCTGAATGGCAATCGCCAGAAGCTGCTGCGCGGTAATGGTTACAGCCAGCTGGACGCCGACAGCAGTAACAAGGCGGTGGACTACTTCGACGCCAATCTCAGTGCCAGCTACGAAATCGATTTTTGGGGCGGCCAGCGTGCGTCTCGCGACAGTGCGCTATTTGCGCTGCAGGCCAGCGAATTCGATCAGGCCACGGTCGAGTTGACCCTGCAGAGCAGCGTCGCCAATGGTTATGCACAAACCTTGTCTCTGCGCGAACAGCAGCGCATCGCCGAGTTGAACCTGGCCAACGCCCGGAGCGTGCTTGACCTGGTGCAGACCCGTTACGACTCGGGCTCGGCCACGGCACTGGAACTGGCGCAGCAGAAGAGCCTGGTGGCGGCGCAGCAACGGCAATTGCCGCTGGTGCAGCAGCAGGCCCAGGAGGCGCAGGTCAACCTCGCTGCCCTCCTTGGCCAGCCAGTGCAACAGCTGTCGTTGGGCCAGGAGCGCTTCGATCAACTGGTATGGCCCACCATCGCCGCCGGCGTGCCCAGCGAGCTGCTCAGCCGTCGCCCGGACATCGCCAGGGCAGAAGCGCAGCTGGCGGCCGCACAGGCCGACGTGACCGTCGCCCGGGCGGCCATGCTGCCCACGGTCACCCTGAGTGCCGACCTGGGTTCAGGCGCCGATCACGCGGCGGATATCCTGCGCAGCCCGTTCTACAACCTCACCGCAGGATTGCTCGCACCGGTGTTCAACAATGGGCGCCTGGGCGCCGAACGTGACAAGGCCACGGCTCGCCAGGAAGAGCTTCTGGAGAACTATCGCGGGGCGATCATCAATGGTTTCGCCGACGTGGAAAAAGCCCTGAACAGCATTCGCGGGCTGGATCAGCAGCGGCAGTGGCAAGGGGAGGAGCTGAACCAGGCCCAGACGGCGTTCAACATCGCGCAGAATCGCTATCAGGCCGGGGCCGAGGATTTGCTGACGGTGCTGGAGACCCAGCGTACCTTGTATGCGGCGCAAGACCTGAATGTACAGCTGCGGCTGGCGCGGTTGCAGGCCAGTGTAGCGCTGTACAAGGCGTTGGGTGGAGGGTGGCGAGCGCAGTGATGGGCGTGTCCATGAGGCCCCCTTCGCCGGCAAGCCTTGCTCCCAAAGGTATGGCGTGTGCCGCATGATGGGGACATACACTGAGCCTGTGGGAGCAAGCTTCTGTGGGAACAAGGCTAGCCCGCGATGAACGATAACGCGGTCTTCAAGCCTGGCTTTTCCTGGCCTTCAAATGCCGCGCATACCAGGGCCGCTGCGGTACCTTGCGCAACAGCCCGGCCAGTTTCTGCTCATCCTCACCAAAGGTAATGCGCAGCGCCAGCTTCATGGTTTCCGGGTCCATCTCCATTGACTTGCCCGCCTGCAAACCCGGCGTGGTGCTGCAACCATGAGTCCCCGGGCCCAGCCACGGGTCATCCACCTCAACCCAGCGCCCCGGCGCAAACCACGCCACGCCATTGACCTCCAGGCGACTGACCTGCCCCGGATGAAAACGCTCGTGGGCGCGGAACCAGTCTTCCAGTCGATCATCGATCCAGCCGTGAAAATGCCAGAATACCGGGCTCACATGGGAGGAAAAGGGGTCGCCGAGAAAATCGTTCTCTGCGGCAAACCAGCGCGCGGAAAAGTCCGAGGGGTCACGGGCAAACGGCACCGGCTGGCCATTGGACGGATCGCGCGGCACCGAGGCCCAGCGCATGTGCAGCCAGTCGTGCAGGCCCAACTCGACCTCGGAACCGAACTGCCCCAGTGTCAGCTTCGACAGGTAACGTGGATCACGATAACGCGACTCCCACACCTGGAAATTGCTGTGGTAGGTCTCGGCCGTCTTGATGTCGGCCACCCACTGCGAGTACTCGGCATCGTCGTCGGCCAGCCAGGTGGGCGGCAAAGACGTGCCATCGTGATTGTCGAAGTAGCGGGCGAAGCCGACTCGATCCCGCGCCAGTTCCGGCTGCGGCAGGGGAAAATGCGGCCACGACGGCAGATCCTGCATGGAGCGCGCCGTACCGAGCATGTGCCGGTGCATGAAGAAAAAATCCACACCGGAGCCATTGCGATCCTTGCGCGTGCCCCGGGCATCGCGCTCTTTGTTCCGCGGCCCGGGCTGCCAGCCGATGCCGCGCAGGGCGTTGCGCTTGTCTTCGGACAAGGTATGCCACTTGTCCCGGGAGGCGTGCCACAGCTGGTGGAACAGCCGATGCTCCGGCGAAATCAGCCAGGCCAGCAGCGTGGGGTTGAGGCCGGTGCGCTCACGCGCTTCGGGAAACACCCGCTTGAGCGCGATAAAACGATTGTCCTGGGCAGTCATCATCAAGGGCCGATCCAGGTTCAACACCCGGCCGCTGAGCGTCGCGCTGCCGGCGTTGCCGAAGCCCGCCCAGACTTCATCCAGGGACATGCTGAATTCGTAATCCGGGGTGTCGTGCAGGGCATTGGCGCTGATCAAGCGCCAGCTGAGCTCGGCGGGCTTGGCATCCGCCAGGTCACCCAGCACCCGGTAGCGTGGCGCTGCAGTGGCGCGCAAGCGCTCGGCGGTGTCGAGGTAACCGATGAGGCCGCGGCCCTTGTGGCCGATGTCGAGAAACAGCTCCAGGCCGTCCCGGGGCAAGCCTTCGATACCGGCATCATGGCCCTCGAAGCGGATCTGCCAGACACCGCGCAGCGTGTCCGCCAGGTGCTGGCCAGCGACATCCGCCACGTCGAACGTCGCTTCGCCGGGGGTGATCGTCGGGTCCGGCCGGGTCCATTCACGATGCCCATAAAAAGCCGCAGGCACGGCGGCACCGGTCAGCGCCAGGCCTGCCATGAACCATCGTCGAGAAATCGTCATTGCCCTACCTGTGTCAGCCATTAAGCAGGCTTTATCCAAGCTAGAACGTTTGTTGCCTTCAAGAATTTAAGCGCATCGCGGGCAAGCCTTGCTCCCACAGGGATCCCCATATGGGCCCGCACGCTCATCTAAATTTTCCCACCGGTCAATCGTTCTTCCCAGATAACCGTTCTTCCCAGATGGCCCCTGCGGCCGGCGAACCTGACTGAGATGGCAATGACAAAACCACGTTCGAAAAAGGCGCTCTACATCGGCCTGCCGCTGGTGCTGGCCATCAGCGCCGGAGCCGGCTTTGCGGCCTGGGGCTACTGGTTCAAGGACAACCCCGGCTACCCGGTCAAGGTGATGAAGCAAGCCGATGAACTGCAAGAGCGCATCCTCTCCTTCGACAGCCACGTCACCCTACCGCTCGACTTCGGCACCGCCGGCAACGAGGCCGACAAGGATGGCAACGGCCAGTTCGACCTGGTCAAGACCGCACGCGGGCGCCTGTCCGGCGCGGCCCTGACCATTTTCGGCTGGCCGGAAATCTGGAATGGTGAAAACGCGCCGCACCGCCCCACTGCGGGCTTTGTCGACGAGGCGCGATTCGAGCAGGAAACCCGCTACAAGATCATCAGCACCCTGGTGCGCGACTTTCCCAACCAGGTCGCCATCGCCTACACCCCGGATGACTTCCGGCGCCTGCATGGCGAAGGCAAGTTCGCCATCTTCATGAGCATGCTCAATGCTTATCCGCTGGGCAACGACCTCAGCGCCCTGGACAAGTGGGCTGCGCGCGGCATGCGCATGTTTGGCTTCAGCTACGTGGGCAACAACGCCTGGGCTGACTCCTCGCGGCCGCTACCGTTTTTCAACGACTCGCGCGACGCCCTCGGCGGCCTGTCGGAGACCGGCAAGCAGGCCGTGCACCGGCTCAACGACCTCGGGGTGATCATCGACGTGTCGCAAATGTCGACCAAAGCCCTGGAGCAAGTCGCGCAACTAAGCCGCACACCGATGGTGGCCTCGCACTCGGCGCCACGGGCGCTGGTGGACATCCCGCGCAACCTCAGCGACGCGGAGATGCAGCTGATCAAGCAGAGCGGCGGCGTGGTCCAGATCGTTGGCTTCCCGACCTACATCCGCCCGCTCAGCCAGGCGACCCAGGACAAGCTCAACGCCTTGCGCGCACGCTTCGACCTGCAACCGCTGCAGGGGCTGGAGATGGCCTTGATGCCCGGCGACCCGATCATCACCGTCTGGCCGGAGCAACGCTTCGGCGAGTACGCCAGCCAGCTGTACGCAATAGTCGACGAAGAGCCCAAAGCCACCCTCAAGGACTACGGCGACGCCATCGACTACGCCGTGAAAAAAATCGGCATCGACCATGTCGGCATCAGCTCGGACTTCAACGACGGCGGCGGTCTGGACGGCTGGAAAGATGTCAGCGAAGCCCGCAACGTGACGGCGGAGCTGATCAGTCGCGGCTACAGCGAAGCCGACATCGCCAAACTCTGGGGCGGCAATTTCCTGCGGGTGTGGGACCAGGTACAGCAGTCGTCGAAACCGCTGGCGAACAACTGATGCCCACTTTGCAAAAGCGAACCTGACCCATGACCAACCGTCGATCATTCCTCAAGCAGGCCGGCATCCTCGCGGCGGGCCTGCCCCTGGGTGCCGCTGCAGGCCTGCCGGCCCTGGCGGCTAATCCGGCGCCGTTGCCGAAAGACAAATGGGCGCAGTTGCGCCAGCTGTTCCACCAGGACCCCGACTACCTGCACTTCGCCAACTTCCTGGTGACTTCGCACCCAAGGCCCGTGCGCGAGGCCATCGAGAGGCATCGCGCCCACCTTGATCGCAACCCCGGCCGGGCCATGGACTGGGACCTGGGGGAAACCGAGAAGCGCGAACAGCAAGTGCGCGAATGGGCCGCACGCTACCTCAACGCCAGGCCCGAACAGATCGCCCTCACCGGCAGCACCACCGAAGGCTTGTCGCTGATCTACGGCGGCATCCATGTGCGTGCGGATCAGGAAATCCTCACCACCGAGCACGAGCATTACGCAACCCACTACGCGCTGGACTACCGCCAGCAGAAAGACGGCGTGAAAGTGCGCAAGCTCAAGTTGTTCGAGAACAGCCGCGAGGTGTCGGTGGATGAAGTGCTGGGTTCGATTGCCAAGGGCATACGCCCCAACACCCGGGTACTGGGCATGACCTGGGTGCAATCAGGTTCCGGCGTGAAGCTGCCCATTGCTGAAATCGGCAAGCTGGTGCAAGAACAAAACCGCAACCGTGCGGACCAGGATCGCATCCTGTATGTGGTTGACGGCGTGCATGGTTTTGGCGTCGACGATCTGGATTTTCCCGACATGCACTGCGACTTCTTTATTGCCGGCACCCATAAATGGATGTTCGGCCCGCGCGGCACCGGGATCATCTGCGCCCGCTCGGCCGAGCTCAAGGACGTGACGCCGACCATACCGACCTTTTCCGAAGCTACCGCTTTCTCGACCATCATGACCCCCGGTGGCTACCACAGCTTTGAACATCGCTGGGCGCTGGATGAGGCGTTCAAGCTGCACCTGGAACTGGGCAAGGCCCAGGTGCAGGCACGCATCCATGGGCTGAACACCTATGCCAAGAATCGCCTGCTGGAGCACCCGCAGATGGAACTGGTCACCCCCTTGAGCCCGGACCTGTCCGCCGGCTTCAGCTTCTTCCGGGTCAAGGGGCGCGACTGCGAACAGGTCGCCGCACAGCTGATGAAGAACCGAGTGGTGTGCGACTCGGTGGACCGCGATGTCGGCCCGGTCATTCGCATTGCGCCTGGCCTGCTCAACAGCGAACACGAGATCGACCGCTTCATGGCCTTGTTGGGCAACACCATCTGATGCCTGCCCTTCGGTATGACACGTACTCCTTGTGGGAGCGCACTTGCTCGCGCCCACAGGGGAATGTCCACGCCCTCAATTTTTCTTTCGACGAGACACCCATGAAAAGCAATCTGATAGTCCTGCCGCTCAAGGCACTCGCCCTCACCGCACTCATCGCCGCACTGGCCCCGACCACCGCCCAAGCGGCCGCCGCGCCGCCACCGGGCAACGTATTCAAGGACTGCCGCGACTGCCCGGAAATGGTCGTGCTGCCCGCCGGCACTTTCACCATGGGCACGCCGGAAGACGAAGTCGGCCGCGAACCCGACGAGGGCCCGATGCACGAGGTGACCTTCGCCAAGCCATTCGCCATGAGCCGCTTCCAGGTCACCGCCGGCGAGTGGGACAGCTACGTGCGCGAAAGTGGCGTGACCATCGCCAATGGCGACACCCGCCCCGGACGCGAATGCATTGCCAGCAAGCCACGCTATCCCCAGGGCGCGCGCCAGCCGGCGGTGTGCATGAACTTCGATGACGTGAAGAACTACGTTGCCTGGCTGTCGAAAAAGACCGGCCAGACCTACCACATGGTCAGCGAGGCCCAACGCGAATACGCCGCCCGCGGTGGCAGCCAGGGCCCCTTCCCTTTTCCGTTCGACGAGGGCAAGGCCTACAGCATCGCCAGCCACGCCAACACCTATGGCCCGGCCGACGGCTACAGCTACAGCTCGCCGGTGGGCAGCTACCCGGCCAATGCCTTCGGCATGTATGACATGCACGGCAATGTCTATGAGTGGGTGCAGGACTGCGAACACCCCAACTACGTCGGCGCGCCTGCCGATGGCAGCGCCTGGCTCGAAGCCAATTGCGAGGCCGTACGGATTCGCGGCAACGACTGGGGCGAAGCGCCGGTGTTTTCCCGCTCGGGCAATCGCAACAGCCAATACCCGCAAGAGCGTGGGGACTGGATCGGGTTTCGCGTAGTGCGCGATCTGTAGGAGCTGCCCTGCTAAATTAACCCCCGCACCAGACGTTCTACTGGGTATCTGCCTTTACACCCAAGGAACCGTCTTCCATGACCCAGCCTCCTCCCCGTGGCGCCATCGGCGAATTGTTCGCCCTGTTGAAACCCTTTCGGCTGATCGTCGCCGCCTCCATCTTCCTGGGCATGGTTGGCGGCCTGAGCGTCACGGTGTTGCTGGCGACCATCAACAACGCGCTGCACTCCGAAACAGGTTTGACCCAGGGTGTGGTCGCACTGTTCGCCGGCCTGTGCCTGCTGGCGCTGGCCAGTTCGATCTGCTCGGATATCGGCACCAACTACGTCGGCCAGCACATCATCGCCAAGCTGCGCAAACAGCTGGGCGAGAAGGTCCTCTCGGCCCCCATCGAGCAGATCGAGCGCTACCGCAGCCATCGCCTGATCCCGGTGCTGACCCATGACGTCGACACCATCAGCGACTTCGCCTTCGCCTTCGCACCACTGGCGATTTCGCTCACGGTGACCCTGGGGTGCATGGGCTACCTGGCCATCCTGTCGTGGCCGATGTTCCTGATCATGGTGGCCGCGATCCTGATCGGCACGGCGATCCAGGCCTATGCCCAGAGCAAGGGTGTGCAAGGGTTCATGGCCGCCCGCGATGCCGAGGACGAGCTGCAAAAGCACTACAACGCGATCGCCGAAGGCGCCAAGGAGCTGCGCATTCATCGCCCTCGCCGCCAGCGCATGTACGTCTCGGGCATCAAGGCCACCGCCGAATTCATCTGCAACACCCAGGTGCGCTCGATCAACACCTTCGTCATCGCCAAGACCTTCGGCTCCATGCTGTTCTTCGTGGTCATCGGCCTGGCCCTGGCGCTGCAAACCTACTGGCCCAGCGCCGACAAGACCGTGATGAGCGGCTTTGTGCTGGTGCTGCTGTACATGAAAGGCCCTCTGGAGCACCTGATCAGCACCCTGCCGATCGTCAGTCGCGCGCAAATCGCGTTCCGCCGGATCGCCGAGCTGTCCGAGCAATTTTCCACCCCTGAGCCGCACTTGCTCCTCAGCGATCAGGGCCAGGTCAAACAGGCGGTGCATGAGCTGAAACTGGCTGATGTGCGGTTCACTTTCCCAGCCGCCGAAGGTGCCGCGCCGTTCCAGCTGGGCCCGGTGAACCTGACGATCAAGCAAGGCGACATCACCTTTATCGTCGGCGAAAACGGTTGTGGCAAGACCACGCTGATCAAGTTGCTGCTGGGCCTGTACACCCCGCAACAGGGTGAAATCCGCGTCAACGGCGAGGCGATTGACTCGCACAATCGCGACGACTATCGCCAGCTATTCACCACCATTTTTGCCGACTACTACCTGTTCGACGACGTGATCCAGGGCGACCAGCACATCCCCGAAGACGCCAACCAATACCTGCAGCGCCTGGAGATCGCCCACAAGGTCAGCGTCAAGGATGGCAGCTTCACCACCACCGACCTGTCCACCGGTCAGCGCAAACGCCTGGCACTGGTCAATGCCTGGCTCGAGGAGCGCCCGGTGCTGGTGTTCGATGAATGGGCTGCCGACCAGGACCCGACCTTCCGCCGCATCTTCTACACCGAACTGCTACCGGACCTGAAACGCCTGGGCAAGACCATCATCGTGATCTCCCACGACGACCGTTACTTCGACGTCGCCGACCAGTTGGTGCGCATGGAAAGCGGTCGGGTGGTTACCGAACCCGTCACGGCCTGAAAACCGGCTGCACACACCTGTGGGAGCGGTCTTGCTCGTGCCGCTTTGGCGAGCAAGCCCGCTCCCGCAAATAGCGCTTCATCTGCCCCGGCGAATTTTATTTGCACGTTTCTTTCCGGTTTTACCTGCGCGCCCCGTCTTAATAATCATTCTTATTAACAAAAAAATCTGTACAACATTCCTCAGGAGCTCAGGTAAGTAATGCGACCTCTCACCCGCCGCACACCTCTCGCACTGGCCATACAGCGCCCGACGCTGCATCGCAGCCTGTTTACCAGCGTACTGCTGACCGCCACCTTGCTGGGGAGCTCGATGGCCAATGCGGCACCTGTAAAAGTGAGTATCCCGGTGCAGCCGCTGTCCAGCGCGCTGACCCAGTTGGGCATGCAGACCAACCTGCAGATCCTCTACAGCCCTGACCAGGTCGCCGGGATCAAGTCCCGCGCCGTCTCCGGTTCGCTGGAGCCGTCCCAAGCCCTGGCGGAACTGCTCAAGGGCAGCGGCATCTCTTTCCAGATCAACGGCAACACCGTGACGCTGGTGTCCGGTGGCAGCTCGAGCCTGCAACTGGGCGCTACCACCATTTCCGGCCAGGCGCTGGGCCTGACCACCGAAGACACCGGCTCCTACACCACCGGTGCAACGACCACGGCGACCAAGCTGCCATTGACCCTGCGCGAGACCCCACAATCGGTGACCGTGGTGACTCGCCAGCAGATGGATGATCGCGGCGCGCAGAGCGTCGGCGACGTGCTGCGCAACACCCCCGGGGTGACCACGCAAAAGTACGACAGTGACCGTACCGAGTTCTCCGCCCGTGGCTTTGCGATCACCAACTTCCAGTACGATGGCGTCAACCAGCCGTACGACGGTGTCTACGGCGAAAACCCCAACAACAGCGACGACTCGGCCAGCCTCGATCGCGTCGAAGTCATCAAGGGTGCTACCGGCCTGATGACCGGCGCGGGCGACCCGTCTGCCACCGTCAACCTGGTGCGCAAGAAGCCGACCAAGGATTTCAAGGCATCGGTCAGCGCCACCGCCGGCTCTTGGGACAACTACCGCACCGAAGGTGACATTTCCGGCTCGTTGAACGACTCCGGCACTGTGCGCGGGCGCTTCGTCGGCGCTCTTCAGGACAAAGATTCCTACATCGACCACTACAGCCAGAAGAAAGACCTGTTCTACGGCATCCTCGAAGCCGACCTGACCGACGATACCCTGCTGACGCTAGGCGTCGACAAGTCCAGCGCGACGCCGCGCGGCAGTTCCTGGACCGGTAATGCGCCCTACTTCACCGATGGCGGCCGCACCGATTTCTCCCGCAGTTTCAACCCGGGCGCAGACTGGAGCCGTCGTGATTTCGACAGCGTCACCTACTTCGCCTCGCTGGAACAGGCGCTGGCCAATGACTGGAAATTCAAAGCCAGCTTCGACCAGAAAACCACTGATCACGACACTCAACTGGCCTCTGCCAGCGGTGGCTACGCCGACCGGGCCACGGGCGAAGGTAACTTTCTGTACTGGGGGCGCTGGGAAGGCCATCGCGTGCAGAACACCGCTGACGTGAGCGTTTCCGGGCCTTTTACCCTGGGTGGCCGCGAGCATGAATTGGTTGCCGGCTTCATGGCATCACACTCGCGCCAGACCGGGGCAACCTACGACACCAGTGCCTTTGAACTGGTCCCGGGCAGCATCTACGACTGGAACGGCACCCTGCCCAAGCAGGAGTTTCCGAAGAACGGCAAGTACGAACGCACCCAAAGCCAAAACGGCCTGTACCTGGCCACCCGCCTGCGGCCGACCGACGACCTGTCGTTCATCCTCGGCAGCCGCCTGAGCACGTTCAAGTACAACGAAGATTACTCCTACTACCCAGGTGGCAGCCTGACCGACACCCATGCCAGCTACAAGGAACACGGGGTCGTCACGCCCTACGCCGGTGTGGTCTACGACCTGAACGAGACCTACTCGGTCTACGGCAGCTACACCAAGATCTACCAGCCGCAGATCAACAAGGACATTAACGGTTCGACCCTGGCACCGGTTGAAGGCGACAGCTACGAAACCGGTCTGAAAGCCGCCTACCTCGACGGTCAACTGAACGCCAGCCTGGCCTTCTTCCGCATCGAGCAGGATAACGTCGCGCAATCGATCGGTACCGATCTGAACACCGGCGATGGCATCTTCGAAGCCACCGACGGCGCCACCACCAATGGCGTGGAACTGGAAATGGCCGGCGAACTGGCCCCGGACTGGAACGTTTCGGCCGGCTACACCTACGCCCGCACCCGCGACAAGGATCATCAGCGCATCTACGGTTTCCCGCTGGCCACCAGCAAGCCGGAACACGTGATCCGCACGTTCACCACCTACCGCCTGCCCGGCGCGCTTAACCAGGTCACCGTCGGCGGTGGCATCAGCTGGCAGAGCGCGTTCTACGGCCAGAGCTACAGCCCGGACGTGGGCGGCGGCGAAGGCGGCGAGACCTCACTCAAGCAAGGCGGCTACACCCTCGTCGACTTGATGACCCGCTACAACTACGACGATCACCTGAGCTTCACCGTCAATGCCAACAATGTCTTCGACAAGAAGTACCTGTCGGGCCTTGGCAACTTCGGCACCACGTTCTACGGCGAACCGCGCAACCTGCAGCTGACCGCGAAGTATGATTTCTGAGCGATAGGCTGAAATGAAAATGCCCGCTTCTTTCGACGCGGGCATTTTTTTTGGAAGAAGGTTGAACGGCAAGATCAAAAGATCGCAGCCTTCGGCAGCTCCTACAGGTGTACCCACCATCCCGTAGGAGCTGCCGAAGGCTCGGGCCGCGTTCGGACGATATTTTGACTTTAATAGCTTTGACCGTCAGCAGCTACTCAGAACATCCAAGCTGATCCAGCGCCCGATTCACCGCCAATTCCCCCAGCATGATCACCTGCGCAATACCCAACAAGGCATTGCGCGAACTGCCCTCCAGTTGATCCACCAAATCGGTGGCCATGACATTGGCCGACGCCAGCGACTCGCAGGCATAGGCCAGCAAGGTTTCGGTGTCGAACTCGGGGTTGACGGTGAACAGCGTGCAGAGTTTGCGCGGGGTGGCTTTGATGTCGGCAATCGAGGGCCGGGGTGCGGCTGTTTGGTGGGGGCCGGGTGAATCGGAATTATCAGGGGCGGTTGTCGGATCAGTGTCCGGCGGGTTGGGCGTTACTTTGAACATAGATGAAACTCCTAATGCGAATACAAAAAGGAGCCATCACCCTCGCTACCAAACGATGGGTGGCGGCCATACGCGGGTTGGTAGACCGGTCGCATTAGGAACCCGGCGCCCCCGAAGGAGCCCTGCGCATGGCCACCATAAAACGGAGTCCGGATAGATCGACTGCGTAAGGTGACGCTATGCGCCTAAAACGAAACGGGCTACCAAACCCGGTCACTGTATTCCAGTGACCACGCAACGATAGAGCCCGCACCCAAGGCGCACAAGTCGGCGGATTCTGACGTACCTGTAGGCAATGGCGCAAGGCGTTGTAGCCTGCAGGAAGTAATCATGGGCACGATTAAACACACAGCATCAATCGCTGTTTAAAGAACAAAACTCTATTGGGTTGTGTCCTCAAGACATACGAAATTTTGCCCGCGATGACACTCGTCGCCGCACCACACAAACTTGCCCGGAGAATCAATCCCCGTTTGAGGGGTCGCGAGTGTTGAAGCTGCAGCTCACAATCTTGCCCGCACCCACCCCGCCACTTGCGCGTGAATCCCTTCCACTTCGCTCAACAACCCGCCCATGCGCATGAAGTCATGGGTCATCCCCGGTTGTTCCAGCAGCGTCATTTCATTTCCCGCCTCGCGCAGTCGTTCGGCGTATGCCAGCCCTTCGTCGTGCAACGGATCGTGCCCGGCCAGGTACACGAGTGCCGGTGCGAGTCCTGCCAGGTCTTGTGCCAGTAATGGCGAGCAGCGCCAGTCAGCGAGGTCGTCGGGGGTGCGGCTGTAGTGGCTGTAGAACCAGTCCAGTGTTGCGGTTTCGAGCAGGTAGCCTTCGGCGAAATCCCGGTGGGAGGGGCGTTTGGTGGTGGCGTCGGTGACGGGGTAGACCAGTACCTGGGCCTTGGGTTTGAGTTGCAGTTCTGCGGGGGTTTGTATCGCGATAATCGAGAGGACGGTGGCCAGGGTTGCACCGACGCTGTCGCCGGCCAAGGCTGCGCGGGTGGCGTCCAGGCCCTGGGCGGCGCCTTCTCGGGCCAGCCAGTTGGCGGCATCGCAGGCGTCCTGGATCGGGGTTGGGAATTGCCATTCAGGGGCCAGGCGGTAATCGACCGTCAGGAGGTCGAAGCCGCCTTGGGCAACCAGGCGCCGGCACAGGGCGTCGTGGGAGTCGAGGCTGCCGACGACGTAGCCGCCGCCGTGGAAGTACAGGATGACGGGTTGCAAGCCTTCGACCGGGTTGGCGTCGCGGTACAGGCGGGCCGGAAGGTTGTGGCCGTCTCTTGCGGGGAGGGTGAAGTGTTCGCAGTTGATGTGGGTCAGTGGGGTGTCGAGGAAGCTTGAGGAGGCTTCGAAATCGCTGCGAGCCTGTTCCGGGGTGAGGTCGTGCATGGGACGGCTTTTGCCGGTGAGACGGCCGAATTCGGCGAGTTCGAGGAAGGCTTCAAGTTCAGGCAGGACGGGCATGGGGGTATCCTTCTACACAATAATCGGTGGGGAACGCGCAATGTTGGAAACACCGGTATTCCCGTAGGAGCTGCCGCAGGCTGCGATCTTTTGGCGGTGTTCGATGCACCGATAAGATCAAAAGATCGCAGCCTGCGGCAGCTCCTACAGGGGGCCGTGTTGTCAGACGAAGGCCAGGGTGCGCTCCACGTGTCGTCAGGCGATGGCCAGGGTGCACTCCAATTGCAGTTCGAGATCGTCGAGCAATTCGTCACCGCGTAGCAGCTCGTAGTGCCCGCCGGCCAGCAGACGGTCCACACCGTGATGGCCGACCTGGGCCTCGAACACTCGACGCTCGTCGTCACGCCCGGCTACCCACCAGCGGTGCGCCGTGACTTTGATCGCGGGCAGTTGGAGCTGGGCCAGGGCCAATGCCTTGAGGCGTGAACCGCTGTTGAAGATTTGCGTGAGCTCTCCAGCGCCCAGTGCGGCTTGTTCATTGGAGCCATGCAGCGCGGCTTCGATGACGGCGGCGGCGGCCTGATGCTCAGGCAGACCTGCGGCGTGCAACGCCATTAACGCCTGTGCTTCTTCAGACGAATGACCGAGGACAAACTTCAGGAAATCCCCCAGGTCTTCGCGCCAGTTCCCCGCTTCGGCGGTGCCGGCCACGTAGCTGTCGACCAGGCCGGCGAACGCGACGGTCTCGCCTTGCTGTTCCAGCTCATGGGCGACCAATTGCGTCAACGCACCACCCAGCGACCAGCCCAGCAGGTAATACGGCCCCTTGGCCTGTTGGGCACGAATGCGCTGGGTGTAGGCCTGGGCCATGGCCAGCAGCGACTGATCCTGCCAGTGCGGATCGAGCAGCATGCGGCATTGCAGGCCGTACACCGTGCGCCGTCCTTCCAGGCGTCGCGCGAGCGGTTCGTAGTCGAATACCGTGCCAAAACCGGCGTGCAGGCAGAACAGCGCCGGCCTGTGCGCCAGCCGCGAGTTCAGTGCCAGCAATGGGTCTGGCGCAGCTGCGGCGGGCTCGGCGGCCTGGTAGCCGCAGAGTTCGGCAATGCTGGGTTTTTGCATCAGGTCGCGCAGTTTCAGTTCGAAGCCCAGTTCGGGTTGGCTGCGCACCCGCGAGATGACTTTGAGCACTTGCAACGAATCGCCCCCCAGCTCAAAGAAGTTGTCGTCGATACCCACTTGCGGCATGCCGAGTACTTCCTGCCAGATCCCGGTCAACGCGCGCTCCAAAGCATTGCGCGGTGCGCGATAACACCCCAGGGCCCATTCCGGCACCGGCAATGCACGACGATCGAGCTTGCCGTTGGCCGACAGCGGGAAGCGTTCCAGGACCAGGATCCGCGCGGGCACCATGTAGTCCGGCAGTTGCGCCTGCAGTTGCGATTTCAGGCGCCGATCAAGTCCCACCGTGCCGAGCGCCACCACGTAGCCCACCAGCTGTTTGCCGATTGGTGTGTCGTGCACCACCACGGCTGCATCCTGCACCCCTGCGCACTCACGCAGGCGCGCTTCAATCTCGCCCAGCTCGATGCGGAAACCGCGGATCTTCACTTGCTGGTCCAGCCGCCCCAGGTAGTCGATCAAGCCGCAGTCGCGCTGGCGCACCAGGTCGCCGGTGCGGTACATGCGCCCGCCCGCTGCAAATGGATCGGGAATGAAGCGTTCGGCGCTCATGCCCGGGCGCTGGTGGTAGCCCCGCGCCAGGCATTCACCGCCCAGGTACAGCTCCCCGCTGACGCCCACCGGCAGAGGGTTGAGGTCGGCGTCGAGCACATACAGGCCTCGCCCGGCGACACCGCGCCCGATCGGCGCATAGGCCGCGTCGCAGGTCTCGCTGGCCTCGGCACGCCACAACAAAGGCGTGACCACGGTTTCGGTCGGGCCATAGCCGTTGACCAGGCGCTGCGGGCGCAAGGCGCGCTTGACCTGCTCGAAACTGGCTTCAGGCACGGCATCGCCGCCGAAGCAATACACCTCGACTGCGGGCGGATTGCCCAGGCGTTCCGCGACTTCGGCCATCTGTTGCAGGTATGCCGGCGGGAAGCAGGCGACGGTGACGCCACGACGCTGCAGCACTTCCAGGGTTTGTTCCGGGGTCCACAGATTGTCATCACGGATCACCAGGCTGCCACCGGCCAGCATCACACTCAGCCAGCGCTCCTGCGCACCGTCGAAAGCGAACGACATGAAGTGCAACTCGCGGCTGCGCGGTGCCAGTTCATAGCGCTCGACGATGCTGCGGCAATGCCGGGCAATCGGTCCGCGCGCCACGGCCACGCCTTTCGGTTGCCCCGTGGAGCCGGAGGTGTAGATCAGGTACGCCAGGTGCCCCGGCAACGGATGGGAAACCGGGCACGCCGCGTTGTCGGCAACGCTCAATTGATCCAGCAGCAGACGGGGCGGGCTGTCGGCCAGGGTCAGTCGATCCCCCAGGTTGCTGTCACACAGCAACAGGCTGGCTGCCGAATCGCTCAACAGGTACGCCAGTCGTTCGGTCGGGTACGCCAGGTCCAAAGGCAGGTAAGCAGCCCCCGCCTTGAGCACCGCGAGGAACGCGACGATGGTGCGTTCGGAACGCGGCAACGCCACCGCCACCAGGGTCTCCGGCCCAATACCGCGAACGATCAGTTGCTGCGCCAGCCCATTGGCCTGAGCCTCAAGTTCGCCGTAACTGACTTGTCGATCCTCACAGATCAAGGCGATTTTCTGCGGCTGCGCTTTGACGTGTTGATTGAACGACTGCAGCAAATCAGCGCTGTCGTCTGACACCTGCGGCAGGCTCATGCGTGCTTGCGGCAAGCCAATATTGCCGAGCAGGCACGAAGCGTCCTCTGGCAACGCACGCAGCAATCCTTCGAGCTGCGCACGAATCCGCTCGACTTCAACGTCACTGAAGCGATCGCGCAGGAACAGGTACTCGACTTCCAGCCCTTCCTCGTTGGCGCTGACCATCAAGTCCATCGGGAAGTTGGTGACCCCGCCGCTGCCGACTTCGGCAAAGCGCAGCTCGCCCTCCTCGCCGCCTTTCAAGGCTCGGTCCACCGGGTGGTTCTCGAACACGATGATGCTGTCGAACAAGCCCTGGCCACCCTGCCCGGCCCAGCGCTGAATGTCGGACAACGGCGTGTGCTCGTAGTCGCGCACCATCAGGTTGTAATCCTGCAAGTCCCGCAGCCACTCGCCCAACGGCTGTTGCGGATCGAGGGTCTGGATCACCGGCAAGGTGTTGATGAACAGGCCAAGCATGTCCTGGGCACCGGCCAGCCCGGTAGGGCGGCCCGCCACCGTGGCGCCGAACGCGACGCTGCGCTGACCGCTGTGGCGTTGCAGCAACAGCAGCCACGCGCCCTGCACCAAGGTATTGAGCGTCACGCGCTGACGCTTGGCAAAGGTGTGCAGTTTGCGCGTCGCTTCGGCGTCGAGGTTGCTGTACATCACGCCGTGCCCGGAGCCTGCGGCACCCGAAGCCTTGGCCAGAATGGTCGGTTCCTCAAGCAACGCCAGGCGCTCACGCCAAAAGCCTTCGGCCTGCGCCCCATCCTGACGTTGCAGCCAGGCGATGTAGTCAGCGTAGCGCCCGGTCAGGGGCGCGAGGCTGCCGTTGTGATACAGGCGCAGCATGTCACCCAGCAACCGTGAGGCGCTCCAGCCATCGAGCAACAGGTGATGATAGATCCAGATCATCTGGTAGCGATCCTCGCCCAGGCGCACCAGGATGAATCGCATCAACGGCGGGCAGCTCAGGTCGAAGCCCTTGGCCTGTTCCGCTGCCGCCAGTTCGCCCAGGGCCTGTTCGGTGTCGCTGCGCTCACGCCAGTCGAACTCTTCGATCGGCAGCTCGACCTCGGCGAATACCGCCTGCAGCGGATCGGCCAGGCCGTCCCGCCAGCGGAACGCCGCCCGCAGCACTTCATGGCGCTCGACCAGCGCCTGCCACGCGGCACGGAAGCGTAGTACCTGCAAACCCTCCACCGCCACGCTCAACTGGTTGACGTAGGGGTTGAGTTCCGGCGAGTCGAGGCAGTGGAACAGCATGCCTTGTTGCATCGGCGACAGCGGATACAGGTCTTGCAGACCTTCGCGCGCGGCGATGTCGATGTGCGGTACCAGCGAGAACGCCTCGACTTTTGGCGCTTCAATCAATATTGCTTCACGGCTGCCGGCCACGGCGGCGAGCGCACGGATGGTCTGCTGTTCAAACAATTGCTTGGGACTGAACTTCAGCCCGTGCTGCCCGGCACGGCTTACCGCTTGCAGCGAGATGATCGAGTCACCGCCCAACTCGAAGAAGTTTTCGGTGACACCCACCGACTCCAGCCCCAGCAGTTCCTGCCAGATTTCCACCAGCAAGGCTTCGGCGGGCGACGCGGGGGCCACGTGATCGTGGTGCTGTCGAGTGGCTTGCGGCGCCGGCAGGCCTTGGCGATCAAGCTTGCCGTTCGGCGTCAGCGGCAACGCGGCCAGGCACATCAAATGCGCCGGCAGCATGTGCGCCGGCAAACGACTGCGCAGGTGGGCGGTCAGCGCTTCACGCAAATCCTGCTCATCGGCGAGCGGATCGCGCGGGACCACGTAACCGATCAACTGGCGGCTCACCGGGCCTTCGCGATCAATCACAAACGCTTCACGCACACCTTCGTGTTCCAGCAGGCAAGCTTCGATTTCGCCGAGTTCGATCCGGAAACCGCGAATTTTCACTTGCTGGTCGATACGGCCGAGGTATTCCACCACGCCGTCGGCACGGAACCGCGCGAGGTCGCCACTGCGATACAGACGGGCGCCCGGCACGAACGGATCCGGCACGAAGCGGTCAGCGGTCAAATCCGGACGCTGATGGTAACCCCGGGCGACGCCCTCGCCGCCCAGGTACAACTCGCCCGCCACGCCGACCGGCAGCGGCTGCAAGCCACCGTCCAGAATGTACGCACTGCGATTGCCCACCGGTCGGCCAATTGGCATGAACGCCGAGTCGAATTCGGTATCCGGATAGGCCAGCCAGATCAGCGGCGTGATCACTGTTTCGGTCGGGCCATAGCCGTTGATCAGGCGCTTGGGTTGCAGTACCTGCTGGACCTCGTCAAACGCATGTTTTGCCATACCTTCACCGCACGGCGTGTAGGAACGGATCGGCAAATCACGCCCCGCTTCGCCCATGAAATCGGCGATCTGCGAGAGATAGGTCGGGGTGAAGCAGGCGATGGTGATGCCATGCTTTTCGATCTCGGCGCAGGTGCGCTCCACGCTCCACAACTCGTCGTCGCGCGGCATCACTGCGGAACCGAACACCAGCGGCGTCAGCCAGCGCTCGTGGGCACCGTCGAAGCTGATCGAGGCGAATTGCAGTTCTCGATCGTCCGGGGTCATGCCATACAACTCGCCGATCGACAGGCAATGCATGGCCAATGGACCGTGGGCCACACTGACGCCTTTCGGTCGCCCGGTGGAACCCGAGGTGTAAATCAGGTAGGCGAGGTTTTCGCCACAGGTGAGGTTGATCGGGTTGCTGTCCGCCAAGAATTCCAGCGGCTCGCGGTCGATTTCCAGCACCGGCAGGCCTTCGGGCAACGGCAGTTTATCCCGCAGCCGAGATTGGCTGATCATCAGCGCAATGCCGCTGTCTTGCATCAGGTAGCGCAGGCGTTCCGTCGGGTAGGCCGGGTCCAGCGGCACGTAGGCGCCGCCGGCCTTGAGGATCGCCAGCAAGCCGATGATCATTTCCGGCGAACGCTGCATGGCCAGGCCGACCCGCACTTCCGGACCAATGCCCAGTGCGCGAAGACGATGGGCTAATTGGTTGGCACGACGGTTGAGTTGGTCGAAGCTCAATTCCAGATCGTTGAAGATCAGCGCCGTGGCGTGCGGACGAATGAACGCTTGGGCCTCGATCAACTGATGCACACACAGCGGGTTTTGCGCTGCGGTAAATGCCGGGTTCCACTCGATCAATTGTTGCGCGCGCTCAGGTGAGCTCAGCAGGTCCAGCTCACTCAATGCAGCCTGTGGCGCGGCGACCATCGCCGTCAGCAACGCGGCCAGGTGTTCGCTCATGCGAACAATCGCTTCGCTGTTGAAATGGGCGCACTGGTAGCTCCAGTTCAGGCTCAATTGACTCTCGGCGGTGGCCGCCAGGGTCAGCGGGAAATTGGTGCGCTCATGGTTCTGTGGAATCGAAAAGCTCAACCCCGCAGGTGCGCTCTGTTGCAGCGCGTCGGCCACCGGGAAGTTCTCGAACACCAGCAGGCTGTCGAACAGCGGCTCACCGGCACGTCCGGCCCAGCGCTGGATGTCACCCAATGCGGTGAATTCATGTTCACGCAATTCCAGGTTTTGCGCCTGCAAACGGATGAGCCACTGGCCGACGCTTTCTACCGCATCCGGGCGGCTGATCACCGGCAAGGTGTTGATGAACAGGCCGAGCTGGCTTTCAGCCCCCGGCAAGTCTACCGGGCGGCCTGCCACAGTCGCGCCGAACGCGACGCTGCGTTGGCCGCTGTAGCGTTGCAGCAGGAGTGCCCAGGCACCTTGCACCAAGGTGTTGAGCGTGATTTTTTGCTGACGGGCAAACTCGCTGAAGCGCTGGCTGGTGGCGACATCGAAGGTCTGGCGATGGTCAGCGAACTCAGCTGTCGACAGGTTTTTACTGCCGCCGTGGGCCAGGCTCTGCGCCAGCAGGGTCGGGTTATCGAGGGTCGCCAGTTGCTCGCGCCAAAAGGCCTCGTCGGCCTGCGCATCCTGACGTTGCAGCCAGCCGATGTAATCGGCAAAACGCCCGGTTGGTGCCTGCACGTCTTGTCCGGCATAACGCTGCAAGACTTCGCTCAACAGCAGTGAATTACTCCAGCCATCAAGCAACAGGTGATGGTGGGTGTAGATCAGTTGCTGACGCTCACCTTCGAGGCGCACCAGGGTCAGGCGCATCAGCGGTGCCCGGGTCGGATCGAGTTGCAGGCGCTCGCTGTCGATCAGCTGCGCCAGTGCTTCAGCCTGATCGCTGCGGCCACGCCAGTCGAGGCAGGTCATCGGCAATTGCAGATGACGATGGACCAACTGCACCGGCGCTTCGAAGCCGTCCGGGAAATGGAAGCTGCTGCGCAGGATCCCATGGTTGTCGAGCACCGCTTGCCAGGCGCGGCCCAGCCGATCGGCGTCGAGGCCATGGGCTTCGACGCTGAGCTGGTTGACGTAGGCGCCGCTGTCGGATTCGTAGAGGCTATGGAACAGCAAGCCGGCCTGCATGGGCGACAGCGGATACAGGTCCTCGATCTGCGCCGGTGGCACCGGCAGGCCATCAAGTTGCGCCTGGCTCAAGCGCGCCAGGGGGAAGTCCGCCGGGGTCACGCCGCCTGCGCCATCGCTCAGGCAATGGTCAATCAGGTCTAACAGCTCTTCACGGAAATTCGCCGCGAGGGTTTCGATTTCGTGCAGGTCGAAGCATTCGCGACTGAAGGTCCAGTCCAGTTTCAGTTCGCCGCCATACACCTGGCCATCCACCGACAGCCAATTGGGCAGCGGCGCATCCGCGGCCTGCGCAGCGCCGCTGGATTCACGAGCTGGTGTGAACAGTGCGTCTTCGGCAAAGCTCTGGTCAAACTGGCCAAGGTAGTTGAAGGTGACGCGCGCTTGCGGCAACGCGGCCAGCGCGGCTTGCGCCGAGGCATCGCCCATATAGCGCAGCAGGCCGTAGCCCATGCCCTTGCCGGGGATTTCGCGCAACTGCTGCTTGATGGCTTTGATCGAACCCGGCAGGTCGGCGGTTGGGGTCAGGCACACCGGGAACAGGCTGGAGAACCAGCCCACGGTGCGGGTCAGGTCGATGTCGTCGAACAGCTCTTCGCGGCCATGGCCTTCGAGCTGGATCAGCGCCGAGGGGTGACCGGTCCAGCGACTGAGGGTGCGGGCCAGTGCGGTCAGCAGCAGGTCGTTGACCTGGGTGCGGTAAGTCGCCGGTGCCAGCTGCAGCAGCTGGCGAGTGTGTTCGCGGTCCAGGCCGATGCTGACGCCCTGGCGCAGATGCCCGGCCTGGCTGGCCTGCGGGTTGGCGGCTGGCAGCAAATCGTTGCCGAGGCTGAGTTGCGCCTGCCACCAGTCCAGTTCGCTGGCAGCCGCTTTGGAACGTGCGTAGGTGTCGAGCTGCTCAGCCCAGGCCTGGAAGGAGCTGGTCTTCGCCGGTAGCTCCTGCCCTTGATAAGCCGCTTGCAAGTCCTCCAGCAACACCCGCCACGACACGCCGTCCACCGCCAGATGGTGAATGACCAGCAGCAGGCGCTGGGTGCCGTCCGCCTGTGCGATCAATGCGACTCGCAGCAGCGGGCCGTCTTGCAGGCTGAGGCTGCGCTGGGCTTGATCGCACACCGACTCCAGGGATGCATCGCTGGCCACGCGCGCGGTCCAGAGCATGTCGACGACATCGGCGCTGTCCGCGCCAACATAGCGCGCAGACCACTCTGTGGCAGCGAGCCTGCTCGCGATGAGCTCAGCACCGGCAACATGGAGGTCGCCTGCCCCACCGCCCTCGCGAGCAGGCTCGCTCCCACAGGGATTTGCGGCGTCGGTCACACGCGGGACCTGCTGGCTGAAGCGCAAGCGCAGGGCGTCGTGTTGCTTGAGCAAGCGCTGCAGCGCGGCCTGCAGGCGCGGCAGTTCCAGGGGCTCGCGGGGGGTCAGCAAGACGGCCTGGTTCCAGTGCGCGCGTTGCGCGATTGGCTCGTCGAAGAACCAGCGCTGGATGGGAGTGAGTTTTTGCAGGCCGTACACCGGTCCTTGCTGGGCCAGCGGAGCGGCCTGTTCCTTGACCACGGCGGCCAGCGCCTGGAGGGTTTGCTGCTGGAACAGATCCCGCGGTTGCAGGCTCAAGCCGGCGCGACGGGCACGGCTGACCACCTGGATCGAAATGATCGAGTCGCCACCCAGCTCGAAGAAATTGTCCTGGCGGCCGACCTGCTCAACGCCCAGCACCTCCTGCCAGATCTGCGCCAGCACCTGTTCGTGCTCGCTGCGCGGCGCTTCGAAGGCGCGCTGGCTGACCTGCGCGGTTGGCGCCGGCAGGCGTTTGCGCTCGAGTTTGCCGTTGGGGCTCAGGGGCATTTGCTCGATCATTAGGGTCTGCGCGGGCACCATGTAGTCCGGCAGGCTGGTGAGCAGATGGGCCTTGAGCGCTTCGCGCCAGGCACCTTGTTGCCCGGCATCGGCGGTGATCAGGGCGCGTTCCCGGGGCACGATGTAGGCGACCAGTTGCTTGCCGCCCGGGCCATCGACGGCCAGCACCACGGCTTCCTGCACCTGGGCATGCTCTTGCAGGCGCGCCTCGATTTCGCCCAGCTCGATGCGCAGGCCGCGAATTTTCACTTGATGGTCGATGCGCCCGCAATACTCGATGGCGCCATCGGCGCGATAGCGTGCCAGGTCGCCAGTGCGGTACAGGCGCTCGCCGCTGCCGAACGGGTCGACCACAAAACGTTCGGCGGTCAGCGCACCTCGACGGTGATAACCCCGCGCCAGGCCGACCCCGCCCAGGTACAACTCGCCCACGGCACCCAGGGGCAAGGGCTGCAGTTCGCTGTCCAGGACACAGGTACGCAGGTTGGCAATCGGCCGGCCGATCGGCACGCTGTCGCGGCCTTCTTCCACGCACGTCCAGTGGGTCACGTCGATGGCCGCTTCGGTGGGGCCATACAGGTTATACAGGTTGGCTTGCGGCAGGCTGCGCAAGGTCTGGCGTTGCAGCTCCATCGGCAGCGCTTCACCGCTGCAGATGATCCGCTGCAACGAGGTGCAGGCCAGCGCTTCGTCGGCACCGATAAACGCCGCGAGCATCGACGGCACGAAGTGCAGCGTGGTGATCGCCTGCTCGACGATCAACCTGGCCAGGCGTTGCGGATCGCGATGTTCGCCGGGGGCGGCGATGACCAGGGTGGCGCCCTTCATCAGCGGCCAGAAAAACTCCCACACCGACACGTCGAAACTGAACGGCGTCTTTTGCAGCACGCGGTCCGCCGGTTGCAAGTCGTAGGCTTGCTGCATCCATTGCAGACGGTTTTGCAGCGCCACATGACGGTTGCCGGCGCCCTTGGGTTTGCCGGTTGAGCCTGAAGTGTAAATCACGTAGGCGAGGTTTTCCGCCACCGCAAGGTTCGGCAGATCGGTACCGGGCAACTCCCCGAGCCAATCGCCTGCGGCCTGCAGGCACAGGGTGCGCACGCTGTCCGGGGTCGGCAGTTGTTCCAGCAAATGTTCCTGAGTCAGCAGCAAGGCGATGCCACTGTCTTCGATCATGTAGCTGAGCCGATCAAGCGGGTATTCAGGGTCCAGCGGCACATAGGCGCCGCCGGCCTTGAGAATCGCCAGCAGGCCGACGACCATCTCGAACGAACGGTCGCAGGCGATTCCCACCAGCACTTCCGGACCGACGCCCTGGGCGCGCAGGTGATGGGCCAGGCGGTTGGCGCGCTGGTTCAGCTCGGCGTAACTCAGGGACTGGCCGTGGAACACCAACGCCGTGGCCTCGCCATTTTCAACCACGCGTTGCTCGAAATGCCGCTGCACGCAAACTTCGCCCGGATAGGCATGAGCGGTGTGGTTGAGGTCGTCGAGAATGCGCAGACGCTCGTCGGCGTCCAGCAAAGGCAACTCGGCAAGCGGGCATTGTGGGTTGGCCACCACACCGGCCAACAGGTTGCGCCAGTGACGCGAAAAGTGCTCGATGCGTTCGGCGTCGAACAGATCGGTGGCATAGGTCAGGCTGGCAAACAGCAGGTCGCCCTGTTCCTGGGTGTCCAGTTGCAGGTCGAACTGGGTGGTGCGCGCGGGAGCATGCAGTGGCTCGACGCGCAGGCCAGCAAGTACACCGCTGGCGCCAGCCGGCCTGGCTTGCTGGTGATTGAACATGACCTGGAACAATGGGCTGTGGCTGAGGCTGCGTTCGCCCTGCAGGGCTTGCACCAGTCGCTCGAATGGCAGGTCCTGATAGGCCTGGGCATCCAGCGCCCCGGCGCGAGTCTGGTCGAGCAACTGGCTGAAAGGCTGACGTCCATCGAGCTCGGCGCGCATCACCTGGGTGTTGACGAAGAAGCCGATCAGGCCACGGGTTTCTGCGCGATTGCGGTTGGCAATCGGCACCCCGACCCGCAGGTCCGACTGGCCGCTATAGCGATAAAGCAGCGCCTGGAAACTCGCCAGCAACAGCATGAAGGGAGTCACGCCGTGCTGCCTGGCCAGGGTCATCAGGCCGCTGGCCAAGGTTGCATCGAGGGCGAAGTCCAACCGTGCACCGCGTTGGCTGGGTTGCGCAGGACGTGGACGATCAGTCGGCAATTCGAGTAGCGGTTGCTCACTGCCTAACGTGTCACGCCACCAGTTGAGTTGACGCTCCAGCTCCCCCGCTTCCATCCAGCGGCGTTGCCACAGCGCGTAGTCTGAATACTGGATCGGCAATGCTTCAAGCACAGCTTCCTGGCCCTGGCAATGTGCGGCGTAAAGCCGGGAAAACTCCTCAACCAGCACGCCCATCGACCAGCCATCGGTGACGATGTGGTGCAGGGTCAGCAGCAGTACGTGGTCTTCGGCGTCGAGCTGCAACAGGCTGACTCGCAACAGCGGCCCCTGTTGCAGATCGAACGGCCGGGCGATGTCCTGCTCGACGCTGTGCATGGCAAGATCGAGGCGCAGGGACTCGGGCTTGCCGCGCAGGTCGATACGCTCGATCGGCAGTGAGGTGTACGGCGCAAGCGTCTGCAGCACCTTCCCGTCGTCCTCGACGAAACGGCTGCGCAAACTTTGATGCCGCTCCAGCAGCACGTCAAAACTGTGCTGCAACGCCGCGACATCCAGCGGCCCGTACAGGCGCAGCGCCGCCGGAATGTTATACGCCGAACTGTGCGGATCCAGCTGCCAGAGAAACCACTGGCGCTGCTGCGCGTAGGACAGTTCGAAGCGCGTTTGCGCCTCAAGGGCAGGCGGAATCGGCAGCTGGCCAAAGCTCACGCCCTGCTCCTGCATGCGGCTCAGGAACTCGCGGCGCTTGTCGGCTGGCAGGCCGGCGAAGCGGCTGGCGATACGCTGGGCAGTGGTGTGTTCCATCAGTTGATCTCCATCTCGTCCAGAAGCGACTCAAGCGCATCCAGGCGTGCATCGTTGTCAGCCGGGGCGTGTTGCCCGGCCATGGCGGCATAAGCCTGAAGGTCGGTGGACTCGAACAGCGCACGCAGCGGCAGCTCGATGCCCAGGTCCAGTTCCACCCGGGCGCTGGCCTGGGCGGCGAGCAGCGAATGCCCACCCGATTCGAAGAAGTTGTCGCGCCGACCGATCTGCGCCACGCCCAGCACCTCGGCCCAGATCGCCGCCAGTTGCTGTTCGAGCTCACCTTCAGGGGCTTCGAACGGTCGTTGCCAATCCCCGGCATCCGGCAGCGGCAGGGCCTGGCGATCGAGCTTGCCGTTGCCGGTCAGCGGCAAGGCGTCCAGCAGCAGCCAGTGACTGGGTACCATGTAGTCCGGCAGGCCGACCTTGAGCGCGGCGCGCAGTTGATCGCGCCAGGCGATCGGGTCGAGCGGGGTTTGCGCAGGCACCACGTAGGCACACAGCTGCGGGCCGCCCTCACCGGCGTGCACACTCAACACCGCGTGGCGCACACCCGGCAGGGCCAGCAATGCAGCCTCGATCTCGCCCAGTTCGATGCGGAACCCGCGGATCTTCACTTGCTGGTCGATCCGGCCCAGGTAATCAATGCTGCCGTCGGCGCGCTGGCGGGCCAGGTCGCCACTGCGATACAGACGCTGTGACGCGTCGAACGGGCTTGGCACGAAGCGCTCGGCGGTCAGGCCGAAGCGGCCGTGATAACCCCGCGCCAGGCCAGCACCGGCGATATACAGCTCGCCCGCCACGCCCACCGGTACCGGGTGCAACTGGCTGTCGAGCAGGTACCAGCGCAGATCGCGAAGCGGCAGGCCGATCGGACTTTGCGCCTTGCCTTCGAGGTCGGCCAGGCAGATGGCGCGGCAGGTCACGTGCACCGTGGTTTCGGTGATGCCGTACATATTCACCAGGGTCGGCCGCTGGTCACCGAAACGTTCGAACCAGGGGCGCAGGCTCGCGACTTCCAGCGCTTCACCGCCGAAAATCACCTGACGTAGCGCCAGGGTGCGCGGGCTGGCGCAGGCGATCGGCAGCAACTGGCGGAACGCCGTGGGAGTCTGGTTCAACACGGTCACGCCTTCGTCGCACAGCAAGCGGTGCAATTGCTGCGGGTCACGGCTGATGTCATACGGCACTATCACCAGGCGCCCGCCCGTGCACAGCGAACCAAACAGTTCCCATACCGAGAAATCGAACGCGTAGGAATGAAACAGGGTCCAGACATCGTGCGGGCCGAAGTTGAACTCGCCAGCGCTGGCCGTGAGCAGTCGGCCGACATTGCCATGGCTGAGCAACGCGCCCTTCGGCCTCCCCGTGGAACCGGAGGTGTAGATCACGTAGGCGAGGTTGTCGGGTGCCGCCAGTGGCGGCAGGTTAGCGTCGCTGAAGCCCTCCAGTTGCAGTGATTGGAGGCTGAGGACTCGCACGCCATCCCGGGCTGGCAAGCCGTCGACCAGGTGCTGTTGCGTGAGCAGCAACCGGATGCCGCTGTCCTCGATCATGTAGCTCAGGCGCTCGGCCGGGTACTGCGGATCGAGCGGCACATAGGCGCCACCGGCCTTGAGAATCGCCAGCAAGCCGATCACCAGTGGCATCGCCCGCTCGGTCGCAATGCCGACCCGCACCTCGGGGCCCACGCCTTGCTCGCGCAGGTGGCGCGCCAGGCGGTTGGCCTGGGCGTTGAGCGCGGCGTAGGTCAATTGTTCGCTTTCACAGACCAGCGCCACGGCGTTCGGGCGCAGCTCGGCCTGTGCTTCGAACAGCTGATGCAAGGTGGGCGACAGCGGCTGTGCCTGGAACGCCGGGTTCCAGTGCTGCACCAGTGCGTCGCGCTGTGACTGGCCAATAAGCGGCAGTTCGGCGACGCGTTGCTGCGGGTCCGCGACCACGGCACGCAACAGATTCAGCCATTGCGCGGCGAGTCGCTGCATCGACGCCTGGTCGTACAGATCGGTGGCATAAGTCAGGCTGGCATCGAGCTCCTCGCCATGCTCCTGGGTATCAAGCACCAGGTCGAATTGCGTGGTGAGTTGCGACCAGTGCAGAGGCTCGACCTGCAGGCCGGCCACCGTACGCTCGACGCTCGCGCCCAGTTGCTGCTGATGGTTGTACAGCACCTGGAACAGCGGGCTGTGAGTGAGGCTGCGATCCGGCTGCAAGGCATCGACCAGTTGCTCGAACGGCAGGTCCTGATGGGCCTGGGCAGCCAATGCCGTCTGCTTGACCTGTTGCAACAAGCCACTAAATGGCTGCTGCCCGTCGATCTCGGCGCGCAGCACTTGAGTGTTGATGAAGAAGCCGATCAGGCCTTCGGTCTCAAGACGCGAACGGCCGGCGCTCGGCACTCCCACGCTGATGCCCGACTGCCCGCTCTGGCGATGCAGCAACGTCTGGAAGCTCGCCAGCAGCAACATGAACAGCGTCACCTGTTGGTCCTGGGCGCATTGGCGCAAACCGGCCAGCAAGTCGCGATCCACGTTAACCATCAAACTGGCACCGCGCTCGCTGCGGCGTGCCGGCCGGCTCAGCTCGCTTGGCAACTCCAGCGGCGCCTGGCTGCCAGCCAGTTGCTCGCGCCACCAGGTCAGTTGTCGTGCGCCCTCGCCCGCCTCCAGCCAGTCGCGCTGCCAGCGGGCATAGTCGCTGTAGTGCACCGCCAGCTCAGCCAGACCGGCTTCGCTACCGCAGACGGCCGCCTGATACAGTGCGCTGAACTCATCGACCATGACCTGCATCGACCAGCCATCAGCGGCAATGTGGTGCACGGTCAGCACCAGCACGTGTTCGTCGGTGTTCACTTGCAGCAGCAGCACGCGCCACAGCGGGCCGTTGCGCAGGTCGAAGGGCCGGGAAATTTCCTCAGCCACCGCCTGGTCGAGCGACAACGAATCGATTGTGCGATGCTCCAGGCACAACGCCAGGTCATCGTGCAGCACCGGACGCGCCACCTGGCCGTCCTGTGTGAAGGTGGTGCGCAGGGTCTGGTGACGGGCTTGTAAATGGTCGAAGGCTTCGCGCAGGGCGTCGCGGTTCAGTGCGCCCCTCAGGCGCAGCGCGGCGGGAATGTTGTAGGCCGGGCTCTGGGGGGCCAGCTGCCACAGGATCCATTGACGCTGCTGGGCGTATGACAGCACCGGCGGCTGATCAAGCGGTGCCTGCTGCAGGACGGGTTGGACGCTGGCCTGCGCCCGCGCCACTCGTTGGGCGAACTGCGCCAGGTTCGCGGCACTGAACAGGCTGCTCACCGACAGTTCGAGCTGCCACTGCTGACGCACACGGGAGATGACCTGCAGCACCAGCAACGAGTGCCCGCCCAGTTCGAAGAAGTTGTCGTCGCGGCCTACGCGCTCGACCTGCAGCACGTCCTGCCAGATCAGCGCCAACTGCGCTTGCAACCCTTCTCCAGGCGCTATGAATGGGCGTTGCGCATCGCCGGCTTCGACCCGTGGCAGCGCTTTGCGGTCAAGTTTGCCGTTGGTGTTCAGCGGCAGTCCCGGCAGCAGAATCAGCTCCGTGGGCACCATGTAGTCCGGCAACGACTGGCGCAAGGCCGCTTTGAGTATCTTGAGGTAATCAACCGCAGAATCGACCTCGGCGCTGGCCACGATGTACGCCACCAGTCGCGTGCCGTCCTGGGCGATGACCGCCGCTTCGCGCACCTCATCCCGGGCTTGCAGGCAGGCTTCGATTTCGCCCATCTCGATGCGCATGCCGCGAATCTTCACCTGATGGTCGATGCGCCCGACGTACTCCAGGTTGCCGGCAGCGTTGCAGCGCGCCAGGTCGCCGCTGCGGTACAGGCGGGCGCCGGGTTCGCGGGCGAACGGGTCCGGCAGGAAACGCTCGGCGGTCAGCGCCGGGCGGTCGAAATAGCTTTGCGCCAGGCTGGCCTGGGCGCCGATAAACAGTTCACCCACGCCGCCATCGGGCAGCAGGTGCCCGGCACTGTCGAGCACATACAGCGCCCGGCCGGCGATAGCGCGACCGATGGGGATGCCAGACACGTCGCTGGCATCTTCCAGGCGGCAGTCATGAAGGCTCGACACCACGGTCGCTTCGGTCGGGCCGTAGGTGTTGAGCAGTCGCACCTGAGCCAGGCCGGCTTGGTGCCACAGGCGCAGGCCTTCCACCGACATGGCTTCGCCGCCCACGTGCACCTGGCGCAGAGCGCCGAGATTGCGGATGACGCCGCTGGCGCACTCCCGGGCCAGCAGGTACCAGTACGCAGCCGGCAAGTCGGCCACGGTCACACCCTGCCGGACGATTTCGGCGGCCAGGCGCCCGGTGTCCCACAGCTCATCACCGCGCATGATCAACGCGGCGCCCACGCACAGCGCCGGGAAGCACTGCTCGACGAAGCCATCGAAGCTGAAGGTGGCGAACTGCAGCACGCGGTCTGACGCTGACAGGCCTGAATAGTCGGCGGCGGTCTGGCAGAACTCGCGGAGGGCGGCGTGGGTGATGGCTACGCCTTTGGGTTGGCCCGTGGAGCCGGAGGTGTAGATGATGTAGGCCAGGTTTGCGGCGTCCGGGAGGGCGCTATCGCGAGCAAGCTTTGCGCCTACAGGGTTTGGTCCCACCGGCTCTGCTCCTGCAGCCGCAGGGGTGGTGGTTTCGGGCAGGGTCAGGCGCGGGATGTTTTTGATATTTTGCAGCAGGCCGGGTTCGCAGAGCAGTTGATCGAGGCGGCTGTCTGCGATCATGTAGGCCAGGCGTTCACCGGGGTATTGGGGGTCCAGTGGCACGTAGGCCGCGCCGGTTTTCAGCACGGCGAGCAGGCTGACGATCAGTTGCGGACCACGGTGCAGTGCCAGGCCGACACGGGTACCCGGGCCGGCACCGTTGGCGAGCAGGCGCTGGGCCAGGTCGTTGGCCTGGGCATTCAACTCGCCGTAGCTCAAGGACTGACCGTCAACCTGCAACGCCAGCGCGTCGGGATTGGCCGCAGCCTGGGCAGCAATCTGCTGGTGGGCGAACAGTGTTGTGGATAACTCGACGGCAGATGATCGATTGGCCGCGATCGTCGCCCGGGTTTCGACCTCGTCGAGCAGCTGCAGCGCGCCCAGCGGGGCGTCCGGCAACGCTGCAAACTGCACCAGCAGATGCTGCAGATTGGCGGCCAGCTGAACAATGTGCGCCGCACTGAAGCGCGCCGAGTCGTAGCTGAAATCCAGGCTCAGGCCGTCGCCCAGCTCGATGCCCAGGGTCAATGGATAGTGGGTGCGTTCGTGGTTGTGCAGGTTGCTGAACGACAACCCGGCCGGGGCGCCTTGCTTGAGCGCTGCCGCTACCGGGAAGTTCTCGAACACCAGCAGGCTGTCGAACAGCGCGGCCCCCTGCTGGCCCGCCCATCCTTGAATGTCGTAGAGCGGCACATGCTCGTACTCGCGCATGGCCAGGTTCATCTCTTGCAGCTCGCCCAGCCATTGGCTGACGGTGCAATCGGGCTTCATCGCGCAGACCAGCGGCAGCGTGTTGATGAACAGCCCAAGCTGTTCTTCGATCCCCGGCAATGGCGCCGAGCGACCGGCGACCGTGGCCCCGAACACCACGCAATCCTGGCCGGTATAGCGCTGCAGCAACAGGCTCCAGGCAGCTTGCAGCACAGTGTTGAGGGTGACCTTCTGCTGGCGGGCGAACTCGGCCAGGCCTTGGGTCGCGGGGCCGTCGAGGGCAACGCGGTAGTCCTCGCTACCTTCGGCTCCCACCGGCGGGCGCAAGGCTTCAGCCAGCAACGTTGGGGCTTGCAAGGGAGCCAACTCAGCCTTCCAGAAGCGCTCGCCCGACACCGCGGACTGCTGCTGCAGCCAGCCCAGGTAGTCGCGGTATTGCCCGCGTTTTTGCCCCGTCAATGCCGGGATCGAAGGGCCAGCGGCGTAGTGCTCGATCACTTCGGCCAGCAGCTGCGCGTTGCTCCAGCCGTCCATCAAAATATGGTGGCTGGTGTAGATCAGGTGCCAGTCCTGGTCGCCCGTCTGCACGAGTTTCAAGCGAAACAACGGCGCGCTGCCCAGCTCAAAACCTTGAGCACGTTCGGCGTCGGCCAGGGCATCGGTGTCAGTCGCGTCCAGCACCTCAAGCGGCAAGGCGACCTGACGGACAATCGCCTGATGCGCGCTGTCGAGGCCCTGCCAATGGAAGCTGCTGCGCAGGATGTCGTGCCGGGTTAGCGCAGCCTGCCAGGCTTGGGCGAAACGCTGCGGGTCGAGGCCCCGAATGTCCAGGCGCAACTGGCTGATGTAGGCACCGACCTGCGGTTCATACAGGGTGTGGAACAGCATGCCTTGCTGCATGGGCGATAACGGATACAGGTCTTCGAGCGTCGCGATCGACAAGCCGTCGAGTTGCGCCTGGCTGATGCGCGCAAGCGGGAAATCCGAGGGAGTGGCCTGGGGCGCTTCAACGCCGCAGCAGTGTTCGATCAGCGCGTTGAGTTCAAGTGCGTATTCGTCCGCCAGGCGCTGGACCGTCGCCGTGTCGAACATTTCGCGACTGAAGCCCCAGCTCAGCGCCAGCTCACCGCCGTACACCTGGCCTTCAATGGATAGCCAGTTGCCCAGGGGCGCCGATGGATCCTGCGCCACACCGCTGCCTTCAGTGGAGGGCAAAAACATCGCGGCATCGTCGAACTGGCGGTCGAACTGCCCCAGATAGTTGAAGGTGATACGCGGTTGCGGCAGTGCCGCCAGTTCAGCGCGAATTCCCCGGGCGCCGAGGTAACGCAGCGCGCCGTAACCCAGGCCTTTGTCCGGCACGGCACGCAGTTGTTCCTTGATGGATTTGATCGACGCGCCGAGGTCTTGCGACGGCATCAGGTTGACCGGGAACAGGCTGGTGAACCAACCCACTGTGCGCGTCAGGTCGATATCGTCGAACAGGTCTTCGCGACCATGGCCTTCGAGCTGAACCAGCGTACTGCCCTGCCCGCTCCAGCGACAAACCGCCCGTGCCAGCGCCGTCAGCAGCAGGTCGTTAACCTGAGTGCGATACGCCGCCGGCGCGTGTTGCAGCAGCTTGCGGGTCTGTTCGGTGTCGAGCCTGATCTCGAGTTTTTGTTCGAAGCGGTTTTGCAGGGCCCCGGCTGGACGCTCGCACGGCAAATCGTTCGCAGCCTCGCGCAACTGGCTTTGCCAGTAAGGCAGGCTGCTTTCAAACGCTGGCAGATGATCTTGCAGGCGCGCAACCCAGCGTTGATAGGTGCTGGTTTTCACCATCTTCCCGGCGCTGGCGCTGTAGCACTGCTGCAGATCCTCCAGCAGCACGCGCCATGAAACACCGTCCACCGCCAGGTGATGGATGACCAGCAGCAAACGCTGGGTGCCATCGGCCATTGCCACCAACAGCGCGCGCATCAGTGGCCCTTGGTGTAAATCCAGACTGCGTTGGGCTTCATCGCACACAGCGTTGAGCGCTTCGACCGACTGCGCCTGACGTTGCCATAATACCGATTCAGCGGTCGCTGCCGAGTAGGTCTGCTGCCAGCCTTCGGCGGTCTGTGCATAACGCAGGCGCAAGCTGTCGTGATGGCTCAGCAATTGCTCAAGCGCACGCTGCAGCGCCTCGACGTTCAGCGCCTCGCGCGGCACCAGCAGCAGTGACTGGTTCCAGTGGTGCCGCTCAGGGATCGCCTGGTCGAAGAACCCCTGTTGCACCGGCGCCAGCACCACCGCGCCACTCGCCGGCCCCTGGTCAATCAGCGCCTGCTCGCCGCTACGGGCGGCCTGGGCCAGGCTGCGAACCGTCTGGTGCTGGAACAGATCCTTGGGGCTCAGCACGATGCCGGCCTGCCGCGCGCGGCTGACCACTTGCATGGAAACGATGGAGTCGCCGCCCAGTTCGAAGAAGTTGTCTTCCAGACCGACGCTGTCGAGAGCCAGCACGTCCTGCCAGATCACCGCGAGGGACTTTTCCATGACCGTGCGCGGCGCTACGTGCTCGCGCTGTTGTGGCGAGCCATCGACGGCCGGCAAAGCCTTGCGGTCAAGCTTGCCGTTGGGCGTCAGCGGCAGTTGTGCGAGGAACAGCAGGGACGCCGGGACCATGTAGTCCGGCAGATGCTGGCGCAGCGCGGTCTTGAGGCATTCACGCAGGTTGGCTTGCGCATCGAGGTCGTCCAGCAACGCCGGATCGCCGGGCACGATGTAGGCCACCAGTTGCTGCCCGTTGACACCGTCTTGCGCCAGCACTGCCAACTCGCGGACGGATGTTTGCTGCAACAGCCGCGCTTCGATTTCTCCCAGCTCGATACGAAAGCCCCGCACCTTGACCTGATGGTCGATGCGCCCGACGTATTGCAGCGCACCATCGGCCTGATAGCGGGTCAGGTCGCCGGTGCGGTACAGGCGCTCGCCGTTGCTGGCGAACGGGTTGGGCACGTACTTTTCGGCGGTCATGCCCGGGCGTGCGAGGTAACCGCGGGTGATGCCTGCGCCGCACACGTACAGCTCGGCGGACACCCCTTGCGGCACGGGTTGCAGGTCGGCGTCCAGCAAATAGCTGGCGCTGTGCTTGAGCGGTCGGCCGATGTTCGCGCGGCCGCCCGCCTCACGGCGAGTCCAGGTGGAATAGGTGGTGTCTTCCGACGGGCCGTACAGATCGTACACGTGCTCCACGCCCGGTTGCTGGTACAGCGCCTCGACCAGGCTTTGCTTCAGCGGTTCGCCCGCAAGGTTGATGATGCGCACGCTCGACGGAATCTGGTCTTCGCGCTGCAAGGCACTGATAGCCGACGGTACAGTGTTGATCAGGCGCACCTGATCACGGGCCGGGAGTTGCGGCAGTTCCAGGGCGTTACGGGCGATGATCAGCGAGCCGCCGTTGGCCAGGGTTACGAACAGCTCCCAGACTGACAGGTCGAAGCACACCGAGGTCGACGCCAGTACGCCCTGAATATCTGCGTGGCTGTAGACCGATTTCGACCAGTCGATCAGCGCCAGCACGTTGCGGTGGGTGATGGCGACGCCTTTGGGTTTGCCTGTGGAGCCGGAGGTGTAGATCACGTAGGCCAGGTTGTCCGGCGTGACGCGGGTGACCGGGGCGCTGGTCGGGTAGTCGGCGACCTGCAAATCGTCCATGAGCAGCACTTGGGTGTCGGTGGACACGGCCAATGTCGCCGTAACCAATGGCTCCGTCAGCAACACCAGGGCGCGGCTGTCTTCGAGCATGTAGGCGACGCGTTCGGCCGGGTAATCCGGGTCCAGCGGCACATAGGCGCCACCGCTCTTGAGTACGGCGAGCAGCGCGACCAGCAAGTTCTCGGAGCGCTGCATGGCTACGCCGACACGCACTTCCGGGCCAACGCCCAGTGCGATCAACCTGTGAGCCAGGCGATTGGCCTGGGCATCGAGTTGGGCGTAGGTCAGTTGCCGGGTGGCGAAGGTCACTGCCAATGCGCCGGGGTCTGCCGCGACTTGCCGGCTAATCAGTTCGTGAACGCACAGCTCTTGCGCGAACGCTTCGTCAGCGCGATTCCAGTCATGCACGATGCGCTGGTATTCAGTGGTTTCCAGCATTGGCAATTCACTGATGCGCTGCCGGCAATCGCTGACCATGCCCTGCAGCAAACGCGTCCAGTGCTGCGCCATGCGCGCGATGGTCGGGGCGTCGAACAGGTCGTTGGCGTAGGTCAGCGCAGCATGCAACCTGCCGCGTTTTTCATAGGTGTCGAGGGTCAGGTCGAACTGGGTGGTGCGCCCTTCCCACTCGATCACCCCCAGAGCCAGGCCGGACGCAGTGCTGACGGTGGAGATGTCCGCGACCTGCGGCTGGTGGTTGTACATCACCTGGAACAGCGGTGTGTGACTAAGGCTGCGCTCGAGCTTGAGCGCTTCGACCAGGCGCTCGAACGGCAGGTCCTGGTGGGCCTGGGCGCCGAGGGCGGTTTCCTTGATGGCGCGCAGCAAGTCGTCGACCCGGGTCTGACCGTCCAGTTGGGTGCGCAGTACCTGGGTATTGACGAAGAAGCCGATCAGGCCTTCGATCTCGGCGCGATTGCGGTTGGCAATCGGCACGCCGACGCGGATGTCGGTCTGCCCGGTGTAGCGATGCAGCAGCGCGTTAAAGGCGCCCAGCAGAAGCATGAACAGGGTGATGTTGTGTTGCTGGGCCGTGGTTCGCAATTGCTCGGCCAGTTGCGGGTCGATGGCGAACTCGTAACGGGTGCCGCGATGGCTGGGCAGCGCCGGGCGCGGGTGGTCGGTGGGCAGCTCCAGCACCGGGTGTTCATTGCCCAGTTGCGCCTGCCAGTAGTCGAGCTGCCGCGCCTGCTCGCCCGCTTCCAGCCAGCGCCGCTGCCACAGGGCGTAGTCGCTGTACTGGATCGGCAATGGCGGCAGTTGCGGCTGTACGCCGGCTTCAAAGGCGTCGTAGCAGCAAATGAATTCGTCGATCAGCACGTTCAACGACCAGCCGTCGGACACGATGTGGTGCAGGGTCAGCAGCAGGACGTGTTCCTGTGCTGCGAGCTTGAGCAAGGTGACTCGCAGCAATGGGCCGGTGGATAGATCGAAGGGTAATTGCGACTGCTGCCCGGCGGCGTTCGCGACGGCGAGTGCTCGCTCATCGGCGGATAAATGGCTGAAGTCGACCTGATCGATGGCCAGCGACGCAGAGCCAGGTACTTGCCGCAAGCTGTCGTCGGCCTGGCGCTGGAACAGGGTGCGCAGGGTTGCGTGACGCGCCACCAGACTGGCGAAGGCCTGTTCCAGTGCGCCCAGGTCCAATCGCCCGCTCAGACGCACCGCCCCCGGCAGGTTGTAGGCGCCACTGTGGGGATCCAGTTGCCAGAGAAACCACATGCGTTGCTGGGCGTAGGACAGCGCCTGGCGATCTTCGGCTTCGACGCCGGCAGGAATCGGGAACCGGGCGAAATCAACGCCTTCCTTGTGCAAGGCCGCGAGGAACATCTGGCGCTTTTCCAGGGGCAACCCGATAAACCGGCGAGCAAGTTTCAAGGAGTCTTCAGCGTTCATTTCTGGGTATCCGGATCAGTGGCGGGAAGCACAAAGGCGCGTCGTCCCTATAAAACGAATGCAGACCGGAAAAATTAGCGAATGAGAATAACTATCAGAGAGACGAGGTTTGATGAGGACAGTGGCTGCGCGGCAAACCAAAATGCGGGAGCGGGGGTTACCCGCTCCCACAGTGGAATGGTGGTGGGCGCGGCATTTATGTACGGCGCAGACCACTGTGGGAGCCAGCCTGCTGGCGATGGCGTCTGCACATTCGACATTGATGTGGCAGGGAGATTGCCATCGCGGGCAAGCCCCGCTCCCACAGGGTAGTGGTGGTGGACGCAGCATTCATGTACGGCGCAGACCACTGTGGGAGCCAGCCTGCTGGCGATGGCGTCTGCACATTCGACATTGATGTGGCAGGGAGATTGCCATCGCGGGCAAGCCCCGCTCCCACAGGGTAGTGGTGGTGGGCGCGGCATTTATGTACGGCGCAGATCACTGTGGGAGCCAGCCTGCTGGCGATGGCGTCTGCACATTCGACATTGATGTGGCAGGGAGATTGCCATCGCGGGCAAGCCTTGCTCCCACAGGGTAGTGGTGGTGGACGCAGCATTTATGTACAGCGCAGACCACTGTGGGAGCCAGCCTGCTGGCGATGGCGTCTGCACATTCGACATTGATGTGGCAGGGGGAAGACAGTTGCTCCCACAAAGGCGTTGCATCAGGCGCTGGCGACGATGGCGTGCCGGCGATGGTGGATGTCGAGTTGATCCTTGATCACCTTCAGCACCTTGGCCTCGTGTTCATGGATGAAAAAATGGCCACCGGCAAGCATGTCCACCGAGAAACTACCGCGGGTTTCCCTGCTCCAGCCAATCAACTGTTCGGTGCTGGCGCGATCGTCCTTGCCACCGAGGACATGCACCGCACACTTGAGCGGCGCACGCTCGACAGGTTCGAAGCGGCCGCACAGCAGGAAGTCGGCGCGCAGCACTGGCAAGGTCAGGCTCATCAACTCTGCGTTGGCCAGGACTTCCTCGCTGGTGCCGTTTAGGTTGCGCAGTTGCTCAATCAGCTCGGCATCGGATTTGGGCTCGGCGAAACCCCGGTCGTAGTCGGCGCGCATCGTCGGTGCTGCGGTGCCCGAAGCGAACAGCGCTACGGGTTCCGGGCTACCCAGCGAACGCAAGGCATGGGCCATTTCACAGGCCAGCAGCGCGCCGAGGCTGTGGCCGAACAAGGCATACGGAGCCTCGAGAGTGACCAGTTGTTCCTCGGCCAATTGCCGCGCCAGGCGGCGCATGTCGGTGTGCAGCGCCTCGCCAAAACGTGCGCCGCGTCCCGGCAGTTCCACCGGTTGCAGCTTGATCCACTCCGGCAGCTTGCGCCGCCAGCGGCTATAAACCATGGCGCTCGCGCCTGAATAGGGCAGGCACAGCAATGTCAGCTGGGTCACCGGGCTCACCTCGATAGTTGTCTGGTTGGAGAACGTATGAGGCGGTCGGTGAATTAGTCGGATCGCAATCGCGAGCAAGCTCGCGCCTACAATTTACGGAAGCTCTGGATGGCCGAGCCCAGCACCACGACGCCGGCCGCAATCGCCACCCAGAACCCGCTGGGTGCGCCGAATGCGTCCACCAGCCAACCCGAACTGGCCGCACCGATGGCCACGCCGATGCTCAAGCCGGTGACGAGCCAGGTCAGGCCTTCGGTCAGCTTCGCCGCAGGCACGATCTGCTCAACCAGTGCCATGGCGACGATCAGGGTCGGGGCGAAGAACAGCCCGGCGACGAATACCGCCAGGGACAGGCCGAGGATGTTGGTCGCCAGCAACAGCGGCAGGGTCGTCACCGCCGTCGCCACGCCGCCGTAAAGGAACAGTCGCGGCAGCGGCACTTTCGAACGCAATGCGCCGAACGCGAGCCCCGCCATGCACGAGCCGATGGCGTACACCGACAACACAATACTGGCCGCCGCCGGCTGACCCTGATGCCGGGCAAACGCCACGCTGACCACATCGATCACGCCGACGATGGTGCCCATGGCAACCATCAGCAACACCAGCAATCGCAGCTCGACGGAGCGAATGATCGAGCCCTGGTGGTGCGCTTCGTGGGGATGAATCGCAGGTTCGGTTGCCCTTTGCAGGACAAATGCAGTCACGCCGATCGCCAACATCAGCAACGCCGCCAGCGGCCCGGCTTCGGGGAAGACCACCACGCATAACCCCACCGACAACGGGGGCCCGACGATAAAGCAGACTTCGTCGAGCACCGACTCCAGTGCATAGGCGGTTTGCAGCTCGGGCTTGCCGCGGTATACCTCGGTCCAGCGTGCCCGCACCATCGCCGACATGCTGGGCATGCAACCGGCCAGCGCCGCGAACAGGAACAGTGTCCAGTGCGGGGCCTGCAGTCGAGTGCAGAGCAGCACCATCAGCAGCGCACCGCCACCGATCAGCGCCGACACCGGGAGGATGCGGCGCTGGCCGAAACGGTCCACCAGACGGGAAACCTGTGGTGCGCAAAAGGCAGTGGCCAGGGCAAAAGTCGCCGCCACCGCCCCAGCCAGGCCATAGCCCCCCTGTAACTGCGAGAGCATGGTGATCAATCCGATGCCGGTCATGGAAATCGGCATGCGCGCGATCATCCCGGCCAACACGAAGGCTCTGCTGCCCGGGGCCCTGAACAGTTCGCGGTAGGGATTTGCCATGGTCTGACTGTCTCTGGAAGGGAGTGCAAATTGCCATAAGGCGGGGGGCGGGGAAAGCGCTGAATTGTTGGTTGAATGTTAAAGCCCCAGGATCAAAACATCGTCCGATCGCGGCCCGAGCCTCCGGCAGCTCCTACAGGGGCTCGCATTCCAACGCAGGCTCGGGCCGCGATCGGACGATCTTTGATCTTGCTGGTGAACTCTTGAAGTCCGAAACCAGTCAGCTGATAAGGCCCTCAACTCAAGGCGCTAACCCTTATGCTGATTTCCCTGGACCAACAGGTCGCCCTCATCACCGGCGCCAGCTCCGGTATCGGTGCCGGCGCCGCCAAGGCCCTGGCCGCTGCCGGTGCTGCCGTGGTGCTCAACTACAACTCACAGGCCGCCCCGGCTGAAGAACTCGCCCGGCAGATCAAGGAGCAAGGCGGTCGCGCCATCGCCATCGGCGCAGACGTTGCCAAGGAGGAAGACGTCGAACGACTGTTCGCGCAAACCCTCGAAGCCTTCGGCTCGCTGGATATCCTGGTGGCCAATTCGGGCCTGCAGAAAGACGCCCCGGCAGTCGACATGAGCCTCGCGGACTGGAACCAGGTGATCGGCGTGAACCTTACCGGCCAGTTCCTGTGTGCCCGCGCTGCCCTGCGGGTTTTCAATCAACAGGGCATTCGCGAAGGCGTGTCCCGGGCCGCCGGAAAAATCATTCACATGAGTTCGGTGCACCAGCGCATTCCCTGGGCCGGCCATGTCAATTACGCCGCCTCCAAAGGTGGCGTCGACATGCTGATGCAGAGCCTCGCCCAGGAAGTCAGCCACCAGCGCATTCGCATCAACGGCATCGCCCCGGGCGCGATTCGTACCGCTATCAACCAGACAGCTACTGAGGGCGCCGCTGCACAGGAACTGCTCAAACTTATTCCCTATGGCCGCATCGGTGACGTCGAGGACATTGCCAATGCCGTGGTCTTTCTCGCCTCCGATGCCTCTGACTACATCGTCGGCACCACCCTGTTCATCGACGGCGGTATGAGTCTCTATCCGGAGTTTCGCGGCAATGGCTGATCATCATCCCGAACGACAAAGCGCTATCGACGCCCATGGCATCATCGGCGACATGCGCAGCGCTGCACTGGTCAATGATCGAGGCAGCGTGGACTTTTTCTGCTGGCCCGAATTCGACAGCCCGTCGATCTTCTGCTCGCTGCTGGACACCCCCGACGCCGGGATTTTCCAGCTGGCGCCGGACTTGCCGGATGCGCGTCGGGAGCAGATTTACCTGCCGGACACTAATGTCCTGCAAACCCGCTGGTTGAGCGACCACGCGGTGGTCGAAGTCACTGACCTGTTGCCGATCGGCGACAGCGAGGACGACCTGCCGGTGTTGATGCGCCGGGTTCGCGTTGTCAGCGGTCGGGCGACCTTTCATATGCGCTGCGCTGTGCGACACGATTACGCCCGCGCCAGCACTCGCGCGCAGATGGCTGATCAGGACGTGGTGTTCGAGGCGACCGACCAGCCTGCCCTGCGCCTGTCCTCCGATCAGGTGATGCGCATCGACGCGGACGCAGCCGTAGCGCAATTCAGCCTGGAACAGGACCAGAGCGCGCAATTCATGCTCGGCGGCGTGGATGACCCGCGCTTTGATCAGGGCGCGGCGGACATGTGCATGGAGCGCACCCTGAAATTCTGGCGCGACTGGAGCGGCCAGTCCAATTACCGAGGCCGCTGGCGGGAGATGGTCAATCGTTCGGCCCTGGCGCTGAAGCTGCTGACTTCACGCAAGCATGGCGCCATCCTTGCGGCCGCCACCTTCGGCCTGCCGGAAACACCTGGCGGGGAGCGCAACTGGGACTATCGCTACACCTGGATCCGCGACGCTTCGTTCACTGTCTATGCGTTCATGCGCCTGGGTTTCGTCGAAGAGGCCAATGCGTACATGGGCTGGCTCCGTGGACGGGTCAGCGATTGCCGCGGCAAGTCGATGAAGCTGAACATCCTCTACGCCGTCGATGGCCGTCAGGAACTGCCGGAATCCGAACTGTCCCACCTGGCCGGCCATGGTGGTGCAACGCCAGTGCGCATCGGCAATCAGGCTTACGACCAGGTGCAACTCGACATCTTCGGCGAGCTGATGGACGCGGTGTACCTGGTGAACAAGTACGGCGACGCGATCTCTCACGAGGGCTGGAGGCACGCGGTTGAGGTGGTCGATCAGGTCTGTGAAAACTGGCAGCACAAGGACGTCGGCATTTGGGAGATGCGTGGCGAACAGCATCACTTCCTGCACTCTCGACTGATGTGCTGGGTGGCGCTGGACCGGGCCATTCGCCTGGCGTCCAAGCGCTCGCTGCCCGCGCCTTTTGCGCGCTGGGATGAGACCCGACAGGCCATTTACGCGGACATCTGGAATAATTTCTGGAATGAAGAGCGCGGTCATTTTGTCCAGCATATCGGCGGCACGGCCCTGGATGGTTCGATGTTGTTGATGCCGCTGGTGCGCTTTGTCAGTGCCAAGGACCCCCGCTGGCTATCCACCCTGCAGGCCATCGAGAAGACCCTGGTGCGTGACGGCATGGTCTACCGCTATCGTAACGAGGATGCAGGAATTGACGGTCTGGAAGGCACTGAAGGTGCATTCGCAGCGTGCTCGTTCTGGTACGTCGAATGCCTGGCCCGGGCAGGCCAGGTGGAGAAAGCGCATCTGGAGTTCGAGCAGCTGCTCAGGTATGCCAATCCGCTGGGTTTGTATGCCGAAGAGTTCGACACCCGAGGGCGGCACCTGGGCAACACACCGCAGGCCCTGACCCATTTGGCGTTGATCAGTGCGGCGAGTTTTCTCGATCGCAAGTTGAGTGGCGAAAAAAATTATTGGCAGCCATGATGAAGGCCTAAACCTTAACAGTTCACTCGCACGCAGGAGCCGCCGCAGGCTCCTACAGAGGCTCGCGGAGATTGCTGCATGACTGGCCATCCCATCCAGTTCATCCGAACATCAATGCTCACAATCGCCTATGAAGAACACGGCCCGGCCAATGGTGAGCAGGTGATTCTGCTGCACGGGTTTCCCTATTCCCCGCGCGCGTTCGACTCGGTAGCACCCGTGCTCGGTGCACAAGGCTATCGAGTTATCGTGCCGTATCTGCGCGGCTACGGTCCGACCCGTTTCAACAGCCCGGGTACCCCACGCTCCGGGCAGCAGGCAGCCCTCGCCCAGGATCTGCTGGAGCTGATGGACACCCTCGGGATTGAGCAGGCAGCGCTTTGCGGCTACGACTGGGGCGGACGCGCGGCGTGCATCGTGGCGGCACTGTGGCCGCAGCGGGTTCGTTGCCTGGTCACTGGCGATGGGTACAACCTCCAGGACATTCCCAACTCGGTTAAGCCGCTGGATCCGCAAACCGAACATCGGCTCTGGTATCAGTACTACTTCCATAGCCCGCGTGGAGTCGAGGGCTTGACCCGAAATCGGCATGCACTGTGCGAGTTGCTCTGGCGCCTGTGGTCACCGACCTGGGACGAGGGCCCCGCGTTGTACGCGCGCAGTGCAACGGCCCTTGATAACCCGGACTTTGTCGAGGTGGTGATTCACTCCTACCGGCACCGATTCAAGTATGTCGATGGCGATCCGGCGTTGGAATGGATGGAGCAGGCGCTGACTCGCCAGCCGCCGATCAGTGTGCCCACTATCTCCCTGTGCGGCGCAGACGATGGCGTCGGACCTGCAACGGCAAACGATGAAGATCGGGACTTTTTCACCGGTGACTACGAGCGGCGTATTCTGGCCGGGGTCGGTCACGACATTCCCGAAGAAGCCCCCCAAGCCACCCTCAAGGCACTACTGGATCTGCTGCAGCGCTGATGCAAAAGCGTTCCCGATAGGCTTGCGGAGTCACCCCCATCGCCCTCAGGAAACTGCGCCTGAGGGTCTCTTCGCTACCGAACCCGCATTGCATCGCCACGCGCTTGATCGGCACACCGGTGTCGCTGAGCAACCTGCGCGCCGTTTCCACTCGAATCGACTCAATCGCCCGGGCGGGGGTCTGGCCGGTGTCGGCGCGGTAGTGGCGCACGAAACTGCGTTCGCTCATGCCCGCCTGGGCGGCGAGTGTTGGAATCCCCAGGTCCAGGGGAAGATTTTCGCTGATCCAGGCATGAAGTTCGTCAAACCGATTACCTTTTTTTTGCAACGACAGGGTCACGCTGAACTGCGACTGGCCACCGGGACGCTTGAGAAACACCACCAGTTGGCGGGCCACTTCCATGGCCATCTCGCGACCGAGGTCCTGTTCCACCATGGCCAGCGCCAGGTCGATGCCGGCAGTGACGCCGGCCGAGGTCCACACCGGGCCATCGTTGATGAAGATCGGGTCGGGTTCCACCCGCAGCTGCGGATGCTGCCGGGCCAACTGCTCGCACCGGGTCCAGTGAGTGACCACCCGCCGGCCATCGAGCCAGCCGCTGGCGGCCAGCAGAAAAGCCCCGGTGCACACCGAGGACACGCGCCGGCAAAGGGTTGCGTGGCTGCGCACCCAACTCACCAGTGCCGGGTCCTGAGCCGCTTCATACACGCCCCAGCCGCCGGCGATGATCAAGGTGTCGCTGGCCGTCTGCGGCAGCGGTTCAGCCAGCATTGCCAACCCGGCAGAGGACATGACCGCCCCGCCACCGCTGGCGATCACCGTCGGTGCGTAGGGTGCCGGCAGGCCTTGCTGGCGGACGATGTCATTGGCCGAGGCAAACACTTGCAGCGGCCCGGTGACATCGAGCAACTGCACCTTGGCGAACGCGAGCACATGAATGACTTTAGGCATGTTGGCGTAATTCGTGGGTTGATTGGCGTATGCGCCACATCCTAGAGAGCTAGAGTGAAGTCGTCCACCCACTTCATGAGAAATCACCATGGCGTTGCAGATAGGTTTTCTGTTGTTCCCCCAGGTCCAGCAATTGGACCTGACCGGGCCTTATGACGTGCTGGCGTCCCTGCCGGACGTGCAGGTGCATCTGGTCTGGAAGGACCTGGGGCCAGTGACAGCAAGCACCGGGCTGGTCTTGCAACCGACTACGACGTTCGAGGACTGTCCGGCTCTGGATGTGATCTGCATCCCCGGCGGCAGTGGCGTCGGCCCATTGATGGAGGATGAGGTGACGTTGGCGTTCATCAAGGCCCAGGCGGCCAGTGCACGGTATGTGACGTCAGTGTGCACCGGCGCCCTGGTACTCGGCGCGGCGGGCCTGCTCAAGGGCAAGCGCGCCACCACTCACTGGGCGTATCACGAATTGCTCAAGCTTCTGGGGGCGATTGCGGTTCAGGACCGTGTGGTGCGCGACGGCAATCTGCTGACCGGTGGCGGGATCACGGCGGGTATCGATTTTGCCCTGACGCTGGCTGCGGAGCTGTTCGATGAGGGCACTGCGCAGTTGGTGCAGTTGCAACTGGAGTACGCTCCCGCGCCGCCCTTTGCTTCGGGGAGCCCGGACACTGCGCCGGCCGCAGTGCTGGAAGACGCCCGGCGCCGCGCAGCGCCATCGCTTGAGCAGCGAACACGGATTACCGAGCGGGCCGCAGCCAGGCTGTAACCTCTTACTGTAGGAGCGAGCTTGCTCGCGAAAAATGAATGAACGCCGCGGGGTATCAGGGTTCCCGCGTTATCGTTCACGCCCATCGTCGGGACGCCGCCCGTAGCGTGCTCCTACAGAGATCGGAGAGGCGCCTCTCGTCGTAACGGCGGTTTTGTACAGACGAAAAAAAACCCGCCGAAGCGGGTTTTCCCAAGACCATGTCGACTCCCTGTCGATAGCGTTCCGTGCTGATGGTCGATCGTCCCTGATCCCGAGGCACTTCCTGTGCCTCGGTTGATGGGGTCAGAATACGCATCGGATCCAAAATGTAACAGACGATATCAGTACCATAGCGTGTAGGACATTCGCTATAGCTACTAGCGGGGAACCCTTGGCGCTCCCCTCGCTGAAAGCTGCAAGCCTGGGACGCGGGGGTTCTGCAACACTCAGCTGGGCGCGGCGCTTCAACCATGGGCAGAACCTGCGGGCATTTACTCTTGCTGGGGCTCCGGTGCCTTGTGGCTGATTTTGAGGAACTCCTCGATATTGTTCATCTGCTCATCCCAGCCCCGGCTGTCCATGCGGAATGCCTTGAGACGGCGCTCCTGGGGGATATGATCGAAGCCGGACTCGGTGACCTTGAGCAACGTGCCGCCATCCATATCTTCCAGCTCGAACAACACCAGGGTGGTCGGCTCCTGGGAATAATCGATGTGCCGCTCCACGGCGTAGGGATGCCAGCGAAACGAGAACACCCGCTCCGGCTCAACCCGCTCCACGAGTACGTTCCACAGCAGGTGCTCATAACCGGGGTAAGTGATCTGCCCCTGGGTCCACTCACCGGCGACAAATCGCTTGCCCTCCAGTGCCACGCCAAACCACTGGCCGAAGGCTTCGGCATGGGCGATTACGCGCCAGACCTGCGAACGCGGGGTCCTGAGCAGGATTTTCCTTTGGATACGATCTGATGCTGGGTTCATATGTCACCTCCTGTAATGAACAGTAGGCCTGTAAGACCACAAGACCAACCCTAAAGTTGTACCAAGCGCATACTGTAATCAACCCATGGCGCTCATTCGGCTGGGAAATGACTGCAGCGCAGCGGCTTTTACGCGACTGGTAACTGACCTCGCCGGGGTTCGCTACACTGCCCTTCTCTTTAAGATGTCATAGCGAGAACTCCCATGTACCCACGCTTTCTCCTGGCGCTGACGCCCCTGCTGTTTACCCACCTGGCCCTGGCCGCAGATTGCGATAACGCCACCGACCAGGCGACGATGAACCAGTGCGCCACCCAGCAGAACAAGGCTGCGGACAAGGAACTGAATGCGCTTTACCAGCAGATTACCGGGCGGCTGAAGAGCGATCCGGACCGCAAGAAGCTGTTGATCGGCGCGCAACGCTCGTGGATTGCGTTCCGGGATGCGGAGTGCAAGTTTTCAGCATCGGGGGTGGAAGGTGGGAGCGTTTACCCATTGATCTACGGTAATTGCATTACAGAGCTGACCCGCGCACGGGTGGAGACTTTCAAGAATTATTTGAAATGCCAGGAGGGCGATATGGGGTGTCCTGTGCCTGGACAGTAAATAACGGGGGGTGCTCCAGGGCCTCACCGCGGGCAAGCCTTGCTCCCACAGGTTCAGCGTTGTCCACAAGTAAGTGGTCCACCTTGGTCACTGTGGGAGCGGGGCTTACCCGCGACCGCGATCGGACAGCCCCCATCTCACTCAGAGCCGCCACACCTGGGCATTCACAAAAAACGCCCGGGCATTGTCTTCCAGACTCTCCAGGTGATACCCACCCTCCTGCACAATCAGGCACGGCAACCCAAGGCTACGAATCCGTTCGCCCAGCACCGCAAACCCTTCACGGGTCACCGCCACTTTGCTCTGGGGGTCCAGTTCGAAAATATCGAATCCCAGGGACAGCACCAGCACCTCGGCGCCAAAGTCCTTGACCGCCGTCAACGCGACTTCAAGCTGTGCCAGAAATTCCGCCTCGCTCGCACCATGGGCCATCGGCAAGTTGAGGTTAAACCCCTCGCCTGCCCCGACACCGCGCTCATCGCCGAAGCCGGCAACCCCTGGGTAGAAATTGGTCGGATCGCCATGCACCGAGACGTACAGCACGTCATCGCGGTCGTAGAAAATCTCCTGAATGCCCTGACCGTGGTGCATGTCAGTGTCGAGCACCGCGACCTTCTTGAACCTGGCGCGTAAAACCTGCGCCGCCACCGCGGCATTGTTCACATAACAAAATCCGCCAGCCGCCTCGGCCCGGGCATGATGACCCGGTGGACGACACAGCGCGTAAGCCGCCGGCTCGCCGTCAAGCAACGCTTGAGCACCGGCCACCGCGCTTTGCGCCGACCAATAAGCCGAACGCCAGGTCTGTTCGCCCACCGGGCAACTGCCGTCCGCCAGATAGCGGGCGGCTTGAGCGAGAATCCCGCGCAAGGCGTTGGGCTCGCGCACGAATATGTTCGACATCACCTCATCGCCCCAATCCTCGGGGATCTCCTTCCAGCGCTGGTGCGCTTCTTGCAGAAACCGCAGGTACGAAGCGCCGTGGACCGCCAGCAATGGCGCCAGCCCCGCATCGACGGGCTGCTCGACTTTGAAGCCGAGGGAATGAGAAGCCTGCACCAATCGCTGCAAACGCTCCGGCACTTCCTGCGGCGTGCGCATCTGCCCGCGGGAGTAGTAACTGCGTGGATGGTGGAGCAATTGTTCGGGGTGGAAAAAACTGCGCATGGATCAAATACCTGTCAGTTAACGTAGATCTTGAAGCTGAGTGTGTCTCTGTAGGAGCAAGCTTGCTCGCGATGAGGCCAGCACATTCGACATCAATGGCGACTGATCCACCGCTACCGCGAGCAAGCCCGCACCCACAGGGACTGTGTTTATTCAGCTTTTTCGGCGCGGGCCAGCACGGCGTTGAGCAACACATCAGTGCCCTGTCGCACATCCTCGGGCAGCACGTCTTCGGCTTCGTTGTGGCTCAACCCGCCAACGCACGGGATAAACACCATCGCCGTCGGGCAGAACCGCGCCAGGTGAATTGCATCATGCCCGGCGCCGCTGACAATCGACTGCTGAGCGTAGCCCAGCGCGTCCACGGCGTGCTGCACGGCTGCCACGCACTCGGCATCGAACGGCGTCGCCGGGCTGATCCAGTGCGGGGTGATCGTGAGGTTCAAGCCACGGCCGTCGGCAATCGCCTGCAGTCGTGTACGGACCTGTTGCTCCATAGCCTCGATGGCTTCATCACGGTGATGCCGCAGGTCGACGGTGAAATTCACCAGGCCTGGAATGGTGTTGCGCGAGGATTTGTTAATGCTCAACTCGCCCACGGTGGTCAGGCCTTCAGGGGCGAAATCGGTGGCCAAACCTTCAATGGCCTGGATCATCCGCGCCACCCCATACAAGGCGTCCTTGCGCAGCGGCATCGGCGTAGTGCCGGCGTGGGCGGCCATACCTTCGACCCGCACGTCGAGCCAGCGAATCGCCTGGCCGCCGCTGACCACGCCGATACTTTTGGCGTTGTCTTCGAGGATCGGGCCCTGTTCGATGTGCGCTTCAAAGTACGCATCCACCGCGCCGCCCAGCGGGCGTTCGCCGGCATAACCGGTGCGTTGCAGCGCGTCGGCGACGCTGATGCCATCGACGTCCCGCACCGCCAGCGCCGCGTCCAGCGACATGATGCCGGTGAACACCGCCGAACCGAACATCGCCGGGGTGAAGCGTGCGCCTTCTTCGTTGGTCCAGACCGCCACTTCCAGTGGTTTGCGGGTCTGGATGCCGAGGTCGTTGAGGCAACGCACCACTTCCAGCCCCGCGAGTACGCCGTAGACGCCATCGAAGCGCCCGCCTTCAGGCTGGGTGTCGAGGTGGCTGCCCATCATCACCGGTGCGGCATCGGGGTCGGTGCCGGCGCGGCGGGCGAACAGGTTGCCGATGGCGTCCACGCTCAGGGTCATGCCGGCTTCGCGGCACCAGTGGGCAAATAGTTCGCGACCTGCCTTGTCCTCATCGCTCAAGGCCAGACGGCAGCTGCCACCACGGGCGGTGGCGCCGATTTCGGCCATTGCCATCAGGCTCGCCCACAGGCGTTCGCCATTAATTTTCAACATGAGTCACTCCTGGAAATCATTGATTAAGCGCTGGCCATTTCAATGCGTTCAGCACTGGCATGGCGGCGGGCAAGGGACAAGACACAGATGAGAGAAGTCGCGGCGATCAGGCTATAGAACACCGCCATCGGCCACCATTGGCCGGCAAACTTGTGCGCCAGCATCGTGCCGATCAGCGGCGTCAGGCCACCGGCCAGCGCACCGCATACCTGATAGGCCAACGAGATCGCGGTGTAGCGCACGCGGGTCTCGAACATGCCGCTGACATAACCGGCGATCACCGCGTAGAACGAAGCCATGCACACCACTGCCAGGGCGATGCCAAGGATGATCAGCGGCGCCTGGGCCGAGCTGACCAATACGAACATCGGATAGGGCGAGGCGATCGCCAACAAGGACACCAGGCACAGGAAACGTGTCGCCCCCATCTTCTCCGCGACCCACGCGGCCAGTGGTTGGATGCAGAACTGAATGATCGCCACCACAAACAGACACTCAAGAATCAGTGAACGCGGCAGTTCGAGTTGCTGGGTGGTATAGGCAATCATGAAGGTGTTGGTGAAATACACCCCGGCGATCCCCAGGGTGTTGGCGCCGATGCACAGCAGCAATGGACGCCACGCGGTGCGCAGGACTTCCATGACCGGCGCCTGCTCTTTGCGCGTGCTCTTGCTGGCCAGTTCACGGCTGGCGAGAAATTCCGGCGATTCATTCACCCCCAGCCGGATCGCCAGGCCCACCAGCAGCAGCAACGAACTGGCGAGGAACGGCAGGCGCCAGCCCCAGCTCATCAGGTCCTCTTCCGGCAAACGGGTGACCGCGCTGAACGCCAGCAGCGACAGGATCAAACCAGCCGGGCTGCCCAGCTGCGCAAAGGAAGCGAAGAAGTTGCGTCGACCTTTCGGCGCATGCTCGCCGGCCATCAATACTGCCCCGCCCCACTCGCCACCGACGGCGATGCCCTGGACGATGCGCAGCACAATCAGCATCACTGGCGCCACCGCGCCGATTTGTGCGTAGGTCGGCAGCAAACCGATGCACACCGTGACTACGCCCATCATCAATAACGTGATGATCAGCGACTTCTTGCGGCCGATCCGGTCACCGATATGGCCGAAGATGATCCCGCCCAACGGCCGCGCAAAGAAACCGACGGCGAAGGTGCCGAACGCGGCCATGGTGCTGAACAGTTTGTCGTCGGAGGGGAAAAACAGCGCGCCGAACACCAGGGCGGCGGCGGTCGCGTAGATATAAAAGTCGTACCACTCGATCATGGTGCCGATGAAGGCTGCGGCTGCCGCACGGCGCGGCTGAGCAGAAGCTTGAGGCTTCATGGGTCGGGCTCCTTTGGTTATTTTTTTGGCAGGAGTGAAAAAGCAAAATCAAGGCACTCTGGCGGCGCCTGTCTGGGAATGATTTATCGTCCCGGGGCTATAATTAGTCAATTTTCTATTTATTATGCAGACTATTACGACAGCTTATAATCGAGAGCCGCCATGGCCGAACGTGATGTACATCGCCTGCTCAATGACCGTCTGGATTGGAACCTTCTGCGCACGTTTCGGGTAATCGGTCAGGAGCTGAGCATCAGCCGCGCTGCCGCCCGCCTGCACCTGACGCAACCGGCGGTGAGCCAGGCGCTCAAGCGTCTGGAGGAGCAACTGGGTCGCCAATTGATCGCCCGTCGCGGTCCGCGTTTTGCCCTGACCGAAGTCGGCGAACAGATCTTCGACCTGGCCGGAGAGATCTACGGGCAGATGTCCCAGGTCAGCAGTGTGCTGGAGCAACCGGCCGACGAAGTGATCGGCAAGGTTCGATTGCTAATCATCAGCCGGATCTTCTCGGAGCGCTTCGACGACTTCCTCGCGGACTTTCATCGCCAGCATCCGCGCGTAGACCTTGAAGTGGATGTGATGCGCAGCTCCGACATCGTCAGTGCCTTGCAGGAAAAAACCGCGACCCTCGGCCTGAGCCTCAATCGCCGCCCCCAACCGCGCCTGGAGCAACGGCTGTTCCTGCGTCAGCGCTATGCGTTTTTCTGCGGCAAACACCATGCGATGTTCGGGCGGCAGAACGTGGTCGAAGGGGATTTGCAGCGGGAGAACTTCGTCAGTTTCACCAGCGACCAGATCGGCGGCATGCTTTCGCCGCTGACGATCTTCCGCGATCAGCAGGGTTTCAGCGGACGCATCGTCGCGTCGTCACCGAGCCTGGAAGAAGTCCGGCGGCTGGTGATCGCCGGATTTGGTATCGGCTGTTTGCCCGAGCACGTGGTGGCGGCGGACGTGAAAGCCGGATCGCTCTGGCGCCTGCCGCCACACGAAGGGATTGCCGATGTGGACATTCATTTGCTGTGGAACCGCGAGCAACGCATGAGCCGGGCCGAGACGATCTTCATAGATAGCCTGCAACGCAGCCTCACGACCTAGACCCGCAACACCTGCGCCACCGGCTCACCCGCACGCAATCGCTCAAGCAAACGCGGCTCGGCACGATCGGACGCCAAGGCCTGTTCGATGACACCGGCCGCGGTTTGCCAGTCCAGAAACAGCACGCCGTTGTCGTCCGCAAGCACCAGCACCCCCGGATGCACAGTGACGCCGGCGCAGTGTATTGGCTGATTGATTTCGCTGTCACCACGACCGTGCAGTTTGGTGGTCAGCACACTGGTGCCGCGAGCGAAGACCGGCAGCCCGGCTTCACGCAGTTCCAGGAGATCGGTGACCGCGCCGTCCACCACGATGCCCACCGCCCCCGCACAGAGCGCAGCACAACTGGTCACCGCACCGACCGGGGCGTGTTGCCAATCGCCGTCGGTGTCGATCACCAGCACGTCGCCCGGTTGTATCAGCGCCAGGGCCTGGTTGACGGCAATGGCATCGGCGCCCACCAGCTTCAGCGTCAACGCCCGGCCGACCAGTTTCACATTGGGCACCATGGCCCGCAGTTGCGAGTCCGCGAAGCCCTCCTCCAGGAAATGCCCGAGGGTCGCAAAGCTCACCGCCTTGAACTGCTCGATCAGTTTTGATTCATCCATGTTGCGACTCCTTTGCGATCAACTGGGCCACACAATCGATCTCCAGCGAGACGCCCCAGAGCGCCACACACACCGTAGTGCGAGCCGGTGGCGCGTGGCCAAGAAACTCGCGATAGACCGCATTGAACGGTTCGAGTTGCGCCGGATCGGTCAGGTAGGCGTTGACCTTGATCACGTGGCTGAAATCGGACCCCGCTTCAATCAGGATCGCCTCCAGATTGCGCAAGGTTTGCCGCACTTGTTCGGTAAAATCCTCGGGTTGGTCATCAAGCCCGTTCTGGGCCGGAATCTGTCCGGCGGTGAATACCAGGTGGCCGCTGACCACTGCTTGAGAGTAAGGGCCGACCGGGCCGATGAAGCCCGGGGCCGACTGGATTCTGCGCATAAGGTTGAACTCCATGGATCAGGCGGCTGCCGATTTGAAGGGTTTGCGAACGGGCTGATCGTCGTCGGTCACCGCCTTCGGTATTTCGCTGATGTCGCGCTTGAAGGTTTCGGTCAGCAGCAACAGCGCTACCAGCGAAATGAGCGCCGCTCCGATCATGTACCAGGCGACGGACGAGCCTTTGCCGGTGGCCGCCAGCAACGCCGTCGTGACGATAGGTGTCGCCGCACTGCCGAGCAGGCCGGACAACATGTAGCTGATCGACAGCCCCGAATAGCGCACCCGGGTGCCGAACAACTCGGCCAGAAAGGTCGCGATCGGCCCATAGTTGGCGGCGAATGCGGTCATCAACAGCAAGTAGCCGAAGATCACCCAGGGCAGCTCCCTGGTGTCCATCAACCAGAACATCGGGAACGCGACCAACGCCTCAGCGACAATACCGGCGACGATAATCGGCTTGCGTCCGAAACGGTCCGACAACGCACCGAACACCGGCAACATGACGATGCACCAGGCGCAGGAGAGCAGCACGACGCCGAGCATCACGCTGCGGCTGAAGCCAAGATTCTGGGTGCCGTAGGTGAGGCCGAACGCAACGATGATGTTGAACGATGCACCGGTCGACATGGTGGCGATCCCGCCCAGCACCACTTGTTTCCAGTACTTGCGAAAGACCTCCGCCAGCGGCATTTTCACCTGCACCTCGGCTTCCTTGACCTTGTTGAAGGCCGGGGTTTCAGCGATGTTCAAGCGGATGTACAACCCGACGGCAATCAGCAGTACGCTGGCCAGGAACGGGATACGCCAGCCCCAGGCCAACAGGTCTTCGGGGGACATCAACGCCGCGATCAACAGGAAGGCCAGGTTGGCAATCATGGTCCCGGCCGGAACGCCGATCTGCACCCATGAGCCGTACAAGCCACGTTTGTTGGCGGGGGCATGTTCCACCGCCATCAACACCGCCCCACCCCACTCGCCGCCGAGCGCCAGGCCCTGGATGACCCTCAGCAATAGCAACAGGATCGGCGCCCAGATTCCGATGGCCGCATAGTTCGGTAATAACCCGATGGCGAAAGTCGCAGCCCCCATGGTCAACAGCGAAACCAACAGCATCGATTTGCGTCCCAAACGATCACCGAAGTGCCCGAACAGGGCCGCACCGACAATCCGCGCCAGATACGCCGAAGCAAACGTACCGAAAGCCAGTAAGGTGCCGATCAACGGATCGAAGTCCGGAAAAAATACTTTGTTGAACACCAGCGCCGACGCCGTGGCGAATACAAACAGGTCGTACCATTCCACCGTGGTGCCGATGACACTGGCAACGGCCACCTTCTTCATATTTGCAACTTGCGCAGGTGCGCCGGGCTTTTCTGCGGACGATAGATCGCTCATCACTGTCTCCAGGAATTCATCAAGAACTCGTTTATTTAATTGTTTTACTGGCAGTAAATAGTTTGAGAGTGCGAGATTGTTGTTATAGGTCGCCTGATTTAATGGGCGAGTTTTTGAGATCAATAACCCAGTAACCGGTCGGCGCTATTCAATAACGGTTCACCGGCATTCAGTCGTCGCAAGTTCTCCGCTACTTGTTCGGCAATACAGTCGTGGGAGGCCGCCGAGGCCATGTGTGGGGTGATCGTCACGCCGGGCATTGTCCAGAGACGGTCATCGACCGGCAGCGGTTCCTGTTCGAAAACATCCAATAATGCACCGCGCAACTTTCCTCGTTGCAGGGCCAGTTCGAGGTCGTCGATATTGAGATGCCCGCCTCGTCCACAATTGACAATGGCAGCGCCGTTGGCGAGGTGTTCAAACGTTGCCCCACCCAGGATGCCCCGTGTTTCGCGGGTCAGGGGCAACAGATTGATCAGCAGTTCCAGACCGTTCAGAAACGAATTCAGGTGCGGCGCACCGGCGAAGGTCTGGACACCAATGATTGTCTTGCTGCTGCGCGCCCAGCCACGCACGTCGTAACCGGCGGCAGCGAGGTCGAGGGCAATGGCACTGCCCAACGAACCTAGCCCCATGACCCCAACCTTGAACTGCCCCGCCGCTCGTTGCACCGGGCGCTCCCAGTGCTGCTCCTGTTGCTGTCTGAGTACCTGATCGAAGCGCCGGTGGTAGTGAATCACCGCCCAGCGCACGTACTCGGTCATGCCTTGCCGGTGGCCGGGATCGACGACCCGGCACACCGGCAAATCCGGGCACGTCGGGTCGTGGTCCAGGTGATCGATGCCCGCTGCGACCGAGTGGATGACTTGCAGGTTCGGCAATGCGACGAGGCTGCCCGGTGGCGGAAACCAGCACGCGGCAATCTGCGCATTGACGGCTTGTGGATCGTCGGCCAGTACGGTGGTGAGTTGCGGTGCACTGCGGGCAAATGCGGCTTGCAGTTGCTTGAGCAGCAGGGAGTCGCGGGAGAGCAAAACCACGGTGTTGATGACTGTTTTCAAGATAAGTAGGACTCGCGCTGGGATTCGATCAGGGTTAAAGCGGCCTCCCAGGCCAAGTCGATGATGTTGTCCTGATCATCGCGGTCAAACTGTTCGGCGGTGTGCGCGCAGACTTCCGGGGACGGGTAATGCAATGCCGAACCACCGGCCAGCGCCGCGACCTGCGCCTGACAGGCACGTTCCAGAAAGTGAATCTCCTGGAACGCCTGGGCCACTCCGGAACCACCGACCAGCAAACCGTGATTGCGCAAAATCATCGCCCGGTGCGGCCCGAGGTCGGCAATCAGACGCTCGCGCTCATGCAGCGACAACGCGATGCCTTCATAGGTGTGATACGCCAACTTGCCGTAGAACTTCAGCGCATGCTGACTGATTGGCAGCAGGCCATGCTTTTGCGCCGCAACGGCCATGCCTGCGGCGGTGTGTGTGTGAATCACACAGTTCAGATCCGGGCGGGCCATGTGGATCGCCGAATGGATGACGAACCCGGCAGGGTTGACTCGGTGACCTTGGTAAGCCGGATCGACGACCCGTCCGTCCTTATCGATGCGCACCAGATCCGAAGCGCGCATACGGTCGAAAATCACGCCATAGCGGTTGATCAGGAAATGATGCTCAGGACCGGGAATCCGCAGGGTGATGTGGGTGTCGATCAGGTCAGTCATGCGAAAGTGCGCGACCAGGCGATACAGCGCCGCCAGTTCGCAACGGGCCTGCCATTCAACCGGGCCGATGTGTTCAGGTTTACTCACGAATACACCTCTTTAGCAGCGTGGGTGACGACCGGGTTGGCGCGCAGGCGAGCCAGGCCGCAAACACCTATCAAGGACAGGGCCGAGAGCAAGGTGAAGAACACCGCCAACGGCAACCATTGTCCGGAAAACTTGCTTGCCAGCAGCGTGCCTATCAGCGGCGTGGTACCGCCTGCCAACGCGCAGCTGAGTTGGTACGCGATGGAAATGCCCGAGTAGCGCAGATGCACCGGGAATGCCTGAGTCATGTAGCCGGCGATCACCGCATACAGCGCCGAAAGAATCACCACCGCCAGGGCGATGCCGACTGTCATCAGCACGATGTTTTGTGTGCCCACCAACATGAACATCGGGTACGGCGTGACCATGCACATCAGCGCGACAAGTTTGAGGAAGCGCCCTTCGCCGATGCGCTCGGCGAGCAGTGCGGAAAGAGGTTGCGAGGCCAACTGGATGACGGTCACCAGGAACAGGCAATCAAGAATCGTCGAGCGCGCGATGCCCTGGTACTGGGTGACATAAGTGATCATGAACGTGTTGGTGAAAAAGAACCCGGCCGAGCCGATGGTCACGGCCGCGGCGGCGAACAGGATCTGCCGCCAGCAGGTGCGGATCACATCCTTCACCGGGTATTGGGCGGTCTCGTTGTTGTCCCGCGCCTTGGCGAATTCCGGCGACTCGTCGACACCGGAGCGGATCATCAGGCCAACCATCATCAGCACACCGCTGGCGAGAAACGGCAGGCGCCAGCCCCAGGCGAGGAAGTCTTCCGGTTCCAGGGACGTGACCAGACGAAAGGCGATCAACGCCAGCAGTAGACCGGCCGGACTGCCGAGTTGGGCGAAAGATGCGTAGAAAGTCTTGCGCTTGGCCGGCGCGTGTTCGCTGGCCATCAGCACCGCCCCGCCCCACTCGCCACCGACCGAAATCCCCTGGATCAAACGCAGGACAATCAGACTGATCGGCGCCCAGATACCGACGCTTGCATAGCTGGGCAACATCCCGATCCCGGCGGTCGCCAAGCCCATTAGCGCCATGGTCACCAGCAGCATTTTCTTGCGCCCCAGGCGATCGCCCAAGTGACCGAACACCATGCCGGCCATGGGACGGGCGATGAAGCCGACCGCGAAACTGCCAAAGGCTGCCAGCGTACTCATCACCGGGTCGCTGCTGGGAAAAAACACTTGCCCGAGCACCAGCGCCGCCGCCGTGGCGTAGATGTAGAAGTCGTAGAACTCGATGGTCGTGCCAATAAAGGCTGCCGCCGCCGCTCGACGCGGTTGAGGGGTAGTGTGCATGCAAGGACCCTGTGTATTTATAGTTTTGGGCAGGTGCTGAAGGCTGTTTTACGGTTGCACTCTGTGGCGCTTGTTGGCTTTATCGCTTTCATGCCAGGATTAGTCAATTTTCAAATTCTTATCTTTACTATTAGCCCTGCTACTACATGGAGTTTTTATGCCCTCCACTTCCAACCCGTGGGTCGGTCGCCGCTTCCTCAATGACCGCCTCGACTGGAACCTGTTACGCACTTACCTGGTGATCGGTCAGGAAGGCAGCATGAGCCGGGCCGCTGCGCGCTTGCACATCACGCAGTCGGCGGTGAGCCAGGCGCTTAAACGGCTGGAGGAACAGTTGGAGTGCGTGTTGATTGCCCGCAGCGGGCGACGATTTGACCTGACGGAAACCGGGGAAGAAGTCCTGCGTATTGCAGCGGATATCTACGGGGATATTTCGCGACTGGGCACGGTGGTGGAGAGCCGTCACGACGATGTCGTGGGCAAGATTCGTATCCTCACGGTCAGCGGTGTGCAAGCGCGCCACTACGATGAGTTCCTTGCCGATTTCCACGAAACTCACCCGAAGATCGAGTTGGAAGTCGAGGTGATGGGCAGCTCGAACATTATCAGTTCGCTGCTGCAAAAGACCGCGACCATCGGTGTTGGGCTGTGTCGGCTACCGCAACCAAGGCTGGAGCAGCGGGTGCTGTTTCGCGAGCGTTATGCGTATTTCTGCGGACAGCGGCATCGGTTGTTCGGGCAGGAAAACTTGACCCTGGAAGAGCTCGCGGCAGAGAATTTTGTCAGTTTCACCAGCGACCAGCTCGGCGGTAATCTTTCCCCTTTGACGCTGTTTCGCGACCAACAGGGCTTTACCGGGAAGATCGTTGCATCATCGACGAGCTTTGAAGAGATTTACCGCTTGATCTGCGCCGGGTATGGAATCGGTTGTTTGCCAACGCATCTAGTGCGCCGTGATGTCGAGCAGGGTCTGCTGTGGCGATTGCCGCCCGAGGATGGGGTGGTGGATTTCGATATTCAGCTGTTGTGGAACCGCGAACAGAAGATGAGTCAGGCCGAAACGGTCTTCCTCGAAAGCTTCCAGCACATGCTCAGCATTCGTGAGCCTGTGCTGTGAAGCCTTGAACGCTTAAACGTGAGGGTCGCCCGGTGCTTTGCTCGGCGTGGCGTATTGCGGCTTGAGATGGCCGTCCTGATCGAGTAACCAGGCGTCCATGATCTGCCGCACCACCGGGCCGGCAACGCGACCACCGGCCTCCCCGTTTTCAATCATCACCGAGATGACAATCTTCGGATGCTCGGCCGGGGCGAAGCCGACGAACAAGGCATTGTCGCGGTTGCGCTCCAGGGTTTTCGCCCGGTTGTAGCGCTCGCCTTGCTTGATCGCGACAACTTGCGCGGTACCACTCTTGCCGGCAATGCGGTACTGAGCGCCCTGCGCGGCCGCTCGGGCAATCCCTCGAGCGTCGTGCATGACCATCTGCATGCCGTGGTTGACCTGCTCCCAGTCCCGGGGATCCTTGAGCAGGATATTCGGCATCGGGTGTTCGTCTACCGGGGCGACACCGTCTACGGTTCTGGCCAGATGTGGTCGGTTCCACACGCCTTTGTTGGCGATCAAGGCGGTGGCCTGAGCCAGTTGCAGTGGCGTGACCTGCATATAGCCCTGGCCGATGCCGAGGATCACTGTCTCGCCCGGGAACCAGGGCTGGCGACGCGTAGCGCGCTTCCACGCCTGGGAGGGCATCAGGCCGGCAGACTCTTCGAACATGTCCAGCGAGACCTTTTCGCCAAGCCCGAACATGGCCATGTAGTCGTGCAGGCGATCAATGCCCAGCTTGTGGGCCAGGTCGTAGAAATACGTATCGTTGGAACGCATGATCGCTGCGTCCATATCGACCCAGCCATCACCGCTGTGATTCCAGTTGCGGTACTTGTGATCGAAGTCCGGGAGCTGATAGTAGCCGGGGTCGAAGACGCGGGTCTGGGGAGTGACTACACCGGCATCTAGGCCTGCGATGGCCACTTCAGGCTTGATGGTCGAGCCGGGGGCGTAGAGACCGCGTAGCACGCGGTTGAACAGCGGCCGGTCGATAGAGTCGTGCAGCGCGGCATATTCCTTGAAGCTGATGCCGGTGACAAACAGGTTGGGATCGAAGCTGGGCTTGCTGACCATCGCCAGCACTTCGCCGGTTGCCGGATCAAGTGCTACCACGGAGCCGCGGCGGTCTCCCAATGCTTGCTCGGCAGCTTCCTGCAGTTTGACGTCAAGGCTGAGCACGATGTTTTTGCCGGGGATCGGATCGGTGTGCTTGAGCACTCGCAACACCCTGCCCTGGGCATTGGTTTCGACTTCTTCATAGCCTACGTGACCGTGCAGCTGCGACTCGTAGAATTTCTCGATGCCGGTTTTACCGATCGACTGGGCGCCACGGTATTCAACCGTATCGAGCACCTTGGACTCTTTCTCGTTGATTCGTCCTACGTAGCCGATGGAATGCGCGAAATGGGCGCCCATCGGGTAATGGCGAACAAACTGTGGTTCCACATCGATGCCCGGCAAGCGGAACTCGTTAACTGCAAGCACCGCGATCTGCTCTTCGGTGAGCTCATAGAACAACGTGACCGGGACGAACGGGTGCCGCACCTGCTTCATCGCCTTGTCGAACAGCGCGCGATCCTCGACTGGAAGGTGCAGGAGGCTGACAACCTGATCCAGCTCGTCCTTGACGTCTGTGGCGCGTTCACGGGTGATGGTCAGGTTGAAGCTGGGACGGTTGTCCGCAAGCACCACGCCGTTGCGGTCGTAGATCAAGCCACGGGGCGGGGTGATCGGGAGGACATGGACGCGGTTGTTTTCCGAGATCGTCGAGTGGTAGTCGAATTCGAGTACTTGCAGCACGTACAGGCGCACAACCAGTGCGCAGGAGATCGCCGCAACGAACAAGGCGCAGGCCATGAGTCTCCTGTTGACCAGGCGCGTCTCTTTTTCGTGGTCTTTGATCGGTATCGGTTGGGGCATTTCTGCAGGAGCTCTATGGATATGAAAAGAAGTGCCGGTCCATAGGCGTTGCTAGCAGTTCCTTGAAAAACGAGGTGCACCTTACCAAAAAGTGCCGACGATTTCTCGCGGACAAAAACAAAACCCCTACCTGCATACGCAGATAGGGGTTTTGGAATTTAATCTTGACGATGACCTACTCTCACATGGGGAAACCCCACACTACCATCGGCGATGCATCGTTTCACTGCTGAGTTCGGGATGGGATCAGGTGGTTCCAATGCTCTATGGTCGTCAAGAAATTCGGGTACCGAATCGTGGCCAGCTGGCCGCGCTTCAGCAAATTGGGTATGTGACAGCTTTCGGTGTTTTGTGAGCATCGAACTTTCGGTTCATTTCGTCTTCACACACCGCAATCTGATGCTTCTACTTGTTTCCAAGTCAGGAGTAGTCAAATTGCTTGGGTGTTATATGGTCAAGCCTCACGGGCAATTAGTATTGGTTAGCTCAACGCCTCACAGC
>NZ_SCFH01000005.1:0-488838 GCF_022496665.1 Pseudomonas sp. TMW22090
GTGACGCTGATGTTCAGGGTGGAGGTGACATTGCTACCGGAACCGTCGGTGACGGTGTAGCTGACCACTGGCACGCTGCCGTTGTAGTTGGCGGCCGGAGTAAAGGTGTACGCCCCGTTCGCGCCGATCACCAGGGTGCCGACATTGGCGATGGTCGCCGTTGTGCCAGCGGCGTAGGTGGTTTCGCCGATGGTGAAGTTAAGCACGCTGACCGGGCCGTCGACGCTGGAAGTTCCGGTCAGCACGCTGCCGGAGACTGGGGCATCTTCGGTGGTGGTCACGGTTTCGCCGAGATCGGTGAAGCTGTCATCAACCGGAGTGACGCTGATATTCAGGGTCGAAGTGACGTCAGTACCGGAACCGTCGGTAACGGTGTAGCTGACCACTGGCACGCTGCCGTTGTAGTTGGCGGCCGGAGTAAAGGTGTACGCCCCGTTCGCGCCGATCACCAGGGTGCCGACATTGGCGATGGTCGCCGTTGTGCCAGCGGCGTAGGTGGTTTCGCCGATGGTGAAGTTAAGCACGCTGACCGGGCCGTCGACGCTGGAAGTACCCGTCAGCACGCTGCCGGAGACGGGTGCATCTTCGGTGGTGGTCACGGTTTCGCCGAGGTCGGTGAAGCTGTCATCAACCGGGGTGACGCTGATGTTCAGGGTCGAAGTGACATTGCTACCGGAGCCGTCGGTGACGGTGTAGCTGACCACTGGCACGCTGCCGTTGTAGTTGGCGGCCGGAGTAAAGGTGTACGCCCCGTTCGTCCCGATCACCAGGGTGCCGACGTTGGCGATAGTCGCGGTGCTGCCGGCGGTGTAGGTGTTCGCACCGATGGTGAAGTTGACCACGGTCACATCGCCGTCGACGCTCGAGGTACCAGTGAGGACGCTGCCGGTAACGGCAGTGTCTTCCAGGGTGGAGACCGTTTCGCTGGCATCGGTGAAGCTGTCATCAACCGGGGTGACGCTGATGTTCAGGGTCGAGGTGACGTCAGAGCCAGAGCCGTCAGTGACGGTGTAGCTGACCACTGGAACGGTGCCGTTGTAGTTGGCGGCTGGGGTGAAGGTGTAAGCCCCGTTCGCTCCGATTACCAGGGTGCCGACATTGGCGATGGTCGCCGTTGTGCCAGCGGCGTAGGTGGTTTCGCCGATGGTGAAGTTGAGCACGCTGACAGGGCCGTCGACGCTGGAAGTCCCGGTCAGCACACTGCCGGAGACTGGGGCATCTTCGGTGGTGGTCACGGTTTCGCCAAGGTCGGTGAAACTGTCATCAACCGGGGTGACGCTGATATTCAGGGTCGAAGTGACATTGCTACCGGAACCGTCGGTGACGGTGTAGCTGACCACTGGAACGCTGCCGTTGTAGTTGGCGGCCGGAGTAAAGGTGTACGCCCCGTTCGCGCCGATCACCAGGGTGCCGACGTTGGCGATAGTCGCGGTGCTGCCGGCGGTGTAGGTGTTCGCACCGATGGTGAAGTTGACCACGGTCACGTCGCCGTCGACGCTCGAGGTACCCGTGAGGACGCTGCCGGTAACGGCGGTGTCTTCCAGGGTGGAGACCGTTTCGCTGGCATCGGTGAAGCTGTCGTCGACCGGGGTGACGCTGATATTCAGGGTCGAGGTGACGTCAGAGCCAGAGCCGTCGGTAACGGTGTAGCTGACTGTTGGCACTGTGCCGTTGTAGTTGGCGGCCGGAGTAAAGGTGTAGGCGCCATTGGCCGCAATGACCAGAGTGCCGACATTGGCGATAGTCGCGGTGCTACCAGCGGTGTAAGTGCTCGCACCGATGGTGAAGTTGACCACGGTCACGTCGCCGTCGACGCTCGAGGTGCCAGTGAGGACGCTGCCGGTAACGGCAGTGTCTTCCAGGGTGGACACGGTTTCGCTGGCATCGGTGAAGCTGTCATCGACCGGGGTGACGCTGATGTTCAGGGTGGAGGTGACATTGCTACCGGAACCGTCGGTGACGGTGTAGCTGACCACTGGCACGCTGCCGTTGTAGTTGGCGGCCGGAGTAAAGGTGTACGCCCCGTTCGCGCCGATCACCAGGGTGCCGACATTGGCGATGGTCGCCGTTGTGCCAGCGGCGTAGGTGGTTTCGCCGATGGTGAAGTTAAGCACGCTGACCGGGCCGTCGACGCTGGAAGTTCCGGTCAGCACGCTGCCGGAGACTGGGGCATCTTCGGTGGTGGTCACGGTTTCGCCGAGATCGGTGAAGCTGTCATCAACCGGGGTGACGCTGATGTTCAGGGTCGAAGTGACATTGCTACCGGAACCGTCGGTGACGGTGTAGCTGACCACTGGCACGCTGCCGTTGTAGTTGGCGGCCGGAGTAAAGGTGTACGCCCCGTTCGCGCCGATCACCAGAGTGCCGACATTGGCGATGGTCGCTGTGCTACCAGCGGCGTAGGTGGTTTCGCCGATGGTGAAGTTAAGCACGCTGACCGGGCCGTCGACGCTGGAAGTACCCGTCAGCACGCTGCCGGAGACGGGTGCATCTTCGGTGGTGGTCACGGTTTCGCCGAGGTCGGTGAAGCTGTCATCAACCGGGGTGACGCTGATGTTCAGGGTCGAGGTGACGTCAGAGCCAGAGCCGTCAGTGACGGTGTAGCTGACCACTGGCACGCTGCCGTTGTAGTTGGCGGCCGGAGTAAAGGTGTACGCCCCGTTCGCGCCGATCACCAGGGTGCCGACATTGGCGATAGTCGCGGTGCTACCAGCGGCGTAGGTGGTTTCGCCGATGGTGAAGTTGACCACGGTCACGTCGCCGTCGACGCTCGAGGTACCAGTGAGGACGCTGCCGGTAACGGCGGTGTCTTCCAAGGTGGAGACCGTTTCGCTGGCATCGGGGAAGCTGTCATCACCCGGGGTGACGCTGATGTTCAGGGTCGAGGTGACGTCAGAGCCAGAGCCGTCAGTGACGGTGTAGCTGACCACTGGCACGCTGCCGTTGTAGTTGGCGGCCGGAGTAAAGGTGTAGGCGCCATTGGCCGCAATGACCAGAGTGCCGACGTTGGCGATAGTCGCGGTGCTACCAGCGGCGTAGGTGGTTTCGCCGATGGTGAAGTTAAGCACGCTGACCGGGCCGTCGACGCTGGAAGTTCCGGTCAGCACGCTGCCGGAAACTGGGGCATCTTCGGTGGTGGTCACGGATTCGCCGAGATCGGTGAAGCTGTCATCGACCGGGATGACGCTGATATCCAGTGTACTGGTCAATCCAGTGTTGGTTGTGTAGGTGACTTGCGGTACGGCGCCGTTGTAATTTGCGTCCGGAGTAAAGGTGTAGTTGCCGTTAGTACCGATGGTCAACGTACCGACGCCGATGATGGACGCCGTCTGGCCTGCGGTGAAACTGCCCGTCATGCCGGCGACGGTGAAGCTGGCGACACTGAGGGGCGTGTCGGAATCGCTATCGTTGTTCAGTACGTTGCCGGTCGCGACGCTGTCTTCGGCCTGTGTGCCAGTATCAGCAGTCACTACGCTCTGAGCGTTGGTGGTTGTGGTGTCCTGGATGCCGGTATCGAGCGTGCTGATCGTGGCAGCGAAATCAAGGCCGTCGGTGGGGAAACCAATGATCGGGTCGACCCGGCCGGCGGTTTCTTCCAGCATCACGAAGCTATGACCGCCGCCTGCCGCGCCGCCCGTGCCGGTAGCCGTAGGGCCTGCGGCAGTGGCTTCCAGATCTTTAGTCGGGTCGGCGCCGGCTACGATGGCTTGTTGCAGTTCTTCAACCGATGGCGCGGCTTGCGCGGTGGCCTCGGCAAGGTCCGTGATGGAGTCAGGAGCGCTGCCGCTCCATTGCGTCTCGCGACCCAGGTCCAGTGTGCGGCCGTCGGCCAGCTCAAGGGTGACGGCGCCGGCCAGGCCGGTGTCGACCTGATCACCGACGAACAGGCGATCGCCTTCAACAAGCACGCGCCGGATGCCCTCTGGGGACACCACGAAAACTTGACCAACAATGCTTTTGACGATGGCAACAACACTGCTCATTGAAGACTCTCCGGGTGTCACGTTCAGTAGACTTCCATGGACCTGACGGCACTGTTGCCTAATCAGTCTGGACGCTCTTTCCTGCAATAATAGTTACAACTTTGACGCTTTCTAGCGTCAATATTCTGTCAATAATTTTCGGCTATAAACCATATGCCAAACTATTGACCTTATGGGTGCCATCCTAAACAATCGCCCCGGTAATGTCACATTGATATTCGGGTGGCAACCGGTGCCGAACCGTGTGATCCAGTACCCATTTTGCACTTTCCGACAAACGGTATAGGGTCTGCTCAGGATCCCCTGTGACTGCACGTTTTGCAGTGATTCAGGACAACGAATTATCAAGTATCCAGACTGCCCATTGACGAACAATCCAGTCCGACCATTTCTCCTGATTGCTCGTTTTGCCTCATTTTTCCCTGGACTGGGTCTTGAGGGTATTCGCAGGAATTGAATCGCGCCGCATGACGTTCAGGGATGCCGCAAGTTGCTGTTGCCGGATTTGCGGCGTACTTCTCAGCAACGCGTCAACAATCCGTGCTCTGCGTGGTTCAGAAACATTCAGTTATTTACTCGGTACCGAATCAAGGCGACCATGGGCAAGTTGCTCAAGAGCCAGGGAGTGGTCGCACCGTTGGCATCCGTTGTGCAAAACAGCGTGAAGCCAAGGTCCAACTGCCCGGTACGGATTGAGCAGAACCTTAATCGTTCAATTGTTAGCCAAGAGTGCCGAGCGTGGAATCAGAAGTCAGTCGAGTTCATCTCATCCATGATCCACGCGCGTTGCATGACGATCCATTACTGGACGGTCTGCTAGCCCTTTGCACGTTGCATCAGAAGCCCGCCAGCGCCGCGATGTTGACCACAGGCCTGCCATTGCCCAAGCAGCGACTAAGTGTTGAGTTGCTGCCGCGCGCTGCGGCCCGTGCTGGCCTGCAAGGGCGAGTGCTGGTGCGCAAGCTGGAGCAGATACCAGAGATCGCAATGCCCGCGCTACTGCTGCTCAAGGACGGTCGAAGCGCCGTCCTTCTCGGCTGGCATGGCGAAGACCAGGCTCGCCTGCTGTTGAGCGAAAGCGACGGCGGCGAGAGTCTCGTCGCTCGAGAATTGCTGGCCGACGACTACATTGGCAAAGTGTTCTTCGCCCAACCCCAACATAAATTCGACGTCAATCACGGCACGCTCATTCCCCGCGCGCGGTCGTGGTTTCGCGACACCCTCAAGCGTTCCCGCTGGCTGTATGCCGATGCGATCGCCGCCAGTTTCCTGATCAACATCATCGCCATGGCGGCGCCCTTGTTCGTCATGAACGTGTACGACCGCGTAGTGCCGAACCAGGCCGAGTCCACCCTCTGGGTGCTGGCCATCGGTATCTGCGGTGCCTACATGTTCGACCTGATTCTCAAGAGCCTGCGCAGCCTGTGCCTGGATCTTGCCGGCAAGAAAACCGACCTGATCATCTCGGCAACGCTGTTCGAGCGAATTGTGGGTATGTCGATGAAGTTTCGGCCAGCCCGGGTCGGCAGCTTCGCGCAAAACATCCACGAGTTTCAGAGCCTGCGCGACTTCCTCGCGTCGCTGACCCTCACCAGCCTGATCGACCTGCCGTTCACGCTGCTGATCTTCATGGTTATCGCGATCCTCGGCGGGCACCTTGTGTGGATTCCGGTGCTGGCCTTCCCGATTGCCTTGCTGATCGGTTATGCGCTGCAGAAGCCACTGGTCGCGACCATGGAGCGCACCATGGCGCTCGGCGCAGAGCGCCAGTCGAGCCTGATCGAAACCCTGGCCGGCCTGGATGCAGTGAAGGTCAACAACGCTGAAAGCGAACGCCAGTACCAGTGGGAACAAACCATCGGCACCCTCAGCCGCCTTGAGCTGCGGGTGAAAATGCTCTCCGGCCTGGCCATGAACATCACCCTGCTGATCCAGCAACTGGCCGGGGTGATCATGATTGTGTTCGGCGTGTACCAGATCATCGCTGGCAACTTGAGCATGGGCGGTCTCATCGCCTGCTACATGCTCAGTGGTCGCGCGCTCAGCCCGCTGGCGTCGCTGTCCGGCCTGCTGACCCGCTATCAACAGGCGCGGGTCACCATGACCTCGGTCGACCAGATGATGGAGTTGCCCCAGGAGCGCAATTTCGAAGAGCGTCCGCTGAGCCGCAAGGTATTGCAGGGTGGCATCGAATGCCGTCAGTTGAACTTCACCTACCCGCAACAACAGAACCCGGCGCTGAAAAATATCAACCTCGTCATCAAGCCGGGCGAGAAAATCGGCATTATCGGTCGCAGCGGCTCGGGCAAGAGCTCGCTGGCCAAGCTTATAGTGGGCCTGTATCAACCGGATGACGGCGCGTTGCTGGTGGACGGTGTCGACATTCGCCAGATCGACGTCAGCGAGTTGCGCCACAGCATTGGCTACGTGGCCCAGGATATCCAGCTGCTGTCCGGCACGCTGCGCGACAACCTGGTCTCCGGCGCACGTTACGTGGAAGACGAAATGGTCCTGCAAGCCGCCGAGCTGGCAGGCGTGCACGAGTTCGCCCGCCTGCACCCGCAGGGGTATGAGTTGCAGGTGGGTGAGCGGGGGCAAAACCTGTCTGGCGGTCAGCGGCAGAACGTGGCCCTGGCCCGGGCCCTGCTGCTCAACCCGCCGATACTGTTGCTCGATGAGCCGACCAGCGCCATGGATAACACCGGTGAAGAACGCCTCAAGCAACGCCTCGCAGCGGTGATTGAAAACAAGACCGTGGTGCTGGTGACGCACCGTGCCTCGCTGTTGTCGCTGGTCGATCGCCTGATCGTCATCGACCGTGGGCAGATACTCGCCGATGGGCCGAAAGCCGTGGTGATGGAAGCGTTGAAAAAGGGGCAAATCAGTGTTGCTTAAGTCCGGGATCAAAGGTTCCATCCGCCGCTATTTCAAAGGCACCGATTCACTGCATGGGCAGCCGCTTCCGGAGGTTAACAAGGCCCTCATCGAAGATGCTCCGCGCGTGGTGCGCCTGACCATTTGGGGCATCATCGGCTTTTTCCTGTTCCTCCTGATCTGGGCCAATTTTGCCGTGATCGATGAGGTCACCAAGGGCGACGGCAAGGCGATTCCTTCGTCGAAGATCCAGAAAATCCAGAACCTTGAGGGCGGTATCGTTGCCGAGCTGTTTGTCTCGGAAGGGCAGATCGTCGAGGCTGGTGCCCCTTTGATCCGCCTGGACGACACGCGTTTCGCCTCCAACGTTGGTGAAACCGAAGCTGATCGCCTGGCGATGCTGCTGCGTGTTGAGCGCCTGAGCGCCGAAGTCGATGACCGGCCACTGAAATTCCCGGCTGACGTGCTGAAGGCCGTTCCGGGTCAGGCTGCCAGCGAGGAGTCGCTGTACATCAGCCGTCGCCAGCAGCTGCACGATGAGATCGGCGGCCTGCAAGAGCAGTTGATCCAGCGCCAGCAGGAGCTGCGCGAGTTCACCTCCAAGCAGTCCCAGTACCGCAATGGGCTGGCTTTGCAGCGTCAGGAAATCAACATGTCCGAGCCGCTCGTGGCCCAGGGTGCGGTGTCGCCGGTAGAGGTGCTGCGACTCAAGCGCGCGGAGGTTGAAACCCGTGGCCAGTTGGACGCGATGACGCTGGCTATCCCGCGTGCCGAGTCGGCCATCAAGGAAGTGGCGCGCAAGATCGATGAGACCCGGGGCAAATTCCGCAGCGAAGCGCTGACCCAGCTCAACGAAGCCCGCACAGACCTGAACAAGGCCCAGGCTACCGGCAAGGCGCTGGAAGACCGTGTCAGCCGGACCCTGGTGACATCGCCTGTGCGCGGCATCGTCAACAAGCTTCTGGTGAACACCATTGGTGGGGTGATCCAGCCGGGCAGTGATCTAATCGAGATCGTGCCGCTGGACGACACCTTGCTGGTGGAAGCCAAGATTCGTCCGCAGGACATCGCGTTCCTGCATCCGGGGCAGGAAGCGACGGTGAAATTCACTGCCTACGACTACACCATCTATGGCGGTCTGAAAGCCAAGCTTGAGCAGATTGGTGCAGACACCATCACCGATGAAGACAAGAAAACCACTTACTACATCATCAAGCTGCGCACTGATAAGAGCCACTTGGGCACAGATGAGAAGCCGCTGCTGATTATCCCCGGAATGGTGGCTTCGGTGGATATCATCACGGGTAAGAAAACGGTGCTCAGCTATCTGCTCAAGCCGATCATTCGCGCTCGGGCTGAGGCCTTGCACGAGCGGTAGACCTCATCCGATGCACCCATCCCTGTAGGAGCGAGCTTGCTCGCGAAAACCCCGAGGGCGCCTCGGGGTGTCAGGAAGCCAGCGTTATCGTTGACGACCATCGCGAGCGAGCCCGCTCCTGCAGGAGCCCCCAAGCCTCACGAGACAAAAGCCATATCGTTATTCAATAACGGTATTTAAATTCTAATTCTTATATCTATAAAGTCACTTCCCTGCGTACCTGCCGACCAATCGGCGCGCCGCACGACACGAACCAACACGGGACCTCCGTGAGTTTCTTGATCGACGCGCGCGCCTTTGAGCGTGCCGTGCGTGGGAGTGATTTTTATGTCCGCCGTATCCGCCTCCAGCAGCATCGCGCCACAAACCTTCGACATTCGCCCGTTCACTGGCGCTGTCGGTGCCGAAATCATCGGCCTTGACCTGTCCCGCCCGATCAATGATCAGGATTTCGCCCGCATTCACCGAGCGCACCTTGACCATCACGTGGTGGTATTTCGCGACCAGCGCATCACCCCCGAACAACAGATTGATTTCAGCCGACGGTTCGGCGTGCTGCAAATCCATGTCCTCAAGCAGTTTCTGCTCACCGGCCACCCGGAAATCCTCATCGTTTCCAACATTATCGAAAACGGCCAATCCATCGGTCTCGGTGACGCTGGCAAGTTCTGGCACTCCGACCTTTCCTATAAAGAACTTCCAAGTCTGGGCTCGATGCTGCATGCCCAGGAGCTGCCGTCCGAAGGCGGCGATACGCTGTTCGCCGACATGCACAAAGCCTGGGACAACCTGCCGGACGCGCTGCGCAAAGCCGTGGAAGGCCGCTCGGCTGCGCATTCGTACACGGCGCGCTACAGCGAGACCAAGTTCGAAGGCAACTGGCGTCCCACCCTGACACCGGAGCAGCTCGCCCAAGTCGCCGAAGTCGTGCACCCCATCGTTCGTACCCACCCGGAAAGCGGGCGCCAGGCGTTGTTCGTCAGTGAAGGCTTCACCACGCGCATCGTCGGCCTGCCTGAAGACGAAAGCCGGCAACTGTTGGCCGAGCTGTACGCCCACAGTGTGCTCGAGCAAAACATCTATCGCCATCAATGGCAGCCCCATGACCTGGTGTTCTGGGACAACCGCTCGCTGATCCACCTCGCCGCCGGGTGCCCAAGTCATCTGCGCCGCAAGCTGTATCGCACCACCATCCAGGGCGATGCGCCTTTCTGATTTGCCGGAGAAACACCATGTCCAGACGTCTTCCATTTGCACCCCTGGCTGCCGCTATCGGCCTGGGTTTGAGCCTGATCGCCGGCAGCCTGGTAGCGCCCGCCGCAGCCCACGCCGAAGGTGAAATCCGCATTGCTGAACAATTCGGCATCGTTTACCTGCTCCTCAACGTGGTGCGCGATCAGAATCTCATCGAGAAACACGGCAAAGAGCAGGGCATCGATATCAAGGTCGACTGGACCCAGTTGTCCGGAGGCGCGGCAGTCAACGACGCCTTGCTCTCGGGTTCCATAGACATCGCCGGCGCCGGCGTAGGACCGTTGCTGACCATCTGGGACCGCACCCACGGCAAGCAGAACGTCAAGGCCGTCGCTTCCCTGGGCAACTTTCCGTACTACCTGGTGAGCAACAATCCCAAGGTCAAGACCATCGCCGATTTTACTGAAAAGGACCGCATCGCGGTGCCGGCGGTCGGGGTTTCCGTGCAGTCGCGCTTCCTGCAATACGCCGCCGCCAGGCAGTGGGGTGACAAGGAGTTCAATCGACTCGACAAGTACACCATCGCGCTGCCCCATCCGGACGCCACGGCTGCGCTGATCGCCGGTGGTACCGAGCTGAGCGGGCATTTCTCCAATCCGCCGTTCCAGGATCAGGCCCTGGAAAATCCCAACGTGCACGTGGTACTGAACACCTACGACCTGCTCGGTCCAAACTCGCCGACGGTGCTGTTTGCCACCGAGAAATTCCGCGACGAGAACCCCAAGACCTACAAGGCCTTTGTCGATGCGTTGACCGAAGCGGCGCAGTTCGCCCAGAACGACAAAGGAGCTGCGGCTGATACCTACATCCGTGTGACCAAGGCGAAAATCGACCGTGCCGCGCTGCTGAAAATCATCGATAACCCGCAGTACGAATTCAGCGTCACGCCGAAAAATACTTATCCGCTGGCCGAGTTCCTGTACCGCGTCGGCGCGATTAAAAACAAACCGGATTCCTGGAAAGATTACTTCTTCCAGGATGCCAAACCGCTGCAGGGGAGCTGATCAAGATGAACGCCCCCTTGCAAGGCCACACGGTCAGCAAACCGAGCGCAGCAACCCAGGCGTTGCTGTCGGTCGATAAAGTCAGCCTCGAATACCGCACGCCCCAGCGTGTGGTTCGAGCGACCCACCAGGTCAGTTTCGAGATCGATCCGGCCGACCGCTTCGTACTCCTTGGCCCTTCAGGGTGCGGAAAATCCACCCTGCTCAAGGCTGTCGCCGGGTTCATTGAGCCCTGCGAAGGCGAGATCCGCCTGCAAGGGCAGACGGTCCATGCGCCAGGCCCGGACCGCATCGTGGTGTTTCAGGAATTCGACCAGCTCCCGCCCTGGAAAACCGTGAAGCAGAACGTCATGTTTCCGCTGCTGGCCTCTAAAACCCTCAAGCGCAAAGAAGCTGAAGAGCGCGCGCTGCACTACCTCGACAAGGTTGGTCTGGGTGCGTTCGCCGATGCCTATCCGCATACCCTGTCCGGAGGCATGAAGGCGCGTGTCGCCATCGCTCGCGCCTTGGCCATGCAGCCCAAAATCCTGCTCATGGACGAGCCCTTCGCCGCCCTCGACGCTCTAACCCGACGCAAGATGCAGGAAGAGCTACTGCTGCTATGGGAAGAGGTGCGCTTCACCTTGCTGTTCGTCACTCACTCCATCGAAGAAGCGTTGGTGGTGGGCAATCGCATCCTCCTCCTGTCGCCCCATCCGGGACGAGTGCGGGCGGAAGTCCACAGCCATCAATACGATTTGCACAGCCTCGGAGGATCGCAATTTCAAGCGTCGGCGCGCCGGATTCACCGGTTGCTGTTCGATGAAGGCCAGTCGCCGGAAACCGAGCGTGAGCTGGATTTTTCCGATATCCGCATCGCTTATTGAGCCATTGAGAGGAGTGCCCGATGAGCCTTTTATCATCCCCGCGTAAAGAGTTTGAAACTGAACTGCAGCCACTGTTGAGTGTTCCGGTTGAGCGTGAGCTGCCGTTGCGCCAGCGCTTGTGGCAGCAAGGCTGGCTGCGCAAAAGTCTGATCCTGATAATGCTCGCGGTGCTGTGGGAGGTGATTGCGCGAATCCAGAACAACGACCTGCTGCTGCCCAGCTTCATGCAAACCGCCAACGCCCTGTATGGAGGGCTGCTCAGTGGCGAGTTGCTGGGCAAGGTGTGGATCTCTCTGGTAGTGCTGCTCAAGGGCTACCTGATCGGCATCGTCCTGGCATTCGGCTTGACCACCTTGGCGGTATCGACCCAGTTCGGCCGCGATCTGCTCAGCACCCTGACCTCGATGTTCAACCCGCTTCCGGCGATTGCACTGCTGCCATTGGCACTGCTGTGGTTTGGGCTGGGGCAGAACAGCCTGATTTTCGTGCTGGTGCATTCAGTGTTGTGGGCATTGGCGTTGAACACCTACGCCGGCTTTCTCGGGGTCTCGGAAACCCTGCGCATGGCCGGGCGCAATTACGGGCTCAAGGGGATGAGATTTGTCTTGTTCATCCTCATCCCCGCCGCGCTGCCCTCAATCCTCGCAGGTTTGAAAATAGGCTGGGCCTTCGCCTGGCGTACGCTGATTGCCGCTGAACTGGTGTTCGGAGCGACCAGTGGCAAGGGTGGGTTGGGCTGGTACATTTTTCAGAATCGCAATGAGCTGTACACCGATAAGGTGTTTGCCGGGTTGGCGGTGGTGATTCTGATTGGGTTGCTCGTGGAGAACCTGGTGTTTGATACGTTGGAAAGAGTGACAGTGAAGCGGTGGGGGATGCAGCGGTAAGCCTTCACCTCTCTTAACCTGGGGGAGCAAAGCTTGCTCGCGATTGCCGTAACACTGTCTAACTGATCAACGCGTCATCGCTCATCGCGAGCAACCTTTGCTCCTACAGGGTGCGCCTTCACTGTTAGGATTGCGGCTAAGTCAATCCTGATCGTTTACGAGTGCTCAGTATGCAGCTTCCGGACATGAACCTATTGGTCGCCCTCGACGCCTTGCTCGACGAGGGGAGTGTGGTGGGCGCTGCGCGGCGGATGAATCTCAGCCCGGCAGCGATGAGTCGGACGCTGACGCGTATTCGTGAAGCCATTGGCGATCCGATCCTGGTGCGGGCGGGGCGTGGCCTGGTGCCGACGCCCAAGGCGCTGGAGTTGCGTGAGCAGGTGCGGGATGTGGTGGAGCAGGCCTCGTTGTTGTTTCGCTCGGCCGATGATGTGGATCTGGGGAGCTTGCGCCGACGTTTCAGCATTCGCGCCAATGACTTCTTTGTGGGCGTCTACGGCGGCAAGCTGTTCGACACCATGGAGCGCCAGGCCCCTCATTGTGAGCTGCGTTTTGTTCCTGAGGGGGATGGGGATGACGAGGCCTTGCGAGAGGGGCGGATCGATCTGAGCGTCAGCAACAATCGCCCGCTGATGCCTGAGGTGAAAGTGCAGAATCTGTTCGCCACGCACTTCGTCGGCCTGGTTCGTGAGGATCACCCATTGTTCGATGAAGAGATCACTGCCGAGCGATATGCGGGGTTTTCCCATATCAGCATGTCGCGCCGTGGTATTGCCCGTGGGCCGATCGATACGGCGCTCAATGCCCTGGGGTTGGAGCGGCGGGTGGCGGTGATTGCGCCAAGTTTCCATGCGGCGATGTTTGCGTTGCCGGATTCCGATTTGATCCTGCCCGTGCCCAAGGAAGCGTTGCTGAGCATCCGGCGCCTGGGCCTGAAGCTGCGCTCGTTTACCCTGCCGATACCGCTACCGACCATCATGCTGACCCAGGCCTGGCATCCGCGGTTCGATAAGGATCCAGCGCATCGCTGGCTGCGTGAGACGTTGAAGTCGTGTTGTGATGAGACTTGGTCGGCAGCGCAGCCTTAAAAGATCAGAGGATCGCAGTCACCTTCAGGTATGCCTGTAGGAGCTGCCGAAGGCTGCGATCTTTTGATCTTTTATGACGATTGCGCCCCACGCACTTATAACCTGCCAATAAGTTGATTTTCGTCAGCTGCCACCCTTCATAAAATAGCCGGGTATTCAAATCCCGGAGCCTGCAGTACATGACTTCCCTCACGGTCCCGGCACCTGTCGCCACGGCCGCTGCTTCGCCCCCGGTATTCGGCCCGCGGATTATCATCGGCCTGGTCGGCGTGCTCATCGCCGTGCTGGTGTCCGGCCTGAACGAGATGGTCACCAAGGTGGCCCTCGCCGACATCCGCGGTGCGCTGGCCATTGGTTACGACGAAGGTACCTGGCTGGTCGCCAGCTACACCGCTACATCGGTGGCGGCCATGGCCTTCGCTCCGTGGTGTTCGGTGACCTTCTCTCTGCGCCGGTTCACGCTCTGGGCCATCGGCGTATTTACCGTGCTGGGTGTGCTGTGTCCGTTCGCCCCGAACTACGAAAGCCTGCTGCTGATGCGCACTTTGCAAGGCCTGGCGGGGGGAGCGTTGCCGCCGATGCTGATGACGGTCGCGCTGCGCTTCCTGCCGGCCGACGTGAAGCTCTATGGGCTGGCAGGGTATGCATTGACAGCCACTTTTGGTCCCGGCCTCGGCACTCCGCTGGCCGGGCTGTGGACCGAGTACGTCGGCTGGCAGTGGACCTTCTGGCAAATCGTCGTGCCGTGCCTGATCGCCATGGCCGCGGTGGCTTACGGTTTGCCCCAGGATCCGCTGCGCCTTGAGCGCTGCAAACAGTTCAACTGGCGCGGTTTGCTGTTGGGATTCCCGGCGATCTGCATGCTGGTGATCGGCATCCTGCAGGGCAATCGCCTGGACTGGTTCGAGTCGAGCCTGATCTGCACGTTGCTCGGCGGCGGGTTGCTGCTGCTAGTGCTGTTCCTGATCAACGAATGGTCGCAACCGATACCGTTTTTCAAGATGCAGATGCTGGGTATCCGTAACCTGGCCTTCGCGTTGCTCACCCTGGCCGGGGTGCTGGTGATCCTGCTGGCGGTGATCATTATTCCGTCCAGCTATCTGGCGCAGGTCCAGGGTTATCGCCCGATCCAGACCGCGCCAATCACCTTGTTGGCAGCACTGCCACAGTTGATCGCGCTGCCACTGGTGGCGGCCTTGTGCAACCTGCGCTGGGTCGATTGTCGATGGGTGCTGGGGATTGGCCTCGGCATGTTGGTGCTGTCATGCATCGGGGGCTCGCAGCTGACGTCGGTGTGGATTCGCGACGATTTCTACCCGCTGCAACTGCTGCAGATTTTCGGCCAGCCCATGTCGGTGCTGCCGTTGTTGATGCTGTCCACCGGCAGTATCAGCCCGATGGAAGGGCCGTTCGCCTCCGCCTGGTTCAACACGGTCAAGGGCCTGTCGGCGGTGATCGCCACCGGCGTGATTGAGGCGCTGACCACCGCAAGACAACATTTTCACTCGACCATGCTGGTCGACCGTCTCGGCAATTCGCCCCTGGCGGACAGTGACAGCCCCGGCCTCGCTCACCGTTTGCACCAACAGGTCGTCGTGCTCACCGCATCGGATCTCTACCTGTGCATGGCCGGCGTCGCATTGGCGCTGATCCTGCTGATTTTCTGGATGCCAACGCGGATCTATCCGCCCCGGGCCCCGACTTGAACGCTCCACGAAACAGAAGGTTTTTATGACGACTCTCTCCAGGAAAAAAGCGGCCGTCGGCATCGCGGCGGTGGTTACGCTCGGCGTATTGATTTACCTGCTGGCACCCGGTTTGTTCGGCAAACGTACACACCAGACCACCAATGATGCTTTCGTTTCTGCGGACTTCACCCTGGTGGTCCCGCGTGTTGCCGGGTTCATCAAGGAAGTGCTGGTGGAAGACAACCAGCAGGTGAAGGCCGGGCAGTTGCTGGCGCTGATCGATGACCGGGACCTGCGCGCAGCCGCCCAGGCCGCCGACGCGGAAACGCTGGTCGCCAGGGCTCAATTGCAGAATGTGCGGGCAACGCTGGAGCGCCAGGCCTCCGTGATCGCCCAGGCGCAAGCGAGCGTGGTATCGGCCAAGGCAGAAAGGGACTTCGCCGAACATGAACTGAACCGCTACAACCACCTCGCTGGCGTCGGTGCCGGCACGGTACAGAACGCACAGCAAGCCCGCACTCGCATCGACCAGGCGTCGGCGAAGCTGGCCAATGTCACGGCTGTATTGGCCGCAGAGCGCAAGCAGGTGGACATCCTCATCGCCCAGCGGGATGCGGCTGAAGGTGGCCTCAAGCGTGCACAGGCTGCGTTGGAAATTGCCAGTTTTGAGCTGTCGTACACACGCATCGTTGCGCCCCAGGACGGCATGGTTGGCGAGCGCGCAGTGCGAGTCGGCGCGTACGTCACGCCCGGCAGCAAAATCCTCGCAGTGGTGCCGCTGGCGCAGGCTTATGTGGTGGCCAACTTTCAGGAGACCCAATTGGCCGACGTGCGGCCCGGGCAGCAGGTCCAGGTACGCGTGGACAGCCTGGACGGCGAAGCGCTGACGGGGCGTGTCGAAAGTATTGCACCGGCCACCGGGGTGACGTTTGCCTCGATCAAGCCGGACAACGCGACGGGTAACTTCACCAAGGTGGTACAGCGGATTCCGGTGAAGATTGTGCTTGATCCAGGGCAGCCGTCGGCCGAGCGGCTGCGAGTTGGCATGTCGGTGGAGGCGAGTATCGACACTGCCGCGACCGATAAGCATGAGGTGGCGCAACGATGAAAGGATTGGTTGATTGGGCCGGCGCCTCCGCGAGCAAGCCCGCTCCCACAAGGGGCCTGATTCATTCCCCCACGTTTTGCCTGGACTCTGATCACCTGTGGGAGCGGGCTTGCCCGCGAAGAGGCCGCAAGCCAAAACTCACCCTCTGTGCCTTACTGGTAATAAGCCTCTCAGCCTGCACGGTCGGCCCCGACTTCCAGAAACCCCAGGTACAGCAAATGGCCGACTGGTCGCAGCCCACCAAGGCGGCCGCGAGTCAGGCGGTCGCCGAAAACATGGACGAGCGCTGGTGGGAAGTCTTCAACGATCCCAAACTTTCAGCGCTCACCCAGCGTGCCCTGACCGACAACCTGGACCTCAAACTCGCCAGCAGTCGCCTGCAGCAAAGCCGCGCAGCACGCCAGGTGATCACCGCCGACCGTTACCCCAACACCGCCGCCACCGGCAGCTATGGGCGTAAACGCAACAGCGGCGAAGGCTTGAACGACCCTTCGGGCAACAACGGTGACTCGGCCTTCAATTTGTGGGACGCCGGCTTCTCGGCGTCCTGGGAGCTGGATTTCTGGGGCCGGGTGCGGCGCGAGACCGAGGCTGCCGATGCCACCCTCGAAGTCGCCGAAAATGATCGTCGCGGGGTACTGCTGTCGGTGCTCGCCGAAACCGCCCGGGACTACATCCAGCTGCGCGGAGTACAAGGCACACGAGCAGTCACCGAACAAAACCTCGACGTCGCCCGGCACAGCCTCAAGCTGTCACAGCTGCGCCTGGCCGACGGCGTCGCCACGGACCTGGACGTCGCCGAAGCCGCTGCGCAAGTGTCCGCCATCGAGTCGCGCCTGCCGGCGCTTGAGCAACGCCAGTCGCAGTTGATCAACGCGTTGAGCCTGTTGATGGGGGAACCGCCCCATGCGCTGTCCGCTGAATTGGCCGCCGATGCACCGGTACCGCAGAGCCCAAGCCAGATCGCCATTGGCTTGCCTTCGCAACTGGCCGAGCGACGACCGGATATCCGTCAGGCCGAAGCACGCCTGCACGCCGCCACCGCGAGTATTGGCGTGGCCAAAGGCGATTTTTATCCACGGATTACCTTGTCAGGCAACGTCGGCTCCCAAGCGATGCAGTTGAGTGATTTCGGAAGCTGGGGTTCTCGCGCATTCGGCATCGGTCCGCAGTTCAGCCTGCCCTTGTTCGACGGCGGTCGCCTGCGCGGCGTGCTCAACCTGCGCGAAGCCCAGCAACAGGAAGCGGCTATCGCCTATCAGCAAACTGTCCTGCGCGCGTGGCACGAAATCGATGATCAGATGAGCGCCTACAATGCCAGCCAGCGGCGTCGCGACAGCCTGGCCGAAGCCGTGCGCCAGAACCAGATCGCACTGACCACCGCGCAACGGCAATACGTCGAGGGCGTTGTCGATTTCGTCAACGTACTCACCGTACAAGGCGAACTGCTGGCGACCCAGGAACAGTGGGTAGAGAGCTCGACCGGGGTGTCGTTGGCGATGGTTGGCTTGTACAAGGCGTTGGGTGGGGGATGGGAGTCGGTGTATCCGCTTGAGGCAGCCACAGTTAGCCGTTAATCAATGTCGTTTTGCCAGTTGCTGCGTAAAGTGTAATGATAATTGCTATCAATCACACGCGTAGACCACCCATGGACGCAGCAACTGACGGCAACGACTCTCTCCATCGTCTTTACCGCGATAACCATGGCTGGTTGCAGGGCTGGCTGCGCAAGCGCCTGGGTGATCGTGAGCATGCGGCAGATGTGGCCCAGGATACGTTTTTGCGCCTGCTGGTATCCGGGCGCCTGCCCGGCCCGCTGGAGAGCCGCAGCTATCTGACGCAGATTGCCCGCAACCTGGTGATCGACCAGTGGCGGCGGCTGCGGATCGAGCGCGCCTATCTGGAAAGCATCGCGCATCTGCCGGAGCCTGAGTCGCCGTCCCTGGAGACTCGCGCCCTGATCCTCGAAACCCTGACCCAGATCGACGCGATGCTCGACCGTATGCCGGACAACGTACGCCAGGCATTCCTGCTGTCGCAATTCGAAGGCCTGAGCTATGCGCAGATTGCCGAGCGGCTCGGGGTGACCGTCAGCTCGGTGCAGAAGTACATGACCCGGGCGATCCTTGCCTGCTACCAGTTGGTCTACGAATCATGAGCCGTGCGCTTGATGCTCCGATCGATACCGCGATCGTCGAGCAGGCCAGTGAATGGCTGATGCTGCATTGGGGCGGCGAACTGGATGCGGACCAACGCAAGGCATTCTCCAACTGGCAGCACGCCCATCCTGAGCATCGGCGCGCCTGGCAGCGATTGCAGCAGCTGCAGGAAACCTTCGGCGCGGTACCTGCAGGGTGCGCTCGGGCGGTGCTGCGAGACAGTCCCGATCCGCAGCGCCGGGCAGCGCTGAAAATGCTCGGCCTGTTGCTGGTGGCTGGCGGCAGCGGATATCTCCTGCAAAACCAGGTGTCCTGGCGCTCGACGTTCGCTGAGCACCGCACGGCGACCGGTGAAATCAGGCACATGACCCTGAGCGATGGCACCCGGCTCGACCTCAATAGCAACACGGCAGTCGACCTGCGCTTCACCGCGCAGGAGCGCCGTATTCGCTTGCTCAGCGGCGAAATCCTGCTCAGCAGTGGGCACGATCCGATCCGCCCATTGATCGTGGAAACCGCCAGCGGCGATGTCCAGGCGCTGGGGACCCGCTTCTCGGTGCGTGAAATGGACGACGGGGCGCGAGTTGAACTGTACGAAGGCCAATTGCGCATCGGCCCGCGCCATGGCGCCACCGCACACATGAATGCCGGCGACAGCCTCTGGTTCAGCAGCGACGGTGCGGGCCACAAGCAACCTGCAAATCCGGATGACAGCAGCTGGAGCCAGGGCCGGCTGGTGGCCGAGCGGCAACCGCTGGGGCGTTTCCTGGCCGAGCTGGCGCGTTATCGACCGGGCTGGATTCGTTGCGACGAGGCGGCCTCCCAGCTGCTGTTGACCGGGGTGTTCCCGCTCGATGACACCGACGCGGTGCTGGCCGCCCTCGAGCGCACGTTGCCGGTGCATGTCGAGTCCGTGACCCGTTACTGGGTGACGGTAAAACGTCGCGCCTGATGCTGAAAAAATAAATTAACCAAATGCTTGTCGGTTTTCATCCCCCGTTCGGGATACCTCTTGAAAGCAAATCAAGAAGCATTCTCATGGGGAGTTCCGGAATGCCACACCGCCCGACACAGAAGATTTTTCCTTTGAATGGTGTAATGCGCCGCGGCGTGTTCGCCACCCTGCTGGCCACTACACCGATGCTGCCGTCCCTGTCTTGGGCTGAAGAGGCAAGCGTCAGCCAGGTGCGCCAGTACAGCATCGGCGCCGGCAATCTCGATCAGGTCCTGAATCGTTTTGCCAGTCAGGCGGGGATTCTACTGTCGGTGGACGCTCAGCTCACCTCGGGCAAGCGCAGCACCGGGTTGCAGGGGCGGTTCGATGTGGCGCGAGGTCTTGAGCGCGTGCTGGCAGGCAGTGGCTTGCAGGCCGTTTACGCTCAGGGCGGCTGGTCGTTGCAAGCCGTCGCGCAAGACGGTCCGCTACAACTGGGCGTTACCCAGGTGAATGCCACCGAGGCGCTGGAAAATGCCTGGGGCCCGGTCGCTGGCATCGTTGCCAAGCGCAGTGCCACCGGGACCAAGACCGATGCGGCGCTGGTAGAAATTCCGCAAACCATCAACGTCGTCACCGCCGCCGAGATCAACTCTCGCAGCGCGCAAAGTGTCACCGAAGCCCTGCGCTATACGCCGGGCATCACGGGCGGGGGGTTCTCTGACCGGGTGAAGATTTTCGATGAGCCGACCTCGCGCGGGTTCTCGCCTACACCGTTGTACCTCGATGGCCTGCACCTGCCCTATGGCGGCGGCAGTACCGGTGGTGCGCTGCAGATCGAGCCTTACTCGCTCGAGCGGATCGAGGTGCTCAAGGGCCCGGCGTCGGTGCTGTATGGGCAGAATCAGCCAGGCGGTATCGTCAATCTGGTCAGCAAGCGCCCGACCGAAACGCCCCTGCATCAAATCAAATTCGAGGCCGGCAGCTATGACCATAAGAGTGCGGCCATCGACCTCGGTGGCCCGCTGGATGACGAGGGCAAGTTCCTCTATCGCCTGACCGCCCTGGCCAACGACAGCAATGACGAAATCGATTACGTCGAAGAACGGCGCCAGTTCATCGCGCCCAGTTTCACCTGGCGGCCGAGTGAAGACACCAGCCTGACAGTGTTCGCCCAGTACCAGAAAGACAAAGGCGTGCCCGAGGCCCAGGGCTTGCCAGCAGTCGGCACGCTGTTCGACAACCCCAACGGCAAGATCGACCGCGACCTGTTCCTCGGTGAGCCCGGCGTCAACGACTACCACCGTGAGCAGTACGCGTTCGGCTACGAGTTTTCCCACCGCCTGAACGACGTCTGGACCTTGAAGCAGAATGCGCGCTACGCCCGTGTCAACGACCACTACACCGCGCCGCTGCACGGTTACCGGTTCGTCACCAACCCCATCACCGGGCAGAACGACCAGCGTTACCAGACCCGCTACGGCGTGGACTGGCAACAGGACAACAAAGTCTTCGGTGTGGATAACATCGCCCAGGCCGAATTCGATACCGGTCCATTCAGCCATACCGCAATCGTCGGCCTTGATTACTACCACTTCAATTCAAAGTTCGACGGCCTGTACGACTACAACCCGCCGATCATCGCCTTGTTCACGCCGACCTATGGCCAGCCGTTGAATTTCGGCAACAACTATCGCTGGGACAACACCATCACCCAGACCGGTTTATACGCCCAGGATCAGATCAAGCTCGACCAGTGGATCTTCGTCCTCGGCGGTCGTTACGACTGGGCCGAGACCGATAACAAGCAACCGCTCAGCGGCGCTCACACCAGCAGCAAGGATGAGAAATTCACCGGCCGCGGCGGCATCGTCTACCTGTTCGATAACGGCTTGGCACCCTTTATCAGCTACTCGGAATCGTTCCTGCCGCTCACTGGCACCAACGTCCAGGGCAAAGCGTTCGACCCTTCCACCGGCAAGCAGTACGAGGCGGGCGTGAAATACCAGCCACCGGGGCAGAACAGCTTCGTGCAGATTTCCGCTTATGAGCTGGAACAGGAAAACATCCTGACCACCGATCTCGGCAACCCCGGGTTCAGCAACCAGAGCGGCGCCATACGCTCCAAAGGCATCGAGCTCGAAGCCAAGGCAGAGCTGACCGAGGCACTGGACGTGATCGCTTCGGCGTCGCGCAACGACATCAAGTACACCAAGGACAACGACGGCCGCAAAGGTCGCCACCCGGCGGGCAATCCACCGCTGACAGCCGCGCTCTGGGTCAACTACACCTTGCTCGGCGATACACCCTTGTCAGGATTGGGCGCCGGCCTGGGTGCGCGTTATGCCCGCGGCAGTTATGGCGATGACTACGAAGGCGCATTCCAGATCCCGTCCTACACCGTGTACGACGCCAGCCTGACTTACGACCTCGGCACCTCGGCATTTCGCCTCAAAGGCGTGAAGCTGGCGCTGAACGTAAAGAACCTGACGGACAAGGAATACGTCGCCAGTTGCGTCAGTGAGTGGGATTGCTACTACGGCGATGGCCGGACTGTGGTGTCGAGCCTGACTTACGATTGGTAAGGCAAATTGCAGAAACTGTGGGAGCTCGAACGACTCAACTCGAATCGACACCACAAATCCCTGTGGGAGCGGGCTTGCCCGCGAAAGATGCCGTCACATTCAGTATCCATGCTGACTAAGGCACCGCTTTCGCAAGCAAGCCCACTCCCGAGGGAACCGCATCTGCCGAGGCCGGCTCTTCAACCCTTCCCAGACAAATCCGCCATTCCCTTGAGCAACTCAATCGGCAGCGGAAACACAATCGTCGAACTCTTGTCCCCCGCAATCGAACTCAACGTCTGCATATACCTCAACTGCATCGCCCCAGGTTGACGGCCGAGCATTTCGGCGGCCTGCATGAGTTTTTCCGAGGCCTGCAGTTCGCCTTCGGCGTGGATGACTTTGGCCCGGCGCTCGCGTTCGGCTTCGGCTTGTTTGGCAATGGCGCGGACCATCGATTCGTTGAGGTCGACGTGCTTGATCTCGACGTTGGCGACCTTGATGCCCCAGGCATCCGTCTGGGCGTCCAGGACTTGCTGGATGTCGATGTTCAGGCGCTCGCGCTCGGCGAGGAGTTCGTCAAGCTCGTGCTTGCCCAGCACTGCGCGCAAGGTGGTTTGTGCCAGTTGGCTGGTGGCCATCAGGAAGTCTTCCACCTGTATTATGGCCTTCTGCGGATCGAGGACGCGGAAGTACAGCACGGCGTTGACCTTGACCGAGACGTTGTCGCGAGTGATCACGTCCTGGGACGGCACATCCAGTACCACGGTGCGCAGATCAACTCGGACCATCTGCTGGACCACCGGAATCAGCAGGATCAGGCCTGGCCCTTTGACTTGCCAGAAGCGACCGAGCTGGAATACCACTGCGCGCTCGTATTCTCGCAGGATGCGAAAGGTCGACCCCGCCAGTGCGATCAGCAACAGCAAGAGCGCGGCAAAACCCAGTTGCATACCCATGGCTATTCTCCTGGCGGCGAAGTATCAGCTGCGGCGACTTGCAGCATTAGTCCCTTGCGCGCCACCACGCGCACCCGCTGTCCGGGTTGCAGTGGCGTGGCGCTTTGGACTTGCCACTGTTCACCTTGCAGGTGAACCCAGCCGGTCAAGCTGCTGCCGGACTGCAGGGCGGTGATCGCAGTCACGCTGCCAACCAGCCCGGCATCACCGCTGACGGTGTGGCGCGGTCGGGTTTTGAGGGCGCGCACCAGCAGGAAGACCAGCAGCAACCCGCTGACCAGCCCCAGGCCGAGCATCATTGGTACCGGGACTTCGGTATTGGTCAGGATCACCGCGCCAATTACGAACATCACGATGCCGCCCAGGCCCATGACCCCATAATTAGGCAGGGCTGCTTCAGCGATCAGGAAACCAAGGCCGAAGATAATCAGCCAAACGCCGATCGGGTTGGCGCCCAGCAGCACGACCGGGTCCGCCGCGAAAGCCGATCCGCTCAGCGCCAGGAATAATGCAGTCGCACAACAACGGGTGTTCACGTGACCCTCCGGGAGCGTCATCCAGTGGCTCTGTATTCAGTCTAGTCGAGGGCTCGACTGTATGAATTTTGATCAATCGGCACACTGGCCCGATGGGCGGATTTCCCCCGCGATCGCCTTGGCGGGCCTAGACTTTTGTAATGGAGCCAATGGGTTTAACCATCGTCCGCGGGTAATCCATGCGGACACCGAGGTGCATCATGCGTATGGCAAAAACTGTGCAGAGCAGCCTGGAAAAGGCCAACTGCGAATTTGACATCGTCAGTCACCCTCACTCGGCCAGCAGCCTGGAAACCGCGCGTGTCGCCGGTATTCCGGCCGAACGAGTGGCCAAGTCGGTGATCCTGGATGATCACCATGGGCGTTACCTGATGGCCGTCCTGCCGGCCAGTCGGCACCTGGACTTGAGCAAGGTCCGCGGCAGCGGGGAGTGGCAGATCACTCGTGAAAGCAACCTGGCGCACCTGTTCAATGACTGCGAACGCGGAGCGGTGCCGGCGCTGGGTGAGTCCTACGGCCTGGACATGGTCATCGACCCGTTGCTGACGCGGCAAAAAGACATCTACCTGGAGGCGGGTAATCACAACAACCTGCTGCACATGAGTGTGCCGCAGTACTTGAAAATGGTGCCGCACGCGCAGGTAGTCGAGGTGAGTGATTGAATTCTGCGGCGTCAGCGACCTCTATTCGCGAGCAGGCTCGCTCCCGCAGGGAAAATGCGCTCAACTGTGGGGACGAGTCTGCTCGCGATTACTTCTTGATCACCATAGGAAGCCTGACATGGAATCCCCAACACATAGCTTGCCCTCTCTGTTCAAGCAGCTGGGGCTGGCCGACGATCCGGTCAGCATCGACCAGTTCATCGCCACCCACTCGCCGCTCAAGCCGGAACTGCACCTGGCGGACGCATTCTTCTGGACCCAGAGCCAGGCAACGTTCCTGCGGGACGAAATTCTGGATGATGCGGACTGGGCGGAGGTGGTTGACCAGTTGAATGTGTTGTTGAGAAAGGGAAGGGGCGCTTAACAGGCAGAGAAAAGTTACTCCAGGGTTGCTGGCCGTCAGAAAAAAGACCAGAATTAAGACCTAAAAGAGGTCTTAATTATGCAAAATGTTCTAGCCGATATGGCTGTCAGTGTTTCAGAGTTGAAGAAAAATCCTTCAGCCGTTCTGAACGGCTCATTGGGTGGTCCTGTCGCAGTGCTCAATCATAATCGCGTCATGGGTTACATGGTTCCCGCGGATGTTTTCGAACGCATGGTTGAACGCCTCGACGATCTCGAGTTGGCAGAAATCGTTCGCTCGCGTCTTCATGAGACACCGGTGCCGGTAACGCTGGATGACTTATAAGCTCGAGTTTCTGCCATCTGCCCGCAGGGAGTGGGACAAGCTGGGACACACATTGCGCGAGCAATTCAAGCAAAAGCTGGCAGAAAGATTAGAGGTGCCTCGAATACCTTCGGACCTACTGCATGGAATGTCTGACTGCTACAAGATAAAACTGAAGGCATCGGGATATCGTCTGGTTTATCAAGTAGTGGATGAGCGTGTAGTCGTTTCAGTTGTGGCGGTAGGTAAGCGCGAGCGCAGCGAAGGCTACGAGCGAGCTCGAAAACGCTGAACGCAGCCAAATTGTTTCAAAACTTGACCAGCATTCCCCGCAAATGCGATATTGATAGTTAGCAAACTAACAGTGTGTGCATTGTCTCGTGCCGAAGAACCTCGACGCCCTCCAAATGAACATCAGCAGTGCCATGGTGGTAGCCGCCAGGCACTGGCGCAAAATCTGCCAGACCACGCTGGTCAATTATGGAATTTCCGAAGCCTGCGCCGTCCCGCTCTTGATGATCGGGCGTTTGGGTGAGGGTGTGCGTCAGGTGACGGTGGCGCAGGCGGCGGGGATGGAAAGCCCTTCGCTGGTGCGCTTGCTCGATCAGCTTTGTCATTCCGGCTATGTACGGCGTACCGAAGATGCCCATGATCGCCGGGCCAAGTGCCTGAGCCTGACTGAAACCGGGCGGGAGCTGGTGCAGGCGGTTGAAGCCGAGTTGGTCCGCTTGCGTCATGAAGTGCTCGAAGGCATCGACCAGAGTGACCTGGAAGCCACGTTGCGGGTGCTTCGGGCGTTCGAAGCGGCGAACGCGCCGTCGGTGACTGGCTCGTGAGCGGATTTTTTACCGGCATGCCCCCTGCGCGGGACTGGTTCTACGGGGTTCGCACGTTTGCCGCCTCCATGATCGCGCTCTACATCGCCATGCTCATGCAAATGCCCCGTCCATATTGGGCGATGGCCACGGTATATATCGTCTCCAGCCCTTTTGTCGGCCCCACCAGTTCCAAGGCGCTGTACCGTGCGGTCGGGACTTTTCTAGGCGCCATGGCAGCGGTTTTCTTCGTGCCGATGTTCGTGCAAAGCCCTTACGTACTGGTGGTGGTGATCGCGCTATGGACCGGGACGTTGCTGTTTCTGTCCCTGCACCTGCGTACTGCCAACAGCTATGCCTTGATGCTCGCTGGCTACACCTTGCCGCTGATTGCCTTGCCGGTGGTGGATAACCCGTTGGCGGTGTGGGATGTGGCCGAAGCGCGTACGGAGGAAATTTTCCTCGGTATCGCAGTAGCTGCGGTGGTTGGCGCGATGTTCTGGCCGCGCCGGCTGGCGCCGGTGTTCAACGACTCGGTGGGGAAATGGTTTACCGACGCTTCGACTTACAGCCTGCGGTTTCTCAATCGCCAGGTGCAGCCCGATGAAGTCAGCGCCCTGCGGGCCTCGATGGTCGCGACCTTCAACACCCTGGAACTGATGATCGGCCAGTTGCCCCACGAGGGAGCCCGGCCACAAACCGTGCGCAATACCAAAGAGCTGCGTGGGCGGATGATTCATCTGCTTCCCGTGATTGATGCCCTGGACGATGCGCTGTATGCCCTGGAGCGGCGTACTCCCGAGCTGGTGGAGAAATTTGCCCCGTTGCTGGCGGCCACCACCCAATGGCTCGAACACAAGGACGCCGACCTGCATCGCTGGCAGGCCCTGAAAAACCAACTCGAAGCCCTGCAACCTGGCGCCGAGGCGCTGGATGATCGCAGGCAACTGTTGTTCTCCAATGCCATCTATCGCCTAGGTGAATGGATCGACCTGTGGCAGGACTGCCGCAGCCTGCAGCATGCCATTGAGTGCGAAAGCCAGGACAGCTGGCGCGCAGTGTATCGGCACTGGCGCCTGGGCCGGCTCTCGCCGTTCCTGGATCGTGGGCTGATGTTGTATTCGGCGGCATCGACGGTCACTGCGATCATCGTGGCGTCGGTGCTGTGGATCCTGCTCGGCTGGACTGACGGCGGCGCTGCAGTGATTCTCGCGGCCGTGGCGTGCAGCTTCTTCGCCTCGATGGACGACCCGGCGCCGCAGATTTACCGGTTTTTCTTCTGGACGGCGATGTCGGTGGTGTTCGCCAGCCTGTACCTGTTTCTGGTCCTGCCCAACCTGCATGACTTTCCGATGCTGGTGCTGGCGTTCGCGGTCCCGTTCATTTGCATTGGCACCCTGACGGTCAAGCCGCAGTTCTACCTGGGCATGTTGCTGACGCTGGTTAACACCTCGTCGTTCATCAGTATCCAGGGAGCCTATGACGCGGATTTCCTGAGCTTCGCCAACTCCAATCTGGCCGGCCCGGTCGGGCTGCTATTCGCGTTCGTCTGGACCCTGATTGCCCGCCCATTCGGCGCGGAACTGGCAGCCAAGCGCCTGACCCGGTTCAGCTGGCGCGACATTGTCAGCCTCACCGAGCCGGCGACCCTGTCCGAACATCGGCACCTGGGCGTGCAGATGCTCGATCGCCTCATGCAGCACCTGCCGCGGCTGGCGATGACCGGCCAGGACACCGGCATTGCCCTGCGCGAAGTGCGCGTGGCGTTGAACCTGCTCGACTTGCTGGCCTACACGCCACGGGTCACAGGCGTTCCGCAGACGCTGCTGCACCAGGTAGTGGCGGAAGTTGGCGCCTACTTCAAGGCCTGCCTCAAGGCGGACGAACGCTTGCCCGCGCCGACGGCCCTGCAGATGACGCTCGATCGTACCCGCCGTGCGCTCACCACCGAGTGTGACGAAGGGGCGCGCCTGCACTTGCTCCACGCCCTGAGCGGGCTACGCCTGGCACTGTTGCCGGGGGTGGAATTTGTCGGCACGGGCGAACTCGAAGAACCGCTTCCCCATGGCATCGATGGAGCGCCTTTATGATCGGTGATCTGGATATCAGCGGTGTTTTCCTGCCCACGCTGCTGGTGCTGATGGGCATTACTTACGTGATTTTCCTGCTGGTGCACGGGCTGCTGACGCGTCTGCACTTTTACCGTCTGGTCTGGCACCGGGCATTGTTCAACGTGGCTCTCTACGCCTTGCTACTTGGCGCCGTGGACTCACTCAGTCGATACCTGATGACATGAAAAAACCTTTTTTGACCCTCGGTCGCGTGGTGCTGACCCTGCTGATCGTGACCTTCGCCGTCGTCGTCGTCTGGCGCATGGTGATGTACTACATGTTCGCCCCATGGACCCGGGACGGGCACATCCGTGCCGACATCGTGCAGATCGCGCCGGACGTGTCCGGGCTGATCCAGACCGTTGAAGTGCGCGACAACCAGCTGGTCAAGCGTGGCCAGGTGCTGTTCAGCATCGACCAGGACCGCTTCAAACTCGCGTTGCGCCAGGCCAGGGCCGCCGTGGCTGATCGTCAGGAAACCCTGGCGCAGGCGCAGCGCGAGCACAAACGTAACCGTGGCCTGGGCAACCTGGTGCCGGGCGAGCAACTGGAAGAAAGCCAGTCCCGGGTCGCCCGCGCCGAAGTCGCGTTGATGGAAGCCCAGGTGGCGGTGGACAGTGCCCAGCTCAACCTGGATCGCTCAACCATCCGCAGCCCGGTGGACGGCTACGTCAACGACCGGGCGCCACGCCATCAGGAATTCGTAACCGCCGGGCGCCCGGTGTTGTCGGTGGTGGACAGCAACTCGTTCCACATTGACGGCTATTTCGAAGAGACCAAGCTCGACGGTATTCACGTCGGCCAGAGCGTCGATATCCGGGTGGTGGGTGACCGCTCGCGATTGCGTGGGCATGTCGAAAGTATCGTTGCCGGTATCGAAGACCGCGACCGCAGCAGCGGCAGTAACCTGCTGCCCAACGTCAACCCGGCATTCAGCTGGGTACGGTTGGCCCAGCGGATTCCGGTGCGCATTGCTTTCGATGACGTGCCTGCGGACTTCCGCATGATCGCCGGGCGTACCGCCACCGTATCGATCATCGAGGATCAGCAACAGGAGCCCGCGCAATGAGCAAGGCTTCGGGTTTGGCGGTGATCGGCCTGGGCATGTTGCTGTCGGCCTGCCAGGTGGTCGGGCCGGATTACCACCTGCCGGACGAAGCCGCCCTGCACCGTGATGATTTGCAGGGCGAACTGGCGGTGAACGACAAGAACGTCGTTTCCGCGCCCGTGCCCGGTGATTGGTGGCGGTTGTACCAGGATCCGCGCCTGGATCAACTGGTGCAGCAGGCCATGGTCACCAACACCGATCTGCGAGTGGCAGCGGCGAACATTTCCCGGGCCCGGGCACAGGTCGACGAAGCGCAAGCGGCAGGCGGCTGGAGCGGCGGTGTGAAAATAGGCGCCCAGCGTTTGCAGGAGTCCGGCGAAGCATTCCTGCTGGCGGACAAGGTGCCGGTGGCCAATGTGGGCGATATTGGCATCACCACCTCCTACCAATTCGACCTGTTCGGCACCTTGCAGCGCGGTATCGAGGCGGCGAAGGCCAATGCCGACGCGACTCAAGCGGCAGCCGATACTGCACGAATCACCCTGGTGGCCGATGTGGTGCGGGCCTACACCCAGGTGTGCGCGGCCAACGAAGAGCAGGAAATCGCCCAGCATTCCCTGGATCTGCAAGCCCAGGGCACCACGCTGGTACAGCGGCTGCGCGATGCGGGACGCGGTGATGAAACCCAGGTGACCCGCTCGCAAACCCAATTCAAATCCCTGCGTGCCGAAATGCCGCGCTACGAGGCGGCCCGTCAGGCGGGCTTGTTCCGCCTGTCGATGCTACTCGCCCAGCCAGTGGATCAATTGCCCGCCGGGACGGCGACTTGCGCCGAGCTGCCAAAAATTACCCAACTGTTACCTGTGGGTGACGGTGCCACGTTGCTCAAGCGCCGCCCCGACGTGCGGCAGGCCGAGCGGCGACTCGCGGCCTCCACCGCCGGCATTGGCATCGCCACGGGCGAGCTGTACCCGGACATCAGCATCGGCGCGTCGGTTGGAACCGTCGGCATCCTGGAAAACCTCGGCAAGCCGGCGACCAATCGCTGGGGCTTCGGCCCGTTACTGAGCTGGACCGTACCGTCCAACGGCTCGCGGGCGCGCATTCGTGAGGCCGAAGCGACCACCCAGGGCGCTCTGGCGCATTTCGATGGGGTAGTGCTCAACGCCATTCGCGAAACCCAGACCGGCCTGGCCCAATACTCCGCGTTGCTGCAACGTCGCGATGCGCTGGCCGAGGCGGAACAATCGGCGCAACAGGCAGCAGACCAGACCCACCGCTTCTTCCAGGCCGGCCGGGCGTCGTTCCTCGCGGACCTGCAAGCCACCCGGACCTACACCGACGTACGGGCGCAGTTGGCCGCCGCGAACACCCAGGTTGCCATGAGCCAGATCGATTTGTTCCTGGCGCTGGGCGGCGGATGGGAAAGCGGACGAACGCAAGGTTCGAACTCCAGCAAACCCTGAGGCCGTTGCTATGCTTTGATTTGTTGGGCTGACGCGCCACGAGCCACGCCAGTCCACTGATCAAGGCTCGCGTTGGTCATGGGGACTAAAATAATGAAAAACCCTTATGCTCCCGGCTTCTGGTGCGCTATAGCCGCACTGGTCCTGCTGTCAGCCACCTATTTCTACGGCATCATGCTGGCCCACCAGATCGACAAGGCCCTGATATTTCTCGACAGTGCCTCGGCCCTGATCGCCGTGCTGTCGATTGTGGTGGTCGCCTGGGCTTCTGTTCAGGGCGCCCGTATCAAGAAAAAACACCTCGAACAAGGCAAGACACTGGTGCTCATCTGGGACACCAAGGTGGCTTTGCGCCGGGTTGAAACCGTGTTCGACCGCTATTTCTGGGGCAGCTACTGGCAACCCGGCCGCACTTTCCAGGAAGTCATGGGCGAGCTGACCGGCACGCCGCTGGAAAAAAGCCTGGAAACCTTGAAGAAGCAGTGCCTGGCACTGGACAAGCAGGTGTCGGACGAGGAGCGGCATTGGCTAAGCAACGCCCGCGAGCTCTCCGATGTCGCCACCGCCATGGCCCGGGAGCGTTACCAGCTGGACTTCTGCGACCCGCGCGCGGAGGTGACGGGTGGGGCGGTGATCAATCGGGATTTTGAGGTGCTGGTGTATACCTGGACCGCGCGGCTGAAGAGTTTTGACCATCAGCTCGATGAAATTGAAGTGCAGTATTCCTGATTCAGTGGTGGCCGGACCAACGCCTTCGTCGGAAAGCCGCCCAGAGCAAGCCCGCTCCCACAGCGACCGCTTTGAACCTGTGGGAGCGAGCTTGCTCGCGAAGGCAATCTAATGTGCGCCGAAACTCTCCCCCCCCTGCACAGTCCCATGGACACTCTTTAACCTTTAATCATTGGGCCACCCAGTGCGCCCGGTGCTAATCTCCATCGCACTTTCAGCTTAGTCGTGTCCGTAACCCGTCACGGGTTCAGGGAAGACGACACACCTTCAAACAACGGACATTGATCGGGTAATTCATGAATAAATCAGCAGGCGTGCTTCTGGGAATTGTCGTGGCAATCGGTGCAATCAGCGCAGGGGGTGCCTGGTACACCGGCACCAAGCTTGAGGGCGTGCTCAATACCTCGATCGCCGATGCCAACAAGGAGCTGCAAGCCGCGCTGGTAGGTTCCAACGGCACCGCGTCGCTGGAGCTGGTATCGCTGGAGCGCAACATATTCAGCAGCACCGCGCATTACCGCCTCAAGGGTGAAGGCGAGATGTTCGGTGAAGCCCCGGTGGAGTTACTGTTCGTCGACCACATCGAGCACGGCCCTCTGCCATTCTCCCGCCTCGTGTCGCTGAAGTGGCTGCCAGTCATGGCCACCAGTCACTACGAACTGGAAAAAACCCCACTCACCGCCAAATGGTTCGCCGCGGCCAAGGACAAATCCCCGCTCACCGGCGTGGTCAACATCGGCTACGACAAATCCACCAACGGTAACCTCCAGTTGCTGCCGCTGGACGTCGCCCTTGACGACAAGTCCCAGCTGAAGTTTTCCGGATTGAACGTCGACGTCGATGCCAGCGCCCAGGCGAAAAAGGTCAAGGCCAACGGTTACATGGACAGCCTGACCCTCACGACCGTGGCTGAGGACCTGACGCCGGTTAAAGTCGAACTCGGCGGCCTGACCTTCGCCAGCAACCTGACCAAGGGTAGCTACGGGTATTACGTCGGCGAAAACACCGTCGAGCTGACCGACAACAAGACCACCTTCGGTGCCGGCCAGTCAGTATTGGGCCTGAAGAAGTTTGAAATGAAGAACCAGACCGAAGAATCGGGCACCAGCGCTTCAGGCCGTGCCGATTACAAGGTGGGCGAGGTGTCGCTGAACGGCAAGACCATCGGCTCCGCGCAGATGGCCATGAGCCTGAAGAACCTGGATATTCCGGCGACCATGTCGTTGATGCAGGTTTACCAGACCAAACTGCAACCTTACGAAAAGGCCGCGGCTGAAGCAGCAGCGGCAGGTTTGCCGGCGCCGGAGCTGGTGCTGACCCCGGCTGAAGAGGCCCAGGTAAAAACCGGCCTGGAAAAACTGCTGGCCGCCGGGCCGCAGGTTGCACTGGAAAACCTCTCGCTGAAAACCGCCAACGGCGAAAGCAAGGCCAACCTGGTGCTCGACCTGACCAAGCCGAAATCGATGGACCTGCCGCCGGATCAGTTGACTCAGCAGCTGATCGCTCTGCTGGACCTCAACGTGCAAGTGTCCAAGCCGATGTTGGTTGACCTGTTCAGCGTGCAGTCACAAATCGATGGCCAGACCGATGCCAAGCTGATCGCCGACCAGGCCACGGCCACTGCGGACATGTTCGGCAGCATGGCGGTGGGCAGCGAGTTTGCCAAACTCGATGGCAACAACATCGTCACCAAGCTGCACTACGCCAACAACCTGGTGGAGTTCAATGGCCAGAAGATGACCGTTGAAGAGTTTGTCGGCTTCATCATGAGCAAAATCAGCGCTCCGGCACCCGTCGAGTAAGCTCCCGCGCTGGCGGATGAACCGCTGACCCCGTAGGAGCTGCCGAAGGCTGCGATCTTTTGATCTTGTAAGTCAAAAGATCGCAGCCTCAGGCAGCTCCTACGGGGAATGTTGCAGCAACTAATTCAATGAGCATCGCGAATCAGTCGCCAGGCTTCATCCAGGGACAACGGCTGTTTCATACGTTCCGCCAGCATCGCCATCGCCCGCTCTTCATCGCACGCAACCGCAGCCGCGACCACTCCGTGTTGACCAAACAGCCCAATAAACGGCGGATGGTAGGGGTCGCCCTTGAACTCCACCTCGTCCCACGTTTCAGCGTGCCCGAGGTAGTCGTAGTTCTTGCCGAAATGCCAGGTCCAGAAATACGGGACGTCGAGGTAATGCTCAGCACCCCCGAGCATGTTCGCGGCGGCGATGCGCGCCTGTTGCTGGGCCAGGCGCCAGTGCTCGATGCGGTGGGGCTGGCCGTTGAGCGGGAAGGTCGCGATATCACCGACTGCCCATAGACCCTCGGTTAGGCGCATGCCGCCGTCGACCAGCAAAGACTGATCTTCGGCTCTGGGCAGATCTGAAAATGCCTCGGTCGCGGGAGTCACCCCAATCCCCGCCAGCACCAGGTCTGCGGGTAAGCGCTGGCCGTTGTCCAGCAGCACGGCTTCGACTTTTTCGCTGCCTTCGATTCCGGCAGCTTCACCGTCGGTATGAAAGCGCACGCCGTGGGCCTCATGTCGGGCGCGAATGGCTTTGCCGACAGTGTCGCCGAACTGCCTGGCGAAGGGCACTGTATGGCGGGCCAGAATCGTTACGTCCAGGCCGTATTCACGCAGGGCCCCTGCACACTCCAGGGCAATGAAACTGTCGCCGATGATCACGGCTTTCTGTCCGGGTTTTGCCGACTGCATGATCTCTTGCGCCTGATTTCTGGAGCGCAAGACGAAGACCTGTGGCAGGTCGGCGCCGGGCAGCTTGAGCGGATTGGGGGTGCCTCCGGTGGCGAGCAAGGCGGCGTCGTAGGCAAGGGTCTGTCCGTTAGTGAGCTCCAGAGTCTGGTTGTCGGCGTCCAGGCGTGCTACTTCGCCGGTCAATCGCTCGATCCGCTGCTCTTGGTAGAAGTGCTCGTCGCGCAGGGGCGGGACTTCTTGCGGCGACATTTCAGCGGACAACACAAACTTGCTCAACACCGTCCGGTCGTAGCCCGCTTCTGCTTCGCGATCGACCAGCTGGATTCGGCCACCGAAGCCTTTTTCCCTCAGCGCAGCCGCAGCCGCTGTCCCTGCGGCACCCGCACCGACTATCAAGAAGGTTCGCTCATCGTCGGCGGGTGGGGTATTGGCGGCTGGTAGCGGTTGATCATCGACCCACACCTGATCATCGCGCATTTGCAGTGGGTAACGCTTGAGGCTGTCGAGGGCAGGCGGTTCGCAGAGGGCGCCATCTTCCATTCGGTACGCGGCTTTGTGCCACGGACAAATCAGCCGCCCGTTGCACAGCGCTCCCTCCGCCAGCGGCGCCCCGGCATGTGGGCACTCGCCCTGGTAGGCGCGCAACTCATCGCCAACCCGCAGCAGAACGATTTTCGTCCCCGCGACCTCGACTTCCAGACCACGGTGTTCCGGTATATCGGCGAATTGGGCAACGCGTTGCAAGGCCATGATCGCTCTCCAGGCAGGCATTTCCATTAAGACTGGGCGGCCGATCGCGAGGTTCAGCCAAATCCCTCTGCCACGGCGCGAACGGTGCGGCTATAGTTCGCAAGCCGACGTTGGCCCCACCCGCACCAGGTGCTCCGCAATGACCCGATTGACCTCTTTGACCCCTTGGCTGGCGGCCCTTGCAGTTGCCTTTTTCGTACAACTGCCGGCCCAGGCCCAGGAGCGTTTCACCGTTAACATTCCGGGCGTCTCCGATGACCGGCTGTTCACTGCCGCGGCAGCCAGCGACGCCGAAGGCTGCGGCGGCCACAACGTTTCCCCGGCACTGAGCTGGAATGCCGGCCCGGCCGGCACCTTGAGCTACGCGATCGTGATGCATGACCCCGACGGGCAAAAAGGCCAGGGCGTCGATCATTGGCTGCATTACGGCATCAAGGCCTCTACCCATCAGATTGCCGAAGGTGCGGGCACCAAGTCCACGCTCGACGGAGTCGGTGGCCTGAACAGCAAGGGCACCAAGGCCTACGTCGGTCCTTGTCCGCCTGTCGGCGACAGCGCCCACCACTACATCATCCAGCTTTACGCCCTGGACCTCGCTCCCGACGCCTTGCCCGCCGGCCTGACGCGTACCCAGTTGCTGGAAAAGATCAAAGGGCATGTGCTGAAGAACAGCAGCGTAGTGCGCCGTTATCACCGCTGAATATTTTTTCCGGTGAGTTAACCCGAACCTGCCGGGCTGCCCGTCTCAAAGGATGAATGGATCATCTTCCTTGAGGTCAGCCCCCATGTCCCTCCCTCTGCATTTCCTCCGCCCGGCCGCCCAGGGTTTCGCCGCGGGCCTGCTGCTGGCGACGGCCGGCTGCGGTGTCTCGTCCACGCCAGACTCCGCTTCGATTGCCTCAGCACCCGCGCAAGCTGAGTTGAAGACCGAAGCCTTGGTCCTTGGCGATGCCGCCGCGGCCAAGCGCACTGTGCGAGCAGCGCCGCTGGCGACTTTTGCCCCAATGCCAGAAGCATCCCCTGCGGGCTACCAGGACCAGCAGCGCGAGCAGTATCAGGCGCTGGCCGATAACCCGATTCACAGCGTGGCTCAAACGCCGCTCTCAACCTTCAGTGCCGACGTCGACACCGGCGCCTACGCCAATGTCCGGCGCTTGCTCAACCAGGGGCGCCTGCCGCCCGAAGGAGCGGTGCGCCTGGAAGAAATGGTCAACTACTTTCCCTACGACTACGCCTTGCCCACCGACGGCTCGCCCTTTGGCGTGACCACGGAGCTGGCGCCAACTCCCTGGAATCCGCACACCCGGTTGCTGCGCATCGGCATCAAGGCGTCGGACCGTGCCGTGGCGGACCTGGCCCCGGCAAACCTGGTCTTCCTGGTGGATGTATCCGGGTCGATGGACCGTCGCGAAGGCCTGCCGCTGGTCAAGAGCACGCTGAAACTGCTGGTCGATCAACTGCGCGACCAGGATCGCGTGTCGCTGGTGGTGTACGCCGGTGAATCTCGTGTGGTGCTGGAGCCGACATCCGGACGGGAAAAAGCGAAAATTCGTACCGCCATCGATCAGTTATCGGCGGGCGGCTCGACCGCGGGCGCATCAGGCATCGAACTGGCCTACCAGATGGCACGGCAGGCGTTCATTGCAAATGGTATCAACCGCATCCTGCTGGCCACGGATGGCGACTTCAACGTCGGCATCAGCGACTTCGACAGCCTCAAGCAAATGGCGGCGGACAAGCGCAAGTCCGGTGTTTCCCTGACCACATTGGGTTTCGGAGTGGATAACTACAATGAACACCTGATGGAGCAACTGGCCGACGCGGGCGATGGCAACTACGCCTATATCGACAACCTGCGCGAGGCGCGCAAGGTCCTGGTCGACCAGCTCGGTTCAACCCTCGCGGTCGTCGCGAAAAACGTGAAGCTGCAAGTGGAGTTTAATCCGGCCCAGGTCAGCGAGTACCGCCTGTTGGGCTATGAAAATCGCGCCTTGAAACGCGAAGATTTCAGCAACGACAAGGTCGACGCTGGCGAAATCGGCGCAGGCCATACGGTAACCGCCCTGTACGAAATTGTTCCAAAGGGGGAGAAAGGTTGGCTGGAGCCGCTGCGCTACAGCCAGGCCGCCAGCATTGATGCCACCAAGACAACGGAAATGGCCATGCTGCGCGTGCGTTATCAGCTGCCGCAAGGTGGGAATAGTCGCTTGATTGAACACCCGATCGTTGCAGGCCAAGCCGAAGCCGCCTCTGACGATCTGCGATTCGCCGCAGCCGTGGCAGCTTTTTCCCAGCAGCTGAAGGACGGGCGCTATACCGCCAGCTTCAGTCTGAAAGACACTGAGGCACTGGCCCGTGGTGCTCGGGGCGAAGACCGGTTTGGCCTGCGAGCGGAGTTCGTGCAGTTGGTCGAGCTGGCGCAAAGCCTGCAAACCACCGAACATCAGGCAATGATCCAAGAGACCCGCTGACATGACTGCCCCACCCCCAAGCTCGGCCACCAGCAGCGACGAATCCCTGCTGTCGCGCTATCGCTCTGGCGAAAGCGCAGCGTTCGAGATCCTGTACGCCCGCCACCGCCAGGGACTGTACCGATTCCTTCTTGGCCTCAGCGGTAAAGCCGAGCTGGCCGAAGAGGTGTACCAGGACACCTGGCTGAGCCTGATCCGCAGCACCAGCCAGCCACAAGGCCGGGCGAATTTTCGTACATGGTTGTACCAGATTGCCCGCAATCGACTGATCGACCACTGGCGCAAACACGGAATTCGTAACCCTTTGCACGACAGCTATGACGAACAGGTCCACGCCTTGCCTGATGACGCCGCCGATCCCGCGCAATTACTGAGCCTGAGCCGCGACACCCAGCGCCTGGAAACCGCCCTGCAAACCCTGCCGGCGGACCAGCGCGAAGTGTTCCTGTTGCGTGCCCACGGCGATCTCGACTTGCCACAGATCGCCACCCTCACTGAAACACCGCTGGAAACCGTCAAGAGTCGCTTGCGTTACGCCCAGCAAAAACTGCGTCGGCTGCTGGCCGAGGAGGTACTGACATGACTGACGCCCGTAAATCACCCGAAGAGGAAGTGGTAAAACACTTTCGTGAACAGTCTACCGACGAGCCACCGGCACACCTGGATGCGTTCATCCTCGCCGCAGCGCATCGAGAAACCCCGGCACCCAAGGCAAGCCTCTGGCAGCGGTGGTCGCAAGCCTGCCAAAAGCCGCGCTGGCAAGTCGCATTCGCCAGCCTGGTCGGCGTCGCGCTGATGCTGGCGCTGGTGCAACCCGGTCCCGAGCGGGAGCCCGCCTACGACTTCGCGCCAACCCCCAAAGCCTCCGCCCCGGCACCTGCAGCGCCGATGGCCGAACTCGCCGCGCCTGCGCAGCGTGAATCGATGCGTGCGCAAATGGCCGACGAAGCCAAAGTCAGCAAACGCATGGCAGCGCCGGCAAAGAGCCTGGATGAGCAGTTGCTTGAGGTGGTGCGCCTGCAGGAAATCGGTCAGAAACCAGCGGCGGACAAGTTGTTAGAGTCGCTGAAACAACGTTTCTCCAACGAAAACCTGGACGACCGGCTCAAGGAACTGCAGAAAAACCAGCACCGATAACGGTCCGCCATTTGGCAACCAACCCTGAAAGCGCGCACTATCGGGCCATAGCCGATGCGTTGGAGGAAGCCATGGCGAAAAAAATCGACCGCATCGCCCAAATGCTCAACTGCCCGGTGAAGGGAGAGGAACTAAGGCGGGCAGTGACCGAGAGCCGCAAGGAATTCCTGTTGGCTCAGGAGAAGGAGCAGGCCTTGGAGGAGGATGACCTTGATGATGAGGTGTTCGAGGATGAGGAGGGGGATGATGAATATGATGAGTTTGATTGGACTACGGAGTGAGGGAGCTGCGGAGTAAACCTGATTCAGGTCGAGACACCACCCACAAAAAAAGCCCCAGACCTTAAGGCCTGGGGCTTTTTCGTTTCTACTATGGTGCACCAGGCGGGATTCGAACCCACGACCACTGCCTTCGGAGGGCAGTACTCTATCCAGCTGAGCTACTGGTGCAAGCGGGCGCCATGATACTCATAAGCGCTGCGGGCGTCCATGCTGCTGAATCGCCTGTGTTTTTTTGGCCGCCGAACGGACGGTTGTCACGTTGATCAGAAAAAATGGGCAAATGAACGGTTTTCGTTCTTTTTTTCGAACAGGCTATTGTCCTTTACCCCCTTTGATCCTAGGATTCGTTTGAGATTTCAAACGCTCTTGTCTGGGTGCTGAACCGCGCGAGTCCAATCCGTGCGCTATTTATGTGCTTCAGCCCGGTGAATGATTTCCCTGACGGCAGCCTATAAGGCGCCTTTCTACAATCATAATTTGCTCCGCGCCCGGCGCGGTGCTGTTAAGGAAAGCCGACATGCAGCTTAAAGACACCCAGTTGTTCCGCCAGCAAGCCTTCATCGATGGCGCTTGGGTCGATGCGGACAGTGGTCAGACGATCAAGGTCAACAACCCGGCAACGGGCGAAATTCTGGGCACCGTGCCGAAAATGGGCGCTGCCGAAACCCGTCGTGCAATCGAAGCCGCCGACAAGGCGCTCCCGGCCTGGCGTGCACTGACCGCCAAGGACCGTGCGAACAAGCTGCGTCGCTGGTTCGAACTGATCATCGAAAACCAGGACGACCTGGCTCGCCTGATGACCCTGGAGCAGGGCAAGCCATTGGCCGAAGCCAAGGGCGAAATCGTCTACGCCGCTTCCTTCATCGAGTGGTTCGCCGAAGAAGCCAAGCGCGTCTACGGTGACGTGATTCCGGGCCACCAGCCAGACAAGCGCCTGATCGTGATCAAGCAGCCTATCGGCGTGACCGCGGCAATTACCCCGTGGAACTTCCCGGCCGCGATGATCACCCGTAAAGCCGGCCCGGCCCTGGCCGCCGGTTGCACCATGGTGCTCAAGCCTGCTTCGCAGACTCCGTTCTCGGCGTTCGCCCTGGCTGAGCTGGCCCAGCGTGCCGGCATTCCTGCTGGCGTGTTCAGCGTTGTTTCCGGCAGCGCCGGCGACATCGGCAGCGAGCTGACCAGCAACCCGATCGTGCGTAAACTGTCCTTCACCGGCTCGACTGAAATCGGTCGCCAGTTGATGGCTGAATGCGCCAAGGACATCAAGAAAGTGTCCCTTGAGCTGGGTGGCAACGCGCCGTTCATCGTGTTCGACGACGCGGACCTGGATAAGGCCGTCGAAGGCGCGATCATTTCCAAGTACCGCAACAACGGCCAGACCTGCGTCTGCGCCAACCGCCTGTACATTCAGGACTCGGTCTACGATGCGTTCGCTGAAAAACTGAAAGTGGCCGTGGCCAAACTCAAGATCGGCAACGGTCTGGAAGACGGCACCACCACTGGCCCGCTGATCGATGAAAAAGCAGTGGCCAAGGTCAAGGAACACATTGCCGACGCCGTGGCCAAAGGCGCCACCGTGCTGTCGGGTGGCAAATCCATCGAAGGCAACTTCTTCGAGCCGACCATCCTGACCAACGTGCCTAACAACGCAGCCGTGGCCAAGGAAGAAACCTTCGGCCCATTGGCGCCGCTGTTCCGCTTCAAAGACGAAGCCGAAGTGATCGCGATGTCCAACGACACCGAGTTCGGCCTGGCGTCGTACTTCTATGCCCGTGACCTGGGCCGTGTATTCCGTGTGGCTGAAGCCCTGGAATACGGTATGGTCGGCGTCAACACCGGGTTGATCTCCAACGAAGTCGCGCCTTTTGGCGGTATAAAGGCTTCCGGCCTGGGCCGTGAAGGCTCCAAGTACGGCATCGAAGATTACCTGGAAATCAAATACCTCTGCCTGGGCATCTAAGCTCGGCTGACGGGAATGCAATAAGCGGAAAGGGCACGAGAGCGCTGACCCTTTCTGCGTTTCAACCGGAATTTTCTCTGTGGCCGGGAAAGCTATGGCAGTCGATCATCGCATGCTGCCGTAGTTGCCTCCCCGCCGCATTTTCCTTGAACCACGCCGCCCGATGAGCGGCGAATGAGGACTTTATGAGCAAGACTAACGCTTCTTTGATGAAACGCCGCGAAGCCGCTGTACCACGCGGTGTTGGCCAGATTCACCCGATCTTCGCCGAGTCCGCGAAAAACGCTACCGTTACCGACGTTGAAGGTCGCGAGTTCATCGACTTCGCCGGCGGTATCGCAGTACTGAACACGGGTCACGTGCACCCGAAAATCATCGCCGCCGTGACCGCGCAGCTGAACAAGCTGACCCACACCTGCTTCCAGGTGCTGGCCTACGAACCGTACGTAGAGCTTTGCGAAAAAATCAACGCCAAGGTGCCTGGTGATTTCGCCAAGAAAACCCTGCTGGTGACCACCGGTTCCGAAGCTGTAGAGAACGCCGTGAAAATCGCCCGGGCCGCCACTGGCCGTGCCGGCGTGATCGCGTTCACTGGCGCCTACCACGGTCGCACCATGATGACCCTGGGCCTGACCGGTAAAGTCGTGCCTTACTCGGCCGGCATGGGCCTGATGCCAGGCGGCATCTTCCGCGCGCTGTACCCGAACGAACTGCACGGCGTGAGCGTCGACGACTCGATCGCCAGCATCGAACGCATTTTCAAGAACGATGCCGAGCCGCGTGACATCGCTGCGATCATCATCGAGCCGGTTCAGGGTGAAGGCGGTTTCTACGTCGCGCCTAAAGAGTTCATGAAGCGTCTGCGCGCCCTGTGCGACCAGCACGGCATCCTGCTGATCGCTGACGAAGTGCAGACTGGCGCTGGCCGTACCGGCACGTTCTTCGCCATGGAACAGATGGGTGTTTCTGCCGACCTGACCACCTTCGCCAAGTCCATCGCTGGCGGCTTCCCGCTGGCGGGTGTGTGCGGCAAGGCTGAATACATGGACGCCATTGCTCCAGGCGGCCTGGGCGGTACCTACGCCGGTAGCCCGATCGCGTGCGCTGCTGCGCTGGCGGTGATGGAAGTGTTCGAAGAAGAACACCTGCTGGACCGCTGCAAGGCAGTCGGCGAGCGTCTGGTCACTGGCCTGAAAGCCATCCAGTCCAAGTATCCAGTGATCGGTGAAGTACGTGCCCTTGGCGCGATGATCGCGGTCGAGCTGTTCGTAGACGGCGACAGCCACAAGCCAAACGCACCGGCAGTCGCTGCCGTTGTGGCCAAGGCTCGCGACAAAGGCCTGATCCTGCTGTCCTGCGGCACCTACGGCAACGTTCTGCGCGTACTGGTACCACTGACTTCGCCGGATGAGCAACTGGACCAAGGTCTGGCAATCATCGAAGAGTGCTTCTCGGAGCTTTGATCTAAAGTGCTCTTATGAAAGTGTGAGCTGATCGACAAAAAAACCCGCTTCGGCGGGTTTTTTTGTACATGAAACCCACAGCGCTGTTTCCTGTGGCCTGCATTGACTATGGTGCATGCATTGAGAGGAGAGCCTGTTTGCATGAGAGCCGTTGAGTTACCCGCTGTACCTCGAGTGCTGATTGCCGAGGCGGATCCCTGGTCGCGGGATTTGCTCCAGCAAGTGCTGCTGAACGTGCGCTGCGATGCTCGCATCGATCTCTGTGCCGATGGCCAGGACGCGTTGTCGCGACTGGCGGAAAACGCCTACGACCTGGTGATCGTCGACTGGGCGTTGCCTGGTGTGGATGGCTTGAATGTGTTGCGCAGCGTTCGCCAGCGCAAGCGCAATCCGCCGTTGCCGTTCATTCTGATGAGCAGCCGCAATGACAGCGCCAGCGTGCGCGAAGCCTTACCGTTGGCGCCTACGGCTTACCTGACCAAGCCGTTGAACATGGAAAACCTGACCCAGCGATTGCAGGATCTGCTGCTTGATGCCGGGCAGGAAGTTTTTTGTGAAGTGCCGGCCCTGGCGGCGGGCATGACCTTGGCGGTGTATCTGGAGCGCCGGCGGACGCTGGCTGACGGTGCACCACTGATGACCGATGTGGAGGTAGCGGTCAAACGCAGCCTTAACCCCGGGGGGCTTGACCTGACCGTCCTCGAAGAGGAAACGCGTACCGATCCGCAGATTACCGCCGTGCTGATCGCCGCCGCCAACAGCGCCGCCCAACACCGCGGCGCTGCCGTGCAAACCTTGGCCCAGGCCCTGCATCGCCTGGGCTGCGGGCAGAGCATGAACCTGATTCTGGGGCTGACCCTCAAGCGCAGCGCGCGGCTCAGCGACCCGTACCTGGCGGATTACGCCGAGCGTTATTGGGACTTGTCGCTGCATACCGCCGAATACGCGCGGACCCTGGCCCGTCTTCTCGACCTGGACCAGGAGCGCTGTTATTGCGCGGGCATGCTGCATCGGCTGGGTGACCTGGCCTTGCTGCGTTGTTTGCAGGAATGGAAGCAGGCCGGCGGCGAGCTTGACGAGTTGGCTCAGGTCGACGAGGCGCTGAGTGGATTTGCGGCCGCTTACGGTTCGGCGCTGCGCACCCGCTGGCGCCTGCCGCTGGAGCTGCGAGAGCTGATCGCGGCGGTCTATCAGCTCGGTGGCGGGGTTTATTCCCGCGAAGCGCTGGTGATGAACATGGCGGCTCAACTGGCGGGCCTGGGCGAGGATGAGGGGCTTGAGGCGCTGGCCAAGGGGCGCACGGCGAGGTTGCTGCAGATCGGCCTGCCGGAGTTGGTGCGGTTGCGCAAAAAATAGCCGCCCCCGCCCCGTAGGAGCTGCCGAAGGCTGCGATCTTTTGATCTTGTAATCTTTGGTTAGCCCCAAATCAAAAGATCGCAGCCTCGTCTCTCTCGGCAGCTCCTGCAGGGGCCGTGCCGTAGCGAATCAGCCGGGGATGATCCGGTTCTTGCCCTGTCGCTTGGCTTCGTACATCGCGGCATCGGCCCGGGAGAACAGGCTGTCGACACTGTCATCCTCAGGCAAGAGGCTGGTCAGGCCCTGGCTGATGGTGATAGTGAAAGTCCGGCTGTCGTGGCTGAAGCTCAGTTGTTGAATTTCCCGTTGCAGGCGCTCGGCCACCTGCATGGCCACCCCGGGCTCGCAGCCTGGAAACACTGCCGCAAACTCCTCTCCGCCGATGCGCCCGAACACGTCACCACGACGCAATGCGGCGCGACCGCACTCAGCGATGCGTTGCAATACGTTATCGCCTTCCTGGTGGCCATAGGTGTCGTTCACGGTCTTGAAATCATCGATATCCAGCATCAGGAACGACAGCGGGGTGCCCTGGGTTCGCGCCCGCTCGAACTCGTGGTTGGCGCATTCGAAAAAATGCCGGCGGTTGCTGCTCTCGGTCAATTCGTCGGTAGTGGCCAGGCGTTGCAATTCGGTTTCGAGGTGCTTTTTTTCGGTGATGTCTTCGGCAATGCCGACGATGATCAAAGGCTGGCCCGGCTCGCCCTGGCGGTTGATAAAGCACTTGTCGCTCAGCCAGCGTACCTGGCCGTCGGCGGTAACGATTCGATATTCACGGTCTTCGACCGAGCCTTTGTCCAGCACGGAGGCCAGGCTGCGCTCGGCTTCTTCCAGGTCATCCGGGTAAACGCTGTCGCGCCACTGGTTGTAGTCGGCCAGCAACGGGTCGGTGGGGCGACCGAAAATCCGTTCGTAGGCCGGGCTGACGTAGAGCACCTCGCGGGTTTCCCAGTTGAATGCCCACAGCACCGCGTTGACGCTCACCAGCAGCGAGCTCAACAGCTGTTCGCGTTCACTCAAGCGCGCGACCTCGCCTCGGGCCTGCATCAGCGCCATCAGGGTCTGCGCGGCCTCTGGCCATTGCGGCGGGGAAGAATCCTGCAGGTTTTTATCGACCATCGACACTAATCTCAAAGAGCGTGCCGCGAGTTCGGCAGCGGCTGCAACGAAGACCGCCAGGGTGGCGAAGTGCTTTTGAGATAGGGGATTTGGAACTAAGTTCCCGGGGTGGGGAGAGCAGGGGGATGCGCCCGCCGGGCGGTAAGCGAAGGGGTTTATCGCGTACAGCGGTTGTTCAGGGGGCGTGTGCTGCGCAAAAAACGAGCGGGAGCAAGCTTACTCGCCACAGGAGCGCGGCTTGCTGTCCCAGAGCACCTCGGGCGAGGTGCTCTGCCTGGGCTCAGGCGTTGGCGGGGCGCAAGGAGTAGGTTTTCAGCTGGTCGGCGAAGTCACGCAGGGATTGAATCCCGCTGGCTTCAGCCTCGTGAATCCAGTCCTTGATGGCTGCCAGCATGTCGTGACCGTTGGAACTGGTCTTGACCCAGATCTGCTGCAAAGCCAGGCGCTTCTCGTAGATGACCTTCAGTGCATGACTGTGCTCGAGCATGGTCTGGATCCGCACATGATGTTTGTCATCCAGCAGGCTGGTTTCACGCGACAACAGGCGCTTGGCCCGGTGGAACTGGTGGCGAACGGAGTGATCGACCTTTTCCAGCTCTTGCTTGACCAGGGGCGCGATGACCAATTTGCGGTACTGGGCCATGATCTGGAAACGATTGTTGAGGATCGCCATGGCGGTATCCATGTCCAGGTTGCCTTTGCCTTCAACCCGATGGGCAATTGGCGCGACCCGCTGAACCTTGGCCAGGCGCAGGAAGCTGAAAACCTGGATCCAGGCCCAGCCGAGGTCGAACTCCCACTTCTTTACCGACAGTTTTGCCGAGTTGGGGTAGGTGTGGTGGTTGTTGTGCAGTTCTTCGCCGCCAATCAGGATGCCCCAAGGCACCAGGTTGGTGGCCGCATCGCGGCATTCGAAGTTGCGATAACCGATGGCATGGCCCAGGCCGTTGACCACGCCGGCCGCCCACACAGGGATCCACATCATCTGGATGGCCCAGATGGTGATGCCGATGGTGCCGAACAGCAACACGTCGATGATACCCATGATTGCCACACCCAGTAGCGGAAAGCGGCTATACAGGTTACGTTCGATCCAGTCTTCCGGGCAGTTCTTGCCGTAGATGCGCAGGGTCTCCGGATTTTCCGCTTCGGCGCGATACAGCTCCGCACCTTTGCGCAAAACGGTGGACAGGCCCTTGACGACCGGACTGTGCGGGTCATCGACGGTTTCGCATTTAGCGTGATGCTTGCGGTGGATAGCGGTCCACTCACGGGTGTTCTGCGCCGTGGTCAACCACAGCCAGAAGCGGAAGAAATGTTTCAGGCCGGCATTGAGCTCAAGCGAGCGATGGGCTGAATAGCGATGCAGATAGACAGTGACGCCGATGATTGTGATGTGGGTCATCAGCAGGGTGACTGCCACCAGTGACCAAGGCGACAAGCCAAGAAAACCTTCGTACCACATAGGCTGTAGGGCCCTCGATAAAGAAAAAACAGCCCTCGCATTATCACCAAGCTCACAGATAAAACCAGTCACCCTTTCAGATAAGAGTGGCTGGATGTTTCTTTGCCCTATAATTCCAATCATTTTGAGGGACATGGACGACCGAATGTCTGCTACCTATCGCGATGCCCTGCGTGCAGCACTGCTGTATCTGCTGCTTTCCGTCCTCTGGGTTTCGCTCAGCGGTTTTGCATTAAACAGTTTCTTCGATGATTCGGCCGAGGCGTTGCACTGGCAAACGATCAACGGCTACATCTGGCTATTGCTGAGCGCGGGAATTATTTTCATTGCCCGCACGCGTTTGTTCCGCTGCCTTGGGATTGGTGCGCAGTTGGCTGAGCGTTCTGCGGATAGAGAGCGGCTGCGTCAGGCCGCAGCCGTGTTTGATTGCACCCGCGAAGGCGTGCTGGTCACAAATGACAAAGGATTGATCGTTCACGTTAACCGGGCGTTCATGCAGATCACCGGCTATCAGCGCGAAGAAGTGATGGGCCAGCAACCGAGCCTGTTCAAATCCGGTCGCCATCCGGCGAGCTTCTACCAGGCCATGTTCAAGACGCTCAACAGTGTTGGCGAGTGGAGCGGTGAAATCTGGAATCGGCGCAAAAGCGGGGAAATCTATCCGCAATGGCAGACGATCCGTATCGTTCGTGACGATGATGGACGGGTCAGCCAATACGTGGCGGTATTCTCCGACATCAGCGCAATCAAGAATTCCGAGAATGTGCTGACCCATCTTGCCCATCACGACCCATTGACCGACTTGCCCAATCGCCTGCTGTTCACCGACCGCGCCGAACAGGCCGTGGCATCGGCACAGGTGCACAAGCGTGGCTGCGCGCTGCTGGTGATCGACCTGGATCACTTCAAGATGATCAACGACAGCCTCGGTCACACCGTGGGCGATCAGATGCTCAAGGCCGTGGCCGAGCGGCTGCTGGCGATGTTCGGGCCAGGCATTACCCTGGCCCGCCTCGGGGGCGATGAATTTGCAGTCCTGGCGGAGGGGTGCCCGCAACTGGTCCATGCGGCGGCCCTGGCCCAGCGGATCATTGACGGCTTCAAGGAAGCCTTCGTGATCGACGGCAATCAGCTGTTCATCAACGCCAGCGTGGGCATCAGCCTGTTCCCTAGCGACGCCCTGAGTGCTGCGCAGTTGCTGCGTAATGCGGACGCGGCATTGTCCAAGGCGAAAAATGCAGGCCGCGACAGCTATGCGCTTTATACCGAAGAACTGACGGCCCAGGCCCAGCAGCGGGTCGAGACCGCGTTCGAGTTACGCAGGGCGCTGGAGCAGGATGAGCTGCGGGTGTATTACCAGCCGGTCCACGACCTGAAGACCAGTCGCCTGGTCGGCGTTGAGGCGCTGGTGCGCTGGGAGCACCCTCTGCGGGGGTTGGTTTCGCCTGCCGAGTTCATTCCCATCGCCGAGCGTACCGGCTTGATCGCCGAAATTGATGCCTGGGTCATGCAGCAGGCATGTCAGCAGATGTGCCAATGGCAGCAGTCTGGCGTTGTGTTGTCGTTTGTTGCGGTGAATGTGTCTGCGCGACTGTTTGCCCGCCGTGAGCTGTACCAGCAGGTGGCGCAGGTGCTACGCGACACAGGGCTCAACCCGGCGTATCTGGAGCTGGAGGTGACCGAGAGCGCGGTAATGGATGACCCGGAAGTGGCGCTGGAGCAGATGCATCGCTTGCGTGAGCTGGGCGTGCGCCTGGCGATCGATGATTTTGGCACCGGCTATTCATCCTTGCTGCGGCTCAAGCGCTTGCCCGTACAGAAACTCAAGATCGACCAGGGTTTCGTTGCCGGGCTGCCGTGGGACGACGACGACGTGGCGATCGTGCGGGTCATAATCGCGTTGGCCAAGAGCATGGGCATGCAGGTACACGCTGAAGGGATCGAGCAGGTCGAGCAGGCCAGTTTCCTGCTCGAGCACGACTGCGATCTGGGCCAGGGCTATTGGTTCGCGCGACCGATGCCTGCTGCGCAACTCGACTGGGCGCGGGCGCCGCATATCGGTTAAACCCTCTCGTGGTCTGCTTGAAAGATCGCGCAGCATCAATCGCAGCCTCGTTTCACTCGCCAGCTCCGACGGGGCGGAGGATGGGCGGTGTTCATGAAGTTCACTTCTGGTTATATAAACATTCTTAAATAGTCTTTTTAAGAATATCCGCACCTATCTACTATTGGTCCCACGCCGCAAGCAGTGCCGCCACTGCCAGGCAACCTCTCAGTCGAAGGAGCAGCACCATGAGCGCATCCCTACGTAGCGTTGACGGCCAGGACGAAGCAACCATCTTGCGCGAGATCCAGAGCGCACTGCGCGACCTGCGGTTCGGGGCAGTGGAAATCACTGTGCACAACGCTCAGGTCGTGCAGATCGAACGCAAGGAAAAATTCCGTCTGCAGCAGCCGGGCAACAAGCCGGGCTGATCACCGATCACCCGCTTGGCCGAACGATGTTTAAGCCGCGCCGCGATTCCAGAAAACCAAAAAAAGCCAACACAATCAGAATTCCAGGAGCTTTCACCATGTCGTCGATTCGTCATTTCGCTTTGGCCGCCCTGGCCAGTGCCCTTTTTGCTGGTTCCGCGGTTGCCAAGGATTACGAACTGCTTAACGTGTCGTACGACCCGACTCGCGAGCTGTATCAGGAGTACAACGCGGAATTCGTCAAATTCTGGCAGAAAGACCACGCCGGCGATTCGGTGAAAATCCAGCAGTCCCACGGTGGCTCGGGCAAGCAGGGCCGTGCGGTCATCGACGGCCTGCGTGCCGACGTCGTGACCCTGGCCCTGGCCGGCGACATCGACGAAATTGCCAAGCTTGGCAAGACCCTGCCAGCCGACTGGCAGAAGCGTCTGCCGGAGGCGAGCACCCCTTACACCTCGACCATCGTGTTCCTGGTGCGCAAGGGCAACCCGAAAGGCATCAAGGACTGGGGCGACCTGGTCAAAAATGATGTGTCGGTGATCACCCCGAACCCGAAAACCTCCGGCGGCGCTCGCTGGAATTTCCTCGCGGCCTGGGCTTATGGCCTCAAAGCCAACGGCGGTGACGAAGCCAAGGCCAAGGAATATGTGCAGACGCTGTTCAAGCACGTCCCTGTGCTGGACACCGGCGCTCGCGGTTCGACCATCACTTTCGTCAACAACGGTCAGGGCGACGTGTTGCTGGCTTGGGAAAACGAAGCGTTCCTGGCTCTGAAGGAAGATGGCGGCGCCGACAAATTCGAGATCGTCGTGCCTTCGCTGTCGATCCTGGCCGAACCTCCAGTGGCTGTAGTCGACAAGAACGCCGAGAAAAAGGGCAACGAGCAGATCGCCGAAGCCTACCTCAAGCACCTGTACAGCCCGGCCGGCCAGGAAATTGCAGCGAAGAATTTCTACCGCCCACGTGACAAGGAAGTCGCCGCCAAGTATGCCCAGCAGTTCCCGAAACTGGAGCTGGTGACCATCGACAAAGACTTCGGCGGCTGGAAAACTGCCCAACCGAAATTCTTTAATGATGGCGGGGTGTTCGACCAGATCTATCAGGCGCAGTAATCTCACTCGAAACGAGCCCCAACATGTGGGAGCGAGCCTGCTCGCGAAGGGTATTTCAGTGACAGGGATGTTGACTGATTCTTCCTCTTCGCGAGCAAGCCAGCTCCCACATTGATGCGTTTTTAACCAAGGACTTTTATGTCGCGTCGTATCTCCCCCGTCATACCCGGCTTCGGGCTGACGCTGGGCTACACCTTGGTGTACCTCAGCCTGATTGTGCTCATTCCACTGGCGGCGATGTTCGTGCACGCCGCTCAACTCACCTGGGATCAGTTCTGGGCAATCATCTCCGCGCCTCGAGTGCTGGCGGCGTTGAAGCTGAGCTTCGGCACTGCGCTCTATGCCGCGATCATCAACGGCATCATCGGCACGCTGCTGGCCTGGGTGCTGGTGCGCTATACCTTCCCGGGGCGCAAGATCATCGATGCGATGATCGACTTGCCCTTCGCCCTGCCGACCGCCGTCGCCGGCATCGCGCTGACTGCCCTGTACGCGCCGAATGGCTGGGTTGGCCAACTGGCGGCAGACCTCGGCTTCAAGATCGCCTACACCCCTCTGGGCATCACCCTCGCGCTGACATTCGTTACGCTTCCATTCGTGGTACGTACGGTACAGCCGGTATTGGCCGATATCCCTCGTGAAGTCGAAGAAGCTGCGGCGTGCCTGGGTGCCAAACCCCTGCAGGTGTTTCGCCATATCCTGGTGCCAGCGCTGTTGCCAGCCTGGCTGACCGGCTTTGCCCTGGCCTTTGCCCGTGGGGTTGGCGAATACGGCTCGGTGATTTTCATCGCCGGCAACATGCCGATGAAAACTGAAATCCTGCCGTTGCTGATCATGGTCAAGCTCGACCAGTACGATTACACCGGCGCCACGTCCATCGGTGTGTTGATGCTGGTGGTTTCCTTCGTCCTGTTGCTGCTGATCAACCTGCTGCAACGCCGTATCGAAACCCCATAAGGAGGCGCACACATGTCCCAATCGTCTATTGCTGCTGCTTCCTCGAACGCTGCCCGTCGTGGCAGTGCCAGTTCCCGTCGGGTGCTGATCGGTCTCGGCTGGCTGGTGTTCGCCCTGTTCCTGTTGCTGCCGCTGATCATCGTGGTCTCCCAGGGTTTGAAATTGGGTATCGGTGCATTCTTCACCGCGATCTTCGAGCCTGATGCGCTCTCCGCGCTGAAGCTCACCCTGATTGCCGTATTGATCTCCGTACCCCTGAATGTCGTGTTTGGTGTCAGCGCCGCGTGGTGCGTGAGCAAATACTCATTCCGTGGCAAGAGCATGCTGGTGACCCTGATCGACCTGCCTTTCTCGGTTTCGCCAGTGATCGCCGGCCTGGTCTACGTGCTGATGTTCGGCGCCCAAGGGCTGTTCGGGCCGTGGCTGCAGGATCATGACATCCAGATCGTCTTCGCCTTGCCGGGCATTGTGCTGGCGACGATCTTCGTCACCGTGCCATTCGTGGCGCGCGAACTGATCCCGCTGATGCAGGAGCAAGGCACTCAGGAAGAAGAAGCCGCCAGGCTGCTGGGGGCCAATGGTTGGCAGATGTTCTGGCACGTCACCGTTCCCAACATCAAGTGGGGCCTGATCTACGGCGTGGTGCTGTGTACTGCACGGGCCATGGGTGAGTTCGGTGCGGTGTCGGTGGTCTCCGGGCACATTCGCGGGGTGACCAACACCTTGCCGTTGCACGTCGAGATCCTCTACAACGAATACAACCACGTGGCCGCGTTCGCGGTAGCGAGCCTGTTGCTGATCATGGCGCTCTTCATCCTGCTGCTGAAGCAGTGGAGCGAAAATCGTATTAACCGCCTGCGCGCCAGCGCCGCGGAGGAATAATTCATGTCGATCGAAGTGCGTAACGTCAGCAAGAATTTCAACGCGTTCAAGGCGCTGGACAACATCAGTCTGGACATCCAGAGCGGTGAGCTCGTGGCGCTGCTCGGCCCCTCCGGTTGCGGCAAGACCACTCTGCTGCGGATCATCGCCGGCCTGGAGACGCCGGATCAGGGCAATATCGTGTTCCACGGTGAAGACGTTTCCGGCCACGACGTGCGTGATCGTAACGTCGGTTTCGTGTTCCAGCATTACGCGCTGTTCCGCCACATGACGGTGTTCGACAACGTCGCGTTCGGCCTGCGCATGAAGCCGAAAAACCAGCGTCCGAGCGAAAGCCAGATCGCGGTCAAGGTTCACGAATTGCTCAACATGGTGCAGCTGGACTGGCTCTCGGATCGTTATCCGGAACAGCTTTCCGGAGGTCAGCGCCAGCGTATTGCCCTGGCCCGCGCCCTGGCGGTAGAGCCCAAAGTCCTGCTGCTCGACGAACCGTTCGGCGCCCTCGATGCCAAGGTCCGCAAGGAACTGCGGCGGTGGTTGGCGCGCCTGCACGAAGATATCAACCTGACATCGGTGTTCGTGACCCACGACCAGGAAGAAGCCATGGAAGTGGCCGACCGCATCGTGGTGATGAACAAGGGCGTGATCGAGCAGATCGGCTCACCGGGTGACGTCTACGAGAACCCGGCCAGCGATTTCGTGTACCACTTCCTGGGGGATTCGAACCGGTTGCACCTGGGCGAAGACAATCACGTGCTGTTCCGTCCCCACGAAGTGTCGCTGTCGCGCCATGAGCTGGAGGATCACCATGCGGCCGAAGTGCGCGATATCCGCCCGCTGGGTGCGACGACCCGGGTGACGCTCAAAGTCGAAGGCCAGAGCGAGCTGATCGAAGCGGAAGTGGTCAAGGACCACGACAGCCTCACCGGGTTGGCGAAGGGGGAGACGCTGTTCTTCAAGCCGAAGGTCTGGCAGAAACTCGCCAACATCTAAAAGCATCGCGGGCAAGCCCGCTCCCATAGGGTTTGAGGTTGGTCACAAGTTTGTGTTCAACACCAATCCCCTGTGGGAGCGGGCTTGCTCGCGAAAGCGATCTACGCCGCCGCGTTTTTCTGACGCAGACGCACACCCCCCGCACGCACCTCGATCTGCTCTTTCAGGTCATGTCGCAGCCCCAGCAAAAATGCCAACTCCGCCACCACAAACAGCGGCCCGACAATCAACCCCGTCACGTCATCGACAAAGGCCGGTTTGCGTCCTTCGTAGTGATGGCCGACGAACTGAATCGCCCATCCCACCACAAACATGCCGATGCCGCTGGCCAGCCACACCAGGGTGCTTTGCTGGGCCAACACATGACCGGCCCAGACGCACAAACCCAGGAGTACCGTCATCAGTAGCCCGAGACGCAGTTCCAGGCGCAGGTAGAACCAAGCCGACGCCAGCGACACCAGCACCGCCGGCGAAAGCCAGCCTCCAGCCCATTGCGGGCGGGACAGCAACACCGCTACCGCGACCACAATCAGCGGAATTCCGATGAAATGACTGGCGATGTTTCTCGGGTCGCGGTGATAAGCGGCATATTGACTGAGGTGGTCAACCAGGCTTTTTTTCATTGTTATTCCTCCTGTAGGGTGAGTGATCATCCACCGGTTGGATTTTTTGCTCTGTCAGCCAGGCGACAATCTCGAGGAGTTTTCATGGACATGCAGGTCTGGCGTGCGCGTTTGCTGAACGGCCAGTGGTTCAGTCATCTGCCTGCTCCTCTACAGGATAGTCTGCTGGCAGCGGCCCGGCTGCGACGCTTGTCTGCGGGGCAGCGATTGTTCAAACGTGGTGACCCGCCATGCGGGCTGTACGCGGTGCTCGAAGGTGCCGTGCGCATCGGCGCGGTTAACGAGCAGGGCAAGGAAGCGCTGTTGAGTCTGGTAGAGCAGCCGCACTGGTTCGGTGAAATCTGCCTGTTCGATGGGCAGGCGCGCACCCATGACGCATTTGGCCTGGGCCAGTGCACCCTGCTGCATATCCCCCAGACGGCGCTGTTGGCGATGCTCGATGAGCAGCCTCTGTATTGGCGGCAACTGGCATTGCTCATGAGCCAGAAACTGCGCCTGACCTTTATCAATCTCGAACAGCTGAGCCTGCTGCCGGCCCCGGCACGCCTGGCGCACCGCTTGCTGATGATCGCCGACAGCTATGGCGAAATCGATCCGCCACGTCGTGTGCTGCACCTGCCACAGGAGCAGTTGGCGTCGATGCTGTCACTCTCGCGCCAGACGACCAACCAGTTGCTCAAGGAGCTGGAAGGACAGGGCATCGTCAGCTTGAGGTACGGCGAGATAGAAATTACCGATGCCGAGCGGCTGCGGGCATTGGCGGTCATCTTTTAGTGGGTTTTGTCCCCGAACGCGCATAGCCTGTAGCGACGACAAATGAGGTGTGCCATGCGTGTGCTGTTAGTAGAAGACGAGCCGGAGACCGCCAAACTCCTGGCCAACGGCCTGGGTGAAGCGGGTTATACGGTCGATGTAGCGCTGAACGGGATGGACGGCCGACGTTTTATCGAGTCCGGCGCGTACGAGATGATCATCCTCGACGTCATGCTGCCGGGCCTCAACGGCTGGCAGCTGCAGCAACAGATCCGCAAACTCGGCGACACGCCAGTGTTATTCCTCACCACCAGGGACGGTATCGAAGACCGCCTGCGGGGGCTGGAACTGCACGAAGAAGACTACTTGCTCAAGCCTTTCAAGGTGAGTGACCTGGTGGCGCGGGTGCGCAAATTGTTGCGCCGGGATCGTGGGCGTTAACCTCACCGCAACCCATCGCGAAACTGCCCCGGTGTCATCCCGGTCCAACGCTTGAAGGCGCGGCTGAAGCTGCTGGTGTCGGCAAACCCCAGCAGGTAGCTGATCTCGCTCAATGAGCATTGCGGGTCCCGCAGGTGCAACAACGCCAGGTTCTCGCGGCTTTCGTTGAGCAACGTGTCAAACCGGCAACCTTCATCTGCAAGGTGCCGCTGCAGGCTGCGCAAACTCAAGTGCAGGGTGTGGGCGATGTGTTCGGCGCTGGGCTCGCCTTCGGGCAGTTGTTCTTCTATGGCGTCACGGACCTTGCGTTCCCAGGTCAGCGGCTTGAGTTGCGCCAGGGTGCGCTTGAGCACGGTTTCGTTGTGCTCGGCCAGCTCCGGGTTGGCGTCGTCCAGATGGCTTTCAAAGTCCTCCAGGGAAAACTCCAGGCGATCCTCGTCGGCGGCGAAGTGCACCGGTGAGCGGAAAACCTTGTGCCATTGGTGCGCATCAGCCGGTTCCGGGCGCCGCAGGTACACCGCCATCGGCGCGTATTCGCGGCCGAGGCGGTTACGGCAGGTGCGCACATAAATCGCAGTGAAGGCATCAATGGCTTCATAGGCCGGCGCCGGGCTGCCCGGCGGGACTTTCAGGCGGAAGCGATAGCGATCCTCGCCACGGGTCAATTCGAGTTCAAGGGCGTCGCTGACCACCTGGTGATAGCGCACGATGCGTTCGAACACTTCGCGCAAGCTACCGCTGGCCACCAGCGCGTACCCGAGTGCGTGAAAGGTGGTGGGACTGACAAAGCGTGAAACCCGCAGGCCGATCGCCGGGTCCCCACTGACCTGCACGGCGAGTTCCCACAGCCGAGTGGTGCCGGACAACGGATAACGGGCGTTAGGGTCGTCCATCCATAGCGGGTCGAGCCCCGCCTGGTGACACAGGGCGGTGCTGTCGAGGCCCAATGCGTCCAGTTGCTTGCGCAGGGCACGGGTCCAACTGGCGAGGGAGGTCGGTTCAGTCATGCTGATTGGCGCTTCCGGTCAACAGGTTGGCGTTCACGGCTACCGCCTTGCGAGGGTTCGCAAGGCAGGATGCGAACATCGATAACCAGAGGATGGAAGCATGGACCGTACTTCTGCAAGTCCCCAGCGACTGAATGCATCCCAACGATCAGCGCACATACGCGAAGTGGTGTTGGCCAAGGGCGTCGAATTGCGTCAGCGCTATCCGATTCTCCATCATCAAGACGCCTTGGGCGCGGGCATTCTGGCCTTTGCCCTGGCCGGGATGATCGGTTCTGCAGCGCTGTACATCAACGGTCATATGGCCTGGTGGGTGTGCCTGCTGCTCAACGCATTTTTCGCTTCACTGACCCACGAACTGGAACACGACCTGATCCACAGCATGTATTTTCGCAAGAAGCGCATCCCGCACAACCTGATGATGGCTCTGGTGTGGCTGGCGCGGCCGAGCACGATCAACCCGTGGATCCGTCGCCACCTGCACCTCAATCACCACAAGGTGTCCGGTACGGAAACCGATATGGAAGAGCGTGCCATCACCAACGGCGAGCCTTGGGGTTTCGCGCGACTCCTGATGATCGGCGACAACATCATGTCGGCGTTCATTCGCATGCTGCGGGCCAAAACCTGGGCGCATAAATCCAGCATCATCAAGCGCACGCTGAAGGTGTATGCGCCGCTGGCGTTGGTGCACTGGGGCGCCTGGTACGTGTTTCTCGGGTTTCATGCAGCCAATGGCGTCGCACATCTGACGGGCGCCCCCATTGTATGGTCGGCCACCACGTTGTCAGTGATGCAGGTGATCGATATTGCCGCTGTCGTGATCATCGGGCCGAACGTACTGCGTACTTTTTGCCTGCACTTCGTCAGCTCGAACATGCACTACTACGGCGATGTGGAGCCGGGCAATGTGATGCAGCAGACACAGGTACTGAATCCCTGGTGGATGTGGCCGATGCAGGCGTTCTGCTTCAACTTCGGCAGCAGTCACGGGGTTCATCATTTTGTGGTGAAGGAGCCTTTCTACATTCGCCAGATGACGGTGCCGGTGGCGCATAAGGTCATGCGCGAGATGGGGGTGCGGTTCAATGATTTCGGGACGTTCAAACGGGCTAACCGATTTGTGCGCAAGGAAGAAGTTCAGGGGCAAACCGTGGAGGGTCTACGGGTCTGAAGCCCTCATCGCTGGCAAGCCAGCTCCCACAGTGAATCGGTGGTCAACACACAATCTGTGAACGATCGAGATCCACTGTGGTAGCTGGCTTGCCAGCGATAGCGGTGCGTCAGGCAACAAATCACTCCGGCTGGAAAGGCGACTCACTCAATATCACCCCGGTCTCATCGACATACTTCTGCCAATGCTCGATCAGGGCGTTCAGTTTCTCTGGCAGAAGCAACGCCAAATCATGAATTTCCCCCGGATCACTGCCCAAATCATACAGCTGCCAGGTTGCCGGCCCGGCCGGCCCTGGAATAAAAACCGCTTTCCACTGCCCCTGCCGAATAGCCCGGCGCCCGAACAACTCCCATCCCGTCACCGTGTGCTCGTCGTGGACCTGCGCGGTCTCGCCCGACAGAAATCCCAGCCACGATTTGCCGCGAACTTCTGCCACTGACTTGCCACGCCAGCGCTTGCCGGGATGGCGAACGCCAGCCAGGTCGAGAATGGTCGGCGTGATGTCCATCACCGTGCCAAACCCATGACTGATCTGGCCCTTGAGTGGCAGTTGCGGATAGTGCACCAGCGCTGGCACACGAATTCCCCCTTCAGTGGTGAAGGCCTTGAACAGGCGCGAAGGGGCAGTGGCTGTCTGCGCCCAATTCGGCCCGTACCAGACGTAGGAGTTGGCACGGCCGATATTGTCCAGGCTGTTGTCGTAATGCTGATTCAAATAAGTCAGCAATTGCGGACCGAATTTTGGAAACGCCTCCAGCAACGCACCTTCGGCACCGTTATCGGACATGAACAGGATGAACGTATTGTCCAGTTGCCCTTGCTGGCGCAGGTAGTCGACGATGCGTCCAATGTTCCAGTCCATGCGCTCGACCATCGCCGCGTAGACCTCCATGGCCCGTGCGGAGATCTGTCGTTGCTCGTCGCTCAACGCATCCCATTGCGCGCTCAGCTCAATTAACGGATGGGGCTCGACATCCGGCTCAATCAACCCCAGGGCCTTGAGTTTTTCCAGTCGTTCCAGGCGCAGTACCTCGGGGCCTGCGTCATAGCGGCCGCGGTACTTCTCGACTACATCGACCGGTGCCTGCAACGGCCAGTGTGGCGCGGAAAATGGCAGGTAAGCGAAGAACGGCCGGGTCTGGTCACGTTCCTTGAGATACTGCAGAAGCTTGTCGCCGAAGGCATCGGAGGAATAGAAATCCTTCGGCAATTCGTCGATGAACGTGTCGTCCTCGATGTACAGCGCCGGGGTGGACTTCAGCAGGCCAGGGGTTTGCTCGTCATAGGTCGGCTCAAAGCCATAATGGTTGGCGGCGCCGGGCAACAGTGAAAACGAGCGCTCGAAACCCCGTGCGTGCGGCGCCAGCTCTGCGGTCAGGCCCAAGTGCCATTTGCCACTCATCAAGGTCTGGTAACCCGCCTCGCGCAGCAGCTCGGGCAGTGCCACGACTCGGTCATTCAGATAGCCTTCGTAACCCGGTTTGCCGATCAGGTCCGGGGTCAGCGCCTCGGCCATGGTGCCAATGCCAGCGATGTGATGGTCGGTGCCGGTCAGCAACATCGAACGGGTCGGCGAACAGGTGGGTGCGGTATGAAAATCGGTCAGGCGCAGGCCGTTGCTGGCCAGGGCGTCGAGGTTCGGTGTCGCGATCTCGCCGCCGAAGGCTCCGATATCGGAGAAGCCCAGGTCGTCGGCCAGGATCACTAGAAAATTGGGACGTTGCGGCATCGAAAATCTCCTGTTCAGCAGGCAATGAAGGACAGCGGCAGGTCCCGTACCTGCACCGGTACGGGTGGTTGGTAATGGCCGTCGCTGGTCAGTTCGTAGAGCAGCTCTTCGCGCAGTTGATGAAAGTCGAAACTGCTGCGCTGGCGCGGATGCGGCAGGGCGATGTCGACCACTTGCTTGATCCGCCCGGGACGGGGCTCCATGACCACGACACGGTCAGCGAGGAAAATCGCTTCCTCGACATCGTGAGTGACCAGAATGGTGGTGATTCTGGCCCGGGTGCGGATCGTCAACAGCTCGTCCTGCATCTGCTGGCGGGTCAGCGCGTCGAGGGCGCCGAAGGGTTCGTCCAGCAGCAGGATTCGCGGGCTGGCCACCAGTCCGCGGGCGATGGCCACACGCTGTGCCATGCCGCCTGACAGCTGATGCGGGTAAGCGCGGGTGAAATCGGTCAGGCCCACCAACTCGATAAAGTCATTGATGCGTTTTTGCTTCTGTTCGGTGCTCAGTGGTTCGTTGACCAGGCCGAGGCCGATGTTGTCGGCCACCGTCAACCACGGAAACAGGCGATGTTCCTGGAAGACAATGCCGCGCTCGCCACCGATGCCGGTCACGGCTTTTCCGTCCACGCTGATCTGCCCCCGGAACTGCGTGTCGAGGCCCACCAGGAGCCTGAGCAACGTGGATTTGCCGCAGCCGCTGGAACCGACGATGGCAACAAATTCGCCCTCGGCAATGTCCAGGTTGAATTCGCCAATGGCCTCCAGTTCGACGCCGTCGACATCGAAGGTTTTGCCCACGTTGTTGAAGCTGACAATCGGTGCGTTCATGCGTGTCTCCAGCGAGTAGCGCGTATTTCGAGGCGTTGGCCAATGAGATTGAGCAGCGCACCGGTCAGGCCGACCAGCAGCATGCCCGCCATGATCAGGTCCATGCGCAGCAGTTGCTGTGCGCCGATCATCTGGCTGCCGATACCGCCGTTGGACGGCATGAAGTATTCAGCGCCGATGGTGCCGAGCCAGGCGTAAATCAGGCTCAGTCTGAGCCCGGCGAAAATCCCCGGCGCAGCCCCCGGCAATATCAGTCGACGCAAGCGTTGGCGCAGGTTCAGGCGCAGCACTTGAGCGGCTTCATTGAGTTGCGGCGAGAGATTGGCGACGCTGCGTTGAGTGGCGATAAACAGCGGGAAAAACGCGGCGAGGGCGACAAACACCCACTTCGCCGATTCCCCGAGACCGAACCACGCGGTGAGCAACGGCACCCAGGCGAAAATCGCAATCTGGCGGATCGCGGCGAGGGTCGGGCCGAGCACGCGTTCGCTGTTGCGCGACAGGCCCAGCAGCAAACCGAGCGCAAATCCCAGCCCACCGCCCAGCACCAGGCCGCCAAGTGTTCGACCCAGGCTCAGGGCCATGCCGCTGATCAGCGTACCGTCGAGCAAACCCTTAACGGTTGTGGCCAGAACTGCCAGCGGACTGACCAGGATGTTGGCGTCGACCCACTGTTGTTCCGTGGTCAATTGCCACAAGGCCACTAGCGCAAAAGGCAGCAACCAGGGTTGTAGACGTTGCCAGCCCTGATACCTCGGACCCCTGCGGATCTCCGCCGTGGCCGGGTGCGGCCAGTGGACCAGCTTCTTGTCCAACAGACCGATCCCGCGATCCATGATCACGCCAACCAGGCCAATCACCACGATGCAGACAAACACGATGTCGAGCATGAACAACTGCCGTGCCCACACCATCAGGTAACCAATGCCTTCACTGGAGGCGAGCAATTCAACCGCCAGCAATGACGTCCACCCGGCGGCCAGTGCCAGGCGTACGCCCGCCATGAATGCCGGCAGTGCGGCAGGCAGCACCAGACGACGGATCAGTAGCCGGGGGGGTAATCGCAGTACGGCAGCGGCTTCACGTAATTTGGGTTGGGCATCACGCACACCCACCAGCGTGTGCAGCGTCACCGGCACCACGATGGCCTTGATCAGCACCACCAGTTTCAGTACCTGGCCAATCCCGAAAAACACCATGAACAGCGGGATCCACGCCAGGGTCGGGACTTGTGCCAGACCTGCGAAGGTCGGGAACACCAAGCGCTCAAGACGTTGACTGAACCCCAGCGCGGCACCCAATGCAGCGCCGGCAGTGATGCCGGCGAGCAGGCCCCAGAACAGGCGCTGCAGGCTGATCCACAAATGGCTCCACAGTTCGCCCTGTGCAAGTTCGATGGCACTGCTCCAGACCAGCGAAGGCGCCGGCAGAATCTGCTCGCTCATCCAGTGATTGCGGCTGGCGAGGCACCACAGGGCGAACAGGCTCAAGGGCACTATCCAGGGCCACACACGCTGGCCCAGTGTTGGCCAAAGACGGCCATTGAGTGGCGCAGCGGCAAGCGGCAGGCTCAGCAGGGATACACGGGCCATGGATGACCTCCGTTGTCGGTTTTATCGGGTCGCGGATCTAGATCAAAAGCTCGCAGCCTTCGGCAGCTCCTACAGGGGATCGACGTGCGTCCGTAGGGGCTCGACATGCATCCGTAGGAACTGCCGAAGGCTGCGATCTTGGCGATGCAGCCCCAACACAAATTGTTATATAAATAATCAAATCAATACTATTAAGAGATAAGCGAGACCATTTAAGGCTTGCAGGCCCCACGCATCCAATGCATTCGAAGAATATTTTTGATGCTCTCTATGCATATCGATCCAGGGCGCCCGTAATTGCTCGCTTAGGTCTAAATGATCTAAAAATGTGAATTTATAGTATTTAAGTGCTGGTCAGGATTCAGCCTACTTTCAGCGCCTCAATGCTGTCGTCATCAGGAGCCGCACCCATGACCATTCCCTTCAAACGAGTCATCAGCCTATTCGCCGCACCGGCTTTGGCGGGGCTGATGGCTTTCACCGTCAACGCCGCCGAGCTCAAGGAAATCCGCATTGCAGTGCCAGACCTTAGTGCGGGCACGCAGCACAGTGGTGGTGGGGTGGTGGACGTGCTGCGCGACCAGCAGATCTTCGAAAAAGCCTTCGCCGACCAGGGCATCAGGATTCAGTGGAATTTCTTCAAGGGCGCTGGGCCCGTGATCAACGAAGCGGTTGCAAATGGTCAGGTGGACCTGGCTTACCTCGGGGACCTGGCGGCAATCATCGGCAAGTCAAATGGCCTGGACACACGCCTGCTAAGCGCTTCTGCTCGCGGCGTGAAACAGTACCTGGGCGTAGTCCCCGGCTCGGGAATCAAGTCGCTGCAAGACCTCAAGGGCAAGCGCGTGGCGATCTTCCGCGGCACCGCTACCCAGTTGTCTTTCGACGCGGCGCTGGCCAGCCAGGGTTTGAGCGAGAAGGACCTGAAAGTCATCAACCTGGACTTCAACGGCGCCGTGGCAGCGTTGGCGGCCAAACAGATCGATGCCTCCTGGGGCAGTTCCGGATTGACCTCGTTGCAAGCGAAAGGCTTGGCCGAGTTGCCGCTCAATACCAAGGACCTGGGTGGCGCAGGCAGCATTCAGAGTGTCTTGGTTGGCACTGGTAAATTTGTCGACGAGAACCCCGAGGTGGTCGCCAAGCTGTTGAAAGCCCAGCAGCAAGCGGTGGAGTGGCTGACTCAGGACAGCAACAAGGATGCGTACATTCAGTTGGTGTCGCGGCTGGCGAGTTACCCCTCGATTATTCTCACGCAGGATTTGCAAGATCAGAAGTTGAGCGAGGTGTTCCCCTCGACGCTGGACCCGGTGTTCCTGGGCAAACTGCAGGACTCAGTGGATCTGGCTTCGCAGCAGAGGTTGATTCGTAAGCCGTTCAAGGTGAGTGACTGGGTGGCGCCGCAAATGGCCGCTGCCCAGCTCTGAATCCACAGTGTTCTTGCTGGCCTCAACGCGGGCAAGCCCGGCTCCCACAGTTGACCGTATTCCTTCTGATGGAACTCGGACAACTGTGGGAGCCGGGCTTGCCCGCGATGAGGCCCTAAACCGCGACACTCATCTCTTGCTTATCCACCGCCACCAACGTCTCGATCATCGCCCGCGCCGCTGGCGACAACCGAAACCCCGTACGACTCACAATCCCGCACCGTGCATTGAGGGTCTCGATGTTCTGCGGCAGATTGCGCCAGTGCAGCAGCACCAGAGAACCCTTGGCGATGTCCTCGACAAACGCCTCCTGAGTTCCCACACCAATGGCGTTCGATTGCAGCACGATCTTTACCAGTGCCGGGAAATGCTCGGTTTCGATGCTTGGGGAAAAATCCGTCCTTCCACTGAGGTTTGCCAGCAGTTTACGAATGCCCGGCGGTATCAGCGTGGTCGCCAGCGGGTAGTCGAACATGTCGTTGGTCGACAGGCTTTCCTTGGCCAGTAACGGATGCCCCGGACGGCAGAAAAACACCCCGCGCTTGGGCGTCAGCGCCTGGGTCTGGAAGTTCGGATCGGCCTCGAAATGGCGAATATCGGCAATGAAGAATTCGATCTCTTCGCGGCTCAGGGCGCGGCTGAGTTTTTCCCAATTATCCACCTGAAAACAGGTACGCACTTTCGGGTGGGCATTGATGAATTGCGCCACTGCATCCGGCACCAGCTTTACCGCCGGGGCCGGGCCGCAGCCGAAGCGCAGTTCACCGGCGTCGAGCTTGGTCATCTGCGTCACTTCAGCGCTCAGTAGCGCGGCGCCCTGCACCAGTGTCAGCGCATGTTGCAGCACCACCTGGCCCTCGGGCGTCGGGCGCAAGTCTTTGTTGCCGCGGTCTACCAGGACACAACCGAATTCCTGCTCCAACCCTTGAATACTGCGGCTGAACGCCGGTTGAGTGATGCCCATGGCGTCGGCCGCGCGAACGAAACTGCGGTGTTCGTTAAGGGCGATGAAGTAGCGTAGCTGGCGGAGATCCATATGCTTTTGCGGCATCCTAAAAATAGCTCGAAGGCATTTGCGACGAGGGTTGGTTGAGGTTTTAAATGCAAGCTCTTATTCCGTCAACGAAGCATGTGCATATCTATTAGATCTAAATTGAATATAGATAGAGCGTTGTTTCGCTGCCGCTCAACCGTAAGCAGTCCGATGAGGGTCTACCCATGAGCAATGCCGCTTTAGCTGTGAAACCCGATGTTCACGCGCTTGAAATCCATCCGGTGGCCGGCCGGATCGGTGCCGAGATACGTGGCGTGCAACTCTCCGGCGAACTGGACGCCAGCATCGTCAACGCTATTCAACAGGCGTTGGTGCAATACAAGGTGATCTTCTTTCGCGAGCAGTCGCATCTGGACGACCAGACTCAGGAAGCCTTTGCACACCTGCTCGGCGAGCCGGTGGCGCACCCGACCGTTCCAGTGCGCGACGGCACCCGTTTCTTGCTGGAACTGGACGGCGCGCAAGGCCAGCGCGCCAACTCGTGGCACACCGACGTGACCTTCGTCGAGGCCTACCCGAAGGCTTCGATCCTGCGCTCTGTGGTTGCCCCGGCATTCGGTGGCGATACGGTGTGGGCCAATACCGCAACGGCCTACAACGAACTCACGCCGCAGCTGCAAGAACTGGCCGACAAGCTGGTGGCTGTGCACAGCAACGAATATGACTACGCCGGCGCCAAGCCCGACGTGTCGGCAGAGAAGCTGGAGCGCTACCGCAAGATCTTCACCTCGACCGTCTACGAGACCGAGCACCCGGTGGTTCGGGTGCACCCGATCAGCGGCGAGAAGAGCCTGCTGCTGGGGCATTTCGTCAAGCGCATCAAAGGTTATTCGCAAGCAGATTCGGCGCACCTATTCGGGTTGTTGCAAAGCCACGTGATCCGCCAGGAAAACACGGTGCGCTGGCGGTGGACGGCCGGTGACGTGGCCATTTGGGACAACCGCTCCACCCAGCATTATGCGGTGGATGACTACGGCACACAGGACCGTGTGGTCCGTCGCGTGACATTGAAAGGAGAGGTGCCGGTTGGCGTGCAGGGCCAGCGCAGCCAAACGACCAAGGGGCCGGACATCGGCGGCGTCTGATCCGACGCCATCGCGAGCAGGCTCACGCCCACAGGATCTCGTGAACACGGGAGATTCCTTGTAGAAGTGAGCCTGCTCGCGATAGCGGCTTAACATTCAACCCGGATGCTTTTTACCAAACCCCGATCTGCACCATTTTCTCGGTCTCCGGCTCGCCATAACGAAACCTCTGCCCGCGCAGATCAATCTCCTGGTGACTGATGGTTGTCCTGCGTTTCAACCCTCGCACCCATTCGAACAAATACCCCGCATGCTCCTCGCGAACCGAGGCAAGCGCCGGGTCTGCGCCCAGGTCCCGCAACTCCTGCGGGTCATTGAGCAGGTCAAACAACTGCGGCCGAAAGCCGTCATACGCTAGGTATTTCCAGCGCTCGCTGCGGACCATGGTCATGCGGCAACGGTCGATCGGTTGCTCAAGTCGTTCTCGCGCCGGGGCCTGGAATGCATAGTCGTATTCGCTGATCGCAAAGCGGCGCCATTCAATTCCAATGCCCTGCAACAAGGGAATCAACGAGCGGCCTTCAAGCCGATGCTCTGCGCTCGGCAAGCCCAGTGCATCGAGAAACGTCGGCAACGCATCAATGGTTTCCACCAGGCGATCATCGACCGAGCCTCGCGTCACATCGGCCTTGGCTCGCGGGTCGCGAACGATCAGTGGGATGCCCACGGCAGGTTCCAGTAAAAACTCTTTTTCGCCCAGGTAATGGTCCCCGAGAAAATCGCCATGGTCACTGGTGAACACAATCAACGTGTCATCCCAGCGCCCGTTGCTTTGTAGAAAATCGAACAATCGGCCGAGCTGGTCATCGACCTGCCTGATCAGCCCCATGTACGTCGGAATGACATTCAGGCGCACCTCGTCACGAGAGAAATTCAGGCTCTCTTCATGCTGGCGAAACGCGTTGTACACCGGATGATCGCTCGCCTCCCCAGTGGCTGCGCGTACGGGCGCGATCACCTCGTCAGCGCCATACAACGCGTGATAAGGCGCCGGTGCGATGTATGGCCAGTGCGGTTTGATGTACGACAGGTGCAGGCACCACGGCTGCGCGCCTTGCTCGTTGATGAAGTCGATGGCGCGGTCGGTGGTGTAGACGGTTTCCGAATGCTGTTCGGGGACACGTGCCGGCAGGTGGGCGTTGCGCATTTTCCAGCCACTGAGGATTTCGCCGTGTGCACCTTCGCCAGCGTTGGCCCAGTCGTGCCAGGGGTTACGGCCTTCGTAGCCAAGGCCGCGCAGGTAATGGGTGTAAGGCGCCGAGTCGCGCTTGTCGTCAAACAACGGATCATCAGGGAAGATCCCGTCGTGACGAAAGTACGGCTCGAAGCCGACTTCATTCAGCGTTGCAGCTTGCTCGCCGGACGGGGCGATGGCCAGACGTTGCAAGGCGTCGACGTTAGGCGTGGCGTGGGTTTTGCCCACCAGCGCGGTGCGGATGCCGTGGGGGCGCAGGTAGTCGCCGATAGTCAGCTCTTCCAGCGGTAATGGCACGGCGTTCCAGGCCACTTGATGGCTGCTGACGTAACGCCCGGTGTAGGCCGACATCCGCGATGGTCCGCAGATCGTGCCTTGGGTGTAAGCCCGACTGAACCGCACGCCCGCGGCAGCCAGGCGGTCGATGTTGGGAGTGTGCAAATGCGGGTGGCCGTAGCATGAGAGGTAATCACGGCGCAGTTGGTCGCACATGATGTACAGCACGTTGTTTACGGTAGTTTGGGGGTTGGACATGGGTTCCACCGATCAGAAGACAGGTGGGGTTTTTCGCTGCTCGGACGGGGTCGAGGCAAGTGCATTTGGGGAATGGAGTTTATGCAGTGGCTGCAACGCTGGCCGGTCCACCGCCCTTGTTCGGTGTTTCAAACGGCAAGATTCTCCAGCGAATAGACGTCTTCATCCTGCTCATCAACCTCTTTGATCTGCGCGATCATCGCCTCTGCCAGCGGCGATAACCGATACCCCGCCCGGCTGACAATCCCATAGCGCGTGTACATCTCCTCCAGGTCATCAGCCAGCCCCTCGACCTTCAAACACACCAGCTCACCCTTGGCGTGATGCAGCGCATCAGCGTAGGCGCCGACAATACCGATGGCGTCTGAACGCATCACCACGCTCAGGAGGCTGTAGCTGTTTTCGCACTCCACATTCGGCGTGAAATCCGGGCGGCCGCTGAGGTCGACGATCACCTTGCGCAGGTTCGGCGGGCGGATAGTCACTGCCATCGGATAACTCATCAACTCGGTTGCACTGACGCTGTCGCGGCCCGCCAGTGGATGTCCGACGCGGCAGCAGAAATGCCATTTACGCGGGCGCAGGCGATGGGTCAGGTAAACCGGGTCGGCCTCGAATTGCCGGGTGTCAGCCACAAAAAATTCGAATTCCTCGCTCAACAGACGCTTGCTCAGGCTTTGCCAGTCATCCACCTGAAACTGCACGCGCGCTTTCGGATAGCGGCCAATGAAGCTGCCGATCGCCCTCGGTATCAGCCCCGCCGCCGGCGCCGGGCCGCAACCGAAACGTAGCTCGCCCGCTTCCAGCCCATTGAACTGGTTGATCTCGTTAGCCATCTGCTGCGCCCCGCTGACCAGGCGTCGTGCGTGCTCAAGCAGCACCTGCCCCTGCTTGGTCGGCGCCAGGTCCTTACGTCCGCGATCTACCAGCTGACACCCGACGCTGTGTTCCAGGGCCTGGATGCTGCGGCTGAACGCCGATTGCGAGAGGTTCACGGCCAGCGCGCCGGCGACAAAGCTGCGCTGATCCGCCAGAGCGATGAAGTGACGTAGTTGACGCAAGTCGATATGCATTTTTCACATAAAAAATATCGGGTAAATGCATTGGATATGCATTAGGCCGACTCCTTATAAAGGCTATCTCTTATGCAGTAAAAGTTTGTAAAAACATAAATAAATAACTTTAAAGAATATGCGTCGTTGAAATGTCATTGCGCATTTTTGACCAGGAGCCGCTTCATGAGTCCGTTGAACCTCGCTTCACCCCTTGCCCCCCGACGGCTCAAACGCCTGCCCCTGGCCTTGTTGCTGGCCGGGAGCGCCAGTTGGACCCAGGGTTATGCCGCCGCAACAGCGGACCCTGCACCGGCGCCTGCCAGTAAAGTCACGGCTGACGGTTCACAGCTGGAAACCGTGACCGTCACCACTCGACGCCGCGAAGAAAGTTCGCAGGACGTGCCGACGCCAATGAGTGTGGTCAGCGGCCAGGCGCTGGAGACGCAAAGGGTTTACCGGATCCAGGATTTGCAGCAACTGGTACCCAGCGTCAATGTCGCCTACATGCATGCGCGCCAGTCCAGCGTGTCGATTCGCGGGCTGGGCAACAACCCGGCCAGCGATGGCCTGGAAGGCAGTGTCGGCCTGTACATCGACAACGTTTACCTGGGACGACCGGGCATGGCGGTCTTCGACCTGATGGACATCGAGCAGCTCGAAGTATTGCGCGGTCCCCAGGGCACGCTGTTCGGCAAGAACACCACGGCCGGCGTCATCAACATCAGCACCCGCGCACCGACGTTCACACCAGAGCGCAGCATCGAGACGTCGGTGGGCGAGGACGGATACTTCCAGACCAAAGGCACGGTTTCCGGCCCCCTGAATGACCAGCTCGCCGGGCGGTTTTCCGCCTATCGCACCCGCAGCGATGGCGACATCAAAAACGAATTCGATGGACACGACTTGAACGGCGGGTCGCGCGAAGGCTTGCGTGGCCAGCTGCTGTTCAAACCCAATGAATCGTTCAACCTGCGCTGGATCGGTGACTACAACGAAGAAGATTCAAGCGCCGGCACGCGCGTGCTCTACAACACCGGCCCGACCATCAACGGCGTCAATGTCTATCAGGCGCGGGCCAACGCGGCCGGTGCCACACTGGTCAACGGCTCCCACCGCAAGGTCAACCTCGACAACGATCAGCACGTCACAGTGCATCAGGGCGGCACGTCAGTGGAGGCCAACTGGACCTTGCCGAGTGACTTCACGTTGACGTCCATCAGCTCCTATCGCTGGTGGAATTTCACCCCGCGTAACGACGACGGCCTGAACGTCGCGGCGACTTACAACGCCGGGGTTTCCGTGGAAGACAAACAGTACTCCCAGGAATTTCGCCTGGCCTCGCCCAAAGGCGAATTCTTCGATTACGTGCTCGGTGCGTATTACTTCGGCAACGACCTGGACAACAAAACCTTCGCCAATTACGGACCGCAAGCCGACATCTGGAACGGCACGCCAGCCGGTGCACTGGCCAACGTCAACAGCGTCGGTAATGGCCACATCAAGACCGACAGTTTTGCGCTGTTCGCCCAAGGCACCTGGCACCTGAGCGAACGCCTGGACTTCACCGCCGGCGTGCGTGGTACCTATGAGCAGAAAAATGCGTGGGTGACCCGTGACGCGCCAGAGGGCGGTGCGGCAGTGACAGGCGCTGCGGCAACGGCAAGACGCGGTCGCGCCGGGGCCTATGACTCGGGCGATTTGAACCAGTACAGCTCCAGCCCCTCGGGATTGTTGAACCTCAGCTATCGCTTCAACGACGACCTGCTGGGTTACGCCACGTTGTCCCACGGCGAGAAATCGGGGGGTGTGAACCTGGCAGTGGGCTCCGCTCCAACGGCGGGTGCCGACTCGTTGCTGATCGGTACCGAGCGCGCCAACAACGCCGAACTCGGTTTCAAAAGCACGCTGTGGGACCGACGCCTGCAACTCAATGCCAACGTGTTCTGGACCCAGGTCAATGCCTATCAGACCAACGCCTACGACGCCGATAACCGCGTTCAGTACCTGACCAATGCCGGTTCCGTGCGCTCGCGCGGCGTTGAAGTCGAAAGCACACTGATCCCCGTGCGCGGCCTTACCCTGAACATCAACGGATCGTACAACGATGTCAGTTACCTCTCCTACAAAGATGCGCCGTGCCCGCCTGAAGTCAGCCTGGCACCCGGCGCCCCTGCGTCTTGCGACCTCACGGGACACCAGGTTGTCGGCGCTTCGAAATGGATCGGCAACGCCAACGGCGAATACAAATGGAACCTGAGTAACGGCTTTGAAGAGTACGTCACCGCCAGCTATGCCTTCCGCTCCAAAGCGGTGGGCACGGTGGAAGACTCTGACTACGGCCAGATCCCAAGCTACGCCGTGGTCAACCTGTCTACCGGCCTGCGCGGCGACTTCAAGCAAGGCCAGTGGGATGTCTCGCTGTGGCTGAAAAACGCCTTTGATAAAACCTATTACTCCACCCTCTGGACCGGCGGCAACGGCGGTTATGAAGGCCTGCTCGGCACGCCTCAGACTTTAGGTGTGACCGGCCGTTATGACTTCTGATAACCCGGCAGACCAGCGCCAGTCGCTGATCAATGCTGGAAAAAGGCGCCAAAAACCATGCTTGCAGGGAATGTTTTTAATGCCTGAAAAGCATGGCGAGCCTGCCCGTCGACGGGAGTCCTTGCAGAACAAGGCCTACAGGCCATCGAAGATTTCGCATATTCGTTTTCGGTCTATCCATAACTTTAAAGATTACTTTAAGAGATAAGCGTCTAGCCCAATGATTCACCCATCGATACGTCGCACGGGGGATGTCGGGTCCGGCCTATCGGGTTATTCGCAAAGAGACCGCAGGAGTAAAGCAATGGGTAATGTCCAGACCGCCGCCAGTGCACAAGAGGTGCTGTGGCGCCAGGGTCCAGGTGGCGAGTTGGTCGACCTCGGCCGGGTACATCGCGTGCCTTTGGGGCAGCAGCGTTTGCAGCGCGCCCCAAGGGGCATCCTCAGCCGCCGGGAAACGATTTTGCTGGGGGTGCTGGCACTGCTCGTGCACGGTGCAGTGATCTATTGGGTCAACCAGCAGCCGACCGCCGTGTTGCCGGTGGTGCCGCCGGAAATTCCGCCGATGACCATCGAGTTTTCGCAACCGGCACCGCCCGTGGTCGAGCCGCCACCACCACCGCCACCTGTTCAAGAGGTGGTCGAGCCACCCCCGCCGGTTGAAGACGAACTGGCAGTGAAACCGCCACCACCGAAACCGATTCCCAAGCCGAAACCGGTCGCCAAACCGATTCCGAAGCCGGTGCCCAAAGCGGTTCAACAACCACCAGCGCCGCCACAGCCGGCCGCGCCTGTTGCGGCCCCGGCGCCCCCCGCTCCCCCTGCGCCAGCACCCGTGACGCCGGCATCGGCCAACGCCGGGTACCTGAAAAACCCGGCGCCGGAATACCCCTCGCTGGCTCAGCGGCGCGGTTGGGAAGGCACGGTGTTGTTACGGGTCCATGTGCTCGCCAGCGGCAAGCCGGGTGAGATCCAGATCCAGAAAAGCAGCGGTCGCGAGGCCCTCGATGAGGCGGCCCTGAGCGCCGTGAAACGCTGGAGTTTCGTGCCCGCCAAGCAGGGTGATGTCGCCCAGGATGGCTGGGTCAGTGTGCCCATCGATTTCAAGATTCATTAAACAGAAACCTATTTCACGCGAAACGTTTACACGAGGAATTCATCATGACGTTATTGGCATCTCCACTTGAGTCCATCGAAAGCGCGGTGATCTGGCTGCTGGTGGTTTTTTCCGTGGCCACCTGGGGCCTGGCCTTGCTCAAGGGCGTGCAGTTTGGCCGCCTGAAAGCGCAGGATCGCAAGTTCCACAAGCAGTTCTGGGCGGCGTCGAGCCTTGATTCAGCGGCGGAGTTGGCCGAGACCCAGCCAGGCGCTGCGGCGCGGGTGGCTCAGGCCGGCTACGCGGCGATCCAGGTCGGTGAAGCGCCACACGCGGCGGATCTGAGCCAGGCGATCAACCATCAGGATCGCCTCGAGCGGGCCCTGCGTCAGCAGATCGTGCGTGAGCGCCGCTCGCTGGAAACCGGGCTGGCAGTGGTGGCAAGTATTGGCAGTACGTCGCCGTTCATTGGTTTGTTCGGCACGGTGTGGGGGATCATGGAAGCGTTGAAAGGCATCAGCGCGGCAGGCTCGGCCAGCCTCGAAACCGTGGCAGGGCCGATTGGCGCGGCACTGGTTGCGACCGGTGTGGGGATCGCCGTCGCGGTGCCGGCAGTACTGGTTTACAACTACTTTTTGCGGCGCCTGAAACTGACGGCGGCGGACCTGGACGACTTCGCCCATGACTTCTACAGCCTGGCGCAAAAGAGTTCGTTCCGTGTGCTGGTCCACCCGACGGCGCACAAGGCTGCTGCGCCGGGCAACGCGCAAAAAGTGAAGGAGGCGTCCTGATATGGCCTTCTCCACGCAAGACAGTGATGAGGTGCTGAGCGAGATCAACGTCACACCGCTGGTAGACGTCATGCTGGTGTTGCTGGTGGTGTTTATCGTCACCGCACCGCTGCTGACTAACGCCATTCCGATCAACCTGCCCAAGACCGAAGCCGTGGCGCCGGTAGAGCAGAAAGATCCACTGGTGGTGAGCATCGATGGCGCCGGCAAGCTGTTTATCAATAAGGATGAAATCCAGCCTGATTTGCTGGAGTTCAACCTAAAGTCGGCCAAGGCCAAGGACCCCGAGGTGCGCGTGCAATTGCAGGCGGATGACGGGGTGAATTACGGCGAAGTGGCGCGGGCGATGGCATCGATTGAACGGGCAGGTATTACCAAGCTATCGGTGATCACCGCTCGCTAACAGATTCAAGTTTTCCGGGGCCGTCTCCTTGGCAGGGTGCGGCCCCTTTTTTTGCCTGAAAAAACACCTCGCAGGAGCTGCCGCAGGCTGCGATTTTTTTGTCTTTTACAAACAAGATCAAAAGAGCGCAGCCTGCGGCAGCTCCTACGGTGTTATTCGATAGTGATCTTAATAAATAGCTTCTTATTCCTTAACGGATATAACTCTACTCCCTATACTCGTTCAGGAACAGACACGCAGCAGGAGAGTTCCCCCATGCGCAACGAATCAATTCGCTACCTGATTGTGCCGGGCTGGCAAGGATCGCCAGATGATCATTGGCAGAGCCACTGGCAGAACAGTTTGCCGAACAGCGCACGGGTGGAGCAGGCCGACTGGCTGACGCCCCGTCGTGAGGACTGGGTCGCGGCGCTGGCCGAGGCGATTGCTGCGGACAGTACGCCGGTTATCCTGATTGCTCACAGCCTGGGCTGCATCACGGTCGCCCATTGGGCGGCTGCCGCGCCCGTGCAGTTTTTGCGTCAGGTGCGCGGCGCGTTGCTCGTCGCTCCGGCAGACGTGGAGCGTCCGGCCTGCGTGCCCGCCTTGCGCAACTTCGCACCGATTCCGACCGACCTGCTGCCGTTTCCGAGTCAGGTCGTCAGCTCCGACAACGACAGTGCCGTCAGTGCCCCGCGAGCGCTGGAACTGGCGCGTAACTGGGGCGCCGAGGCGGGGATCCTGGCGGGGGCAGGGCACATCAATGTGAAGTCCGGCCACCAGCGCTGGGAGCAGGGTTTTGCCTACCTGTATCGCCTGCAGAACCGTATGGAACATCACGCCCTGCGTCGCGCCTGATTTTTCCTCTTTTTTAACGCCCCCGCCCTACGGCGGTTTTGGGCGGGAGTCTGCCATGAGTTTTGAAGCCTTCGGTCAGCCGCTGCTGACCTTCCCCGACGCAGAAAAAAGCCCACTGAGTATCCGCGCCAAGGCGCTGGTGTTTGTCGATCCACGCTCGCGGCAGTTGCGCCAAGAGCTCGAGCAATTGGCGCCGCGTGCGATTTGCGTGCTGATTCGTGGCGAGACCGGTAGCGGCAAGGAGCTGCTGGCGCGGCACATCCATCGCGCCAGCGATCGCAGCGGGCTTTTCGTGTCGGTCAATTGCGGTGCAATCAGCCCGACCTATGCGGATGCCGAATTGTTCGGTTACGCCGCCGGCAGCTACACCGGGGCAGCGAGCAGCCGCGCGGGCTGGTTTGGGTCGGCGAACGGCGGCACCTTGTACCTGGATGAGATCGGCGACCTGCCGCTGCCTATTCAGATCAAATTGCTGGCGGCCCTGGAAAATCATGAGGTCACCCGCGTGGGCGCTCATCAGCCAAGCCCGGTGGACGTGCGATTGGTGGCCGCCACCAGCATTGACCTGGCGCAAGCCGTAGCTGCCGGGAAATTCCACGAACGTTTGTATCACTACCTCAGCGAAGGCCAGCTGGAGCTACCGGCGTTACGTGATCGAGTGGGCGATATTCTGTCATTGTCCGAATACTTCCTCGGCATCTATAGCCAGCGCCTGGACTTGCCGGTGCCGTTGATCAGCGAGGCGGCGCAGCAAGTGCTGGAGCAGCACAGTTGGCCGGGCAATACCCGGGAGCTGGAGAACGTTATTCATTTTGCGTTGCTGGTCAGTACGGGCGACGAGATTCTGCCGGAGCATTTGAATTTGCCGACGGTGCCGAGTGCGCTTGAGCAAATTGAACGGCAGCTCAGGCATGTTCTCGCAAAGGGTTCCGATAACGAGAAGGCTGCCTTGAAGCTATTGCTCCAGCAAAGCGTGCTCCTACAGAAAAGTGCGTGATTTCCTGTATGAACAAAATGGAATATCAAAGTGAATAAAAGATATTGTTAAGGAATAAAAAATCCCGGTATTGTCCGCGTCACGTCAGCGATAGCACTTCACTGGCACTCGTACTCTATAGCCGTCGTCGATGACGATCGCGATTTTCGATAAGGACACTGCATGAAAAAGGTTCTGTTGTTCACCGCATTGGCGGCTGCCCTGACCGCGGGCCTGGCCCAGGCCGGCGAAAAACTGGTAGTGGCGGCGACTCCGGTTCCACACGCCGAGATTCTGGAACTGATCAAGCCGACCCTCGCCAAAGAAGGCGTGGACCTGGAAATCAAGGTCTTCACCGACTACGTTCAACCCAACGTACAAGTCGATCAGAAGCGTCTGGACGCCAACTACTTCCAGACCCTGCCGTACCTGAACAGCTTCAACGAAGGCAAAGGCACTAACCTGGTGACCGTGATCGGCGTGCACGTCGAACCGTTCGGTGGCTACTCCAAGAAGGTCAAAAGCCTGGCTGAACTGAAAGACGGCGCGACCATCGCTATCCCGAACGAAGGCAGCAACAGCGGCCGTGCCCTGATCCTGCTGCAGAAGGCTGGCCTGATCGAGTTGAAAGACCCGAAAAACGCTCTGGCCACCCCGAAGGACATTGCCAAGAACCCGCATAACTTCAAGTTCAAGGAACTCGAATCGGCCATGCTGCCGCGGGTTCTGGATCAGGTCGATCTGGACATGATCAACACCAACTACGCGCTGGAAGCCGGCCTGAACCCGGCTAAAGACGCCTTGGTCATCGAAGGTGCCGATTCGCCTTACGTGAACTTCCTGGTGGCCCGTCCGGACAACAAGGACAGCGTTGCCATTCAGAAGCTGGCCAAGGCGTTGACCAGTCCCGAAGTGAAAGCTTTCATTGCGAAGAAATACAGCGGCGCGGTACTGCCTGCGTTCTGATTTGTCCGCTAACCGCATTACGGTTGCAAACGCCGACGGCTGATAGAGCGTCGGCGTTTTTTTATGCCCCCGAAAAGCATCTCTGACAGGTGTCAGCCATTGGATTTGAGTGCGGGAATGGACATCGGGCCTTCAACCCGGTGCTGATGCGGTTCAACAGCCCGGCGCGGCAGTAGCATAATCGGTTTATTTGACGCCCATCAGAGGCACCCTTGGAACCCTGTTCTAAGCTCACAGTCGTATCGACATTCGCACGCCCGTACTACGCAAAGGAGTCTGCATGGCTGGTCCTGGAATAAAACTGGTGGTTGGGCTGAGCCTGTTGGCTTTGCTGACTGCCTGCGGTGACGAAAAACCGGTCGAGAAGGACCGCCCGCGGGTGTTCGTGCAAGAGGTCAAACCGGCGGATTACGCGGCCTCGGTGACCCTGACGGGGGATGTCCAGGCACGGGTGCAGACCGAACTTTCGTTTCGGGTCGGCGGCAAGATCATCCAGCGCATGGTCGATGTCGGGGACCGCGTGACGGCCAGGCAAGTGTTGGCCAAGCTGGACCCCAAGGACCTGCAGACCAATGTCGACTCGGCGCAGGCCCAGGTCACCGCCGAACAGGCGCGGGTCAAACAGACTGCTGCGGCGTTCGTGCGCCAGCAAAAGCTCCTGCCCAAGGGTTACACCAGCCAAAGCGAATACGATTCGGCCCAAGCCGCCTTACGCAGCAGCCAGAGCGCGTTGACGGCCGCCCAGGCTCAGTTGGCCAATGCGCGTGAACAACTGAGCTACACCTCGTTGATCGCTGACGCACCCGGCGTGATTACTGCGCGCCAGGCTGAAGTCGGCCAGGTGGTGCAGGCCACGGTGCCGATTTTCAGCCTGGCCCGGGATGGCGAGCGCGATGCGGTGTTCAACGTCTATGAATCGCTGCTGACCGAAGCCCCGGAAGACAAGACGGTGGTCGTCAGCCTGCTGGACAACCCGGCAATCAAGACCACCGGCACCGTTCGCGAAGTCACGCCTGCGGTCTCTGCACAAACCGGCACCGTACAGGTCAAGGTCACGCTTCATGATTTGCCTGATGGCATGCAATTGGGTTCTGTGGTGAGTGCCACGGCCAAGACCCCGGGCAAGTCTGCCGTGGTGCTGCCGTGGTCGGCGCTGACCAAAAACATCAGCGAGCCTGCAGTGTGGCGAGTGGACGGTGAGGGCAAGGCGCAACTGCACACGGTCACTGTCGGCCGATACCTGACCGGTAAAGTCATCATCAGCGACGGCTTGAATGCGGGCGACAAAGTCATCATCGCCGGCGGGCAATTGTTGCACCCTGGGGTAAAAGTGGAAATCGCCGAGAACACCTACAAGGATCTGGAAGTGGGGAACCAGCCATGAAGCGCCTGTTGCTGGTAATGGCCGGGGTCATGTTGGCAGCCTGCTCGAAGAAAGAGCCACCGCCGGAGCCGGTGCGCCCGGTGTTGTCGATCAAGGTCCAGGCGCTCAACGAGGAAACCCTCGGTCGCTTCGCCGGCAGTATCCAGGCGCGCTACGAGAGTAACGTCGGGTTCCGCGTGCCCGGGCGCATCGCCAGCCGTAATGTGGATGTCGGCGCCGAAGTCGAGAAAGGCGCTTTGCTCGCCACGCTCGACCCCACGGATCAGCAGAACCAGTTGCGCGCTGCCCAGGGTGATCTGGCGAAGATCCAGGCCCAGCTCATCAACGCCCAGGCCAATGCCCGGCGCCAGCAGGAGCTGTTCAATCGCGGCGTCGGCGCGCAGGCTCAGCTGGACATTGCCCAGACCGATCTGAAAACCACCCAGGCGTCCCTTGATCAAGCCAAGGCCGCCGTCAATCAGGCCAAGGACCAACTCGGCTACGTCGAGCTGCGCACCGATCACAGGGCCATCGTCACCGCGTGGAATGCCGAAGCAGGCCAGGTCGTCACCGCAGGTCAGCAAGTGGTCACACTGGCCCAACCGGATATCAAGGAGGCAGTGATTGACCTGCCGGACACCCTGGTCGACCAGTTGCCACCGGACGTGGTGTTCCAGGTGGCCTCGCAGCTGGACCCGAGTATCACCAGCACCGCCATCGTTCGCGAAATCGAACCTCAGGCGCAGAGCGCAACCCGCACCCGGCGCGCGCGCCTGACCCTGGCGGATTCACCCCCTGGCTTTCGCCTGGGCACGGCCATCAGCGTGACGCTCAGTTCGGCGATCAAGCCGCGTATCGAATTGCCGGTCACCGCCTTGCAGGAAGTCGATGGCAAGACGCGAATCTGGGTGATCGATGCACAAAGCCAAACCGTTTCCCCGCGAGACGTCAATGTGATCAGCCGTACGGACGACTCGGTGGTGCTGGCCGATGGCGTGAAATCTGGTGAGCGTGTGGTCAGTGCCGGCGTGAACAGCCTGAAACCCGGGCAAAAAGTGAAAATCGACGAGGAAAGCCCACAATGAAAGGGAGTTTCAATTTATCCGAATGGGCCCTCAAGCATCAGTCGTTTGTCTGGTATCTGATGTTCGTCGCGCTGCTGATGGGCGTGTTCTCCTACATGAACCTGGGCCGCGAGGAAGACCCCTCGTTCACCATCAAGACCATGGTCATCCAGACCAACTGGCCGGGTGCGACCCAGGAGGAAACCCTCAAGCAGGTCACTGACCGCATCGAGAAAAAACTCGAAGAGCTTGATTCCCTCGACTACGTCAAAAGCTACACCCGGCCCGGCGAATCCACGGTGTTCGTCTACCTGCGCGACACCACCAGTGCCAAAGACATCCCGGAAATCTGGTACCAGGTGCGCAAAAAGATCAACGACATCCGCGGTGATTTTCCGCAGGGTATTCAAGGGCCGGGATTCAACGACGAGTTCGGTGATGTGTTCGGCTCGGTGTACGCCTTCACCTCTGATGGTTTGTCGCTGCGCCAGCTGCGCGATTACGTCGAGCAGGTCCGCGCGCAGATCCGCGACGTGCCGGGGTTGGGCAAGGTCGAAATGGTGGGCGAGCAGGACGAAGTGATTTACCTGAACTTCTCCACGCGCAAACTCGCGGCCCTGGGCATCGATCAGCGCCAGGTGGTGCAGAGCCTGCAATCACAGAACGCGGTGACGCCTGCCGGTGTGATCGAGGCAGGCCCTGAGCGGATTTCGGTGCGCACGTCCGGCCAGTTCGCTTCGGAAAAAGACCTGGCGGACGTCAATCTCAAGCTCAACGATCGTTTCTATCGCCTGGCTGACATCGCGGACATAAGCCGCGGCTACGTCGACCCGGCGACGCCCGAATTCCGTTTTAATGGCCAGACCGCCATCGGCCTGGCCATCGCCATGAAGAAGGGTGGCAACATCCAGGAGTTTGGCAAGGCCCTGCATCAACGCATGGAAGAACTGACCGCTGACCTGCCGGTCGGCGTGGGCGTTCACAGCGTCTCCGACCAGGCCGAAGTGGTGGAAAAAGCCGTCGGCGGCTTCACCAGCGCATTGTTCGAGGCGGTGGTCATCGTGCTGATCGTCAGCTTCATCAGCCTCGGCGTGCGTGCCGGGCTGGTGGTGGCGTGTTCGATTCCGCTGGTGCTGGCGATGGTCTTCGTCTTCATGGAGTACAGCGGTATCACCATGCAGCGGATCTCCCTGGGCGCCTTGATCATCGCCCTTGGCCTGCTGGTGGACGACGCCATGATCACGGTGGAGATGATGGTCACGCGCCTGGAGATGGGCGAAACCAAGGAGCAGGCGGCGACCTTCGCCTATACCTCCACGGCCTTCCCGATGCTCACCGGTACGCTGGTAACCGTAGCCGGCTTCGTCCCGATCGGCCTCAACGCAAGTTCGGCGGGCGAGTACACCTTCACGCTGTTTGCGGTGATCGCGGTGGCGATGCTGGTGTCATGGGTGGTGGCGGTACTGTTTGCCCCGGTGATCGGCGTGCATATTCTCAGTGCCAATGTGAAGCCGCACAACGCCGAACCCGGCCGTATCGGGCGGGCGTTCAATGGCGGCATGTTGTGGGCCATGCGCAATCGCTGGTGGGCGATCGGCATCACCATTGCGCTGTTCGCGGCGTCGGTGTTCTGCATGCAATTCGTGCAGAACCAGTTCTTCCCGTCCTCGGACCGTCCGGAAATTCTCGTCGACCTGAACCTGCCGCAAAACGCTTCCATCGCCGAAACCCGCAAGGCGGTGAACAAGCTCGAAGAAACGCTCAAGGGCGACCCGGATATCGTGCGCTGGAGCACCTATATCGGCGAAGGTGCGATCCGTTTCTACCTGCCCCTCGACCAGCAATTGCAGAACCCGTACTACGCGCAACTGGTCATCGTCAGCAAGGGCCTGGAGTCGCGCGAGGCCCTGAGCCAGCGCTTGCGTGAACGCCTGCGCAAGGATTTCGTCGGCATCGGCAGCTACGTCCAGGCCCTGGAAATGGGCCCGCCGGTCGGGCGGCCGATCCAGTACCGGGTCAGCGGCAAGGACATCGATCAAGTGCGCAAGCATGCGATCGCGCTGGCCACCGAGCTGGACAAGAATTCGCACATTGGCGAGATCATTTACGACTGGAACGAGCCGGGTAAAGTCCTGCGCATCGACATCGCCCAGGACAAGGCACGGCAGCTGGGGCTGTCCTCGGAAGACGTGGCCAACCTGATGAACAGCATCGTAGTGGGCGCCCCCGTGACCCAGGTAGATGACGATATCTATCTGATCAACGTGGTGGGACGCGCAGTGGACGCCGAACGCGGCACGCCGGAGACCCTGCAGAACCTGCAGATCGTGACGTCCAGTGGTACGTCGATTCCGCTGCTGTCGTTCGCCACCGTGCGCTATGAACTTGAGCAGCCGCTGGTGTGGCGTCGCGATCGCAAGCCGACCATCACCATCAAGGCGGCGGTGCGGGACGAGATTCAGCCCACCGACCTGGTCAAGCAACTCAAGCCGGCCATCGAGCAGTTCGCCTCGACATTGCCGGTCGGCTACAAGGTCGCCACCGGTGGTACGGTCGAGGAAAGCGGCAAGGCCCAGGGCCCGATCGCCAAGGTCGTGCCGCTGATGCTGTTCCTGATGGCGACGTTCCTGATGATCCAGTTGCACAGCGTGCAGAAGCTGTTCCTGGTGGCCAGCGTCGCGCCGCTCGGATTGATCGGCGTGGTACTGGCGCTGATCCCCACCGGCACGCCCATGGGTTTCGTGGCGATCCTGGGGATTCTTGCGCTGATCGGTATCATCATCCGTAACTCGGTGATCCTGGTGACGCAGATCGAGGCTTTTGAGAAAGACGGCTACTCGCCGTGGGACTCGGTCGTGCAAGCCACGGAGCATCGGCGCCGGCCGATTCTGCTCACGGCAGCGGCAGCGAGCCTGGGGATGATCCCGATTGCCCGGGAAGTATTCTGGGGGCCCATGGCCTACGCGATGATTGGCGGGATCATCATTGCGACCTTGCTGACGCTGCTGTTTTTGCCGGCACTGTATGTGGCCTGGTACAAGATTCGCGAGCCGAAACCGGAAGCGCAGTAAAGCGAGCGCTCCGCGCTCATCGCGGGCAAGCCCGCTCCCACAGGTATCAGGGAGGATCACAATTTGTGGTCCTGCCTTAATGCACAGGTATCAGGGAGGATCACAATTTGTGGTCCTGCCTTAATACACAGGTATCAGGGAGGATCACATTTTGTGGTCCGACCTTAATCACTGTGGGAGCGGGCTTGCCCGCGATGGCGTCCTGCCAGATTACCCGGGCTTACGCCACACACTCGCCAACCACGGCTGCTGCTCCTGCGGCAGCCCTGCCGGGCGATAGTAATGCTCCAACTCCACAAACCCCGCCTCGGCCAGCAATTGCTGCCACGCCTGCCAGTCGTGATAGGCCCCATACCGCGGCCCGTTCCAACCTTCCTCGTTCTGCCCGCGAGGATTTGAGCTGAACAACACACCACCTGGCTTCAACGCCCCGCGCAACTCCTTCAGCACCCTCGGCAGCTCCTGGCGCGGGATGTGAAACAGCACGGCATTGGCAAAAATCCCGTCAAAGCGTTCACCGGGCAAATCCAGCTTCAGAAAGTCCTGCTGCCAGACCTCACAGCCACTGTCTGCACGGGCCATCTGCGCGAACTGCTCCGAGCCGTCCAGGCCCACAGCCGTGTGGCCCATGCGGGAAAACGTCTGCAGATCGCGCCCCGGGCCACAGCCGAAATCGAGAATGTCGAAAGGCGCGCTACCCTGGATATGCCGCAGCAGAGCGTCGATATTCTGGCTGACATCATGATCGCGAGTGCCTTCGCGAAACCCCTCGGCCACCGAGTTGTAATGGCCCAGGGTGGAGGCGGTGATTTTTTCCAGGTCGTCAGGGGTCTGCTTCATGGTGGGCTGCGCGGCAATGGGAATGCGCCAAATATACGCCATCAGGCTGGTGGCTGCCGCGCAGCCATTCGCGAGCAAGCCGCATTCCCTGTAGGAGCGAGCGTGCTCGCGAAGGCGGCCTCAAGCAAAACCCGTCAAGTCAGTCTTTCGCCTGATTCATCCCCAGACAATCAATCGACCGGTCAACCATCGCCTTGGCGATCTCCAGCAAATGCCAAATCGAATACACCATGGCTCGGTCGGCACCCTTGAGGTGGTCGCCACACTGATAGGCCGTGACCGATGCGCACCGCAACAAATCGGCGATGTAGAGCTGGGTGTCTTCAAAGCTTACATCGTTGCTGACGTTGTAGAACCTGAGCTCATCGGGAGCCGACGGTTGTTCGCCGGCCAGGTAGAAATCGATGGCACGGTAGAGTGCGGAGCGGTCTCTTTGGAGGTCATCGTTCCTGGTTGCATTGGAGGGTGGATCGGGGACAGGCTTTTTCATTGTTAAACTCCAGGTGGTGGTAGGAGCCAACCGATTTCGCGACTAAACGAGAAGGGGTGGCGGCTGCACGCAGGTTAGTCGACCGGTCACCTGGAACCCCGGCGCACCCGAGGGTGCCCTGCGCACAGCCACCATAAAGTTCAGGCGATAAAAAACACCTGAGAGAGGTAGCGCTGTACGCCAAGTGATATCCGGGCGACTAAACCCGGTCACTGATGAGCAGTGACGGGCCGAGATTAGACACGGAAATCAGTAGGCGCAAGCGGGCGAAATAATCTAGGAAATTTCCTGCAAAGGGAAGGGAACATGCGTGTAGGAACGCTGATTTTTCTGTCAGAAAACTTCCCGGTTTGTAGCGTTTTTCCGATCGCCAGGATCGCAGCCTTCGGCAGCTCCTACAGGAGCGTGGTGATCCGCACATCCTCGGTGAACATCTATCCCTGTAGGAGCTGCCGCAGGCTCGGGCCGCGATCGGACGATCTTTTGATCTTGATTCAGCGCTTGTTCAACCCCCGCGCCAGGCGATCCCCGCCCAGCTGGATAATCGCCACCAAGACCACCAGCAGCACGATCACCGTCAACATGATCTGGCTGTCAAACCGCTGATAGCCGTACCGATACGCGATGTCACCCAGCCCACCGGCACCAATCGCGCCGGCCATTGCCGATGAGTTGATCATGGTGACCAGGGTGATGGTGAACCCGCCGACAATCCCCGGCAGCGCTTCAGGCAACAGCACGTGCCAGACAATGTGCCAGCGCCGGCAGCCCATCGCTTGCGCCGCTTCGATCAGCCCATGATCCACCTCGCGCAGGCTGACCTCGGCAATGCGCGCAAAGAATGGCGTGGCGGCAATCGTCAGGGGCACTACGGCCGCCCAGACACCGTAGGTGGTGCCGACGATCAGCCGGGTGAATGGAATCAGGGCCACCATCAGAATCAGGAACGGGATCGAGCGAAACAGGTTCACGAACGCGCCCAATGCACGGTTGAGCGCCGGCGCTTCGTAGATGCCGCCCTTGGCGCTGGTGACCAGAATGACCGCCAGCGGAATGCCCGCCAGCAGCGCGATCAATGACGAGACACCCACCATCAGGAAGGTGTCGATAAAGCCTTGCAGCAAGCGATCAAACCACATAGCCAAGCACCTCTACCTGTTGCGCCCATTGCCCGGCGCGTTGGCGCAGTTGCTGAGCGCCCAGAGACGAGCCTGACACCGCCAGCAGCAGTTGCCCCAGGGCATGTCCCTGAATCCGTTCCACACCACCTTGCAGCAGGCGCACGCGACCGCCGAGTGCGCTGAACAGCGCAGCCAGGTCGGGCTCGTCGGTGGCGCTGCCGGTGAACTGCAGACGCAGCACCACCGCTGCATCCGGCGATGGTGGTTGCGGCTGCAAACGGCTTTGCAGTTCCTGCGGCAAGGTGTGTTGCAGCGGCGCAAGCAGGGTCTTGCTGACTTCGTGCTGCGGGTTGCCAAACACTTCCCAGACCGGGCCCTGCTCGACGATGTGTCCATGCTCCAGCACCACGACGCGGTCGCAGATGTCGCGGATCACCGCCATCTCGTGGGTGATCAGCACGATGGTCAGGCCCAGGCGCTGATTGATCTCGCGCAGCAGGCCGAGGATCGATTGGGTGGTCTCCGGGTCCAGTGCCGAGGTGGCTTCGTCGCACAGCAGAATCTGCGGGTCGTGCACCAGGGCCCGGGCGATGCCGACTCGCTGTTTCTGCCCGCCGGACAACTGTGCCGGGTAGGCCTTGTGCTTGCCTTCCAGGCCGACCAGCTCCAGCAGTTCGTGCACTTTGCGCTCGCGTTTTTCCTTCGGTACACCCGCCACTTTCAGCGGCAACTCGACGTTCTGCCACACCGTCTTGGCGGACATCAGGTTGAAATGCTGGAAGATCATGCCGATGCGTCGCCGCAGCGCCACCAGGCGGTCTTCATCGAACTCGCCGATGTCGACCTGATCAATCAGCACCCGCCCGCTACTCGGTTGTTCGAGGCGGTTGATGGTGCGGATCAGCGACGATTTGCCGGCGCCGCTGCGGCCGATGATGCCGAATACTTCGCCGCGCTGGATCGCCAGGTCGATGCCGTGCAGGGCCGCCACCGGACCCTGCTGGCCATTGTAGGTTTTGCCCAGGCCAACGAAGCGCACGTGGGCGCGGTTCAATTCCGGGTGCAGTTGGGCTTGTTGCGCATTACGTTGCTCTGGAATATCCAGTCGCAGCTGGGTGGCAGCGCTCATTCTCAGCTTTCCCAGCCAGCTTGATAGAGCTTGCCGTGGGCCTGGTCCAGGGCGGCGCGAACGGCTGGCGAATGCTGGTAGATGTCGACGAACTTGATCAGGCGCGGGTCGGTTTTGCTCTTGGGCTGGATCACGAACTGGATCACGTATTCCTTGTGATCAAGGCCGTCGAACAGCAGGGCAGAGCCAGCATCAAAAGTCTTGGACAGGCGGATGTAGGCCGGGTAGCCCTGTACCAGGTCGGCGTCATCGTATGCGCGTACCAGTTGCACCGCTTCGACCTGGAGAATCTTGATTTTCTTCGGGTTGGCGACGATGTCTTCTTCGGTGGCCTTGTAGCCGACACCCTGCTTGAGGGTGATCAGGCCGGCCTTGGCCAACAGCTGCAGGCCGCGGCCGCTGTTGATCGGGTCGTTGGCGATCGCGACGGTGGCGCCTTCTGGCAGCTCATCGAAGCTTTTGTATTTTTTCGAGTAGAGACCGACGTTGTTGATGATTCCTGGCGCGAACGGCACCAGGTCAAACCCTGCGGCGGCCTTGGCGTTTTCCAGGAAAGGGATGTGCTGGAAGTAGTTCACGTCGATGTCGCCGGCGGCGAGGCTGACGTTGGGGGCGATCCAGTCGCTGAATTCGACGAGTTCGACTTTCAGGCCCTGCTTGTTGGCTTCTTCGACAGCGGCTTCCAGGGGAATGGCAAAGGCGGCGGTGGTACCGATTTTCAGTGGGGCGTCAGCGGCGAAGGTCACCGAGCTGAAGAGGCCGAGGGCCAGGGCCAGTACTTTGACTGGGTGAGAGATGAGCTTTTTGGTCATGATGGTTTTTCCAGTCAGTGCATGAATTTGGGCGTTTGTGCGAATGTCATCGCGAGCAAGGCTTGCCCGCGATGCTCTTAGCGGCGGAACTCGGCGCCGATGTGTTGCGCTGGCAAATGCGCCTGTGCGTGGAACAGCTTCTCCCGCAGGCTGCCGTCGTCGTAAGCGGTCTTGTACGACCCTCGACGCTGCAACTCCGGGATCACCAGCTCGATGAAATCCACATAGCTTTCCGGTGTGACGATGCGCGTCAGGTTGAAGCCGTCGAGACCGGTCTCGGCGATCCACGATTCGAGTTCATCGGCCACTTGCTCCGGCGAACCGACCACGGTGATGTAGCGGCCACCGAGGGCGTGTTGTTCGAGCAACTTGCGTCGGGTCCAGTCATTGTTCTGCAGGTTTTTGGTCGCTGACTGGATGGCGTTGCTCTTTACGTACTGGATCGGCTCATCGATTTCGTATTCGGCAAAATCGATCCCGGTAGACGCCGAGAAGTGCGCCACGCCGGCTTCCGCGCTGGCGTAGCTCAGGTACTCGGCATGCTTGTTCCAGGCAAGTTCTTCGGTGGCGCCGACGATCACGTTCAACCCCATGAACACCTTGATGTCCTCGGGCTTGCGTCCGGCCTCGACGGCACTGGCGCGCACCTTGTCCACCTGGGCCCTGGTCGACGGTTTGTTGTGGCCGCTGATGAACACGCACTCGGCGTGACGCCCGGCAAACAGCAGCCCGCGATCCGAGCTGCCAGCCTGGAACAGCACCGGCGTGCGTTGCGGTGAGGGTTCGCAGAGGTGATAACCCTCGACCTGATAGAACTCGCCCTTGTGCTCGACCTTGTGCACTTTGTCTGGTTGCGCATAGACGCGTTGCACGGGGTCGTTCACCACTGCACCGTCCTCCCAGCTGCCTTCCCAGAGCTTGTAGAGCACTTGCAGGTACTCATCAGCCTGGTCGTAGCGCCGGTCGTGTTCGACCTGTTCGCGCAAGCCCATGGCTTTGGCCGCGCTGTCGAGATAACCGGTGACGATGTTCCAGCCAACCCGGCCTCGGCTCAGGTGGTCGAGCGTGGACATGCGCCGGGCGAACAGGTACGGCGGCTCATAAGTGAGGTTTGCCGTCAGGCCGAAACCAAGATTGCGGGTGACGGCGGCCATGGCCGAAACCAGCAGCAGGGGATCGTTGACGGGCAGCTGGATTGATTCTTTGAGCGGCACGTCCACCGAATTCTGGTAGACGTCATACACCCCGACGATGTCGGCGATGAACAAGCCATCGAACAGGCCGCGCTCGAGCAGTTGCGCCAGTTCGGTCCAGTATTCGATGGTTTTATATTCGGTGGAGTTGTCCCGTGGATGGGTCCACAGCCCGTGATTGATGTGCCCGATGCAGTTCATGTTGAATGCATTGAGCAGGATCTTCTTCTTAGCAACGGTCATCAGATGGTCCCCCGTAGTGGTGGGTTTTCATCGTTGAGGTAGTAGTTGCCCACGGCGTGGTATTTCCAGCGCACCGGGTCGTGCAGGGTATGTACCCGGGCGTTGCGCCAGTGGCGATCCAGGCCATGTTCGATCAGGGTCGCCTGGCTGCCTGCCAATTCGAACAGTGTGCTGCCCGCCGCGAGAGAGATTTCGGTGCTGATGGCGCGGGCTTCGGCGACGGCAATCGAGGCTGCCGCGACGGTTGCGGCCTGGGTGTCGACCTGGGCCTTGTCGAGGTATTCGCCGGCGCGTTCCAGCAGCGCTTCGGCTGCGTGCAGGCGAATGCTCAAGTGGCCGAAGCTTTTGATGGTCAGCGGGTCTTCAGTGGCCTTTTCGTGGGTGGCGTCAATCCATGGCCGGGTCTTGGTGCGCACGAAGTGCAGCGCATCTTCGTAGGCGGCGCGGGCGATACCGGTGTCGATGGCCGCGTGGAGAATCTGCGCCAGGGGGCCGACTGGCGTTGGCCGCTCGAAAGCGCTTTGAAACGGGATCACGTCCTCGGCCGCGACGAACACATCTTCGAATACTACTGAGCCGCTGCCGGTGGTGCGCTGGCCGAACCCGCTCCAGTCGTCGATCACCGTCAGGCCTTTGCTGTTGCGCGGCACGAACGCCAGTTGCTGCACCCCATGCTCATCCACCACCGAAGTGGGGATGCGCTGGGCATAGATTGCGCCGGTGGCGTAGAACTTGCGACCGTTGATGCGATAGCCGTCGCCCTCTCTGGTGAGGCGAGTGACGCGGTCGTGGGCGGTTTTGGTGCCCAGTTCGGCGAGCGCATTGCCGAAGCGCTGGCCGGCCAATACTTCGGTGTACAGGCGTTTTTTCTGCTCTTCACTGCCGTTTACACGCAGCACTTCGAGGGCGTAGAAATGGTTTTGCGGAATTTGCCCCAGGGAGCCATCTGCCTGGGCGATCAGAGCGATGACCTTGGCCAATGTGACGTTGGACACGCCGGCGCCGCCATATTCTTTAGGCACGCTGATGCCCCAGAGGCCCGAGCGCGAAAACACTTCAAGTTCCGGGTGTGGCAAACGGCGTTCGCGGTCGCGCAGGGCGCTGTCGCGTTTGAAATCATCGGCCAGGTCACTGGCGACGACCAAGGCTTGCTCATCGCTGGTTATGACCGCGACGTGGTGAGAAAGAGGCATGTGCTTCTCCAGAGATCTGGTCAAAAGTGTTCCGGGGGTCAAATCCAGGAATGACGAGCCGGCAGGGTGCCGTTCAAGTGGTAAGTGCCGACCGCGTGATATTTCCAGCGCACCGGATCGTGCAGCGTGTGCACCCGCGCATTACGCCAGTGGCGGTCGAGATTGAATTCGGCGAGGGTGGCGCGACTGCCAGCCAGTTCGAAGAGTTTTTCACTGGCCTGTAACGAGATCTCGGTGGTCAGCACTTTGGCTTCGGCCACGGCTATCGAGGCTCGGGCCGCAGACTCGGCAGTCAGCGGCGTGGCGCTGACCTGATCAAGGACCTTGCCGGCTTTGCGCAACAGCGCTTCGGCTGCGTGCAGTTCGATTTTCAGCTTGCCGATGTCGGCGATCACATAGAGGTCGTCGCTGGCTCGTTCGACCTGGGCATCGATCCATGGCCGGGCACGGGTTTTCACGAACTCGATGGCGTCGTCGATGGCGCCCCGGGCGATACCGGCGTCAATCGCTGCCTGAATCAACTGCGAGACGGCGCCCTGGATATTGGGCGTGTCATTGATCTTCCAGTTATCCACGACCAGTTCAGGTTCAACCTGCACGTTGTTCAGCAGAATGGTGCCGCTGGCGGTAGTGCGCTGGCCAAAACCCGACCAGTCATCAACGATGCGCAAACCCGGCGTGCCGCGACGAACGAAGGCCAGGACTTGCTTGCCGTCGTCGTTGAGCGCCTTGACCGCTACCCAATGGGCGAACAGCGCGCCGGTTGAGTAGAATTTCTGCCCGTTGATCACGAAATCGTCGCCGCTCTGGGTGATTCGCGCCTTGAGTTCCAGAGTGTTTTTGGTGCCGCGCTCGGGACCGGCATTACCGATCCGCCAGCCTTGAAGCACGCTGGTGAACAACTGCTTTTTTTGCGCATCGGTGGCGCTGCCGAGCAGTAGATGAAGGATGCCGAACTGGTTCTGCGGGATTTGACCCAATGCCGGGTCGGCCGCGGAAATAATCGCGAACACCTCGGCCAGGGTCACGAAGGAAACCTGCGGGCCGCCGTATTCGCGGGGAATGGAAATACTGCCCAGGCCGCTACGGGTGAACTGTTCGATTTCCGACCAGGGCAGCTTGCGCTGCTGGTCGCGCCTGGCTGCTTGCAGGCGCGCGACCTGCGCGAGTTCACGAGCGGCCTTGATGGCTTGCGCATCGTTGCGCAGCACCTGTGCTGGCAATAACAACGGGGCGATATCCAGATCACTCTGGACGAGTGCATCTGCCAGACTGGACATCAGTGCCACTCCTTGGCTGCACGCAATGCCCTGGCGTTCTGCACTGGGGTGATTGTGTTCCGGACCATACCTACCTCACATCTTTATGGAAACGCCGCGCGAAATGGCGGCGAACGAAATCAAGAATGTCCGGTGGTCCGGTGCATATACCGTAAACGTGTATAAATAATAAATAAACTAACTTTTAGGAATATGCATAGAAGGTATGGCTGACTCTCACTCCCACGCAGACGTCTCGGTTTGAGCCGCACACAGGTTTTGAGTTTGTAACGCAAGGGAGACTTCCATCCTTGGAAGTTAAAAGTATTGCGGGGAGGTTATGCGTGGGTGCTGTTCAGAAACTTGCTAAGGAATTGTTTAGTCCGTTCTTCTTGAGGATTGGCAAACAATGCTTTCGCCTCACCTTGTTCCACGATCACGCCCTTGTCGAAAAACACCACGCGGTTGGCGACATCCCGGGCGAACCCCATTTCATGAGTCACGATAACCATGGTGCGCTTCTCCTCGGCCAGACCGCGGATGGTCGCCAGCACTTCACCCACCAGCTCCGGGTCCAGCGCTGAAGTCGGTTCATCGAACAAAATCACTTCCGGCTCCATCGCCAGCGCCCGGGCAATTGCCACGCGCTGTTGCTGGCCACCGGAGAGGCGCCTTGGATAGGCGTCTTCCTTGCCGGCCAGGCCGACCTTGGCCAAGAGCTTCTTACCCAAGGCGACAGCCTCGGCCTGGGGGATTTTTTTCACCACGATGGGCCCTTCGATGACATTTTCCAGGGCGGTGCGATGGGGGAACAGGTTGAAGTTCTGAAACACGAAACCCACGTGCTGGCGCAGGCGGCGCACCAGGCTTTGCTGCTGGTTCAGTGGACGGCTGCCATCGATTTCGATGTCGCCGACCTTGATCCGGCCGCTGGTGGGTTCTTCAAGAAAGTTAAGGCAGCGCAGGAAGGTGGTTTTGCCCGAGCCGCTAGGCCCGATGATCGCCACCACCTCGCCGGCCTTCACCTGCAGGTCGATGCCGTTGAGCACCACCTGACCCTTGAACTGCTTTGTCAGTTTTTCCACGACAATCATTGGGTCAGGACTCCTGGTCGTGCCGATTGACCCGCTCTTCCAACTTGTTCTGCAGGTGCGACAGCACCGTGGCCAGAATCCAGTAGATCAGTGCGGCGGCAAGATACATGGTGAAGATTTCGAAGGTACGAGCGGTGATCAGCTGCGCCTGGCGGAACAGTTCCGGCACCTGGATGGTGGCTGCCAGGGCGGTGTCCTTGACCAGCGAAATGAAGCTGTTGCCCAGTGGCGGCAGGGCCGTGCGCATCGCTTGCGGAAGAATGGCCCGGCGCAAGGTCTGCGCACGGGTCATGCCGATACTCGCGGCGGCTTCCCATTGGCCGCGTTCGATGGAGCTGATCGCGGCCCGCAGGATTTCGCAGGCGTAGGCGGCCATGTTCAGCGAGAAGCCAATCAGGGCCGCTGGCAACGGATCAAGTTCGACACCCAGTTGCGGCAAGCCGTAATAGATCACGAACAGTTGCACCAGCAACGGTGTGCCGCGAAAGAACGACACGTAGATGCGGGCGATCCAGCTCACCAGCTTGAAGCGCGACAAGCGCATCAAGGCCAGGCCAAAGCCCATCAGCAGGCCGAAAAACATGCCGCCCAGGCTCAAGATCACCGTGTAGTACGCACCCTTCAGCAGGAAAGGCGCGGAATCCAGCGCGAGTTGGAAAGCCTCTTCCATTATTTAGTGACGTCAGCGTTGAAGTACTTTTCCGAAAGCTTGGTCAGTGTGCCGTCGGCACGCAGCTTGTCGATCGCCTTGTTCACGGCCGCCAGCAGTTCAGGTTCGCCTTTACGCAGGGCGATACCGGCTTCCTGACGGGAGAACGGTTCACCGGCGGCGGTGGTGTCCTTGGCCTTTTTGGCGTATTCCAGCGCTGCAAGGCGGTCGATCAGGATGGCGTCGATACGACCCACTCGCAGGTCCTGGAACTTGGTCGGATCATCTTCGTAAGTGCGCACGTCGGCGCCCGGTACGTTGGCTTTTACCCACTGTTCGTAGTTGGTGCCCAGGCCCACGCCGACTTTCTTGCCAGCGAGGTCATTGGCGGTTTTGATGGTGTCCTTGTTCTTGGTCAGAACCAGCGCCTGAATCCCGGAAACCGTGTACGGTTCGGAGAAGTCGTACTTCTTCTTGCGCTCTTCGGAAATGGTTACTTGGTTGACCACGGCGTCGAGGCGCTTGGATTCCAGGGCCGCGAGGATCCCGTCCCATTTGGTCGGTTGCAGCTTCACTTTCACGCCCAGTTCTTTGGCCAGGGCTTCGGAGAATTCAACTTCGAAGCCGGCCAGTTTGCCGTCGGCGTCGACGAAACTGAACGGTGGGTAGGTGCCTTCCAGGCCGACGTTGATCACGCCTGCGTCCTTGATTTTTTGCAGTTGCTCACCGGCAACGGCCTGGCCGATCAGGCCGGCGCTCAGCGCCAGGCCCAGCGAACCTACCAGCAGATTTCGACGTAGTACGGAAAAATTCATGACAAGCCCCTGTGGTTTCTTATGGGAAGACGCTTTAGGAAAGTTGGCAAATTCGGGATTGAAGCGACTGCATGATGCTGCCCTGAAGCAGCATATGTGTTTTGCCACAAATTCGCCTGCGGCGCGACTATATGATGACGACGATAGATAATAAAATAATAAATATCGCTTCTTTTATTCGTTAAAAGAATAAGCGGCACACCATTGCAGGAGCTGCCGAAGGCTGCGATCTTTTGATCTTGCAACCCGTTAAAGGAAATCCTTGTAAGCAAACAACGCCGGCGCCCCACCCGTGTGCAGGAAAATGATCGGTCCCTCATCAAAACGCTGCCGGCCAATGCCATCGAGCATTCCAGCCATGGCCTTGCCGGTGTACACCGGGTCCAGCAACAAGCCTTCCTGACTCGCCAGCAGTTTCACGGCCGACAAGGTCCCGGCGTTTGGCTCGCCGTAACGCGGGCCGAAATACTCGTCCCACAGTTGCACTTTGAAGGCTGGTGGCAGGCTCATACCCAACAGCTCTACCGTGCGCTCGGCCAGCCCCTGCACCTTGGGGCGCTGCTCTTCATCGCTGCGCGATACGGTCACCCCGATCACTGGCAAATCCGGCAGTACTTCGCTCAAAGCCAAGGCCAGACCGCTGTGGGTCCCGGCGCTCCCGGAGGCAAGGACCACGGCGGCAAAGGTCAGGCCGGTGTCCTTGATCTGCTCGGCCAACTCAAGGCCGGCGCGCACGTAGCCCAGTGCACCCAAGGCATTCGAACCGCCAATCGGCACTACATATGGGTTCTTGCCATTGTTACGCAGGCGATCTGCCAGGGCCTGCAGTTGGCCGTCGGCATTGTCGAGGTTTTCCACCCGCTCAACCTTGGCGTCGAACAGGTCCAGTAGCAGGCGATTGCCATTGCCCAGGTAATTTTGGTCATCCGTGCCCAGGGGATCTTCCAACAGGGCGACGCAGCCCAGTCCCAGCTTGGCGGCCAGGGCTGCCGTTTGCCGCACGTGATTGGATTGCAGCGCCCCGGCGGTGATCAAGGTATCGGCACCCTGGGACAATGCGTCGGCTGCCAGGTACTCGAGCTTGCGCAGCTTATTGCCGCCCATCGCCAGTGGCGTCAGGTCGTCGCGCTTGACGTAGACATCACGGCCCAGCCAGGTCGAGAGGCGTTCGAGTTTTTCCAGGGGCGTGGGATGGCCGAGCAGGTCGAGGCGGTCAAAACGGGCGAGCTGTTGTTTGATCATGGTTCCGTACTGGCGGAGGAAGGTGTCAGGACTATAGGCAGCCCCAAATCCGTGGGCAACCGTGAATCGCTTATAGCTGAAAGTACTGGGTACAGCACTATTGGTTCTTAATTCGATTTTGAGACCTTGCCGTAAAGTAATTGCCGTCAAGGCGGCCAGACAGTCCGGCCGCCCGAGAGGAGTTTTTACCGTGAGCGAGCGTTCCAGCCATTGGCAGTTGCAGACCATCGTCAGCCAACTGCGTACAGCGCGTGATCAGTGGCGCACCCAGAATGGCCGTGTCAGCGGAGAGCAGGGCGGTCGGGAATTACCTTCCCGGGCGGCCATGGCGGAAATTCTTGAAGCGCTGTGTGGAGCATTGTTCCCGATGCGCCTGGGCCCTGTGGACCTGCGCGAGGAGAGCGAAGACTTCTACGTCGGCCACACCCTGGATGTCGCCCTCAACGCGTTGCTTGCCCAGGCACGCCTCGAACTGCGTTACGCCGCGCGCCACAGTGCGCAGGCCGATACCGAGGTCGAGGCGCGGACGATTCAGATCATCCAGGATTTCGCACTCGCCTTGCCGGGCCTGCGCAGTTTGCTGGACACCGACGTACTGGCGGCTTATCACGGCGACCCGGCGGCACGCAGTGTCGATGAAGTGCTGCTGTGCTATCCCGGCATCCTGGCGGTGATTCACCATCGCCTGGCGCACCATTTGTATCGCGCCGGCTTGCCCCTGCTGGCGCGGATCAGCGCGGAAATCGCGCACTCGGCCACCGGGATCGATATTCACCCTGGTGCGCAGATTGGCCGCAGCTTCTTTATTGATCACGGGACGGGCGTGGTGATTGGCGAGACGGCCATCATTGGCGAGCGCGTGCGGATTTATCAGGCGGTGACGCTAGGCGCCAAGAGGTTTCCGGCGGATGAGGACGGGCAGTTGCAGAAGGGCCATGCCCGGCATCCGATTGTCGAGGATGACGTGGTGATCTATGCCGGTGCGACGATCCTGGGGCGGATAACCATTGGCAAGGGCTCGACCATTGGCGGCAATGTCTGGCTGACTCGCAGTGTGCCGGCGGGGTGCAACCTGACACAGGCGAATCTGCAGCACGACGACGGGACGCAGAAGTAAGGGCTGAAATCCTCAGTGATCTTGCTAACGCCTTCGCGGGCAAGCCACGCTCCCACAGGATTGACGTCGTTCGCGTAATTACCGTACGACACAACTCTGCCTTCGCGGGCAAGCCACGCTCCCACAGGATTGATGTCGTTCGCGTAATTACCGTACGACGTAACTCCTGTGGGAGCGTGGCTTGCCCGCGAAGGATTTCAAGCCGACCGAGATAATGGCATTTATCGCTACTTTCTTGCTGAACGAATACCTGCAGCCCCGCGTCATACCCTTCCTTGAGCTAGCGTACAGACAGTACCGCCGAGCCTTGCGATTAGTCCTTAGCGCCCTATTCATGTTTAACTTGAACGTTCATTCAAGTTAAAACCTTGGTTCGCTGCCCGCTCACAACAGGAGGCTTGCCTTTGCTGAGTCCGATTTTTACAGCCACATCCGCAACCGTTGAGGTGCACGCTTCATGAGTGCATCGTCTCTCCCTCCAAGCGGCCAGGTCCGCATGAATCCGCCGGTGTTCTACTTCGCGGCGACGTTTATCCTGCTGTTTGGCATTGTCGTCATCGCCATGCCTGAACAGGCCGGTGCCTGGCTTCTGGAAGCGCAAAACTGGGCGGCCAACACGGTCGGCTGGTATTACATGCTCGCGATGACCCTGTATCTGGTCTTCGTGGTGGTCACCGCCTTGTCTGGCTACGGCAAGATCAAGCTCGGTGCCGACCACGACGAACCCGAATTCAGTTACCTGTCCTGGGCCGGCATGCTGTTCGCCGCCGGGATCAGCATCACACTGTTCTTCTTTTGCGTGTCCGAACCGCTGACTCACCTGGCGCAACCGCCTCAAGGGGAAGCGGGCACGGCGGATGCCGCACGCCAGGCAATGCAGATTCTGTTCCTGCACTGGGGTCTGCACGGTTGGGGTGTGTTCGCGTTCGTGGGCATGGCGCTGGCTTACTTCGCCTACCGGCATAACCTGCCCCTGGCCTTGCGTTCGGCGCTGTACCCGCTGATTGGCAAGCGCATCAACGGCCCGATCGGCTACGCGGTGGATGGCTTTGGCATCATCGCCACGGTGTTCGGCCTGGGTGCCGACATGGGTTTTGGGGTGTTGCACCTCAATTCCGGCCTCGACTACCTGTTCGGTATCGCCCATACCCAGTGGATTCAGGTCGGCTTGATCACGCTGATGATGGGCGCGGCAATCATCGTTGCGGTGTCCGGCGTCGACAAAGGCGTGCGGGTGATGTCCGATATCAACATGCTGCTGGCCTGCGCGTTGCTGCTGTTTGTGTTGTTCGCCGGTCCTACCCAGCACTTGCTCAATACCTTGATCCAGAACATCGGCGACTATCTCGGCGCCTTGCCGATGAAGAGCTTCGACCTGTACGCCTATGACAAACCAAGCGACTGGCTGGGTGGCTGGACGGTGTTCTACTGGGCCTGGTGGATTGCGTGGTCGCCGTTCGTGGGGCTGTTCATCGCACGGATTTCCCGTGGCCGGACCATCCGCGAGTTCGTCTTTGGCGTATTGCTGATTCCGCTGGGTTTCACCCTGGCGTGGATGTCGATCTTCGGTAACAGCGCGATCGATCAGGTGCTCAATCACGGCATGAGTGCACTGGGCATGTCCGCCATCGACAACCCGTCGATGACGTTGTACCTGCTGCTGGAAACCTATCCGTGGAGCAAGACGGTGATCGCGGTCACCGTGTTCATCAGCTTCGTGTTTTTCGTCACCTCGGCCGACTCCGGCACGGTGGTGCTGTCGACGCTATCGGCCAAGGGGGGCAATCCCGATGAGGATGGCCCGAAATGGCTGCGAGTGTTCTGGGGCGCGATGACGGCGCTGGTGACCAGTGCGTTGCTGTTTTCCGGCAGTATCGATGCGCTCAAGTCAGCGGTGGTGCTGACCTCGCTGCCGTTCTCGCTGATTCTGCTGCTGATGATGTGGGGCCTGCACAAGGCGTTTTACCTGGAGTCGCAGAAGCAGATTGCGCAGCTGCATTCCCTTGCGCCGGTATCCGGCTCGCGGCGTGGCGGATGGCGTCAACGCTTGACTCAGGCCGTGCATTTCCCGTCGCGTGACGAAGTCTATCGCTTCCTTGATACGACGGTGCGCCCGGCGATTGAAGAAGTGACGGCCGTGTTCGTCGAGAAGGGCTTGAGCGTGGTCACTCAACCCGACCCGGCCAACGACAGCGTCAGCCTGGAAATCGGTCATGGCGAGGAGCACCCGTTCATCTATCAAGTGCAGATGCGCGGTTACTTCACCCCGTCCTTCGCCCGGGGTGGCATGGGCTCCAAGCAGCTCAACAATCGCCGTTACTACAGGGCTGAAGTGCATTTGGCCGAGGGCAGTCAGGACTATGATCTGGTCGGCTACACCAAGGAGCAGATCATCAACGACATCCTCGATCAGTACGAGCGGCACATGCAGTTCCTGCATTTGGTACGTTGATCAAACGGTGGTGGCTCAGGCTTGAGTCACCACCATGAACAACACCAATGCCGCCGGCGGAGCGCTGAACACCACACTGCCGACTACCAGGTCCGAGCTCGCGGACTGGCCGGCAGTGACCACGCCGATGGTGCCAGACCTGCCTGCACACCAGCTTAAACCAACCCGCCATTCACCCGCAGAATCTGCCCGTTGACCCAAGCCGAATCCGGCCCCACCAGAAACGACACCACGCGAGCGATGTCCTCCGGTTGCCCCAGGCGCTCCAACGGCGGCATCTTCGCGAAGTTCTGAATCTGCTCTTCGCTCTTCCCGTGCAAAAAAAGTTCGGTCGCCACCGGACCGGGTGCGATCGCGTTAACGCTGATCTGCCGTCCGCGCATCTCCTTGGCGAACACTTGCGTCAGCGATTCCACTGCCGCCTTGCTGGCAATGTACACCGCATAGCCCGGCAGGTTCATGCCGACGGTACTGCTGGAGAAGTTGATAATACGCCCGCCGTCATTCAGGCGAGTGGCCGCTTCACGCAGGGTGTTGAACGTGCCCCGGGCGTGGATATTGAAGGTCTGGTCAAACAGCTCGTCAGTATGTTGGGCCAGCGGCATCACTTTGAGGATGCCGGCGTTATTCACCAGCACATCGACTTTGCCCAACTGCGTTTCGGTCTCGTCGAACAGTTTGCGCACGTCTGCGGCATTGGCCACGTCGGCCTTGATAGCGGTGGCCTGATGACCCGCCTGACGCAGTTCCTCCACCAGTTTTGCAGCTTCGGTGGCACTGCTGGCGTAGTTGATGGCGACAGCGAAACCTTCGCTCGCCAGTTGCCTGGCGATGACGGCGCCGATGCCGCGGGAAGCGCCGGTCACGATGGCAACTTTCGATGTTAGAGAGGTCATGGCGTTGATACCTGCTGATGAAGGTTTTCGTTCGGATCTGGGAGTACAGCAGCTTTACCCTGGTGGCCGAAGACCTGAATCTGCCTCGGGCGACCTTGACCCACACACTGAACCAGTTCGAGGCTTGGCTCGGCACGCGGCTGCTTGAGCGTAGTACACGCAAGGTACGTCCCACCCGGGAGGGCGAGGCGCATTACTTGCGCTGCGCGCAGCTGCGATCTATTTAGCGTATGGCACGCTGTTGCGGTAAGTCACTCAAGCGCTCTCGCGCGCTATCACATGGCATTCCAGCAGGTTCAACCGCTGTAACTCATCTTCGACCGGCAGCACCCCAAGGCTTTCCAATACCCGTGTCGCCGCCAGCACGCCAATCTGCAGCGCCGGGGGCTTGATGGTGCTTAAACTGGGCAGCAGCATTTCGGCAAATGGGTAATCGCCAAATCCGAGCACAGCGCAGTCTTGGGGTATGTTCAACCCGGCTCGCTGTCCTGCCAGCAAACCACCGGCGGCGAGGTTGTCGTTGGCGAAGATGATCGCGTCGGGAGGTGGCGAGGTTCCCATCAGCGCCTCCATCGCCTGCTTTCCGGCTTCGAATGGCGACCGGTCCGCTTCTGGCGCGAACACCCAAGGCTCCAGCCCCAATCCACGAAGTGTGGCGCTATAGCCGTCGCGTCTTTCCAGCGCACTGAAATCCCCGGCCGCGCTGTTCTGCACAAACGCGATCCGTCGGTAGCCTTTTCGGTGCAGATAGCGTGCTGCCGTCACGCCCACCTCAAAGTGAGAAAACCCGATCTGAATCGGTTCGCGCTCTGGCTGATAGTCCCAGGTTTCAATCACCGGGATGTCCGCTTCAGCGATCATCTTTTCAGTGCCCGCACTGTGGAAATGGCTGGTGAGCACCAGCGCTGCCGGCGACCAGCCCAGGAAGGCCCTGACGGCGCTTTCCTCTTGCTCGGCGCTGAAGTAGCTGGACGCCAGTAGCAGTTGATAACCATGGCGGTTGAGGGTGTCGCTGAACCCCTGAATGGTGCTGGCGAAGATGGGGCCGGAGATGTTCGGGATGACCATGCCGACGATTTTCCCCCTGGCAGAGGCCAAGCCTCCAGCGACCAGATTCTGCACGTACCCCAACTCGGCGACTGCAGCGGCAATGCGCTCGCGTCGTTCGGGCGAAACCTGTTCCGGCTGGTTGAAATAACGCGAAACGGTGATTGCCGACACACCTGCCTGCCGCGCCACGGTATTGAGTGTCACCCGCCCGGCGCCACGGCGTTTGCGGGGCTTGTCTGCGCTCAAGTCACCATCCTTATTAAAAACTAAATGGTATATAAAAGTAATTTTTCAGTATTGGACGGTCTATACGCGCCTTGCTGATACTGTTGATGTTAGCGCTAACAAAGCGTTTTGTCTGCTACTCGCTCGAGCGAATGCCCAAGACACATTTCAGGCGCTGTCGTCGCAGAACGGCAGGGGTTCAGGGCATACATTCGAGCGGGCAGACCATGCACAATTTTCCTGGGGCAACACAAAAACTGGCGCAATCCATTAGTGCCGCGGGCTGGTTACTTTCCGGGTTGGCCGCATTGCCGCTGCCCACTGCATTCGCCGCTGATAGCGCCGATCAGGAACCGACGCTCAAATCCGTCACGGTCACTGCCACCCGCCGTGAAGAATCACTGCAAAAAGTCCCTGTTGCAGTGTCGGTAATCGACGGCGAGCAGCTTGAACGCGACAACCGCAACGGCGTGGCGGGTATCGTCCAGCAGGTGCCGTCGCTGAACTTTCGTGCTGGCGCGTCGAACAAGGACACCTCATTGTTCGTTCGCGGTGTCGGCACGATTTCCACGTCGCCCGGCGTCGAACCGACCGTCGCCACGGTGATCGATGGCGTGGTCTACGCCCGTCCGGGCCAGTCGACCCTCGACCTCCTCGATCTGGAGCGCGTCGAAGTGCTGCGCGGTCCGCAAGGCACGCTGTTCGGCAAGAATGCGTCTGCCGGCGTGCTCAACATCACCAGCAAGGCGCCGACCGCCGAGACCCACGGCTATATCGATCAGTCCTACTACACCGGCAACGAAAGCCGCACCCGTTTCGGCCTCGGCGGCAGCTTGATTCCAGATACGCTGAAGGGCTCGATCTCGACACTGTTCGGCAGCTACGACGGTAACGTCGACAACGAGCGCAACGGTCAGGAGGTCAACGGTTACAACCACAAGGGCGCCCGCGGCAAACTGGAGTTCACGCCCAACGATGACCTGACATTCACCTTCATCGCCGACTTCATGCAGTCCCACGACGATGCACCGAACGGTGTGGTCAGCGAGTCGCTGACGCCGGCATTCGCCAACGCCTTGAACCCGGTGCGCGGGTCCAGTGACAACCGCAAGATCAACACCGACACGCGCACCCATGTCGAGGACATCAACAAGGGCCTGTCCGGCCAGCTCGACTGGCAGCTGGGCGATTACACCCTGACTTCGATCACCGCATGGCGCGGCTGGGACAACACCCAGTATCAGGATGGCGATCGCCTGAGCACCATCACCGCAGCGTTCCCCGGCACCGCCGACAAGGGCGACCTGGCATTCGATCAGTATTCACAGGAGCTGCGCCTGGCTTCACCGAAAGGCGAGTTTCTCGAGTACGTCGGTGGGCTGTTCTACATGCACGGCAAGGACGAGGAAACCTATCAGCGGACGCTGATCACGCCCACCAGCGTCAATCGTGGTGTCGCCGATTACAGCACAACAAGCGACAGCTACGCGGTGTTCGGTGAAAGTACGCTCAACTTCACCTCGAACTTGCGTGGCATCGCCGGCTTGCGCTGGACGCATGACGATCTGGAATACGATCACCGTCGGGTCTCCACATCGGCAACCACTGTCAGCGGCATTCAACCTGCGACCAGCAGTTCGGGGGCGGTGGATGAGGATGGCTGGTCCGGTCGGCTCGGCGTGCAGTACGACTTGAGCGATGCAGTCACCATCTACCTGACGTACTCGCGCGGCTATAAAGGCCCGGCTTACAACGTGTTCTTCAATATGCAGCCGCGTGATACGGACGCGCTCAAACCGGAAACCTCCAACAATTGGGAGCTGGGGATCAAAGCCACTTCCTGGAACAATCGCCTGACCACCAACCTCGCGATCTTCCACAGTGATTACGACAACTACCAGGCGAACTTTTTCGACACCGTTGCCGGCCAGGTTGTCACTCGCCTGATCAACGCCGGCAGTGTCAGCACCGAAGGCGTAGAACTCGATTATTCGTTGCAAGCTACCCAGCAACTGAAGTTCTCCGGTGCCCTGGCCTACACCCGCGCGCGCATCGACGAGTTCGCCTGCCCGACCGGCGCAGCGGCATCGTGCAACGTCAATGGCAAGCCGCTGCCGTTCAGTCCGGACTGGAAAAGCTACGTGCGCGCCGATTACACGATTGCGTTGGATAACGGCCTGGATATCGAACTGGGCACCGACTACAGCTGGCAGAGCGAAGTGCAGTACGACATCAGCCAGAATCCTGACACCAAACAGGGTGCCTACGGAATCTGGAATGCCAGCGTGGCCCTGGCGGATTACAGCAACGGCTGGCGCGTGGCGCTGTTGGGCAAGAACCTGGCGGACAAATCCTATTCAACGGCCCTGGCCAGTGGCGGCAGCTACATCTACCGTGCGGTGCCACGCGACGACGAACGCTACTTTGGTGTGCAACTGCGCAAGGATTTTTGAACATGACCCGTCAACTCAAGCTGGGTGCATTTTTGATGGCCGGCGGGCACCACGTCGCGGCCTGGCGTCACCCTGACGTGCCGGCCAATGCCGGGCTGGATTTTGCCCATTACAAGCGGTTGGCGCAAATTGCCGAGACGGCGAAGTTTGACGCGTTGTTCGTCGCTGACAGCGTCGCCGCACCCGGCGGTGAGATTGCCAGCCGCATGGCGCGCTCGGATGGCTTCGAGCCGTTGACGCTGCTGTCGGCGCTGAGTGCCGTAACCGAACACATCGGCCTGATTGCCACGGCTACCACCAGCTACAACGAGCCCTATCACGTGGCACGTAAATTTGCCTCGCTGGACCACCTGTCCGGCGGGCGAGCAGGGTGGAATCTGGTGACCTCGGACAACGCAGCCGAAGCGCACAATTTTGGCCGGGAGCAACACATGGGACACACTGAACGCTACAGCCGCGCCCGTGAATTTCATCAAGTGGTGACAGGGCTTTGGGACAGTTGGGAGGACGACGCTTTTATCCGCGACAAGGCCAGCGGTGCGTATTACGACCCGGCCAAGTTGCACGTGCTGGATCATGACGGTGAACACTTTCGGGTTAAAGGCCCGTTGAACGTGGCTCGCTCACCGCAAGGGCAGCCAGTGATTGTGCAGGCTGGGTCTTCTGAAGTCGGCCGTGAACTGGCGGCGCAGACGGCGGAAGTGGTGTTCACCGCGCAAACCTCGCTGGCCAGTGCCCAGGCGTTTTATGCGGATCTCAAGCGGCGCTTGCCGCGCTATGGTCGCAGCGCCGATGCCTTGAAAATCATGCCCGGTGTTTTTGTGGTCGTCGGGCGAACCGAACATGAGGCGCAGGAAAAAAATGAAACGTTTCAGCAATTAGTCGATCCAGAGGTTGGCGTCGCATTACTTGGGCGTATGCTGGGCAACTTCGACTTGTCGAAGTACCCATTGGACAGCCCGTTGCCAGACTTGCCGCTGACCGAAAGCGGCCAGCAAAGCCGACAGAAATTGCTGACGGAACTGGCAGGCCGGGAAAACCTCAGCCTTGCCGAACTGGGCCGAAAGATTGCCGGTGGTCGTGGGCATTACACCGTGATTGGCACGCCGGAGCAGATTGCCGACCGATTGCAGGAGTGGTTCGAACAGGGCGCGGCGGATGGCTTCAATGTGCTGGTGCCGCATCTGCCGGGCGGGCTGGAGGATTTTGCCAACGGCGTGGTGCCGGAACTGCAACGGCGCGGGTTGTTCAGAACAGAGTACGAAGGTCGCACGTTGCGCGAGAACCTTGGGCTGGCTCGGCCAGGCAATAGATTTGTGTAGACGCATGGTACGGATGTTTGTGGCGACGATTCGACAAGCCCCCCGCCACAAAGCAAGTGTCCGACTTTAGTAAGCTGCTCCTTGAACAAGAGAGGATTCGATGACTTACACCGCTGCTGAAAACCGTTACGAAACCATCCCATACCGCCGCGTAGGCCGCAGCGGGCTGGTGCTGCCGGCGTTGTCGCTGGGCCTGTGGCACAACTTCGGCGACAGCACGCCGATCGACACCCAGCGCTCGTTGTTGCGCACGGCGTTTGACCTGGGCATCAACCACTTCGACCTGGCTAACAACTATGGCCCGCCCTACGGCAGTGCCGAGATCAACTTCGGTCGTTTGCTGCGTGAAGACTTCAAGCAGTACCGCGACGAACTGATCATCTCGAGCAAGGCCGGCTGGGACATGTGGCCCGGCCCCTATGGCCAGGGCGGAGGGTCGCGCAAGTATGTGCTGGCCAGCCTCGACCAGAGCTTGCAGCGCTTGGGCCTGGACTACGTTGATATCTTCTACTCGCACCGTTTCGACCCGGACACGCCACTGGAAGAAACTGCCAGCGCACTGGCAACAGCGGTGCAGCAAGGCAAGGCCCTGTACATTGGCATCTCGTCCTATTCCGGGGTGAAAACCCGCGAAATGGCCGAACTGTTGAAAGAATGGAAAGTGCCGCTGCTGATCCATCAACCGGCTTATAACTTGCTCAATCGCTGGGTGGAAAAGGACCTGCTGGATACCACCGACGAGCTCGGCACCGGGGTGATCGCCTTCACGCCGCTGGCCCAGGGTCTGCTGACTGACAAGTACCTCAACGGCGTCCCGGCGGATGCGCGGGTGAATCGTCCGGGGGGTGGCTCGTTGCAGGCCTCGCATTTGTCTGAAGCCAACATCGCTCATGTGCGCGCGCTGAACGAAATTGCCAAGCGTCGTGGCCAGAGCCTCGCGCAGTTGGCACTGGCCTGGACACTGCGTGACCCGCGGGTGACTTCGGCGCTGATCGGTGCAAGCCGGCCGGAGCAGATTATCGAGAACGTCGGGGCGTTGAAAAATCTGAGTTTCAGTGCTGAAGAGTTGGCGGAGATCGACCGGTTTGCCCAGGAAGGCGGGATCAATCTCTGGGAGAAGCCTTCGACGGCTGAGTAAGCGTCAGGCGTCAGGTTATCTGGCGCCGGTTAGATCGCCTTCGCGAGCAAGCCCGCTCCCACAGTCAGGTCTGTGCATGGCATGGACTCCTGTGGGAGCGGGCTTGCCCGCGAAGGGGCCATCAAATTCGCGACAAAAACTAGGCAACTACCGAAAGAACGGAACATCCCCCAGCACCGTAGCCCGCTGCATCACCCGCCGCGCCGGTCGGTAATCGTCTACCGCGTAATGCTGCGTCACGCGGTTATCCCAGAACGCCACGTCGTCCTTCTGCCACCGCCAGCGAATGGTGAACTCCGGGCGAGTGGCATGGGCGAACAGCAGTTTCAGCACCGCCTCGCTTTCGGTGTCTGACAGCTCGTTGATCTTCGAGGTGAAGCCCTCGTTGACGAACAGTGACCGACGCCCGCTCGCCGGGTGCGTGCGAACCACCGGGTGCGATAACGGCGGGTTCTTGCGTCGGGCCTCTTCCCATTGGGCGAACGCGTCAGGGGTGTTGCCATAGCGCTCCACCGGGAATGACCGGGTGAAGTCGTGAGTGGCTGTCAGCCCTTCGAGCATGGATTTCATGGGGGCGGACAGCGCCTCGTAGGCTGCAATGCCACTGGCCCACAAGGTGTCGCCGCCAAACTCGGGCAGCAGCTTGGCACTGAGCACCGCGCCCATTGCCGGGGTGGGCAGGAAGGTCACGTCGGTGTGCCAGATAGCGTTGTCGCGCACGTCAGTGACGGCGGTATCAAGGATCAGCACCTCCGGCTGTTCCGGCACATTGGGGTAGATCGGATGAATGTGCAGGTCGCCGAAATACGCGGCGAATCGTGCCTGTTGTTGTGGCGTGATCGGTTGGTCGCGGAAGAACAGCACCTGGTGCTTGAGCAATGCCTGCTCAATAGCGTCGCGTTGTTCCGGAGTCAGTGGCTGGCTCACGTCGACACCGCTGATCTGCGCGCCGAGGGCCGAGCTTAAAGGGACTATTGTCAGGTTACTCATCGTGATTCTCTTCAATTCTGAGTGTCGTCTATGTTTGGTGAACGACACGGCACCTGTAGGCGCTGTCGGAGGCTGCGATCTTTTGATGTTGTTTTTTAGACGCAAGATCAAAAGATCGCAGCCTCGGTTCCCTCGACAGCTCATACAGGGCTGGGTCCAAAAAGGGGTATTCAAATTTTTCAGTGGGCCTGGCCGTGCCACGGCACCAGCTTGCGTTGCAGGGCGCGCAGGCCCATTTCCATGGCGAAGGCGATCAGCGCGATAACCAGGATCCCGAGTACCACCACGTCAGTGACCAGGAACTGCGCGGCCGACTGCACCATGAAGCCCAAACCGCTGGTGGCGGCGATCAGCTCGGCGGCGACCAGCGTCGACCAGCCAACCCCCAGGCCAATGCGCACGCCGGTCAGGATGTCCGGCAACGCGCTCGGCAGAATCACATGGCGAATCAGCTGCGCGCGGGTAGCGCCCAGTGACTGTGCGGCACGCAATTTGGCCGGATCGACGGTGCGCACGCCGGTGGCGGTGGCAATGGCAATCGGGGCGAAGATCGCCAGGTAGATCAGCAGGACTTTGGACAGCTCACCGATGCCGCACCAGATCACGATCAGTGGCAGATACGCCAGCGGTGGGATAGGGCGGTAAAACTCGATCAGCGGATCGAGAATGCCACGGGCGATGCGGTTGTGACCGATGGCGATACCCACCGGAACGGCGGTCAGCACGGCAAAGCCCAGGCCCAGGCCGATACGGCTGAGGCTCGCGCCCAAATGCTGCCACAACGTCGAGTCCATGTAGCCGGTGGTTACCAGCAACCAGCCCTTCTGCAGGACGGCCGACGGTGGTGGCAGGAACAGCGGCTCGATCATGCCGGTTGCCGTCACAGCCCACCAAAGCGCTACCAGTGCGACCATTGTCAGGACGCTGATCCAGCGTGTGCTCAAGCTGCGCCGTACGGGAATCACCGTTGAAGCGGTTTTTACCGTAACGGCAGGAATTTCGTAGCTGCTCATGCGCGCTCCTGCCGTTGTGCGGCGCTGCGTTGGGAGAACACCTTGGCGAGCACGTGTTCGCGGGTTTCGATAAAGCGTGGGTCGGATTTGATCGCCCGTGCCGACTCGCCGGCGGCGTAACGCTGACCGAAGTCCAGGCTCAGGCGCTCGACGATTTGCCCCGGATTTGGCGCCAGCAGAATCAGGTCTGTGGCGAGGAATACGGCTTCCTCAATGTCGTGGGTAATCAGGAATACTGGTTTGGCGGTGCGCTGCCAGACTTGCAGCAGCAGTTCCTGCATCTGTTCGCGGGTGAACGCATCGAGCGCGCCGAAGGGTTCGTCCATCAGCAGTACCCGCGGGTCGGCCGCCAGCGCACGGGCCAGGCCGACACGCTGTTTCTGGCCGCCCGAAAGCTGCCAGATGCGCCGGTGTTCGAAACCGGAAAGGTCCACCAGCGTGAGCATTTCCCGCGCACGGATTTCGCGCTTGTCTTTCGAGACGCCTGCCAGTTCCAGGCCGAAGCCGACGTTAGCCAGCACGTCCTGCCAAGGCAGCAGGGCGTCGTCCTGAAACACTACGCCGCGTTCGGCGCTCGGTCCCTTAACGGGCACGCCGTCGAGGGTGATGCGCCCTGCGCTGGGCTCGACGAAACCGGCAATCAGGTTCAACAGCGAAGTCTTGCCACTGCCGGACGGGCCTAGAGCCACCAGCAACTGCTGAGGCCCGAGGCTCAAGGAAATATCCGCCAGTACCGGTTCGGCGGCGCCGGGGTACTGTGCGCTGATGCGCTCCAGCTGTAGCAAGGCCATCGCGATGAGCTCCCGATCAGTTAGTGATGAACTTGGCGCTGACGTAAGGCGCGTAGTCCGCAAGTACAGCTTCGACCTTGCCTTGCTCCTTGAGGAACACGGCGGTGTCGGTGATGGCTTTGGTGGTCGGCGCGCCTAGGGTGATCACCTGATCAGCCGCCAGCGGGTAGACGTTGCCTTGCAACAGCAGTGGAATGTCGCTGGCCTTGGCGCCGGAGAGTTTCACCAGCTTGTCGACGTTGGCTTGATTGGCGAGCCAGGCTGTTGGGTCTTTGCGGTAGTCGGCGTAGGCGTCGAGGGTAACTTTGGCGAAGGCGGTGACGATTTCCGGGTGTTTTTCAGCGAAATCTTTACGCACGATCCAGGCATCGAAAGTCGGTGCGCCAAACTTGGCCAGTTCGCCAGAGGTAATCAGCACTTTGCCGTTTTCCTTGGCAACGCCCAGGGCTGGATCCCACACGTAGGTAGCGTCGATGTCACCCCGTTTCCACGCGGCGATGATGGCTGGCGGGGCCAGGTTCAATACGGTGACTTTCGAGGGGTCGATGTTCCAGTGCTTCAGCGCGGCCAGCAGGCTGTAGTGGCCGGTGGAAACGAATGGCACGGCGATCTTCTTGCCGATCAGGTCTTGCGGGGTCTTGATCCCGGAACCGTCGCGGGCCACCAGGGCTTCGGCTGCACCGATCTGGGTGGCGATCAGGAAGGTTTCCACCGGTACTTTGCGGGTGATCGCAGCAGTCAGGGGGCTGGAGCCGAGGTAGCCGATCTGTACGTCGCCGGAGGCAATGGCGGCAATGATGTCGGCGCCATTATCGAATTTGCGCCAGTCGATCTTGGCGTTGGTGGCTTTTTCATAGGCGCCATCGGCCTGGGCGACTTTCGCCGGGTCTACGGTGGTCTGGTAAGCAACGGTGACGTCGGCGGCCTGGGCGAAGAAGCTCGCCACAGCCAGCGAAGCGGCCGCCAGGAGGCGAAGGGGGAAATGCAGTTTCATCGGAGAAGCTCCTCAACAGGCGGCCGGGAGTTGGCGTGTGAGGAGACTAAATGATCTAAGAATGCTGAAATAAATAACTTTTTCGCATTAGCTTATGAGCGGAAAAAGCGAAGGATCAAAAGATCGCAGCCTGCGGCAGCTCCTACACAGGTCGCGTGCAGGCTCGGGGGCTGCGTGGCGCGGGCAAAAAAAATCGCAGACTCCAGCCGATCCCTGTAGGAGCTGCCGCAGGCTGCGATCTTTTTAAAGCTGCCGATTAATTACTGATGGCCAGAATGCTTGCTTGATACGACCCGACGAACACATCGAAATCGCCGACTTCGTTCTTCTCCAGCTCCACCTGTTCCGCCAGCGACGAGCGTGCACGGTCTTCGAATTTCGCCTGGTCTTCGGCAGAAAGCGGTTCGCTGCGGAAATATTCCGCATGCGCCTGGCTCTGGCGCAACGAGAACTGACTGAAACTCTCCTTATGCTCCGCCATCGCTGCCAGCACCTGGGCCGATGGGGTCAGGGACGGGTCCTTGACCTTGGCCAGCTGGGCATCCAGCGCCTTGCTGTGAGCATCGCCGCCGTGGCTCTGGTCCAGTATCGCCGCGAGGGGCGCAATGTGCTCCAGCAACTCGCTGGCCCACTCCTTGAGGTCCACCGGCTGGCCGTCGCGCTGCAGTTGCAGGCCCGGGCGGCGACCTTCCTTGACCACGCTAAGGAAGTTCGAGGTCGCGTTGCCGCACGAGGTGTTGGTCAGCAGCGGGCTGTCGTTGAGCGCGCAGTACAGCAGGAACGCGTCGAGGAAGCGCGACTCGGTGAGGTCGATGCCCATCGGCAGGAACGGGTTGATGTCCAGGCAGCGCACTTCGACGTACTGGATACCACGTGCCACCAGCGCCTGGATCGGGCGCTCGCCAGTGTAGGTCACGCGCTTGGGGCGAATGTTGGAGTAGTACTCGTTTTCGATCTGCAGGATGTTGGTGTTGAGCTGAACCCACTCTCCATCCTGATGGGTGCCGATCTCCACGTACGGGGCGTAGGGAGTGGCTACCGCTTTGCGCAGGCTGTCGGTGTAGCTGACCAGGTCGTTATAGCAAGGCGTCAGGCCGGCCTGGGCGTTACTCTGGTAACCCAGGTCACTCATGCGCAGGCTGGTGGCGTAAGGCAGGTAGAGCGTGTCCGGGTCCAGTTGCTCCAGCTGATGGGAGCGCCCTCGCAGGAAGCCCGCATCCAGGGCTGGTGAAGCGCCAAACAGGTACATCAGCAGCCAGCTGTAGCGACGGAAGTTACGGATCAGCGCGATGTAGGCCGAGGACTGATAGTCGCGATCGGTGCCGACAAAGCCTTCAGCTTCCTTGAGCAGCGGCCAGAGTTGTTCCGGCAGGGAAAAATTGTAGTGAATCCCGGCGATGCATTGCATCGTCTTGCCGTAGCGCAGGGCCAGGCCCTTGCGGTAAACGTACTTGAGCTGACCGATGTTCGAGGTGCCGTAGTAGGCAATCGGGATGTCTTCCTCAGCCGGCAACGGGCACGGCATGGAAGGACTCCACAGGTACTCGCTGCCGAGCTTGCTGTAGGCAAAGCGGTGAATGCTGTCCAGGCTCGCCAGCGTATCGGCCGGGTCCGGCAGGGCGGGCGTGATGAACTCCAGCAGCGACTCGGAATAGTCGGTGGTGATTTGTTCATTGGTCAGCGCGGAACCCAATTCTTCGGGGTGGGGCGTTTGCGCCAGGCGACCTTCGCTGGTTACGCGCAGGCATTCACGTTCGATGCCGTGAAGGCACTGTTCGAGCAGAGAGAGGTTAGCGCGCTCGCCAAGCAGAGCCAGGCGGCGGTTGAGAATTTCGCTCAAGTTGGATTCCTTCACGCGTCAGTCGCCCCAATATGGGGGTGGGCAAGACGGTCTACAAGGGTGAAGTTGAAACTGGCGTTTTCGCCTGGTTTTTTAGCAGCACGGACTTCATGCCAGTCGGTCAAGGACCCTTCGCCGCGAACCCTGTGGGAGCGGGTTTGCCCGCGATGAGGGAGTGTCAGTCACCATTTATGTTGCCTGACACACCGCCATCGCAGGCAAGCGCGCTCCCACAGAAAATCCCGGCGCCGCTTTCATAGCGCCGAAATTACCTCAAAATGATGATCGGTAGCTACAGGACAGCGAACGTGCCTTGCGCTTTTGCGACCAATTTTTCGCCTTGCATCACCTCGGCCTCGACCACTAGCGTGCGACGGCCCGGGTGGATCACCCGTGCCGTGCACATCACCTCGCCCTCAGACACCGCGCGAATGTAGTTGATCTTGCATTCGATGGTCGCGCTCTGCTGGTCGAAGCCATGGGTGCTGGAACAGGCCAGGCCCATGGCAATGTCCACGAGGCTGAACAAGGCGCCGCCGTGCAACTTGCCGCCGCGGTTGCGCAGTTCGGGCTGCAGTGCCAGGGCGACTTGCGCCACCCCTGTCTCCAGGTTGTGCAAACGACAACCCAGCAGCTTGAAGAACGCGCTTTCGGTCAACCCTGGCGGGATCTCCATCAACGCTTCTTCAGTTGCTTGGCGTTGGCGAACAGCGAGGCCATGGCATTGTTGGCAGGGGCCGGCGCCGTGGTTTCCTTGCGTGGTGTAGTGTTCTGGGACTGGCGCGGTGCCGAACCAGGACGCGCACCACGAGCGCCATCGATTTTCTCGCCAGGGGTGTCGCTCATGCGCATCGACAGGCCCACGCGCTTACGCGGAATATCGACTTCCATGACCTTCACTTTCACCACGTCACCGGCCTTTACCGCTTCACGGGGATCCTTGATGAACTTCTCCGAAAGTGCAGAGATATGTACCAAACCGTCCTGATGCACGCCGATGTCAACGAATGCGCCGAAGTTGGTCACGTTGGTGACCACGCCTTCGAGGATCATGCCCAGCTGCAGGTCCTTGAGGTCTTCGACGCCTTCCTGGAACTCGGCAGTCCTGAACTCGGGACGCGGGTCGCGACCGGGTTTTTCCAGCTCTTGCAGAATGTCGGTGACCGTTGGCAGACCGAACGTCTCGTCGGTGTACTTCTTCGGATCCAGGCGCTTGAGAAAGCTGGCGTCGCCAATCAGTGAGCGGATGTCGCGGTCGGTTTCGGCGGCAATGCGCTGCACCAGTGGATAGGCTTCCGGGTGAACGGCGGACGAATCCAGCGGGTTGTCACCGTTCATGACCCGCAGGAAGCCGGCGGCCTGTTCGAAAGTTTTTTCACCCAGGCGTGCGACTTTTTTCAATGCGGCGCGGGTCTTGAACGCACCGTGTTCGTCGCGGTGGCTGACGATGTTCTGCGCCAGGGTCGCATTGAGGCCGGAGATGCGGGCCAGCAGTGCCACGGAAGCAGTGTTGACGTCCACGCCCACGGCGTTCACGCAGTCCTCGACCACTGCGTCCAGGCCGCGGGCCAGTTTCAGCTGTGATACGTCGTGCTGATACTGGCCGACGCCGATGGATTTCGGATCGATCTTCACCAGTTCGGCCAGCGGGTCCTGCAGGCGACGAGCGATGGACACCGCGCCACGGATCGACACGTCGAGGTCCGGGAATTCCCTGGAAGCCAATTCCGACGCCGAGTAAACCGATGCGCCGGCCTCGGAGACCATGACCTTGGTCATTTTCATCGCCGGGTATTTCTTGATCAGCTCAGCGGCGAGCTTGTCGGTTTCACGGCTGGCGGTGCCGTTGCCGATGGCGATCAGGTCGACCGAATGCTTGGCGCAAAGGGCTGCCAAGATCGCAATGGTCTGGTCCCACTTGTTGTGCGGTACGTGGGGGTAAACCGTGGCGTGATCCAGCAGTTTGCCGGTGGAATCGACCACGGCGACCTTGCAACCGGTACGCAGGCCCGGGTCCAGGCCCAGTGTGGCGCGCGGGCCGGCCGGGGCCGACAGCAGCAGGTCGTGGAGGTTGTGGGCGAACACATTGATCGCCTCGGTTTCCGCGCCATCGCGCAACTCGCCGAGCAGGTCGGTTTCGAGATGGGTATAGAGCTTGACCTTCCAGGTCCAGCGCACCACTTCGCCCAGCCATTTGTCGGCGGCGCGGTTCTGGTTCTGAATGCCGAACTGCTGGCCGATCATGCCTTCGCAGGGGTGCATGGTGCCCGGCAGCTCGTCGCCGACTTTCAGCGCGGAACTGAGAATGCCTTCGTTGCGGCCACGGAAAATCGCCAGGGCGCGGTGCGATGGCATGCTTTTGAGCGGTTCGTCGTGTTCGAAGTAGTCGCGGAACTTGGCGCCTTCCTCTTCTTTACCGGCGATCACGCGGGCACTGAGGATAGCCTCCTGCTTGAGGTAGCTGCGCAGTTTGTCCAGCAGGCCGGCGTCTTCGGCGAAGCGCTCCATCAGGATGTACTTGGCGCCTTCAAGGGCCGCCTTCACATCGGCGACGCCTTTTTCCGCGTCGATGAAGCGTGCAGCTTCGACGTCCGGGGCCAGGGTCGGGTCGTTGAACAGGCCGTCGGCCAGCTCGCCGAGGCCGGCTTCCAGGGCGATCTGGCCCTTGGTGCGGCGCTTCTGCTTGTACGGCAGGTACAAGTCTTCGAGGCGGGTCTTGGTGTCGGCGAGCTTGATGTCGCGCTCCAGCTGCGGGGTCAGCTTGCCTTGTTCCTGAATACTGGCCAGGATGCTGATGCGCCGTTCGTCGAGTTCTCGCAGGTAGCGCAGACGCTCTTCCAGATGACGCAACTGGATGTCATCGAGGCTGCCGGTCACTTCTTTCCGGTAGCGGGCGATGAAAGGCACGGTAGAACCTTCATCGAGTAGCGCGACGGCCGCTTCGACCTGTTGTGGGCGTACACCGAGTTCCTCGGCGATGCGGCTGTTGATGCTGTCCATAAAACCACCTGACAAATTGTGAAAGCAGGCTCGCAGGCACAGGATTAAAGGCTCGGCGAGTCTGGTTGAGCGGCCTGGCCTGCGCCGCTACCTGGATCAACAGGCATCCCGTTGACCCGTGAAATCGAACAATTACTGCCAGCGCCATGAAAATAAAAATTGGCTGCTGCTGTAAACGATCAGACGTTGCCTGACACAAAAGGCCGCGCATTATAACCAGCATCGGTCATTCGGGGCATCGCAGGCTCCCGCTACCCACCCGGTTTACTGGCGGTGGAGGAAAAATCTGCTAACAATGCACACGGTGCGTATAACGGCAGCTACGCCATAATGCGCGCGGAGCTAAAAGGAGCATCTAATGAGCAGCACTGCAAACATTGCTGAAGGCGAAAAAATTCTTATTGTTGATGACGACCCGGGGCTGAGCAGCCTGCTGGAGCGCTTTTTCGTCAGCAAGGGCTACCGTGCCCGCACGGTACCGAACACGGAGCAAATGGACCGCCTGCTGGCGCGTGAAGTGTTCAACCTGGTCGTTCTCGACCTGATGCTGCCAGGCGAAGACGGCCTGACCGCCTGCCGCCGCCTGCGTACCGCGAACAACCAGATTCCAATCATCATGCTGACCGCCAAGGGCGATGAGCTGAGCCGGATCAAGGGTCTGGAGCTGGGTGCCGACGACTACCTGGCCAAGCCGTTCAACCCGGACGAGCTGATGGCGCGGGTCAAGGCGGTGCTGCGTCGCCAGTCGACGCCAGTGCCAGGCGCACCGGGCAGCGAAGACGAGAGCGTGACGTTTGGTGACTACGAACTGTCGCTGGCCACCCGTGAGCTCAAGCGTGGCGAAGAAGTGCACATGCTTACCACTGGCGAGTTCGCCGTGCTCAAGGCGTTGGTAATGAACGCGCGTCAGCCATTGACTCGCGACAAGCTGATGAACCTGGCTCGTGGTCGTGAATGGGATGCGCTCGAACGCTCCATCGATGTGCAAATCTCGCGTCTGCGCCGGATGATCGAACCTGATCCATCCAAACCGCGTTACATCCAGACGGTTTGGGGCGTGGGTTACGTATTCGTGCCGGATGGCGCAGCCACCAAGTGATTGGCGATTTGTAGGAGCGGGTCATGCGGATGATTTTGTCCGCAGACTCGCAAACCGCAATATGCGAGCATCGCTCGCTCTTGCAAGTGTTTAGCGGTTATCCATGAAAACGCCCGTGTGGTTCCCCCAAAGTTTCTTCTCTCGCACCCTGTGGCTGGTGCTGATCGTTGTGCTGTTTTCCAAGGCGCTGACCCTCGTTTATCTGTTGATGAACGAAGACGTGCTTGTGGACCGCCAGTACAGCCACGGCGTCGCCTTGACGCTGCGCGCCTATTGGGCGGCTGATGAAAACAATCGAGACAAGATCGCCGAAGCGGCAACGCTGATTCGTGTGGTTGGCACCGGTGTGCCGGAGGGTGAGCAGCACTGGCCCTACAGTGAAATCTACCAGCGACAGATGCAGGCAGAACTCGGTGCCGATACCGAAGTCCGGTTACGTATGCACTCGCCCCCGGCCCTCTGGGTGCGGGCGCCGAGCCTGGGTGACGGCTGGCTGAAAGTACCGCTTTACCCGCATCCGCTGCGCGGTCAGAAAATCTGGAACGTGCTTGGCTGGTTCCTCGCCATCGGGTTGCTGTCCACGGCTTCGGCCTGGATTTTTGTCAGTCAGCTCAATCAACCTTTGAAACGCCTGGTCTATGCGGCCAGACAGCTCGGCCAGGGGCGCAGCGTGCGCTTGCCGATCAGCGACACGCCGAGCGAAATGACCGAGGTGTACCGCGCCTTCAACCAGATGGCCGAGGACGTCGAGCAGGCGGGCCGTGAGCGTGAGCTGATGCTTGCCGGGGTATCCCACGACCTGCGAACCCCGCTCACCCGTTTGCGCCTGTCCCTGGAGCTGATGGGCGACCACAGCGACCTGACCGACGATATGGTGCGTGACATCGAGGACATGGACGCGATTCTTGACCAGTTCCTGGCGTTTATCCGTGATGGGCGCGATGAATCGGTGGAAGAAGTCGACCTGATCGATCTCGTGCGCGAAGTCGCTGCTCCTTACAACCAGAACGAAGAAAAAGTGCGTTTGCGCCTGGAGCCGATCCAGCCGTTCCCGCTACGGCGGGTGTCGATGAAACGACTGTTGAACAACCTGATCGGCAATGCGCTGCATCACGCCGGCAGCGGTGTGGAGGTGGCGGCTTACGTATCCGGAGATACCAGCGCGCCTTACGTGGTGCTGAGCGTCATGGACCGTGGCGCCGGGATCGATCCGTCGGAGCTGGAAGCCATTTTCAATCCGTTCACCCGTGGCGATCGTGCCCGGGGCGGCAAGGGCACCGGATTGGGCCTGGCGATCGTCAAGCGGATTGCTTCGATGCATGGCGGCAATGTCGAACTGCGCAACCGTGAGGGTGGCGGGTTGGAGGCGCGGGTGCGCTTGCCGTTGGGGTTGATGTTGCCGCGCGATGCGGTTTAACGGCTGAAAAAAAGATCGTCCGAACGCGGCCCGAGCCGTCGGACGATCTTTTGATCTTCCCGCTTTAGCCTTTTCCTTTGGTGCGCGTCATATTCGGCCCACCATTCTTTTCAAGATGCTCGATGATGATCCCCGCCACGTTCTTGCCGGTGGTGGTCTCGATGCCTTCCAGCCCCGGCGACGAGTTGACTTCCATCACCAGCGGCCCGTGATTGGAACGCAGGATATCCACGCCTGCAACGGCCAGCCCCATTACCTTGGCCGCGCGCAAGGCCGTCATGCGTTCTTCCGGGGTGATCTTGATCAGGCTTGCGCTGCCGCCCCGGTGCAGGTTGGAGCGGAACTCCCCGGGTTTGGCCTGGCGTTTCATCGCAGCAATCACTTTGTCGCCCACCACGAAGCAGCGAATGTCCGCCCCACCGGCTTCCTTGATGTATTCCTGGACCATGATGTTCTGCTTGAGACCCATGAACGCCTCGATCACCGACTCCGCCGCAGTCGCGGTCTCACACAACACCACGCCGATGCCCTGGGTGCCTTCCAGTACCTTGATCACCAGAGGGGCGCCGTTGACCATTTCGATCAGGTCGGGAATATCATCCGGGGAGTGCGCAAACCCGGTGACCGGCAAGCCGATCCCTCGGCGCGAGAGCAGTTGCAGTGAACGCAGTTTGTCCCGCGAACGCGCGATGGCCACCGATTCGTTGAGCGGAAATACCCCCATCATCTCGAACTGGCGCAGGACCGCGCAGCCATAAAACGTCACCGATGCCCCGATACGCGGGATGACCGCATCGAAACCTTCCAGCGGCCGGCCCCTGTAGTGGATCTGCGGCTTGTGGCTGGCGATGTTCATGTAGGCGCGCAAGGTGTCGACCACGACCATTTCGTGGCCACGCTCGGTTCCGGCTTCGACCAGACGACGAGTGGAATACAGACGCGGGTTCCGCGACAGCACAGCGATCTTCATGCAACACCTGTGGAAAGGGTAGATACCGGGAACACCGGCTTGTCTTGTACGTATTTGATGCCCGGATTGACGACCAGTTGGCCGTCGATAAGGGCTTTGGAACCCAGTAGCAGGCGATATCGCATGGATTTACGGCAGGCGAGGGTGAACTCGACCCGCCAGACCCGATCACCGAGGGCCAGGGTGGTGCTGACCACATAGCGCTTCTGCGCATGGCCATTGGAGCTCTTGATGGTTTTCATGGTCACCAGCGGGGCTTCGCAACGTCGGTGACGCAGTTGCACTACCGTGCCCAGATGCGCGGTAAAACGCACCCATTTTTCGCCATCGCGCTCAAACGGCTCGATGTCGGTGGCATGCAGGCTCGAGGTGCTGGCACCGGTGTCGATTTTTGCCCGCAGGCCTGCCACTCCCAAATCCGGAAGCGCCACCCACTCGCGCAGACCGACAACGGTCAAATGGTCAAATGTCTTCAATAGGAATAAACCGACGATTAACGCGTCCAGGTACCCGCTGGTACCTGGGCCAACGCTTTGAATGCAGGCTTGGCGAACCAATAGCCTTGCATCAGAAAAATTCCACAGTCCGCCAGGAAATCCCGTTCTCCAGCGCTTTCGATGCCTTCGGCAATGACTGTAACGTCCAGATCCGCACAGATTGTGACAATCCCCCGCACGATAGCCTGACGAACACGATCGCGATCGACATCACGGATCAGCGCCATGTCGAGTTTGATCAGGTCGGGTTGGAAGTCAGCGAGCAGATTGAGCCCCGAGTACCCCGCACCGAAGTCATCGATGGCGGTCTTGAAGCCGAATTCGCGGTATTCACGCAGAATATTGGTCAAATGGCGATAGTTATCTACGTGCTCGCTTTCCAGGGTTTCGAAAATCAGCCTGTCTATGGGGAAATTGTGTTTTTTGGCGGCCTTCAGCGTGCTGCGAATACACAGCTCCGGGCGGTACACGGCGTTGGGCATGAAGTTGATCGACAAGTTGGTTTGCATGCCCAGTTGCGCAGCACCTTCGATCGCCTTGGTGCGGCAGAGCTGGTCGAATCGGTAGCGATTGGCCTCGGTGACCTGGTCAAGCACCGATAACGCGCCTTCACCGCCGGTGCCGCGCACCAGTGCCTCATGGGCAAAGATCGATCGGTCTCGCAGGTCCACGATGGGTTGGTAGGCAAAGGCAAAATCAAAGCCCAACGGTTCGCTTTGTTGACATCCCTGGCAATCGCCACTGGATGAAGTCAATGAAGACGGAAATATTGTCACTCGAACACTCCACTGCGATGAGCCGACCTGGATCACATTCTATCTGGAGGGGCGGGTTCTTGCGCCCGACAGAAACGGTAGTACAGTTCCGACTATGGGCTAAAAGAGGAATTCCGGTGACACAAAAAAAGGATGAGGACGACAAGGTCCGTCTCGATAAGTGGTTGTGGGCTGCGCGTTTCTATAAAACACGTGCCTTGGCCAAGACGGCGATCGAAAGTGGCAAGGTGCATTGTCGGGGCGAGCGCTGCAAACCCGGCAAGGAACCGCGCATTGGCGACGAATTTCAGATTCGCCAGGGGTTCGAAGAGCGTACGGTAGTAGTTCAGGCACTGTCGATCGTGCGCCGGGGGGCTCCCGAGGCGCAGGCCTTGTATGCCGAGACCGAAGCCAGCGTCGCCAAGCGCGAGGCTGCTGCCGAGATGCGCAAGGCGGGTTCGCTGGGCATAACCACCGACGGCAAGCCGAGCAAAAAACAGCGGCGGGATCTGTTTAAGTTTCGTGGGAACAGCAACGACGAGTGAAGCAGGTGTTTGTGCGCTGGCCTGTCTGAGCTTGGAACCCGACCGGATTGTTCCTAAAATGCCTGCCATGGCCAGACTTTGCGTGCGCAAACCCTGCGCAGCTTACTCTTTGAAATCTTTTGACATTAATTCAGATACCCAAACCTATGACCGATCTAACGGATACCGACTACACCCAACGCTTCATCTTCGATGACAGCGATACCCGCGGCGAACTGGTTTCGTTGGAACTCAGCTACGCCGAAGTCCTGGCTAAACATGCGTATCCGGAACCGGTTGCGCAATTGCTCGGCGAATTGATGGCCGCGGCGTCGTTGCTGGTCGGCACCTTGAAGTTCGATGGCCTGCTGATCCTCCAGGCCCGTTCCGAAGGGCCGATCCCGCTGCTGATGATCGAGTGCTCCAGCGAACGCGAAATCCGTGGCCTGGCCCGTTATGAGGCTGACCGCATCGCACCTGATGCGACGCTCGCCGACCTGATGCCCAACGGTGTCCTCGCGCTGACGGTCGATCCGACCCAAGGCCAGCGCTACCAGGGCATCGTAGACCTGGACGGCGAAACCCTGTCGGAGTGCTTCACCAACTATTTCGTCATGTCCCAGCAGGTCGGCACGCGCTTCTGGCTGTACGCCGACGGCCGTCGTGCCCGAGGTCTGCTGCTGCAGCAACTGCCTGCTGATCGCCTCAGGGATGAAGAAGAACGCGCCGCCAGCTGGCAGCACATCACCGCCCTGGGCAGTACGCTGACGGCCGATGAGCTGCTCAGCCTGGACAACGAAACCGTGCTGCACCGCTTGTACCACGAAGAGCAGGTGCGCCTGTTCGATGTCCAGCGACTGCGCTTCCGTTGCAGTTGCTCGCGCGAGCGCTCGGCGAATGCGCTGGTCAGCCTGGGCCTGGAAGACGCTCAGGACCTGGTCGTGGAACACGGTGGCAACATCGAGATCGACTGCCAGTTTTGCAATCAGCGCTACCTGTTCGATGCCGCCGATATCACTCAATTGTTCGCTGGAGCCGGTGTGGATACCCCGTCAGATACCCGGCACTAAAACGGTTCAGCGCAGGTAAATTCACTGCTTGGCGCCGCATTAGCGCCGTTACGACGGGAGGGCCCTACTATTTTTGGGCGTTTCTGGCATAATCCGGCCCACTTTTTGTCGCGGTAGTAGTGCACGACTTTCTACTACAAAACGTTTGGAGCACACTCGGCCACTGGCCGACGGGGAATCTCATGACGCAAGCCAATAACGCCGTGTACACCGATCTGAGTGTTGATGATCTGGTAAAAGAAGCTCTGAATCGTGGTGAAGGCGAGCTTGCCGATACCGGCGCGCTGGTTGTTCGTACCGGTCACCGTACCGGCCGCTCGCCAGTCGATCGTTTCATCGTGGAAGAGCCAACCACCCAGGCAGCCATCGCCTGGGGCCCGATCAACCGCAAGTTCCCGGCCGACAAGTTCGATGCCCTGTGGGACCGCGTCGAGGCGTTCAACAACGCGCAAGAGCATTTCGTTTCCCATGTGCATGTAGGTGCGTCCGAAGACCACTACCTGGCTGTGAAAATGACCACCCAGACTGCCTGGCAGAACCTGTTCGGTCGTTGCCTGTTCATCAATCCTGCCCAGTACAACCCGGCAGGTCGCGAAGAGTGGCAAGTACTGAACGTGGCCAACTTCGAGTGCGTGCCTGAGCGTGATGGCACCAACTCCGACGGCTGCGTGATCCTCAACTTCGCCCAGAAGAAGGTACTGATCGCCGGCATGCGTTACGCCGGTGAAATGAAGAAAGCCATGTTCTCGGTGCAGAACTTCCTGCTGCCGGCCGCCGACGTGCTGCCAATGCACTGCGCGGCCAACATCGGTGAAGCGGGCGACGTGACCCTGTTCTTCGGTTTGTCCGGCACCGGTAAAACCACCCTGTCCGCCGACGAAAGCCGTTACCTGATCGGTGACGACGAGCACGGCTGGGGCGAAGGCGTTGTGTTCAACATCGAAGGCGGCTGCTACGCCAAGTGCATCGACTTGTCCGAGAAGAACGAGCCGGTCATCTGGAAAGCCATCAAGCACGGCGCAGTCCTGGAAAACGTCGTCATTGATGACGCCAAGCACGCCGACTACGCCGATGTGAGCCTGACCCAGAACAGCCGCGCAGCTTACCCGCTGGAGCACGTTGCCAAGCGTTCCGAGAAGAACCTCGGCGGTGAGCCCAACGCGGTGATCTTCCTGACCTGCGACCTGACCGGCGTACTGCCGCCAGTTTCGATCCTCAGCGAAGAACAAGCGGCCTACCACTTCCTGTCCGGCTACACCGCTTTGGTGGGCTCGACCGAAATGGGCTCCGGCAGCGGCATCAAGTCGACGTTCTCCACCTGCTTCGGCGCACCGTTCTTCCCGCGTCCGGCTGGCGAATACGCAGAGCTGCTGATCAAGCGCATCCGCGGCTTCGGTTCCAAGGTCTACCTGGTCAACACCGGCTGGACCGGCGGTGGCTACGGCGTTGGCAAGCGCTTCAACATTCCGACCACTCGCGGCGTCATCGCAGCGATCCAGAGCGGCGCGTTGATCGGTGCTGAAACCGAACACCTCGACACCATCAACCTCGACGTGCCATTGGCCGTACCGGGCGTTGAGACTGGCCTGTTGAACCCACGTAATACCTGGGCTGACAAGGCTGCCTACGATGAATCGGCTAAAGCACTGGCCGGCCTGTTCGTCGAGAACTTCAAGAAGTTCGACGTGAGCGACGCCATCAAGGCTGCTGGTCCGAAGTTGTAAGGATTGGCTTGATGTAACGAAAAAGCCGCCTTCAGGGCGGCTTTTTCGTGGGCGTGGGCTTCAGGTCTTGAGGTGCAGGACAAATGCACCGAGCAACACCAGAATCACCCCGAGCACCTGGATTTTGCCCAGCCGCTCCTTGAAGAACACATATCCCAGGATCGCCGCTATCCCGCCCGACAGGGTGCTGATTACCGTCACCACCGAAACCGATCCCGCCACCGCGCCCCAGGCAAATGACGAAAACCCGCCGAGGTTCATCAGGCTGGCACCGGTCAGCGTCATGCAGTTTTTCAGCGGTGGCATCTTCAGCCCGTCCTCGATTCTCAAGACGATGGCTAGCAGTACGATCAGCCCGATCAAATAGGCGAGCCACAGCATCGTCACCGGTCCAAGAACCGACAGTACGAACTGGCCCTGCAACCAGAAACTGGTGCCATAAAACAACGCCGCCAGCAGAGCGTAGGCCACGGAACTACTGGTTTGGGTGGCGTGGGGAATCTTCGAGTCGCCATGAATGCTGGAAAGTATGACCCCGACCACACACAGGGCGATACACAGCAGCTGGAGCAAACCGATTTGCTCCCCTGCGGCCCAGGACAGCAACGTCGTCACCACCCCGTAGGACGTCACCACCGGCGCAACGATGGATGCTTTGCCCAGAGCAAAAGCCTTCGACAGCGAGAGTGCACCGGACACAGTCAGCCCTGCTGCAGCAACGCCAATCAGCCACACATTGATAGATGCCGACATGGCTTTGAGAATGAACGCAGGAAAAGCGATCAGCAGCAAACTCATTATGCTGAAGCCCAGAGCCTGGCCGAAATACACCGCTCGCTTGACGCCTACCGCCCGGGCATTCAAGCCCACCAGAAAATCCGTGCCGCCCCACAACAAGGCAGCAAGCAAGCCCATCAGTACGTCCATGCTTTGTCCCTCACGCTATGTCCTTATAGGTGTTCGCTGCAGACTCTGGAGCCAGCTCCTGCGTGTCCCAGCATCATTTTTGGCATTGAAACTGGCATTATTTCAACGAAGTTCGTGGTAAATAGCCAGAATAATGGCACTTATAGCATTTACTTGAGACCCTCCATTGTTTCAGTAGCACGGCGCTGTTGATCACAAGCTGATCTTCCATCGCTTTCATCAGTTGCCGCGTATCGGCGCCATCGCAGCTCGGTTCGTTCCCCCTGTCTTGATTCCCCACGCCCTGCCAGCCCCTGCGCGGTATCATCCGGTATCTTTTTACCCCCGACCTTTTCTCGACTCGCGGCGATCGCCAGCTAGGCTTTGGGCTTTGCCAGCGGTCAACGGAGTGACAGCTTATGCACAACACCCTGGAACAGGTTTTCGGTTATCCACAATTTCGTCCCGGCCAGGAGGCTGCGATCGGCGCGGTACTGGCCGGGCGCTCGGCAGCGGCGATCTTTCCCACGGGTTCAGGCAAGTCCCTGTGCTACCAGATCCCGGCCATGCTGTTGCCACACCTGACGCTGGTGGTCTCGCCACTGCTGGCGCTGATGCAGGACCAGCTGGCATTTCTGCAGCGTCACGGTATCTCGGCAGGCAGTATCGATTCGGCGCAGAGTCGCGACGACGCCGCCGATGTGATGGCTCGGGCGAAATCGGGTGAGCTCAAGATCCTGATGGTGTCCGTGGAGCGGCTGAAGAATGAGCGCTTTCGCAACTTCCTCCAGCAGGTGCCAATCTCGCTACTGGTCGTGGACGAGGCGCACTGCATTTCCGAGTGGGGCCATAACTTCCGGCCTGATTACCTCAAGCTTCCGGACTACCAGCGCCAGTTCAACATCCCGCAGGCGCTGCTGCTGACGGCCACGGCGACGCCGAAGGTGATCGCGGACATGCAGGCCAAGTTCGCCATTGCGCCAGAAGACGTCGTGACTACCGGTTTCTACCGGCCTAATCTCAGTTTGCTGGTGGAGCCGGTGCGTGGGCAGGACAAGCGCCGGCGACTGGTTGAATGGATGAGCGAGCGGCCGGGTCAGCCCAGCATCGTCTACGTCACCCTGCAGAAAACCGCCGAGCAAATCGCCGAGCACCTGGGTCGCAATGGCATACAGGCCGAGGCCTATCACGCCGGGTTGCCCCACGAAAAACGCGAGGCGATCCAGAAGCGCTTCATGGGCGGGCAATCCAATTGCATCGTCGCCACCATCGCATTTGGCATGGGCATCGACAAAAGCGACATACGCAACGTGGTGCATTTCGACCTGCCCAAGTCCATCGAAAACTACAGTCAGGAAATCGGTCGTGCCGGGCGCGACGGCCGGCCGTCGGACTGTCTGGTGCTGGCCAACCGCGACAGCCTCAATGTGCTGGAAAACTTCGTCTACGGCGACACGCCGGAGCTGGATGGCATCCGGCACGTGCTGGATGAGTTAAAGGCGTGCGCGGCTGATGGGCAATGGGAGTTTCTGCTGGGGCCGCTGGCGGACCAGAGCAACATCCGGCAGCTGCCGCTCAAGACCTTGCTGGTTCAGCTGGAGCTGCGCCGGATCATCGCCCCGCGTTACGCCTACTACGCCGAGTACCGATTCAAATACCTGCAGGAGCCTGCCGACTTGCTGGCCCGGTTCGAGGGGGAGCGCAAGGATTTCGTGGCGGCGATCATTCAGACCTCCACCCTTGCGCGAGCCTGGGCCACGGTGAGCTTTGACGCGCTGTACGAACGCTACCAGGCCGAGCGTAATCGGGTGGTCAAGGCCCTGGATTATTTCCAGGAAAAGGGCTGGATCGAGCTCGAAAGCAAGCAGATGACCGAGGTCTACAGCGTGCTGCAAGCAGGCTTTGACAGTCAGGCACTGGCCACGGAACTGCATGCCTACTTCACCCGGCACGAGCAAACCGAGGTCGCCCGAATTCACGCAATGCTGGATCTGTTTGCCACCGACCGCTGCCTGGGTTATCGGCTGGCCGAGTACTTCGGGGATGAACATGCTCCCCGGCAGTGCGGGCATTGTTCAGTGTGTCACGGAAATATCGCACGACTGCCGTCACCGCCGGAGCTGCCGGCGCTTGTGGATAAGAATTTCGAGGCGTTGTGCGGTGAATTTATCCACAAGCACGAGCAGCACACCGGCTCCATTCCTTCGACCGAGCGGGTGACCCGATTCCTGTGTGGCATCAGTGTGCCGTTGTTTACCAAGCTCAAGGCGCGGTCAATTGCGGGGTACGCGGTGCTGGAGGAGTATCCGTATGGCGAAGTGCGGGAGTGGGTCGAAACTCACCTCCAAGCTTGAGCGTGATATCTGTAGGCGCGAACTTGCTCGCGATGGTCGTCAACAATGACGCGGGGGCAACAGCTTAATTTGCGAGATTTCAAGATCATCGCGAGCAAGCTCGCTCCTACAGGGGGGTTGGCGTCTTGGCAAACAGCGTATCCATCCGCTGAATGTCTCCCATCACAGGAATAAATTTCAAAAATGAACGGTGGCTGACTATGGTGAGGGCTGTCTTTGGATCGCCAACAAGAGAACAACCATGAGCCAGACACCGTTCAACATTCAGCGTGCCGCCGTGATTGGCGCGGGCACCATGGGCCGGGGCATTGTGATGTGCCTGGTGAATGCCGGGGTGCCAGTGCAGTGGGTCGATAATAATCCGCAGATGCTTGAGCAAGCCCTGGCAAGCGTGGCAGACACCTGCGCTCACAATGTTCGCCAGGGCCGTATCGATCAGGCCGAAGCGGATGCGCGTGTCGCGCGGGTCACTGCCGTTGCAGACTATGCGGCCATTGCTGATGTAGACCTGGTGATCGAAGCGGTGTACGAGAACCTTGAGCTCAAGCAAAAGATCTTCCGCGAGCTGGACGCTCTGCTCAAGCCTGAAGCGATTCTGGCGAGTAATACCTCGGCGCTGGATATCGACGCCATCGCTGCAGTCACCGGCCGCCCCGGGCAGGTAGTGGGGCTGCATTTCTTCAGCCCGGCGCACATCATGAAACTGCTGGAAATCGTCCGCGGTGCGAAGACTGCGCCGGCGGTACTGGAGGCGGCGCTGGCGCTGGGTAAGCGCATGGGCAAGGTCAGCGTGGTGGCCGGTAACTGCGACGGTTTCATCGGCAACCGCATGCTCAATACCTACGTGCACGAAGCACGCAAGATGCTGCTGGAGGGCGCCTATCCCCATCAGGTCGATGCGGCGCTGCAAGGTTTTGGTTTTGCCATGGGCCCTTTTCGCATGTACGACGTGGTTGGCGTCGATCTGGGATGGCGCGCCCGGCAGTTGGCGGGTGTTGGCCAGGATGCGCCCGAGGTGCAGGTCGATAACCGCTTGTGCGAACTGGGTCGCTTCGGTCAGAAGAGCGGCAATGGTTACTATCACTACGAAGCCGGTAGCCGCCAGGCTGAGCACGACGTAGAGGTCGATGCGCTGGTGCTGGAGGTCAGCGAGGGATTGGGCTATCAACGCCGTGAGATCTCGCCTGAGGAGGTGCTGGAGCGCTCCTTGCTGGCATTGGTCAATGAAGGCGCGAAGATTCTTGAGGAAGGTATCGCCGGATCGGCCCACGATATCGATCTGGTCTACCTCAACGGCTATGGCTTCCCGGCCGACAAGGGCGGCCCGATGGCCTGGGCTGATCAGCAGGGGCTGGCGGATATTCATCAGCGGTTGCTGGCGTTGGAGACTCGCCAGGGCGATCACTGGAATCCGGCCCGGTTGATTGGTGAGTTGGCGGCGACCGGCAAGGGGTTTGCCGACTGGTGATCACTACAGTGTTCTTGCGGGCGCCATCGCCAGCAGGCTGGCTCCCACATGGAATTGTGGGTGTTCTTAAACTTTGAGTTGAAACCCGATTGACTGTGGGAGCCAGCCTGCTGGCGAAGAATGCTGAAACAGAATTAGCTTTAGAATTGGAATTCAATCCAAGGAAACGACGCCAATGCCCCAACGCTGCGAATACCCGCACTTCCAGCCCATCACCACGCGCTGGCATGACAACGATGCCTACGGCCACGTCAACAACGTGACCTACTACAGCTTCTTCGATACCGCGGTGAACACCTACCTGATCGAAGTCGGCGGCCTGGATATCCATGACGGCGAAGTCGTCGGTTTTGTCGTGAGTTCGGCCTGCGATTATTTCGCCTCGATTGCGTTTCCGGACCGGATTGAAATCGGCCTGCGCGTGGGCAAGCTGGGCAACAGTTCGGTGCAGTACGAACTAGCGGTGTTCAAGGCAGGGGAAGACGAGGCCTGTGCAGCAGGGCGCTTTGTGCATGTGTTTGTCGATCGCGGGTCGAATCAGCCAGTGGCGATTCCTGGCGGGTTACGCGGGGCGCTGGAGCGGTTGGTGGTTTGACTGGCAAAAAAAATCGCGGCCCTGGGGCCGCGATTTTTTGATCTACCGGTAAACGAGGCGATTGATGCCTCAGTCGCGATAGCGATGTTTGTGCTTGCGGTGGCCGTAGGCATGGCCGCGACCCCGATGATCATCGCGATAGTAGCGACGATCATCACGGCCACCGCGATAAGAGCGACGATTATCGTCCTCATCGCTCTTGTTGCCCATGTAGTTGCCGAGTGCGCCACCCGCGCCACCGCCTGCTGCGGAGCCGATCAGGCTGCCTGTGGTGCCGCCTACGCTGCGACCGACCACGTTACCGCCGGCTGCGCCCAGCGCACCACCGATGGCGGCTTCGCCACGGCTGCGTTTGTCTGCGCCGACGGCACTACCACCCGCGCCACCCAGGGCTGCGCCGATGGTTGAACCTGTATTGCCGCCTAACGATTGACCGACGACTGAGCCCAAAACCCCGCCCAATGCGCCGCCCACGCCTGCTTCGGTGGTGCCTCCGGCAGAAGCGAAGCCACTGACCAGGCCAAGGGACAACAAGAGAATCGAGGAGAACTTCATAGAGGAACCTCAAGGGGATGACGGCGCGATCCTGAGGCTGGGTGGTACTGGTTACAATCGAAATCCGACGAGTGACACGACTTGTACACAATTGCGTAAGTTACTGTTTTTTGGGCGGAACTTAATGCTTTTTCGCTGGTCTTTATCTACTTAAGACAGGCCGTTTCCACCCGGAAACGGCCTTTTTTGTGGCTGATGAGTGGGCAGGGCAGCTACGCCGACCTGGCCATGATCAAACCGTTTTCGCTTGCCGCTTCGAGTCGAATCGCCACAAACTTCGACGTCGGCGTGTGGCTGCCATCTCCCGTGCTTTCCAACGGTACCAGAGGATTCACCTCCGGATAGTAAGCGGCTGCCTGTCCCGCCGGAATATCAAACGCCAGCAACGTAAAACCCTTCACCCGGCGCTCACGCCCATCGTCCCAGATTGAAACGATGTCCGCCTTCTGTCCAGGCTTGAAGCCCAGGCGAATGATGTCGGCTTCGTTGACAAACAGCACGTCGCGCTGCCCCTTGACCCCGCGATACCGGTCATCGAGCCCGTAAATAGTGGTGTTGTACTGATCGTGGGAACGCATCGACTGCATGATCAGATCCGGCAACACGCCCGTGGCGCGCGTTCGTTCGTGAACCAGGTCCTTGGGCAGGATATTGGGGCGGAAGCTGGCCCGGCCCGACGCCGTATTCCACTTGCGCGCTCCGGCGCTGTTGCCCAGGTAAAAACCGCCTGGATTCTTCACTTTCTCGTTGAAGTCCTTGAAACCCGGAATGGTATCGGCGATCAGGTCGCGAATGCGGTCGTAGTCGGCCACCAGCCAGCTCCAGTCCACGGGCCGGCTGCCCAGGGTCGCGGCGGCGATACCGGCGATGATCGACGGCTCCGAGCGCATCTGGTTAGACAGTGGCTGCAACTGGCCGTTGGAGGCATGGACCATGCTGAACGAGTCTTCAACGGTCACCGCTTGCGGACCTTCGGTCTGGATATCGATATCGGTGCGACCCAGGCACGGCAGGATCAGCGCGTCCTTACCGTGGGCCAGATGGCTGCGGTTGAGCTTGGTGCTGATCTGCACGGTCAGGTCGCAGCTGCTCAGCGCCTTAAAGGTGCGTGGGCTGTCCGGCGTGGCTTGGGCGAAGTTGCCGCCCAGGCCGATGAACACCTTGGCACGACCCTCGGCCATCGCATGAATTGCCTCGACCACGTTGTGGCCGCTCTCGCGCGGCACCTTGAACTGGAAGCGACGTTCGAGGGAATCGAGGAACGCCACCGGCGGGCGTTCGTTGATGCCCATGGTCCGGTCGCCTTGCACGTTGCTGTGGCCACGCACCGGACACAGGCCGGCGCCTGGGCGACCGATGTTGCCGCGCAGCAGCATCAGGTTGGCGATTTCCTGAATCGTCGGCACGGAATGACGGTGCTGGGTAATGCCCATTGCCCAGCACATGATCACGTTCTTGCCCGAGGCGTACATGCGCGCCGCTTGCTCGATTTCCACCAGGGCAAGGCCGGATTGCTCGACGATCTGCTCCCAAGGTGTGTCATCGATGGCGCCCATGTACTCCAGCACATTGACGCTGTGCTCATTGAGGAAGTCGTGGTCGAACACCGCGGGCCCGCCAGTCTTCTGCGCGTCGCGCTCCCATTGCAGCAGGAATTTGGCCATGCCGCGCAGCAAGGCCATGTCGCCGCCAAGCGCTGGCCGGAAGTACGCGGTATTGGTCGGCTTGTCGCCATTGGTGAGCATTTCGATCGGGTGCTGCGGATGCTGGAAACGTTCCAGCCCACGCTCTTTCAACGGGTTGACGCACACCACCTGGGCGCCACGCTTGACCGCTTCACGCAGCGGCTCCAGCATCCTGGGGTGGTTGGTGCCGGGGTTCTGGCCCCAGACAAATATCGCATCGGCGTGTTCGAAATCGTCGAACGTCACCGTGCCTTTACCCACGCCGACACTTTGCGCCAACGCCACGCCGCTGGCCTCGTGGCACATGTTCGAACAATCGGGGAAGTTGTTGGTGCCATAGGCGCGCACAAACAATTGATACAGGTAGGCCGCTTCGTTACTAGCGCGCCCCGAAGTGTAGAACTCGGCCTGATCCGGGCTCGACAGGCCCTGCAGGTGTTTGCCGATCAGGGCGAAGGCCGCTTCCCAGCTGATCGGCTTGTAGCGATCGGTCTCGGCGTCGTAGCTCATCGGTTCGGTCAGGCGGCCCTGATACTCCAGCCAGTAGTCGCTTTGCTCCAGCAGCGAGCTGACGCTGTGTTTGGCGAAGAATGCAGCATCCACCCGGCGCTTGGTCGCTTCCCAGTTCACAGCCTTGGCGCCGTTTTCGCAGAACTTCACCATGCCGCTTTCCGGGGAGTCGCCCCAGGCGCAACCCGGGCAGTCAAAGCCGCCGTTCTGGTTGGTCTTGAGCATCATGCGCAGGTTCTTCAGCGCGTTGTCGCTGGTCAGCCACGCCTGGGCCACACTGATCAGCGCGCCCCAGCCACCGGCCGGGCCTTTGTAGGGCTTGTAGCGGGGGACGGGTTTCTGGTCGGCTTGATGATGTTGGCTCACGTGAGGTTCTCCATCGCAGGGCTGTAGACCCGCGGCGCACTTTTCTGCGGCAGGTGGATGAGATTGAGGTTGTGTCGGCGCGCCCATTGCACAGCAAGTCCTGTGGGCGAAGACAGGCTGACGAGGGTCTGGATGCCTGCGCGCAACACTTTCTGGATCAGTTCGAGGCTGCAACGACTGGTGACGATCGCCAGCCCCGCGCCAATCGGGATGTCCTGGCGGATCAGGCCGCCAATCAGCTTGTCGAGGGCGTTGTGCCGGCCGATATCTTCGCGACCCAGCAGCAACTCGCCCCGATCATTCATGAACACCGCGGCATGTACCGCTCCGCAGTGTTGGCCAAGGGGCTGGAAAGCACCGATGCGCTGGCGCAAGCCGTCGAGCCAGGCAATCGGCGGCAATGGCGCCCCAGGCAATACTTTCAGGTCTGGCAGTGCCTGCTCGACCGCCTCCACTCCGCACAACCCGCAACCGCTGGTTCCGGCCAGTTGCCGGCGTTGCTGCTTGAGGTTCCAGAATGCACGGTTGGCGATAGTGACTTGCGCGTACTGCGCCGAGCCGGAGCCGCTGAGTTGCAGGTCGTAGATGTCGGCGGGGTCGTTGATGATGCCGCTGCCGAGGCTGAAACCGACGATGAAGTCTTCCAGGTCGGTTGGAGTCACCAGCATCACGGCCTGGCTGATGCCGTTGTAGGCAATCGCCAGCGCAACTTCCTCGGCCAGCTCGGTATGGGCCGATCCGGACGCATCAAGGTTGCTGTAGCTGTAGGTTTGACTCGCAGCGGGCGCGGGCGTTTCGAGGGCAGGCGCCGCGCAGGCTGGGCGCTTGGCGTTCATGGCATCACCACGGTTTGATCAGCTTTAAGCCTAGGCGCGTCAAACGGTCGCGTCTAATCGCTAATACTGATGTGCCGATAGATGGCGTCGATCAAGCGTCCGTGGATGATTTTTGATAAATCGCAAAACACGCCTCTGCCAGTGCCGATCGAGGTGCGCTGCGCCGCATGATCAAGCCCAGGCGCGCGAGAGTCTGGGCGTTTTCAATGGGTTGCAGGCGCAGATGATCGGTGAGGTTTTCCAGGCCGCCGTCCAGCGGCATCACGGCGCAACACAAGCCGCCGTGCACAGCTTGTAACAGTTGATGCACGGCGTCGGTCTGCAGCAGAGGCTGGGGACTGAGGCCACGACTGTGGAAATTGTGGTCGATGGATTGGCGAAAGTGCATGCCGCTGGTGAGCATGCCCAGCGGTAATTCGATCAACGACTCCCAACTCAGCGGCGCCTCGCTGAAACTGTAGAAGCGCTGATCGTAAAGCAGGCCCATGCGGGTTTCGCTGAAGGCCAGGGAGTCGAAACGCTCGCCGTCGAGGCGTTCCAGGTAAGACACGCCGAGGTCCAGGCGGTTGTTCGCCAGCTGTTCGAGAATTTGCTCGGAGCTCAATGCAGACAACTCGAAGCGCAGGTTCGGGTGTTCGGCATGCAGGCGCTGCATCAACGGCAATGGATCGAAACTCGATAATGGCACCACCCCCAGGCGCAGGGTGCCGACCAGATTGCCGCGACAGGCGGCCGCCTCGGCTTGCAGCCCGTCGTAGGCCGCCAGCACCGTGCGCGCCCACGCCAGCACTCGCTCGCCCGGCGCGGTAAAGCCTTCAAAGCGTTGGCCACGGTTGACCAGCGGTAATTCGAGCTCTTCTTCCAGGCTGCGCAAACGCATCGACAAGGTCGGTTGGGTGATGTGGCAGCGTGCGGCTGCCTGGCCGAAGTGTCGCGTTTCGTCGAGTGCGATGAGGAATTTCAGCTGCTTGATGTCCATCTTCGCTCCAGGGCGCAGGAAGGCGCCGATTCTAGCCCCTGGCGGGAAGCGGCGTCATTGGTCGGGTTGGAACCGCAGTGTGCAAGCTTGGTCTAGGCTTTTGCGTCTGGACCCTTTTATTACCATGGAGAGCACACGATGAGCCTTTTCAGTTTTCTCAAAGAAGCCGGTGAAAAAATCCTCGACGCACTGACGCCGGACAAGGCCGAAGCCAACAGCGAGGCGCTGACCAAGCACGTGAAGGATGCGCTGACGGGGATCGATACTTCGAAGATCCAGGTCAAGGTCGAGGGCGACAAGGTGATCGCCAGTGGTGAAGCCGCCACCCAGGAAGAGAAAGAAAAGATCCTGTTGTCCCTGGGCAACGTGGCGGGCGTCAGTGGTGTTGAAGACCAGATTACCGTGACCGGGCCAGTGATGGTGGCTGCGAAGTTTGTGGTGGTGGAGAAGGGCGATACGCTGAGCGCGATCTCCCTGCGGGTGTATGGCAATGCCAACCTGTACAACAAGATTTTCGAGGCCAACAAACCGATGCTCAAGGACGTGAACAAGATCTATCCGGGGCAGTCGTTGCGGATTCCTGAGTAAAGCTTTAGATCGCCATCGCGGGCAAGCGTTGCCCGCGATGCAGCCGAATCGGTCTAGAGACCGGCAACCAGATCCCGATAATCCTCAACCGCCGCAAACTCAGCCGTGTCCTTTGGGCCCTTGCGACTGTCCGGCTCCCGCACGGCCAGCAGATGTGCCACGCCAAAATCCCGCGCACTGCGCAAAATCGGCAGCGTGTCGTCAATAAACAGGCTGCGCGCCGGATCGAAGCCGATGTCCGCCTGCAGGGCGTCCCAGAACTGCGGATTTTCCTTGGGATAGCCGTAATCGTGGGAGCTGATCAGCCGCTCGAAGTAAGGCGCCAGTTCAATCCGTTCAAGCTTGAGTGACAGGGAATCGCGGTGGGCGTTGGTGATCATCACCACCCGCTTGCCGGCTTGTTTGATCGCCGCCAGGAACGTGTCCGCGTCCGGGCGCAGGGCGATCAGGTGCGCGGTCTCCAGTTTCAACTCGCGAACCGACAACTTCAGCTCGGTGCTCCAGAAATCCAGGCAATACCACTGCAACTGTCCGGCGTGGCGTTCGAACAGCGGCTGCAATTCCATCTCGGCCATGGCCAGGCTGACTCCGTGCAGCTGCGCATAGCGTTGCGGCAGGTGCTCCAGCCAGAAATGGTTGTCAAAATGCAGGTCCAGCAAGGTGCCGTCCATGTCCAGCAAAACGGTATCGATGTCATGCCAGGGCAGCAGGGACATAAAAAACTTCTCCAGCGGTAAAAAGGATATCCGGGGTCAACATTCAGGATAGGCCGGGTATAGTAACTCGCTATCACCCAGGAGCCGCTCATGCGCCAGAAACCTACCATCCTCGCTCGCGAGATCGTCGCCACCAGCCGCCTGTTCTGCGTCGAAGAGCTGAAGTTGCGCTTTTCCAATGGCGTCGAGCGCACTTACGAGCGACTGGTCGGCAAGGGCGCCGGCTATGGCGCGGTGATGATCGTGGCGATGCTGGATGCGGATCATGCGGTGCTGGTCGAGGAATACTGCGGCGGTACCGATGAGTACGAGATGTCGTTGCCCAAGGGTTTGATCGAGCCCGGCGAAGACGTGCTGGCGGCGGCCGAGCGCGAGCTCAAGGAGGAAGCCGGGTATGGCGCACGGCAGCTGGAACACCTGACCGAATTGTCCTTGTCGCCCGGCTACATGAGCCAGAAGATCCAGGTGGTGCTGGCCACGGACTTGTACGAGGAACGACTGGAAGGCGACGAGCCCGAGCCGATGGGCGTGAGCAAGGTCAACCTGCGCGAGCTGTCGGCGCTGGCGCAGAACCCGCAATTTACCGAAGGCCGTGCGTTGGCCGCGCTCTATCTGGCCCGGGATCTGTTGACGCAGCGCGGGGTGTACCAGCCATGAATTTCCCGCATCCATTGATGGCGCCCGTGATCGAACTGGCCTTGCTGGCAGGCGACGCCATTTTGCCGTTCTGGCGCACCGGCACGGCCGTGACTGCCAAGGCCGACGATTCACCCGTCACAGCAGCTGACCTGGCGGCTCACCATCTGATTCTGGACGGGCTGACCGCTCTGGACCCAAGCATCCCGGTGCTCTCTGAAGAAGACGCCAACATTCCCCAAAGCGTGCGCGCCGGCTGGCAGCGCTGGTGGCTGGTCGATCCGCTGGACGGGACCAAGGAATTCATCTCGGGCAGCGAGGAGTTCACTGTCAACATCGCCTTGATCGAGCAAGGCCGCGTGGTGTTTGGGGTAGTATCGATGCCGACCAATGGGCGCGTTTATGTCGGAGGCGCAGGCCTGGGGGCATGGCGTTCGGATAAAGGTGCCGAGCCTTTGCCTATTCAGGTTCGTCAGGTGCCGCCGGCAGGTGAAGCTTTTACCGTAGTCGCCAGCCGCCGCCATTCGAGCCCCGAGCAGGAGCGCTTGCTTGCAGGCTTGAGCGCGAGCCTGGGTGAGCTGGAGTTGGCCAACATCGGCAGCTCATTGAAGTTTTGCCTGCTGGCCGAAGGCGCGGCGGATTGTTACCCGCGCCTGGCGCCGACTTCGCAGTGGGACACGGCGGCGGCCCAGGGTGTGCTGGAAGGTGCCGGGGGCGAGGTGCTGGAGTTGAGCGGTAAAACGTTCAGTTACCCGGCGCGGGAATCGTTGTTGAACGGGTTTTTCCTGGCGCTGCCGGCCCAGGCATCCTGGCGACAGCAGTTGTTGAAACTGGCCCAGGGTTAACGATCGAAAACATCGCAGCCTGGTTGCACCGTAGGAGCTGCCGAGTGCAACGAGGCTGCGATCTTTTGATCTTAACGGTGCAAAACGTACTGCCCGCTAAACGTCACCGCATCCTCGCCACCCTCGGCATTCACAATCCGCGATTGCAGAGTCAGTCTCGCCCGCCCATACCGCCGGTACATCGCCAAAAATTTCTTCCACTGCGCCGCACCGGGCGCCTGGCAAATCGCAATCGCGTCCATGGTCACCGGCAGCGGATAACTGATTTGCCCTTCCTGAATCACGATGTGCCCGTCTTCAATGCCTTCCTCGCGCAGCCGCAGGTGCAACCAGCCCCACCCCGCCAGTACGGCGGCGCAATACAGGCTGCCGCCAAACATCGTGCTCTTGTGGTTGACGTTGGCCTCCAGCGGCAGGTGCAGACGTAACTGCTGGTCGTGCCAGTCGAGCACCTTGAGGCCCATGTCCCGCGTCAGGGGAATGTCGTGGTGCAGGATGCTTTCCAGGTGACGACTGTCGCGGCTCATGAACGCTCTCTTGTCTGTGGGCGGTGATTGGACGGTAGCTCAGTCGAGCTCGTCGGTGGCGGTGTGGGCGCCACCGTCGGCAAAGTTGAGCCCGTGCTTGCGTAGCTTGTCGTGCAGGGTTTTGCGCGGGATGCCCAGTGCTTCCGCCAGGCTGCGGACCGAGCTGTGGGAACGCGCGAGCTCGGCGGCGATCAGGCTCTTCTCGAAGTTTTCCACCTGTTCGCTCAACCCGCCACTGATCACCTCAACCGTGACCCCGGATGTCCCATCCAGTGTGCTGTTGTCCAGGGCCAGTTCCAGGCCCAGGGCGAAGCGCTCGGCGGCGTTTTGCAGCTCCCGTACGTTGCCTGGCCAGCTGTGACGCAATAGCAGGGCGCGTTGACCCGGTTGCAGTTCGTGGGGCGGCAGACCGTGGCGGGTGCTGGCCTCGTTGGCGAAATGCTGGAACAGCATCAGGGCATCTTCGCCGCGCTCGCGCAAAGGCGGGATGCGCAGCGGCGCCACATTGAGGCGGTAGTACAGGTCGGCCCGAAAACGGCCTTGGTCGGCAGACTGGCGCAGGTCTTCCTTGGTCGCAGCTATGACGCGGATGTCCAACGGGATCTGCTGGTTGCCGCCAAGCCGCTCAACCACGCGCTCTTGCAGCAGGCGCAGCAGCTTGACCTGCACATCCAGGCTCATGCTCTCGATTTCATCGAGAAACAGCGTGCCGCCGTTGGCGAATTCGAACTTGCCAATGCGGCGCTTCTGCGCCCCGGTGAAAGCGCCGGGCTCGTGTCCGAACAGCTCGCTCTCCACCACCGATTCAGCCAGGGCGCCGGCATTGATTGCCACGAATGGCCCGTTGCGACGACTCGACAGATCGTGCAGCGCGCGGGCGACCACTTCCTTGCCCGCGCCGGTTTCGCCAAGGATCAGCACGTCCGCCCGCGTGGCCGCCAAGGCACCGATCTGCTCGCGCAGGCGCGCCATTGGCGCTGAATGTCCAACCAGCCGTGCGCTCAACTCGTTGCGATCGCTCAGTGCCAGGCGCAGGCTGCGGTTATCCAGCACCAACCGGCGCAGGGCCAGCGCCCGGCGCACGCTGTCGAGCAGGGCATCGCTGGCAAAGGGTTTTTCCAGGAAGTCGTAGGCCCCGGCCCGCATCGCTTGCACCGCCAGCGGTACGTCGCCATGGCCGGTGATCAACAACACCGGCAGCTCCGGGTCCTGGGCATGCAGTTCGGTCAGCAGTTCGAGACCGTCCATGCCCGGCATGCGAATATCGCTGACCACCACGCCCGGCCAGTCTCGCTCCAGCTGCGCAGCCAGGCCCTTGGCTTCGGCCAGCGGCAGGATCTTCAGGCCGGCAAGGTCCAGCGTCTGGCTCAGGGCCTGGCGCAAGTGCGGATCGTCGTCGATCAGCACGACCTGGATGCGGTTGTCGATGGTCATGCACTTCGGTCCTCGGACGGTTGCAGGCTCACGCCCGGTGCGCCTGCGCGCAATTTCAAGGTAATCAGCGCGCCGCCTTCCTTGTGGTTGGAGAACGAAAGTTCACCACCGAAGGCGCGCATCAGTGTTTCGCAGATCGCCAGCCCCAGCCCCAGGCCCTGGGTGCGGGTCTTGGTGGTGTAGAAAGGTTCGCTGGCGCGGCCCAGGGCTTCCATGCAAAAACCCGGGCCATTGTCGCGAATGTACAGGTTGACGCCTTCGGCAGTGGATTGGGCACTCAGCCACAGTTTACGCGGCGGGCCTTTTTCCGTAAGGGCGTCCAGGGCGTTCGCCAGCAAATTGCCCAGCACCTGGCGCAGGCGGGTTTCGCCGGCTTCGACCCACAAGGTGGCGGCCGGCAAATCGCGGATCAGTTCGACCTCCATGCTGCGCCGGCGCTTGGCGAGCAGGGCCAGTGCGTCGTCCAGCGCCGGTTGCAGGGCCACGCTCTCCGGCGCATGGCGATCGCGGCGGGCGAACGCGCGCAGGTGGGCGATAATCGAGGCCATGCGTGCAGTCAGTTCACTGATCAGCTTGAGGTTGCCACGGGCATCGTCGGTGCGCTGGTGATCGAGCAGCACTTCGGCGTTTTCCGCATAGCTGCGGATCGCCGCCAGTGGCTGATTCAACTCGTGACTGATGCTGGCGGACATCGTCCCCAGTGCCGACAGCTTGCCGGCCTGTACCAGGTCATCCTGGGCGCGCACCAGCTCCTGCTGGGCCTGTTCGCGTTCCAGCACTTCCTCCTTGAGACGCCGGTTGAGCCCTTCGAGGTCGCTGGTGCGCTCGGCAACCCGGCCTTCCAGTTCACGACGGGCCTTGGCCTCGAAGGCGATCCGCTCCAGGTAATGGCGGCGGCGCTGCATCATCAGGCCGAGCAGCAGCATCAACACCAGCAGGGTGGCGCCGCCAATGGCAACGACCGTGCGCACCGGGCGGTCGATCAGGGTCCGCGGCGCGAGGATGTTCACCGTCCAGCCCGTCTCGTCGATCTGGTGGGACTGGGTCAGCCACGCATCGGGGTTGAGCTTGAGCGGCTGGGGATCGCGAGTGGGGTAGGGTTGGATCGCCGTGATCGCCTTGTTCTCCGCCTCGCTCAATGTGCGGGTCGAACGAAAGCGCCATTCCGGCCGTGAGGTGAGAATGACCACGCCATTTTGATCGGTGGCCAGCAGCTGTTCCGGGGTGTTGCCCCACAGGCTCTCGGTATGGTCGAGGTCAACCTTGACCACCAGTACGCCGATGATCTTTTCACCTTGGCGAACCGCCGCCGCAAAAAAATAGCCACGCTTGGCCGAAGTCGTGCCCAGGCCGAAGAAGCGCCCAAGACGACCGGCCATGGCTTCGCTGAAGTAGGGGCGGAAGGAAAAATTGCGCCCCACGAAGCTGTCGTGTTTGTCCCAGTTGGACGCCGCCAGGGTTTTGCCGGTGGTGTCCATCAGGTACATGACTTCGGCGCCGGTCTGGGCACTGATGTTTTTCAGCAGGCGGTTGGCGTTGCCTTGGCTCACGCCGTCGTCCGGCGCGCCCAGGACGGCGCGCAGGGCTGGAAGCTCGCCGAGAATTTGCGGCAGCACCTCATAACGGTGCAGGGTGCCCAACAGGTTGGCGACGTACAGGTCGAGCGTCTGGCGGTTCTGCCCGGCCAGTTCGCTGCGGTAATAGCGTTCGGCCAGATGCTCCAGCGGCCACAGCAACGGCGCCAGGCATAGCGCGAGCAGTGCGAGGCTGCGCCAGCGGGGTCTGCGGGGGAGAGTCGGGGTCATGAGGTCGAGCGCCTGTCGCGTTGATGGTCGGCATTCTTGCGCAAAGTGCCGGGTGGCGCGAGGGGTGTGTGATTGTGGGGGGTTGCGTATCGCCCCGAGCAATGGCGATATAAGCGCCTGATCAAATTCTCAGGGGTCGTTGTATGCCGCTCGCCACGTTGATTCATCGCGCCAGTTTGCCCAGCCCACAAGTGTCGGCCGAGGTTGCGCTTGGGCTGCTCGCAGAGCATTACGGGTTGAGCGGAACGCTGCGGGCCCTGGGCAGTCAGCAGGATCTTAATTACCGCGTCGACAGCGATCAGGGGCGCTTCGTCCTGAAAATCTGCCGCGGCGACTATGCCGTGCAAGAGCTGCAAGCCCAGCATGCAGGCCTCAAGCACCTGGCCGAAAAGGCCGGGGTGCAAGTGCCACGGGTTATTGGCGCCAGGAGCGGCGCGGACCTTCTGACCCTGCAAGTGGCCGATCAGACCGTGCATGTGCGTCTGCTGGGTTACATCGACGGCCAGCCGCTGACAGACCTCGATCACCTGCCCGGTGCCGTCGTTGCCGGGTTCGGGCGGCTCTGCGGCGAAATGGACCTGGCGCTGGCCGACTTCGATCACCCCGGCCTGACCCGCACGCTGCAATGGGATGCCCGTCACGCCAATGCGCTGATTGCGCACTTGCTGCCGGTGATCAAGGATGACACCCAGCGCCGGCAAATCGCCGATGCAGCGGAACGCGCCGAACGTCATCTGCAACCGCTGGTGGACAAGCTGCCGGTGCAGGCCATTCACATGGACATCACCGACGACAACGTGGTCTGGCAACGCGATGCTGATCGCCTGTGGCAATTGCAGGGCGTGATCGATTTCGGCGACCTGATCCGTACCTGGCGCATCACCGATCTGTCGGTGACCTGCGCGGCGCTGTTGCATCATGCCGGTGGCGATCCGTTTTACATCCTGCCGGCGGTGCAGGCGTATCACGCAGTCAATCCACTGGAGCACGCAGAGCTCCTGGCGCTGTGGCCGCTGATCGTGGCCCGCGCCGCCGTGCTGGTGCTCAGTGGCGAGCAGCAGGTGAGCATCGATCCGGGCAATGCCTACAGCCGTGACAACCTGACCCACGAGTGGGAAATCTTTCGCGTGGCCACTTCGGTACCGTTGGAATTGATGGAGGCGGCGATCCTGTCTGCGGTCGGTCAGCACCTGCCGGGCATTGGCGGCGAAGGGTTTGCCCCGCTGCTGCCGGGCCTGGTCGGACGGGAGTTTGCCCTGATTGACCTGGGCGTCCTGAGCCCGCATTTCGAAGCCGGCAACTGGGAGCAGCCAGGCATCGATCAGCGTCTGCTGGACGAGGCAGCCGCCGTGCATGAGCTGGCGGCCAGTCGCTACGGGCAATATCGCCTGTCGCGCACCCAGCCGGATTCGTTTCGCGAGCCGGACACTTGCCCGCTGCACGTCGAATTAAGGGTGCCCATGGGCACGGCGGTCGAGTCGCCGTTTGCCGGCATGGTCCATGAGCCCGAGCCGGGCGTGCTGCAACTCGATGGCCCGCAATTGAGCCTGCGGTTGTGGGGCGTCCAGCCGTCGCTGCACACGGGTGCGGCACTGGTCAAAGGCCAGGTGCTGGGTGCGGTGAACGGGCCGCTGCGGGTGCAGCTGTGTCGCGGCGCTTCGCTAAACGCGCCGTTGTTCTGCACACCTTCCCGCGCTGCCGCCTGGCAGGCGCTATGCCCGTCGCCGGCAAGCCTGCTGGGGCTGGCCTGCGATGCGGAGCAGGAGCTGGATTCGCAGACCCTGCTGGCGCGTCGCGAGGCCAGTTTCGCCCGTACGCAAAAACACTACTACGTCGACCCGCCGCGCATCGAGCGCGGCTGGCGCAATCACCTGATCGACATGCAGGGCCGCTCCTACCTCGACATGCTCAACAACGTTGCAGTCTTGGGCCATGGCCATCCGCGCATGGCGGCGGTCGCCAGTCGCCAGTGGTCGCTGCTCAATACCAACTCGCGTTTCAACTACGCGGCGGTCGCCGAGTTTTCCGAGCGACTGCTCAAGCTGGCGCCGGACTCCATGGACCGGGTGTTCCTGGTCAACAGCGGCAGCGAGGCCAATGACCTGGCCATCCGCCTGGCCTGGGCCTACAGCGGCGGGCGCGACATGCTCAGCGTGCTGGAGGCTTATCACGGCTGGACGGTGGGCGCGGACGCCGTTTCGACCTCGATCGCCGACAACCCCCAGGCCTTGAGTAGCCGCCCGGACTGGGTGCATCCGGTGACGGCGCCGAACACCTATCGCGGCGAATTCCGCGGCGCCGACAGCGCTCCCGATTACGTGCGCAGCGTCGAGCACCACCTGGCGAAAATCGCCGGGCAGCAGCGCCAGCTTGCCGGGTTCATTTGCGAACCGGTCTATGGCAACGCGGGCGGAATCTCGTTGCCGCCGGGTTATTTGAAGCAGGTCTACGCCCTGGTACGCGCCCAGGGTGGCGTGTGCATCGCCGATGAAGTGCAGGTCGGCTACGGTCGCATGGGCCACTTTTTCTGGGGGTTTGAAGAGCAGGGCGTGGTGCCGGACATCATCACCATGGCCAAGGGCATGGGCAACGGCCAGCCCTTGGGCGCGGTGATCACTCGCCGGGAAATCGCCGAAGCGCTGGAGGCCGAGGGCTATTTCTTCTCGTCGGCAGGTGGCAGTCCGGTGAGCTGCCAGATCGGCATGGCGGTGCTGGATGTGATGGAGGAAGAAAAACTCTGGGAGAACGCGCAGGTCGTGGGCGGGTACTTCAAGGAGCGACTCGAGGCCCTGATCGATATTCATCCGCTGGTGGGCGCGGTGCATGGTTCCGGGTTTTATCTTGGGGTGGAGCTGATCCGTAACCGCGAGACCCTGGAGCCGGCGACGCAGGAGACTACGGCGCTGTGTGATCGCCTGCGCGAGCTGGGGATTTTCATGCAGCCGACGGGGGATTATCTGAACGTGCTGAAAATCAAACCGCCGATGGTGACGTCGCGCCGGAGTGTGGATTTCTTCGTGGATATGCTTTCGAAGGTGCTTGCAGAGGGCCTTTGAGCCCGATGGCCATTGCGCTGTTGGGGGTGTGTTGGGGGAGTACGGGTGTGGGGTAATCCATGAACATCGATTTCTATCGGTGTTTTAAGCGTATTCATTCATCTTTTTTAAAAGTATTTGCTTTTAAAGCCGATTTTTATCGGCTATAAAGTCGCCATTGCCTCGGCATGGTGAAATTCCGCCTGGGCTTCCGCTTTCTGTCATGGGTCGTCGTCACACTCGACCCCAGCCGCTTGCCCAGGAGATGATTCATGAGTCGTATCGTTACCGTCGCCGCCACCCAGATGGCTTGTTCCTGGGACCTCGAGGCCAACCTCGAGACCGCTGAAAGGCTGGTCCGCGAGGCTGCAGCCAAAGGTGCGCAAATCATCCTGATCCAGGAATTGTTCGAAGCACCGTACTTCTGCCAGAAGCCGAACGCCGATTACCTGCAACTGGCCACCCCGGTCGAAGACAACGTCGCCATCAAGCACTTCCAGAAAATCGCCAGGGAGCTGCAAGTCGTGCTGCCGATCAGCTTCTACGAGCTGGCCGGCCGCGCACGCTTCAACAGCATCGCCATCATCGATGCAGACGGCAGCAACCTCGGGATTTATCGGAAAAGCCACATTCCGGACGGCCCCGGTTACCATGAAAAGTATTACTTCAACCCGGGCGATACCGGCTTCAAGGTGTGGAATACCCGCTACGCGAAAATCGGCGTGGGCATCTGCTGGGACCAGTGGTTCCCCGAGTGTGCCCGCAGCATGGCGCTGCAAGGCGCGGAAATCCTGTTTTACCCGACCGCCATCGGCAGCGAACCGCACGACAAGACCATCTCGTCCCGCGACCACTGGCAGCGTGTGCAACAAGGCCATGCCGGCGCCAACCTGATGCCGCTGATCGCCAGTAACCGTATCGGCAATGAAGAGCAGGACGGGTACGACATCACCTTCTACGGTTCGTCGTTTATCGCCAACCAGTTCGGCGAAAAGGTGCAGGAACTCAATCAAACCGAAGAAGGCGTATTGGTCCACAGCTTCGATCTGGACCTGCTGGAACATACCCGCAGTGCATGGGGCTCCTTCCGTGACCGCCGCCCCAACCTGTATGGTGCTATCAAAACCCTAGACGGTGCCCTGGAGTCCTGATCGTCATGACCACTTTAAACAGCACGCCCCGCGCCGATGGCTTCTACATGCCGGCCGAGTGGGCGCCACAAACCCAAACCTGGATGATCTGGCCAGAGCGCCCCGACAACTGGCGTCTGGGCGGCAAGCCGGCGCAGGCCGCCCACGTTGCAGTGGCCAAGGCCATCGCGCGTTTCGAACCGGTGACCGTGGCGGTCTCCGCCGGCCAGTATGAAAATGCCCGTGCGCGCCTGGACGTGCCGAATATCCGGGTCGTCGAGATGTCCAGCGACGACGCCTGGGTCCGCGACACCGGTCCGACTTTCGTGATCAACAACAGTGGCGAAGTTCGCGGCGTGAACTGGGACTTCAACTCCTGGGGCGGCTTCGACGGCGGCCTCTATTCGCCGTGGAACCGCGACTCGCAGGTCGGCGGGAAGATCCTCGAGATCGAACGCAGCCCGCGCTATCGCACCGAAGGTTTTGTGCTCGAAGGCGGCTCGATTCACGTCGACGGCGAAGGCACGCTCATCACCACCGAAGAGTGCCTGCTCAATCGCAACCGCAATCCACACCTGGACCGCGCTGACATCGAAGCGGTGCTGAGCGCCAACCTGGCTGTGGATAAAATCATCTGGCTGCCGGACGGTTTGTTCAACGACGAAACCGACGGTCATGTGGATAACTTCTGCTGCTACATCCGTCCGGGTGAAGTGCTGCTGGCCTGGACCGACGATCCGCAAGACCCGAACTACCCGCGCTGCCAGGCCGCAATGAAAGTGCTGGAAAGCGCCACTGATGCCAAGGGGCGCCCATTCACGGTGCACAAGATGCCGATTCCGGGGCCGCTGTACGCGACCGAGGAAGAATGTGCGGGCGTGGATCCGGTCGACGGCAGCCAGGAACGAAATCCTGGCGTTCGCCTGGCGGGTTCCTACGTGAACTTCCTGATCGTCAACGGTGGCATCATCGCCCCAAGTTTCGACGACCCGCTGGATGGTCCCGCGCGGGAAATCCTGCAGAGCCTGTTCCCCCAGCACGAAGTGGTGATGGTGCCGGGGCGTGAGTTGTTACTGGGCGGCGGCAACATTCACTGCCTTACCCAACAGCAGCCGGCGCCGCACAACGAGTGAGTGGGGTTGTAACAGATTGAGTTGACTGGAAAAATTTCAACTCGACGATTTTCCTGCTGGCTGACACGAGAGGCCCGCCGTCCATCAGGACCGCGGGCTTTTTTATGTCCGCTCATCGACAACGTCAACACATTGGCACAGCTCTTGTATCGGTTATGGGGTTAAACAAGGAGGGGAGAACTGCGATGTTCTGTCACAAACCTTGGATAAGTTAGCCGCTCATATACCGGGAGAGAGCGCGGAGATGAACGCCGAAGTAAATGTAGTGAGCGAGCAGGCGTCGCATCCCCTGGCAGTCAACAACGAATCGCTCCAGCTCCTGGCGCACTGGTTGAAATCCAATGGAACGCGTCAGATCAGGGAACCTGATCCGCGCCGGATGATGATCGAGCGCTACCCCGCTGGTTTATTCAGCGAAGCGGAACTGGAAGCGTTGTGGGATGTGATGGAAGGATAAGAAGAAAACAACGGATTGATAAAAGCGCTGCCGGGATGGCGGCGCTTTTTTTTTGCTTTTTAAACGCAGAAGATCAAGTGTGGGAGCGAGCCTGCTCGCTCCCACAGGTTGCGCAGTGTTTAAAAACTGTAGGTCCCCGTCACAACCAGGCTACGCGGCGCCCCCGGCTGAATCTGAAACTGACTCGTCGCTGACTCGTAATATTCCTTATCCGCAATATTGTTCAACGCCGCCCGCAGATCCCAATCCTTCTGCCGGAACCCGGCCAATGCATCCCACCGACCATAGCCCGGCATCATCACGGTGTTGAGGTTATCGGCATACCGATCACCCACCAGCGTCAAACCGGTTTCCGCGTACCAACCCATCTCCGGTTTCCAGGTCACGAACAGGCTGCCATTACGCTTGGCCACGTCACTGATGCGCTTGCCCTCGAAGCCGTTGTTGTCCTTCTCCACCGTCGCATCCTGAATGCCCACACCACCGCGCACATACCAGTTGCCGGTGATACGGCCGCTTCCGGTCAGCTCGATGCCGCGGGAGCGTTGCTTGCCGGTGAGCAAGGTGATGGTCGGATCCAGCGGGTCGCTGGTGCGGCGGTTGTAGAGTTCCAGTTCATAGATCGCCAGGGTGGTGCTCAGCCGGTCGTCGAGCCAGTCGGACTTCACGCCGATTTCCTTTTGTTTGGTCAGCTCGGGACTCAGGTCATTGCCGTTACCGCTGGCGCCCGGCGTGATGCCGATCAAACCTCCGCCCACCGGCGAGAAGGTCTTGGACCAGGACGCATAGAAGGAATGATCCCGCAGCGGCGTCCACACCAGGCCTACACGTGGGCTGGTGCTGTGGCTGTCACGGTCTTCGGAAATGTTGCGCAGCTGGTTGGTCGATTCGATATCGAAGGTGTCGTAGCGCAGGCCGGCCAATACCTGCCATTGGTCGTTCAGGCGCAGCTGATCCTGCACGTACACCGCGCGGCTCTCGACTTCGGTGTGGTTGTTGCTCGCCACCTGCATGCGCCCGGTATGGCGCAGTTCACGGTTGGGGTTAAACAGGTCGAGTGCCGGCACCGGTGAGCTGCCTGGCCCGGAGGTAGCAGCGTTGTACAGCGTCGGATCACGGCGCTGGCTGCCCACTTCAATACCGGTGAGCAACCGGTGTTCCAGGCCGAAGGTGTCGAACCCACCTTCCAGCTCGACGTTGTTGAAAACGTTACGGGTGGTCAGGTCCTGTTGCCAGTGCTGGCGCGTGACCTGGTTAGTGGCCGGGGTGTAGCCGGTCTGGTAGGTGTTATCAAAATCACTGTTGAGCTTGAATACGCCCAGGGTATGGCGAAGCTGCCAGTTATCGCTGAGTTCGTAGCTGAGTTTGGAGCGCAGGGATTGCGACTTGTCGTCGATGAAATCGTGATCGCTGCCGTAGGTGGTATCCCGTCCTACATCTGCCGGGCGGCCATTCACCCCAGGCACGCCACGGTCGGGGGTGCGGTTGTAACGGCTGTACTCGTATTGCACCAGCCAGTTGAGGTCCGGGGTCAACTGCCAGCTCATCGATGGCGCGAACAGTTGGCGATTGCCGCTGACGCCATCGCGGAAGCTGTTTTCGTCCATATTGCCCATGTTCAGGCGCAGGCTGATGTTATCGGTTGGATCGGTGCTCAGGTCGGCGTACAGGCTGCGCAGGTCTTCGCTGCCGCCTTGCGCTTCAATGGTCGAGCGGCGGCCGAATTCCGGCTGTTTGCTGACCCGATTGACGATCCCGCCCTGGCTACCCCGGCCATACAGCACCGCTGCCGGGCCTTTGAGTACCTCGATCTTCTCGATATTGTGCAGGTCGCGCACGTACTGGCTGTCGTCACGAATGCCGTCGAGGTAAAAGTCATTGCTGGCGTCGAAGCCGCGAATGCGCAGGCTATCAAAACGGGTGTCAGCGCCACTGCTGACGTTGGGGATGCCACTGAGTGCCGTGCCCAGGTCGTTGGTGCCGTAGTCCATCACGTTCGCGGTTTTCACCGAGTCGATGGCCTGGGGAACGTAGCGCACTGGTGTCGCCGTGCGGGTCGCCGTGCTGGTTTCCTTCACTCGCGGGTCATCGGCCTCAGTTTCAGCGCTGATGGAAGTCGCCGGTAATGTGGTCGGTGCGGCGTAGGAAAAACCGGCAGAAAGCACAGCTGAGAGACCCAAGCTGAAGGGCACAAGGCGAAAAGGGGCAGGCATTTGGAAGGCGCGTCCGTAAGATTTTTGGGATGTGGCTAAAACGGCGCAAATGATAATGCGTGCTATTTACTTTCGATAATTATTCCTGAAAAGTTCCCTGGTTCGATTGTTACTAATCATGTCGGAAACATTACATTGATGATTCCTTAGACTTTTTTCGCCTATTCACAGACGATTCTTCAAATTGACACACCGTCAAGGGCGCGGCTAGGATTCGCCCCAACGCCTGTGGCCAACCGCCATGACCGACAAAATAATAAAAGGCCCGCCTCGATTTCTCGTGGGCGGGCCTTTTTGTTTTGCGTTGAAAAAAGAGCGCAACAGCGCCGTTTCAGCCGTTCGGCACAGCGCGTACCAACCGCTTATAAGGAAAAGAACAAAATGTTGAACAAGCGTATCAGCCTGATCGCTCTGGGGATGTTGAGTGCTACACAGGCCATGGCTAACGACCAGGCCGAATCCAAGGGTTTTGTTGAAGACAGCAGCCTCAAAGTGCTGCTGCGCAACGCCTACATCAATCGTGACTACAAAGACGGCAATCCGGACAAGGCCGAATGGGGCCAAGCGGCCATCGGCACCTTCTCGTCCGGCTTCACCCAAGGCACCGTTGGTGTCGGTGTTGACGCCTTCGGCCTGTACGCACTGCGCCTGGACGGCGGCAAAGGCCGCAGCGGCGCTGGCGGTATCGATTTCTTTAAACAAGGTGACAGCGGCGCTGCGGCTGACGACCTGTCCAAGGCGGGTGCTGCGGTCAAATTCCGTCTGTCCAGCACCACGCTGACCTACGGCGACCAGATGCCGGCCCTGCCGGTACTGAGCTACGACAACTCGCGCCTGCTGCCGGAAAGCTACACCGGCACCCTGATCACCTCCAAGGAGATCAAGGGCCTGGAGCTGAACGCCGGTCGTTTCACCGCCGAATCGCGCAAGAGCGCTGAAGGCCGTGACAGCGGTGGCCTGAAGTCGATCAACGTATTGGGCGGCAGCTACCAGTTCACCGAGCAATTCAAGGCTGCGGTCTACGCTTCCGACGTTGAAGACGTGTTGAAGAAACAGTACCTCAACGCCAACTACGTGTTCCCGATCGACAAGGATCAGTCCCTGACCCTGGACTTCAACGGCTATCGCACCAAGCTGGAAGACTCCTACGTCCGTGACAGCGGCGCCACCGGCGACGACAACAAGATCTGGAGCCTGGCGGCCACTTTCGCCACCGGCCCGCACTCGTTCACCATCGCCCACCAGCGCAGCACCGGCGACAGCAACCTGGGCTACGCCTACGGCGGCTATCAGCGCGGCCAAGGTCGTGTGGGTGACGGCGGCAACACCATCTACCTGGCGAACTCCTACTGGTCCGACTTCAATGCTGAAGACGAACGCAGCTGGCAGCTGGGCTACGGCCTCGACTTCGGCACCTTCGGCGTGCCAGGCCTGAGCTACAACTTCGCCTACGTGCGCGGCGACAACATCACCACTTCCACCAGCGAAGGCGGCACCGAGCGCGAAATCTTCAACCAGTTCAAATACGTCGTCCAAAGCGGCCCGGCCAAAGACCTCAGCGTGAAACTGCGCAGCTCGATCCTGCGGGTATCGCAGAAGTCGAGCGAGTACAACGTCAGCGGCAACGAAGTGCGTGTGTTCGTGGATTACCCGATCAACATTTTCTGATGCGGATTTGAGTTTTCGAACATCAAAAAACCCCGACTGGTTCGGGGTTTTTTTATTTCCGGGCGTTGGGTTTTTGTCCGCAGGGTGTCATGTCGCTGAAATCGTACTTCGAGAACACGTGTCGCGAACATGTCGTCGGCGGCGACACGTTCCAATAACGTGTCGCAAAAAGTGGAAAATGATTGATTACCCGACGTAACTAATGATGTTCCCGTCCCCATCTTTATCCCCTGCACCCAACTCCCTACATTGAGCTCCAACACCTACCCATCATTCCGAGGGCAGGTCACTGGAGATTCCTTATGCCTTTCGTCAGCGTTCGCATTACCCGCGATGGCGTTACCCCAGAGCAGAAAGCTCAGGTGATCGCCGAAATCACCGAAACCCTGGAACGTGTCCTCAACAAACGCCCGGACCTGACCCACATCGTGATCGAGGAAGTCGACACCGATAACTGGGGCTACGCCGGCATGACCACCACTGCGTACCGAAAACAACTGGCCGAAGAGGAGGGCAAGTCATGACCGCGTCGGTCACCGTCGATTTCGTCTCCGACGTGGTGTGCCCCTGGTGCGCCCTGGGCGCCACGGCGCTGGAGCAAGCGATCGCGAATGTGGCAGGTGAAGTCTCGGTGCAGCTCACCTACAAACCCTTCGAATTGAACCCCGACATGCCGGCAGCCGGCGAGAAAGCCGTAGAGCACCTGATGCGCAAATATGGTCGCACCGCCGAGGAAGTCGCCGCCGGCAAGGCCATGCAAATCGCTCGCGGCGAAGCCATCGGCTTCAAGTTCGACCTGGAGAAACGCAGCCACTTCTACAACACCTTCGATGCACACCGCCTGCTGTTGTGGGCCTTGCAGCAAGGGCGGCAAATCGCACTGAAGAAGGTCCTGCTGCGCGCCTACTTCGCCGAGGGCCAGAACCCCAGCGATCAGCAAACCCTGGTGCGCCTCGCGGTGGAAGCCGGGCTGGATGAGGACGGAGCACGTGAAGTACTGACGTCCGGCGCTTTCGCCAGCGAAGTGCGCGAGCTGGAAGGTTTTTACCGCCAGCACGGCATCAACTCGGTGCCGGCCATGGTGCTCAACGGTCGTCACCTGGTGTCCGGTTCACAGTCGGTCGAGTACTACGAACAGATGTTGCGACAGATGGCCAACGCCCCCGCTGAAGCCTGATTACTTACTTTTCAAACCATCATTTCTGAGTAGAGGTTCATCATGAGCAATTCGAGAAAAGTCATCGTTATTACTGGCGCATCCCAAGGCCTCGGCGCCGGCATGGTCAAAGCCTTCCGTGATCTGGACTATCAGGTGGTTGCCACTTCGCGGTCGATCAAACCCTCCACCGATCCGGACATCCTCACCGTGGCCGGCGACATCGGCGAACCTGAAGTCGCTCAACACGTCATCCGCGAAACCATCGCCCGTTTCGGCCGCATCGACACCCTGGTCAACAACGCCGGGATCTTCGTCGCCAAACCGTTCACGGACTACACCGCCGAAGATTACGCCGCCGTGCTGTCGGTGAACCTCAATGGCTTCTTCTACATCACCCAACTCGCCATCACCGAGATGGAAAAGCAAGGCAAGGGGCACGTGGTCAACATCACCACCAGCCTGGTCGATCATGCGATCGATGGCGTGCCTTCGGTACTGGCGTCGTTGACTAAAGGCGGCTTGAACGCGGCTACCAAATCCCTGGCCATCGAGTACGCCAAACGCGGGATTCGGGTGAATGCGGTCTCGCCCGGCATCATCAAGACACCGATGCATGGTGAAGAGACTCATGCGGCGTTGGGGAGCCTGCACCCGATGGGGCACATGGGCGAGATCGATGATATTTCGCAGGCTGTGGTGTATCTGGACAGCGCCAAGTTTGTTACTGGCGAGATTTTGCATGTTGATGGTGGGCAGAGCGCTGGGCACTGAGGTTTGATTTTTCAGGCTGTGGAAACGACAAAGCCCTCGCCAGGTAATGCGAGGGCTTTGTTTTGTCTGCTGTTGCCGCGTGTAATCAGGTTTTCATCGGTGCCAGTTTTTTGCAGTTTTCCTTACGGCTAGGGTACTGCTCGCATTTACGCAGCACGGATTTAACCTGTGCCTCGTTCTGCAACTGTTTGTTCGCCAGCAGCTTCTCGGTGATGAACATTTCTTCCGAACCGAGATTGCGTTCGGCTTTGTCGATCATCGCCAGCGCTGACTGCGGGTCCTTGCGTCTGAGGTGGTAGCTGATCATCAGGTCGTAGAGTGAAGGCCCGGCCAGCGACCAGTCCTTGATCGACTCGAGGTCTTTCAACGCCTCAGCGCTTTTGCCTTGGGCGAGGTGCACGCTGAAGGCCGTCCGACGAATGCCCGGTTGATCTTTTACCGGTGAGGATAGGGCTCGCTGGCTGAAAATATCCGCTTCCTTTAGCTTGTTTAGTTCCAGCGCAGCCATTGCAGCATAGGCATCTTTGTAACCTTGCAGGGCGCTGGCAACAGGCGCAGCGTCGCGGATTTTCGGCCAACTGCGAGGATCCACTTTGGCCCGACGTTCCTGATGGTATTCGCGTCGTAGATACTGGCGTAGTTCTTCATCACGGTCAGTCGCAGACATGTGTGAGCGAGTGAAGTATTGGCTGGTCGCATTGATACCAGTGATCAGCCCTTGGTTGAGCAGCACGTCCAGCTCTTTGGTGAAATCATCCAGTTTGAATTGTTGCAGCGACTGCTGCATGGCGGTCTTGCGTGCATCGAGAAAACTGCCAAGCAATGGCTTCTGTTTACCCTGGAAATCGTTCAGACGTTGCAGGGTGAAGCTGGCTGCTCTGGGCGCATAGCCGGCACGAATCATCAGGTCGGTGCCAAGCAAATCTGCCTGGTCTTCCTGGCTGCGGCCCCAGGCAGTGCTCCAGATATTGTCTGAGAAACTGTTGGCGAGCGTCGTGAAAAGCACCGTATTACCGATGGTCTTCTGCGTACCGATTGGGTCTTTGTTGATCAGTGTCATCGTGCCAGCGCTGCGGTTTACACCGGTATTGGAGGCCATGGCTGCGAAAACGACGGTGCTGGCAACCGTGCTCATCATTTCTTTTTGCTGCTGAAAAGCAGCCATCCGGTCGTGATGCTGTAGCAGCACATGGCTCATTTCATGGCCCAGCATGGCGGCGATTTCGTCTTCGCTTTCGACGTTGTCGAGCATTCCTAGTGGGACAAGTATGTTGCCGAAAGGATCAGCGGTGGGCCCGAAGCTATAGCTGTCGATGATGCGTACTTGCAGGGTCGGAAGCTCACCGGGCCAGCCTTTGGACAGTCGAATGACAATGCCCTGAAGGTAGGTTTGCAGCATAGGGATGTCTGCCAGATTTTGCTGGCGCGCCTCTGCGGCAGGAATCGCCCGACCGTCGTAGCTCAATTGCTGTTTGCTCTGACGTTGTGGATCGAGCTTGTAGTGCTGGCGAACGTCGGTGTTATCGATGAAACGTCCGGCGAATCTGGATTGGGTCGACGGACCGACCAGATTCATGACGGCGTCGTTGGCACCTTTCATGGTGTTGCAACCACCGAGCAGCAACGAGGCTAGAACGGTGCATGTCGCCCGCAGAGATCCCTTCATGCGTCAATCCTCAGTGTTTGCAACCAGCACCGAAACCGATGGTGGAGTTGTTCTGGCTGTCGGCCGCTAGGCTGCTTGGCATCTTCTGACACGGCAGCTTCACAATCTTACTGGGGTTGAGACGCAAATCCATGGTGTCCAGCCAGACTTTCTTGCCGGCCAACTCAACCTGAACCAACTCCAGAGCCTCGTTGTACTGCAACACCGGGAGCGGATTCTTGGGCGCATCTTTCAATGCCATCTCGCGTTCAAATTTTCCTTGCTCGTCCAGCAACGCCACCGGGTCGGCGAGAAAAGCCTCTACGGTCGGCGTCGCTGACAAAGCTGCCTGGCTGAAGAGTACTGCGATTAAAAAAACTGCTGAGCGGGTCATCCTTGAGTTCCTTGTAAGTATCTTAAAATACGCTGCCGTTAGTTCTTGCGCGCGAAGAACGCCTCAAGCTTTTCACTGAACAGCACCATTGAAATCATCAGTACGGCGAGTACGTTGACCGGGGTTATGTTGCGCAGGTGTAGCCCGTAACTGAGCGCCGCAAGCAGGCTCATCACGAGGACCCAGGACGGTATCGGGGACTTGAAAAAAGCGCTCTGTTGAACCCTGCTTTCGGGTGATCTGAACAGTGCAAGGTTGCGCTCGTGCAACGCCTTGAGGATGGAAATCAGCGCCAGCAGGGCTATCTCGATGATATCCAGAGAGTTGATCTCGAAGCCCAGACTCTCGGGTTCGCGATCGTAGTGCATGCCTTTGGTGATTAGGTTGTCGAGGGCCATAGCGTGCAGGTAGACACCGGGAATTTTGCCGTGCACAGGAGATTGCACCAGGTCCCCGGTCGATGTGATGTGTGCGCCGACCAGCACCAATCGATCACGCAGTAATTCGGACAGCAACGCCCGATCCTCTGCAGTGCTGACTTCAAGATCGCTGGCTGAAAGGGTCAAGCTGTAGGGGCATAGTGTTTGCGCGGGATTACCCAGCTTCCAGAAAATGGCCTGACTCAATTGTTCCAGGGCGCTCAGTACGAAGCCGCTGGACGTTGAGCAGTGAGCGACGTCCGCTACGCGAGCCTGTTCGGTGGCCAGGTTCAACCCCCACTGTATGGCAATCGGCGGTTGTTCCAGAGTGCTGCGTTTATCTTCAGGTAGACTGGCGCAGTCTTGTCCTTTGCAATATTCGCGATACAGGGCAAATGCTGGCGTTTCCATAATGCCCGGCGACGTGTCGACCGCCAGTGGATACTTGTTGCCAAACCCGTTCCATACCACGGCCACCGGGCTGGATGTTTCAGCAAGGCTTGCCAGCGTGTTGGCTTGTCCGTCCTCACCTCGGGATTTACCCGTATTCGCCAACAACAGCGGTATGCCCTGATGGCGGTAGCGTTCGAACACGTTCGCGAGTAATTGGCTGCCCTGAGTCGGATCGCCTTGGGAATGATCATGGCTATACAAGAGATCCACGAACACTGCTTTGGGTTTGTAGGCGAGCAAGCGTTTGAACAGCTTGCTCTGCTCACCGTACGGCAATGGCCAATAGGTGTTGTTGCGCATCAGATAGGCATCGTCGATCAGGATCACGGCGATCTTTTCTTGGCCGCTACGCTCGTACCCACCGGCGAAGACTCGATTTAACCATTGCGCTGAGGCATCGTTGCTCGAACTCGATAGCCCGAAAGGATCGAGTACTGCGAGCAGCAAAATAAACACACTCAGCGCGTATTGCCGCCAGGAGAACAATGAAAAAAGCGCCCGCATCCTTGGCTCGATCTATCTGAAAGTACCGGCTTTTTAAAGGAAACGGATGGCTAGTGTCAAGGTGCCAGTATTGAGGCGGTGTTGGGGAGAGAGACTGGTTGTCGAGCCTACTGAGAGACTGATGCAGGGGATGAATCGAATTCCAGAAACAACAAAGCCCCTGCATTTCTGCAGGGGCTTCGTTTTGTATGGTGCCGGCACCAGGAGTCGAACCCGGGACCTACTGATTACAAGTCAGTGGGTCTACATGTATATGCTGCTTTACGAAATATGAAGAACCTATACGTATAAAGGGTTTTCAAGCTATCCTTGCTTTACGGGCTAACACGAAAATCGACCAAATTTGCTGTCAATTGTTAGCCCGATGTTAGCCCAAGACAGTATAGGCAGGGACATGGCAAAGCTGAAGTTCACCAAGACTGCACTGCTGGCGCTTCCTCCACCCGAGGCTGGGAAGCGCCTGACCGTCTACGACACTGAAGTACCGAAGCTTGCGATGCGGATGACCGCTGTAGGCTCCCGCACCTTCTACGTTGTGAAGCGTTCCGGTGCGTCGATCGCGTGGGTGAAACTCGGCACGTTCCCCGAGATGACCGTTGAGCAGGGTCGAACGGAGGCGCAAAAGATCCTCGGCGAGTTCGCCACTGGAGCGAACCCAGCTGCAGTACGTCGTGCCATTCGCCAAGAGTCGACCTTCACTGAGATGTTGGTCGACATGCTGGCACACAAAAAAAAGCGTGACGGCTCTGTGATCACCGAACGCACGAAGAAAGACTACCTCGACACGGCGCGGCTTCACATGGGAGCCATCACCAATAGCAAGTTGTCTCACATCACCCGTTCTGAGGTGAAGACGATTCACAGCAAGGCAAGCAGGAAAAGTGCACGCCAAGCTGACAAAGCCGTCGCCATCGTTTCCTCGGTGTTCAACTACGCCGCCGATCATGAGCATTTCAGTGGCACCAATCCGGCCAGCCGTATTCAGAAAAACGCTGTAGTGTCGCGCGACCGATTTGCCCAAGCCGGAGAGCTCCCGTATCTCGTTGCTGCCATTGGCGAGTCGAAGCTTGCCGACTTCTTTCTGCTGTCGCTGCTGACGGGCGCGCGGCGCTCAAACATACAGGCGATGGCTTGGCGTGAACTCGACCTGGATGCCAGCATCTGGCGTATCGGCATGACCAAAAACGGCACGCCACAGAATGTAACCCTGTCTCCCGAGGCCGTGACCGCCCTCCGTGTACGCAAGCTCATAACCGGCAACTCTTCTTTCGTGTTCCCTGGCGCTGGCAAGACTGGCCATTTGGTTGAGCCCAAAAAAGCATGGGCAGCCATCCTGTGCCGCGCCAGTCTGCGACGCCTTCTCGACCACTTGAAAAGTCTCGGCAAGCTTACGGAAGCGGAGCGCCAGCAAGCCGAGCGCCAAGTTATAGAGGCGCCGGCCGCCGCCCAGAAGCGTTATAGAGCCTATTCCGCAACACTCGATATCGACCCGGCACTCTATGACATGACCGATCTGCGGATTCATGACCTACGCCGTACCCTCGGGAGTTGGCAGGCCAAGGCTGGCACATCGATGTTGATCATCGGCAAGAGTCTCAATCACAAGAGCCTGCAATCAACGGCAATTTATGCTCGTCTTGACCTCGATCCAGTGCGCCAATCCGTCGATAAGGCGACCCAAGCCATGTTGGAAGCGGCAGGTGTCAAACAGCCGGCGGCGGAACTGAAGTTGCCAGCGAAACGCTCAGTGAAAAAGAGCTAGAGCACATGCTCAACAGAATCGACCAACCCACCTGACGGGACAAAAAGCGGGCTCCCCGCCCGGTTGGCCGATTTTATTCATTAACAGGGGGGCGTTTGGAGGGCACGAGAGTGCGCAAGATGGAGGATCTCAAGGATTGGCTGGCTATCAAGGATGCAGCGAAGCGTCTATCTGTAAGTGTAGGGCGGGACATAAGCGAGACCGACATTCTGCGCCTGGGCCTCGACGGCCGTCTAACGTTGTCAGTGTATTTCGTGAATCCCGTGACAGGAGACCTTAGAGACATAGAGCTGCTCGAAAAAGATCCTTTCGAGGATGACGGATCTCCGGCTCACAAAGCTGAAGATGATTTAAAGGCCTGGCTTGAAAGGTTTTTAAATGGTTTGCGAGCACTTCCAGCGGGCTGGGATAAAGACCACGACCTCGTAGCCTCACAGGTGGCCCGTGCCTTTGGGCTACTAAACCCCCAGAGGCTTGAGGGTGTGTGGGATTTGCCGATGATTGGAAAAGAGGCGTTAGATATAAAGCGTGAATATCAACGTTTGACGGGAGGGGTAGGCGTAAATCAAACGGATATTGGTGGCCGCTTGGTCAAAAAACACAACAAACATGAAGTTTTTGAGATTTTTCAATGGGACAGTGAGGGGAAGTTTCGCCGTCCCACAAGCTCCCTGCTAGATGACGGCATGCTTGTTGTTAGAACTGCCGTGCTGCGGGAGTTTGAGGGGCAGCAGCTTTGCGTGGAGGAGTCCGCAGATGAGATGAAGCCTTCTCATCTGCCGGTAACCGCTTGGCTTCTGGAGTTGCTGATGGATGACAGTCGGCCACGCTATAACCAAGAATCCATAGCTGAAGCAATTAATGCGCGGCACCCTGATTGTCGAGGAAGCAGCAAGAGTAATCTGACCAAGCTGTTTGCCGAGGCCAATGCAGCAGCAAGGGATGCGGACAAAGAAGCTCAAGCCAAAATCGACGCCCGACAAGCCTCTCGACGCAAAGTGACCGCAGGAAGGGCTGCGACGGTCTGAATTGGCGTTTTGCAATTGCAAAAATGAGTTTTGCCGCTGCAATGCCTTCCCGATCTCTTTTCCACAACATAGTCCCGTCGTATCAACAACTACGGGGCTATTCATATGACCACCAACCACGCCACCAATACCGCAGCGATCAAAGCCGAAATCGCGGCGCAGCTCGGCTTCGACCCGAAAAACCCACCCGTCAGCGTCGACGACAAGCAGGCCGCTGAAGTGCTCGACGTGAAATCGACCACCCTCGCAGTCTGGCGTTCGACTGGGCGCTACAACCTGCCTTACCTCAAAGTTGGCCGCCTGGTGAAGTACCGCCTGAGTGACCTTGCCGAGTTCCTCGCTCGACGCACCGCCAACCACACCGGTGAGGTGCGGGCATGATCGCAATCACCTATCAGGGTAGCGAAGATCATCAGCAGTTTGTTGTCGATAAGCTGATTCCACTGATCGTTGGCCATGCCTGCACCACCAACACACCGAGCCGGATCGTCGCCATGAAAGCCTTCCTCGCCCTGGCAACGATCCTGCAATGCGACGGCTTGGAGCGCAATGCGCTCGTGGATGCAATCGACACTGTTCGTTTGCCGGAGCATTTCATGCCCAAGATTCTGCATTGATGGCTGCTCCCATCGATATCTTCCTCTCGCGCTAGGACAGCGTGAAGGGCACCGGCAGAGCAAATATATAGCCGTACCGCGGCCCGTGAGGATAAGGCCCCCGACCGTACCCATCTGCGGATTTGAAGATGTCCGCTTCGTGTGGGGTGTGGTGAAACTACAACTTATTGGCGGATGACATGAGCAAAATCACCATCCAACTGAATATGGACGAACAGCAGTCGAAGAAGTACCCGCACCGGCTCAGCAATCAGTACGAAGTTACCATGGCTACTCTTTGGTACTCCGGCCGCTACCGGAAAGTACCGACCGGTCAACGCAGCTCAGAAGTTCCCCCGGACCTGCCTTACCTTGCTGCAACCTGCCGTACGCGCTGTGAGTTCAAAAAGCAGCTCGACACCAATTCTGTGGAGCGTGCGCGGTGAAGACCATGGACCATCAACTGCGGGCGGATGTACTGCAGCGGCTCGAGGCCGATTTTGGCTTGCAGCACATGGCCGGCACCCAATACATGCGTAAGGGTACTTGTCCCCAGTGCAACCAGCGGCAGCTGTTTTCCCGGTTTGACGAGCCATGGTTCATCCGCTGCGGTCGTGAGCAGAAATGCCGCTACATGGAACCGGTCAAAGAGCTGTACAGCGACCTGTTCGACGACTGGAGCAAGCGTGCCCCTGCCACTGACGATCAACCCGCTGCGAGTGCAAAGGCCTACCTGGCCTTCGCCCGTGGATTCGACATTGGGATGATTGAAGGTTGGTATACCCAGGAACACTACTTTGATCGGGACCTGAACATTGGCTCCGCTACCGTTCGCTTTCCACTCGACAAGGGTGGGTACTGGGAGCGGTTGATCGACAAGCCGAACCGCTTCGGCAAGAAAAAAGCGCGCTTCAAACCGGGAGACAGTTACAAGGGTTACTGGTGGGTACCGCCCTGCGTGGACCTGCTGCAGGTGGATGAACTCTTGATTGTCGAGGGCATTTTCGACGCCATTGCCTTGGTGCTGAACGGCATTCCCGCCGTTGCCTCGCTTTCCTCTAATGCCTTTTCAGAGGAGTCGCTGAAAGCCCTGATTACCTCTCGCAGCGACAAAACGCCAAAACTGATCTGGGCACTGGACAACGAACCAGGAGCGCATAAATACACCCGCATGTGGGTCCGCAAGGCGCGTGACATGGGCTTCGCTTGCGGGGCTGCGCAGATCCCGCAGCTCGATTCGCGCAAGGTCGATTGGAATGACCTACATCAACGTTGGACGTCCGTGGACGAAGTCGAAGCCCGTAACCAGTGGATCGAAAAAGATCTAGACGACGCCAAGCATCACGGTGCTCTGCTGATTGCTGAAAGTGCCGTGGAAAAAGCTTTGCTCATGTACCAGTGGCGCGAGCGCGAAGAGTTTCACTTCGGCTTCGACTCCCGCCTGTACTGGTGGAAGTTGGACATTTCGAAGTTCAACAGCGCCATGCAGGCGCTGGATGCCAGCGACAACCACGAAAGCCAACAGCTGAATGATAAAGCACGTCGCACCAAGGCCCTGCGCATGTCCGGCTGCGTGGTCGAGATCGCCAACTGCTACCCCAAGGCTCTGTACTTCCAGCGCAACGATATTACTGATGAGTCCTGGTACTTCTTCCGCGTCGACTTCCCCCATGACGGTGGTTCTGTGAAAAACACCTTCACTGGCGGCCAAGTCGCAGCGGCGAGCGAATTCAAAAAAAGGCTTCTCGGCATGGGTGCCGGGGCCGTGTTCACTGGTACTGGGCAACAGTTGGACAAAATCATGAAGGACCAGCTCTTCGGTATCAAAACCGTTCAAACGGTCGACTACGTGGGCTACAGCAGGGAGTATGGCTGTTACGTGTTCAACGACATCTCCATCCGGGAAGGACAGCTCATCGCCATTAACGAAGAGGACTTCTTCGAGATGGGCAAACTGAAACTCAAGAGCCTGCAAAAAGGCGTGAAAATCGCCATACAGAAAGACGCCAAGGAATACGACACTCGCTGGCTGGACTTGCTCTGGCTCTGCTTCGGCGCCCAGGGCACCGTTGCGCTGACCTTCTGGTTCGGCTCGTTATTCGCCGAACAGATCCGCGCGCGGTACCAATCGTTCCCATTCTTGGAGGCCACAGGCGAAGCCGGCGCTGGCAAGACCACCCTGCTTACTTTGCTGTGGAAGCTGCTGGGTCGCGAGGGGTACGAAGGCTTCGACCCATCCAAATCCACGAAAGCCGGCCGTAGCCGTCTTATGGGGCAGATCTCCGGCATGCCTGTCGTGCTGCTCGAATCTGATCGAAGCGGCGACGAAAAAGCCCACGCCAAAACGTTCGAGTGGGACGAACTGAAGGACTATTACGGCGGCGGCACGCTGGCTACCAAGGGTGTCAAAACCGCAGGCAACGAGACTTACGAGCCGCCCTTCCGCGCCACCATCGCCATCAGCCAAAACGCGCCGGTCGTAGCCTCCGAGGCGATCATGACCAGGATCGTAAAATTGCACTTCGTGCGGCCAACTGTGACAGCTGAAAGTCGCGCTGCGGCAGACCTGCTCAACTCCATGGAAGGCGTAAAGCTCAGCCATTTTCTACTGCAAACGGTACGCAAAGAATCGGAAGTGATGGAGCTGTTTTCTCAGCGTGTGCCCGGCTATGAACGAAAGCTGCGCACCCTTCACAGCCATTGCTTTGCGTGCGAAACGCCATTCAAAAATGAGCAGGACGACTGTACCCATTGCGGTAACAACCTGCGCGGCTACATTCGAGTGGAGAGGATCAACAAGAACCACGCCCAACTACTGGCGTTGCTCGACTGTCTGCGTTTGGTGGTATCTCTCAGCGAGCTGCAGATCAGCCATACGCGCAACAAAATCATCCGCATGGCCATTGAACGCCAGGCCTCGATCAGCTCAGATCACCCGGTGGTGGCTGAATTCTGGGAAGTGTACGAGTACCTCGAAGGCTTAGATGCCGACGGCCCGGTGGTCAACCACAGCAAAAAAGACCACATCATCGCCATCAACCTCAACGACTTCGTCAAGTGCGCCGCCGAACACCGCCAGAAGGTCGCGGACATCAGCGAGCTGAGGGCGCGACTGAAGGATTCCCGCTCACGAAAGCTGATCGAAACGAACAAGGCTACCGACAGCGCGGTTCGTGCCCACCAAGCCACACACTCCAACGTCACTGTCACGAAGCAACCCATCGTGAAGTGTTGGATTTTTAGTGCCTGACCACCAGCCACCGTCACAACCCGTAAATCCAGATTAAAGTAGAGGGCAGATCATGAACTCCCAATCGGACAACGTCTTGGTTTTCGAGGACCTGCAGCGCATCACTGGCTACCAGCGCCGTTCCGATGTCGAAAGGTCGTTAACAGAATAGGGCATACGCGTATTTCGCGGGCGCACAGGCCCTTGGGCAACCTTGAACCTTATTAATCAAGTGGCAGGGCTCACACCGGCATGCGCAGAACGGTACGACGCCGATCATATGAGGAAAGCACGGAAGCGGAAGCACAGCCCCCAAATTCCAGCCCACATCGATCGGATCGCTCCTTCACCGGCCGTTTACTTCGATCATCGGGGCGCCTGCAGACGTTCGTTGGCAGAGATTCATCGGATCGCCTGGTGGGCATTGGTAATGTTCCGCGCGCGTACTGCTTAAGAAACTATGAAATCATCTCGCCCTTTTGAGGCCCTGAAATACATTAGTCTCGATGGCTTAACGCAGCTCAATGGTTCTGGATTCGAACCACGTAATACTCCATTTTAAAGATGATTGGCACGGCGACGTTCAAACGTCCGGAGTCAGTGTTATACGGATTTGCATTCGATCTGATCAAGATGATTCGTAGGCGTGCGGCTGAATTTTGCCCTACTCTGGCAGCCTATTCGGCGTGCGGCGGTCAGCTCAGGTGAAAACTTTGGTCGGCACCAGATCAATGGGATGGTGAGCATCCACCGCCCCGTTTGTTCTGCTGTTGACAGGCTGCTTGTTGATGGCTACGCGCGCGCGTACTGCTCCGAAAAGTACAGGCTGGGGGCTGTGTACGCGAATGTGGTGTGGGAAAAACCTACGGCTCCCTGCAAGTGTGAGATAAATGGAAAGAACGACCTAGTCGGATTCAGGCGGCAATTTTCAGAGGTGGGCCGGGGAAAGGGTTAGTTTTTGAAAAGGCAGGGCGAACGTTGCTAGAGGGCCCGTATTTACTGGTCTCTATGGCTAACTTTGGAGGGTTAGCTATGGTTAGGTGCGAGGTTAGAATGTTGCAAGATACTGATTTATAAGGAGTTTAATTATTCAGTTTTTAACATCTATAGAGGTAAGGATGTAACTCTCTGCTAACCAAAAACTAACTTGAGGAGGTCGCCACAAAGCCACTCAGCACATGGCTTACAAAGCGACTAAAAAAAACTAACCTTCCTAACCTTTTTCCGATGGGTGACCATGAAAATTCGAAAACGTCTAGGGGGGAGTCCTACGCTTATCGTCCTTAACAATCCCTACTGTCCCTTCGCTGAAGCTATTCACTCGCAGATGCATTAAAGATCCAGCTCAGCGCCCCGAACCCTGAGCCACTCCTTGCGCTCCCGGTAGTCCGGCAGAACTTTGTCCACCTCGTTCCAGAACGCTTCCGAATGATCCCGGTGGTGCAGGTGGCACAATTCGTGGACGATGATGTAGTCGATGATCGTTAGCGGGGCCATCAGGCATTTCCAGTGGAAGTGCAGATTGCCGTTCTTAGTACACGATGCCCAGCGGTAGCCCAGGTCCTTGACCTGTATTGCACCTGCGGTTACACCAACCTTGGCTGCTAAGTACGCTACTCGTTTCTGGATGCGAGGCAGGCCCTTCGCCTGGTAAAAGGCTTTGAATACTTGATGGGCAGTGTCGTGATCACCACGTTCGACGATTTCGCGTAACAGACAGAACCTGCCGTCTTTCAGTTTGAGCGGTTCGTCCTGATGGGTAACCAATTGCAGTCGGTAGCAACTGCCAAGGTACAGGAACGTCTCGCCACTGACCCACTCCCGCGTGACGCGAGATGCATTGAGGTCGCGCCACTCGGCCAGGTTGCGGTAGATCCACATCCGCTTGCTAAGTACGGTCTCATCCACCTGCTCTGGGGTCATTCGCTTGGGTGCGCGAACGGTGATGATACCGTTTCGTTCGATCACAATATCCGTGGTCTGGCGGTCTGAGCCTGGCAACAATTGGTATTTAATATCGCGCACTTGGCGTAATTGCATCACACACCTTCCGACCGCGTCGCACTGATCAGAGCATCATGGCGGTTCTTGGCGAGCCTCATGATTTCGACAGCTACGCGTTCCCGGTTGAGCTTCAACTCTTCAATGCCCGTTTTAGCGATCTCGGTCTTCAGCAGGCCGCGTACGCGCTTTTGCTTGTCGGGGTTTTGCCAGAAGTCGATGCTGGCAATGGTTTCCTGCAAAATATCCACGGTGCTTTCCATCAGCGCCTTGAATGCGGGTTTTTCCGCATCATTGATGGAGCCCTTGGCAAAGCCTAGCTGAACGATGTACTCGTAAAAGGTCGTCGCTTCCTTGCTCATGCCGTCTTCGCCTTGCCGGCGGCCGGTCATGGCCTCTTGGCGCAATCCGGCCAGTTTCTCGGCCAGCAAATCCCACTCGTCGTGGTGTTTCTCGATCAGCGCATCGACCTTTTCCGACAGGCTTTTATAGAAGGCCGGATCTTCATCGTTGTGAACAGTGCAGTGCTTGCGGATGGCGTGCTCCATTTCGCTGGCCTTGGCTTCGCTGTTTTTGCCGGCGTGGGCCGCCAGCTTGTCGAGAAAATCCTCTGCCAGCAGTTCGACCGGGGGCACCTTGGGGTTGATGCCCAGGCTGATCAGATGTTGATTGATCAACGCCTTCACCTTCTCGCCGGCACTGCCCAAGTCCAGGCTCGTGTCTTTGTATCGCTCCTTGGTCACCTGAAGTATGTAGCCAAAGCGTTTGGCCGGCACACGGTAGGGCTGTGCGGATGCGTTCGGAAGGATGATGTCCAGACTCATCAGAAGTTTCTTCAGATACACCTCGAAGTCGGCCCGCTGTTTGTCGTCCTTCAGGGCCTTCACGGCTTCATGCACCACAGCAGCATCTGCGCTCAGGTCGGCCAACTCACCATTCACAAAAGCCTTGATGTTCTTCACACCCAGCGCCACAAAATGCTGCAACAGGCGCTGATAGCGCTCTTCCAGCACCGGCAATTCCGACGCAATGTTCTTCATCCCGTCGTGCAGTTCCTGCAACTCGTCGCTGGCCGCGTAGAGTGTCAATGCATCGGTCAGATGGTTGGCAAGGCCGATGTAATCCACGATGTAACCGCGCTGCTTGCCCTTTTTCACGCGATTGGTCCGGGCGATGGCCTGCAGCAGCGTGTGTTCGCGCAGCTTCTTATCGATGTACATCACCTGCTCGATGGGCGCATCAAAGCCCGTCAGGAGCATGTCGCACACGATCAGGAAGGCAATGCCGGTGTATTCCTTGTCGGGGTCACTCAGGTCAAAATTGCGGCAGAAGTTTTCCACCGCGTTCATGCGCTGCGCCTGCTTGCGCACTTGGGTGAAGTAGGCCGCCTCATTGGTGCCGTCCGACGACACCACCACGGCGGTCTTGAGAAAACGTAGGCGTTGAATCAGGCCGGCATCCGGTGAGGTGTTGGCTTCCTCGCGAGCCAGACGTTCTGCCAGCGCCGCCTCGATGCCACTCTGGTAGCGAATACACGCCAGCTTGGAATGGCATACCACCTGAGCTTTGAAACCATTGGGCAGGATGTTGTCGACGTAGTGGTCCACCATGTCGCGCGCAATCGCGTTGATACGGTTTTCGGCTTCCAATATGTCGCCAGTCGCACCGTACTTCTTCTTGATCGCCAGCAGTTCCTCTTCGCTTCTGTCGCGGAACAGGTCTTCAAAGGCATCATCGAAGGCGTGCTTTTCGTTCAGTGCGCTGTCGGCGGTTTTTCCTTCATAGAGGATTTGCAATGTGGCCCCGTCGTTCACCGCATGCATCAGCCGGTAGGTGTCGATGTATTCGCCAAAGCGCTTGTGGGTCTTCTTTTCGCCGTGCCGCTCGGTGATCAGCGGCGTGCCGGTGAAAGCGATTCGCGTGGCGTTGGGGAAGGCCCCGAACAGGTTTTCACCCAGGTCTGAGCTTTGCGTGCGGTGGGCTTCGTCGATCATCAGGATGATGCGATCCGACGTGTTGACCACCCCGAAGGTCTTGCCCGCTGGCATCGCTAGGTACGTGCCCAACGCTTCCGCCACGGTGTTGCTCAACGTCTGCTTGTGCTCCTGGAACTTGTGGATCATCACCATGCTGATATCCGAACTGTCCGTCGACAGATGCTGGCGCAAGCCCGCCCGGTTTTCGATCACATTCACCCGTCCACCAATCAGGGTGGCAGTGTCGCCCAATTGTTCTTCCAGATCCTGCCGGTCATTGACCAGCACGATCTTGTAATCTGCCAGGTCGCGGCTGGCGCGCAACATTCGCGCCAGAAACACCATGGTCAGCGACTTGCCCGACCCCTGCGTATGCCACACCACGCCACTGCGTTCGCAAGCCGTTTCGCCGGTGCGCAAACGTTCCACAATCTTGATGGCTGCGCGGAATTGCTGATAGCGGCACACCACCTTCATCCGTGAGCCGCTATCATTGTTCATGAATACCGAGCTGGTGCGCAGGATCTGAAGAAGGTTGGCCTTATTCAACATCCCAGCAATCAACTGCTGCTGGGCATTCAGTCCTTCTAGAGCGGAGTCGTCAGCAGGGTAGAGTGTCTTCCAGGCATAGAAATGCTCTTCGCCCGAGGTGATGGTGCCGTAGTCGGCTCCCAAGCCACAGCTCCGAACCACCATCAGACTGCTGTAGAACAGCCGGGGTTCGCCTTCCTTCAGTCCGGAGGCTTCAGTTTCCTTGCGGCGGCGCATGTAGCGCTGCAGTTGCACAAAGGATTCCTGCATCGGGTTGGCGCAGGTCTCCGAACCCTTCTTGCATTCCACCACCACCAGGGGGATGCCATTCACGAACAGCACGATGTCCGGAATGATGAAGGCTTTCACGCAGCCCGGGGTGTCGATGCGGAACTGGTTGATGGCGTGGAATTTGTTGTTTTCGGGGTTATGGAAATCTATCAGGCGCACTACCGGGTCGGCTTCGCCTGTGAGTTCATTCATCTCTACCTGCGCCTTAAACAGCATCGCCTGCACGGCCTCGTTGGCTTCAAGCAAAGTGCGATTGGGGTGTCGCAGCAACTGACTCCGCAGGTCTTCCAGTTGGCGGTCGGTCAGCCATTCACGGCCGTCGTCAGTGCGGTTGATGGCTCGCACGGCGCGATCAAATACCTCCGGTAACAGCCATTGACGGAAGTTAGGGCGTAGGCTGGGCGTGGCATCTTGCGGGACACCTGTGCCCTGGTCGATCACTGCCCAGCCCTCCTCTGCAAGCTGTTGCAAGAATGGGCGTTCGACCTCGGTGTATTCGCTCATGGTTACCGACTCCGTTCCTGCAGTCGTTGCCCCAAAGCAGTGAGCTTGTAGCGCTGCTTGCTGCTCCTAGGTTTGTCGGGCAAGGTCATTTCAACTACAGCGGCTGCCAGAGCGGGTTGCAAATAGCTCTTTCGGAAGTGCTCGTTGTCTTTGAGACCCAGGGCCTGCTGAAGCTCTTGGCGTGACAAGTCGCTGTTCAGCAAGGCGATGATTTTCAGGACTTCCGGGGTGACTTCCGGGGTGGCTTCCGGGGTGACTTCCGGGGTGACTTCCGGGGTGCGAAGCGTCAGTGTCACGCCATACGCGTCACTTTGCCACTCAGGCGGCGGCAAGCCCTGCTCGGCAAAAGCACGGCTGATCAACAGCCCTCCCCGCCCCAGTTTCTCCATCAGCCCCTGTAGATAAAACACATGCGCGATGTCTGGGTTGCGCAGGACGGAAATCTGCCCTTTCTCTAGGCCCGCTGGCGTCACCCCCTCGGGCAAAGTGCCCGAGTTCCAGATTTCTACCCGCTGGGGGAACACCTGCACCCTAATTCCACCCCGAAAATCAGCATAGTCACGGTGCGCAAAGGCATTCACGAGCGCTTCGCGCAGAGCCGCATCCGGGTAAGCGCCGCGATCTTCACGTACCAATGGGTCGGTCCCGAAATGGCTGCGGCTGGGTGTGTTGCGACGGATGAATGCAAATACCTCATCCAGCACCGAAACAAGCGGACCCTCGAAGTTCTTGAAGTCCCCATAGGTGTCGTCGGTCTTATCGGTAGAAAACGCCGCGCAGCGCACACGTACCTGAGGATGGCGCCTGGCCGGGTTACGTGTAAACAGCACGTCGCCGCCATTGGTCAGCCTCCCGTACTTTACCAAACCTACACGCTCAAGGACTTGCGCGGGGCTGTTCACGTCTTTACCCCATATTACACCGTGATGGCTGGTTTCGACCCGCTGGACGGTGCGCTTGATCTCACCTTCATCGAGATCGTCGTCGAGATCAGCATCCGAAAAGCGGCGCTCCCAGCGCTCAGGCTCTACCTGACGGCGAATGATCATATCGCGCAGCGTGGCCACGTCGGCACGGCGAGTCATCTCACCTTCGCGGATAAAGGCTTCGTCCCTATAGCTGTAGGGGATATCCTTGCCCGCAGGCACTTCAACCACCCACAATGTCTTGCCAGCTACCACTTGAGCTTCGAAGGACACCAGCGCCTTTGGCGTCAAGCCTTGCGCGACTTGCTGTTCAAGCTTATGCAAGGCGCTCTGGTCGTTATCGTCCTTCACCCCAATGGGCTCACCATTGTTGCCCAAGCCCAGAACCATGTAGCCACCGCCTGAATTTAGAAAGGCACATACCTGCTGCCCGACCATTAAGGCATCTGCTCTGGTCTTGAACTCAACGCTTTGGCCCTCACCCAATGCAAGCATGTGGGCCAGTTCTTCGGGTTTCATGACTGACCTCCGCGTGGTGTCTGTGCCGCAGCTACCACCGCAGCCGCATTGCTGAAGTTCTCATTCAAGAAGCGCTCGACTTCTTGCACGCGCGCGAACTGGGCTGAAGCAAACAGCAAGGCTTCTTCGTCAGAGCCAAACTCCTGCACCCAGTTGCCATGCCGCTCACCCATGGGGCGGGTGTCGAGAATGGCCTCTTCATACATGTCGATGACACGCAAGTCGCCTATGCTGCGTGCGGCGCTTTTCAAGTTGAGCTTTGCGCGCTCTGCGGCGGTCTTGTAGCCAAGATCACGCAAGAAACGGCGCGCAAATACCACATTTTGATGCGCCAGCAACCAACGTGGTTTCTTGCAGGCGATGGCCCGTTGCAGCTCTTGGTGGGTAATGGAAAGGGCGGTACCATCGCGTCCCGAGCCATATTCGGGCGTGATCAGGCCCAGGAATAGGTCGCAGGCATCTACCGCCGCTAGGCAATTCTCAAAGGCCGTCTGATCAGACCACACCGGTAGCGTACCTCGATGGGACATCCACACCTCGTAGCCGAAGGTCGTGAGCTCCATGTAAATTCGGTTCAGCAAGTCTTCGATGCCGTAGACCGTCGAAGACACTAGGATTATGGGGCGCTTAGGCATGGGCAACTTCCGTGCCTTCGATATTTACTGGCACCTTGCCGGTGAGCAAGTCATGCATCAAGCCTTGCTTTTGTTGCTTCAGTTTTGAAAGCTCATTCTGCAATGAAGATATGTGAGTGTCTGTTGCTTTCATTTTGGCAGCAATGTTTCTCTGTTCTTCCAAGTCAACTGGACAAGCGATCTTCATCTTTTTGAAATATGGCAGACCAATCGTTAGGATGGTGCTGCCCATCGCGATGTTCTCAAATACCCGCTTATTGAACTGCAGCCAGTAGTACAGGAAGTGGTTAACCATTTTTTGGTCACATTTCCAGCACATAAAATGCTGACTGACGGCCATGGATTCTGTGGTGATCGCGCTTTTTCCGACACCAGCATCACGAGATAAAACGACAACACCCGCCGGATGCAAAACTGCGGAGGAGTTCTGGATGCCTTTGTGGCTGATCTGAAATTCAGAGTCCGAAATGTAAAGTTGATCTAGGCGATGGGAATCGGCCAGCGAAACCCATTTGATCCCGCCATTCCAATACTCTGGGAAGTTTTTGTTTGGCGTATGGCCACTGCCACGCACAGCCAATTTATCGAGCAGTTCGTACTGCCACTCCCTCGGAATCCACCCAATCGCCGTTTCCTGATACAGCTCAGGAGCCTGTTCGCGCGGCGGGCGCAGTTGGCCGTTGGGCAGTACGCCACGGGTGAAAAGGTCGTGCATCACGCCGGTCTTGATCTGCTGGTATTTGGCGATCAGGGCCACGGTATTTTCGATGGCTGTGTCGATGCCGGAAAGAATTGCGGCAATTTTTTGCTGCTTCCCTAGCTTGAAAACGGGGATAGGAACCGTTTTCACGTCATCCGTCGAGACAGCGGAAAAGGTTGAACCTTGACTGCGACGATGAAGGTAAGCCGCGTTCAGTTCAACCGCGTGTTTGAGGAAAATCGTATTTGACATGCCGGCCTTGGCTTTAAACGCGCCCAAGCCTCGGCCAATGCAATAGTCCTGGTCTGCGTAGTTCATGGTGCCAACAGGCGCTCGGACACTGATCAGTACCGATCCAGCTTTTGCAACCCTCAACGGAGGTGAGCAGTAAACATCGGCCTGAGGGTGACGCGAACCGAACTCCCCGCATCCTTGGAGAAAAGACAGGCCCCGTTCTTCGGTATTGCACAAGTCAGCACCGGGCGATTGCCCCATCACGACATCGGCAAAGTGGGCTAAAGAGGCATAAACGACTTCACTCATACCCCAACTCCACTAGAAACTCCTGCAGCGCCTTCGCCGCCTTAACCCGCTCGCCTTCAATCTGCTTGGCTGTAACGGCGTACTTGCCCCACAGATTTTCAACGGCGCCAATGCAGGCGCGTTGATCTGCACGCAGGTATTGTCGGTAGCTCTCGAACAGCAGTTTGCCTAGGCGCTCGACGATGACTTGCTGTGCTTCATCCTTTTTGATCTTGAGGCGGGCCTGTTCCACCAGCTCGTCCTTTTTGGCCTCGGTGGACTTGATGGCGAGTTTCAGTGCTTTGGCTTCGTCTTCCAGCGATTTGTGCGTGGCCAGCCTGGCTTCGATACGTTCGGCAGTGGCCTTGGCTTGTTGGCCAGTTGCCAGGGCGACCTCGATCACTGAGGTGAAGGTGGATTTGTGCCCAACCGACGCCGCGAGGTCCAGCACGCGTTGGCCATTGCCGAACTGCGCCTCTTTGGCGGAGAAACCATCGCTGCAGTGATGGGCCTTGTCCGCGCCCTTGGGCAAGGCCCCGGCTACCTTAATCTCGGTGAACAGATCGCCCACCGCGCCCTTGAGCATTTTCAGTCGGGCCTTCCACTCGGCGTTGGCTTCCTTGAGTTCGTCCTTGAGGTTTTTGACCTCATCGGCAGGCAGCACGCCGGTGTCGTCGGTGTCCTCAAAGTCTTCTTCACTGGCGGCAGAGAACAGAGCTTGCAGTTGGGCCAGGCGAGCGTGTTGCTGCTCCAGTTCGGCGAGCACCTCGGGGAACTGACTTTGCAGTATGTCTTCGTCCGGAATGAGCTCCGGGCCCCAGCCGCTAGCCGCGATGGATTTGAAGTCGGACACCAGCCCTTTGTAGTAGTTGGCGAAGGCTCCACGCACCTGATAGCGGTTAAGCAGGTGCTGGCCTGCAAAGGTGCGCTCGATGCTGTCCAGCAGTGTGGCGCGTACGGCGTAGACATTCCTGTTGGTGGCGTGCTGGTTGTCTGCATCTGGCGCCAGCGCCTCGACTACGGGCAAATGCTGCTGCCACCAGTCGGCCAGATCGGTCATGAACTCGGCGTGCCGCTGGGTCACGCTGGCGTGGCAGTTAATGTGCAGGGCAATGTCGCGCTTGTCGCCCAGCGCGGTAGCGAAATCGGCGTACCAGATGCCGTGATCGGTCGCAGCACGCGGCATGAAGAGGCTTTCGCGCAGATCCGCGTAGTTCTGCCAGAAGTGGCCCAGGGCATCGATCTCGCTGACCGGCACGCCACCGTGCAAATGGGCACGCACATCGTGCGGCTCAGGCGGCGGAGCGTTGTCCACATAGCGGCGGATGTTGCAGTTGTAGTCTTCGTCCTTGATGTTGGCCACCGGCACGCGCTTGGCGTAGCCATCGACATTCTGGCCCGCTCGGTAGGCGTGCACGATCTTGTCGATATCTTCCGGCCGCAGGTGGTTCTGTGCCTTGCCTTCGCGGTATTCACGGTCCGCATTGATGAACATCACGTGGTCGCGTTGGGCAGCGCCATCCTTGTTCAAGACCAGGATGCAGGCCGGGATGCCAGTGCCGTAGAACAGGTTGCTGGGCAAGCCGATGACGGCTTCTAGGTAACCCCGGTCGATGAAGTACTTGCGAGCCTCACGCTCCTCACCGCCCCGGAACAGCACACCATGCGGCATGACGGTGGCCATGCGGCCATTGCTTTTGAGCACGGCCAGCATGTGCTGCACGAACATGAGATCGGCCTTCTTGCCCTTTTCCGGCATCCAGACGTGGAAGCGGCCGGGGTAGGCGATGGGCTCTTTCTTCTTGGTGCCGCTGCCATCGTCCTTGGATTTGGTCTTGGCGTAGTTCTGGCTGAATGGCGGATTGGCGACTACGCGGTCAAAGCGGCGCAGCTCGTTGTTTTCTTCCTTGTGTTGAGGGTCAGCCAGGGTGTCTGCATTGCGGATGTCGGCGTGGGAAATGCCGTGAAGCAGCATGTTCATCTTGCAGATGGACCAAGTGGTGCCCATCTTTTCCTGGCCATTGAGCGACAACTCGCTCGGATTGCCGCCACATTCACGCAGGTAATCACGTGCTTGGATCAACATGCCGCCCGACCCCACAGTTGGGTCGTACACGCTCATGTCTTCCTTGGGATCGCAAATCTCGACGCAGATGCGCACCACTTCGGCCGGGGTGTAGAACTCGCCGGCCTTCTTGCCCGCCGAGTCGGCGAAGTGCTTGATCAGCCATTCGTAAGCGGCACCGAGCAGATCCGGAAACTCGAAATCGTCGTCGTGCAGCGGGATCTTCTCGAAATTCTGGATGAAGTCGACCAAGGTGTCGTCATCCAGTGTGTTCTGGCCAATCCTACGGTTGAAGTTAATCGTGCCCTTGAGCACGTCCTGCAGGGCGTCGGCATTTTCTTCTTCCAGGGCTTCCAGTGCCTTGTTGAGCGTGGAGCCGACGTTCTCCTTAACGTGCTTCAGCGCAGGCTGCGGGTTGCCTGCATCATCGACCCATGGGTCGTTCCAGCGTGCGCGCTGGGGCACGTAGAAATACTTCCCCGAATACTGATCCGGGTCCTCCAGATTGAGGGCGATGTCGGCATTCGACAAGCCAGCGGCCTTGCCTTCATTAGTGATCTCTTCGCGACGCTGGTCGAACAGATCACTGGCACGCTTAAGGAACAGCATGCCGAAGATGTATTCCTTGTATTCGCTGGCATCCATGTTGCCGCGCAGATCGTCACAGGCGGTGAGCAGCAGGCTTTCAAGCCGGGCAAGTGTCAGTTTGGAGCTAGCCATGGGAGGTCTGGGTCCTATTTACGAAAGTTGCCGCGAACCCGTCCTGAGCAGCGGAGCACTGAATGAGGCGCCCGCGAGAAGGCTCTATGGGACGCCGCCTAAAGAAAGGCAGGATGATGCCTTTTCGGGTACGGCCTGTCTTGCAAAAAGTGCCGCACCAGTTCCAGTCGGCGAGCTGCACTTGCACAATTTGTTGCAGTCAGGCGGCAACGTTGTTCAGCAGTAGGGCAGACCACGGTGCTTAGTTTGGTTCTGAAAAGGCCCGCTGGCATTGATGTGGATCTTGCCACGGACCGGGCCGAACGCGTTGTATTGAGAGGGCGGCTATGCAGAAAAAAACGACACATATAGCCCGCAGGTGTGGTGGGGGACGACGGCGCGCGCCAGGTGCTGCTGGCCCCTTCAAAAGACCGCTGAAGCCCCTGAAAAAGAAAGAGAGCTTTGGGAAATACTCGACGTCAGCCGGTTTGAACAAAGTGTTGCTAGGGCGGGAGTCGAAGCTGATGAGGTATTACGGCTTCTGGCTAACAAAACACTTAGTGTTAATGGACGGTTGGCAGGGAAAGCGGCGACTTTCTGGACTCGTACGCGCGCGAGGCTTCCCGCCAAGGAAATGCCCCAATCAAGACCCTGATTTATGGTCTGCGTTAGCCCGGTGTTAGCCCGTGCCAGAAACAATAAAGGCCCGCATCGCTGCGAGCCTTTATTTATATGGTGCCGGCACCAGGAGTCGAACCCGGGACCTACTGATTACAAGTCAGTTGCTCTACCAACTGAGCTATACCGGCGTGTTGGGCGACGATTATAGCGATTGGAATGGTTCTGTAAACCCCTGAATTCAGACTATTTTTGCGCGGGCCTCGGGTCAGGCGCGGCGCAGTGCTGTTCGGAGTTTGTGCAGGGCTTTCCAGGTGCGGCTGTTTTGGATGGCGTGCAGTTGCGCTTCGGCCTGTTCGGCGCGTTGTAGAGCGGCGGCGAGGTGTTGGTCGGCGTCGCTGAGGGGGTGGCTGAATGTGTGGCCGCGGCAGAGCTGGAAGTTGTCCAGGTTGCAGGGCGGGATGTCGAAGGCGGGTTTGAGGTTCAGGTGTTCTTCGGCGAGGTAGTAGGTATTGAGGCCGTCGAACAGGATGGAGTGGTAGCCGGCGTCGGTGAGCAGGGTTTCCCAGGTCTGGTTGCGCTCCCATGGGGTCTCGATGAGGATGATCCACGGGCGCCACTGGCTGAAGTCCATGCCGCGCAGCACGGTTTCTTCGTGGCCTTCGACGTCGATTTTCAGGAAGTGGATGGGCTTGCTTTGGGCATGCTGCTCGCAGATGGAGGTCAGGGTGCGCGATTGCACGGTGTGGCTGCGCACGTCCATGCCGGCGTCTTTACGCTGTTGCGCGACGCTGGGTTCAAGTGTCGACAGGCCGGTGTCGGCGATGCTGTAGAACGTCAGGTCCTGGGCGTTTTCGCCGGCGACGCATTGCAGGTTGGTGTCTTTGGGGCGTTGTTCGCACAGGGCCTGATGGTAATTGGCGACGGGCTCGACGTTGATGCCGGTCCAGCCGTGGTCATAAAACGCCTTGGTGACGGAGTCGTGGACGGGATCGTTGGCGCCAATGTCGATGTAAAAGCCGTTTTCGACGGTTCTGAGGGCGCGCCACAGGCGGATGTCTTCGAAGTTCTGTGCGTAGGAAATGAACGTCACGAGTCGAGTCCTGTGTTTTGTTTTTATTGTTAACGGCCGCAGTGGCGGCGCTTGTTTGCCTGTATAGCAAGGGTCGCGGTCGGGGTGCAAATGCCTGCGGGCGTGGTCCCGTATTCGGCGGTTATGTCCTTTTCGCGAATTGCTTATGCACAACGGGCGTGATGGCCGTTACTGTTCATTACCGATTTTGTGGACCCGTTCTCATTAGTCCGCAAATGCCTGTTTTTATGGTTTTTTATCCATGTGTACGAAAAATGAACACAGGTGTTTCAGGGAGGAAACAGCTGTATACATTGGATCCAGGATAATTCCATCAACAGAGTTATCCACAGGCTGGGTGCTTCAGCAGCGCTCACCCAGGATCAGCAGATTACGCGGAGTGAGGGGGCTTTCGCAGAAGGTTCCGAGGCGAACGGTGTAACCCTGCTCGGAGAGGAAAATGGCCCTGTCGAGCACCAGCCAAAGCTCCAGCGGACGCCGGAACAGCCCGCGCAGCAGCTCGAGGTTGCGCACCTGTGCCAGGCGTTGCCAGCCGGCGGCTTCCAGGGCGGGCCAGTTTTGCGGCCCGATTGTGGATAAGTCCTTGAGCGCGGCCAGGTGATGGCAGTATTCGGCGAAGGGTTTATCCAGCCAGGCGCTGGGAAGTGAAGGCGTGGGCAGGTATTGATCGACTCCGCGCAATTGCCTTTGCAGCAGGTCGAAGCCCAGGCGGCGCGCCATGGAAGTGTCGCGTTGATGGCGGACCCGGGCGCCGGCGGTGACGGTTTCACTGGCAGGCAGCGCCAGGTCATCCAGGGACAGCTGCAGGGTGGATTGCTGGCCCGGTGAGGAAAGCGCCTGATGGGCTGTGAGACTGATCCGGTTGTAGCAGCAGGGTGCGACAGCCAGCTGCTTGCAGCCTGCGGCGCTGGCGAGCTGGATCAGCCTGACGTGCAGGTCTCCGCAAGCGTGCAGCGCGACCGGGGTATGCTCGCCATTCAGCAGGCGGGCAGCTTCGGCGGCGAGCACATCCTGTTCAACATGCAGGGCGTGCAGGTGGTGGCGCTGGCTGAGTGCCTGGCCGCTGGCGACCAGTGCGGGGTCGTATTCCAGGCAGGTGAGTTGCTGGCCGGCCTGCAATAGGCGTCGGCCCAGGTGTCCTTTGCCGGCACACCAGTCGAGCCAGTGTTTTGCCGGCTGGGTGAATTCCAGGCGGCTGGCGAACGCTTCGATCTGCTGCCATTTGCGCCCCGGCACATCGACATTCAGGCGGTGCCCGGCTTCCTCCAGCGCATGGGCCGGTAATTGGCCGATGGCGCTGAGTTGCAGCGACTGCGCGGCCAGGGAAGCGAAGGGCTCGGGCGCGTCCAGCAGGGCGGGGTGGTTGTGGGCGAGTTCAGCCTCTTCCAGTGAGCGGCCACGCAGCCACTGCGCCAGCTCGGGGCAGGACGCTTCCCAGGGAAGTTGCAGATGGGTGAACGGTCGCGGTTTCCACAGCGCTTGATGCTCGATCAGAAAAGCATCCAGCGCGGCGAAGCGGGCGAGCAGGGCCTCGCCCGTCAGCACGTGCCCCTCAACGCCCTTGGCAGGCATCGACGCGCAGCCAGCGCTCCAGCAGCTTGAAGCCGCGCACCAGAACGAAGGCCATCAGCAGGTAGAACATGCCTGCCGCGAAGAAGATCTCCACCGGCAGGTAGGTCCGGGCAATGATGGTGCGGGCCATGCCGGTCAGTTCGAGCAAGGTCACGGTGCTGGCCAGGGCGCTGGCCTTGAGCATCAGGATGACTTCGTTGCTGTAGGCCGGCAGGCCGATGCGCGCGGCGCGGGGCAGGATGATGTAGAACATGGCCTTGGCCCGGGACATGCCCAGCGCCCGGGCCGCTTCGATTTCGCCCTTGGGAATCGCCTGGATCGAACCGCGCAGGATTTCCGCGATGTAGGCGGCGGTGTGCAGGGTCATGGTCGCGGTGGCGCACCAGAACGGATCGCGCAGGTAGGGCCACATCGAGCTGTTACGCACCGCATCGAACTGCGCCAGGCCGTAATAGACCAGGAACAGCTGGACCAGCAGCGGCGTGCCACGGAAAAAGAAGATGTAGGCGTAGGGGAATGCGCGCACGTACCACAGGCGCGATGAACGGGCGATGCCCAGCGGAATGGCCAGCAACAACCCGGCGATCACGGCGATGGCCACCAGCTCCAGCGTCAGGGTTGCGCCCTGGGCGAGCTTCGGCAGCCACTTGATGATGACTTCCCAGTTCATTGGGTGCTCCTTGCGAACCCGCGACCGGCGCGTTTTTCCATGAAGTGCATGCCAATCATGGCGAGAATCGTCAGGCCCAGGTACATGAACGCGGCCACCATATAGAAGGTGAACGGTTGCTTGGAGACGGTGACGCCGATTTGCGCATGACGCATGATTTCTTCCAGGCCGATCACGGACACCAGCGCCGTGTCCTTCATCAGGATCATGAACAGGTTGCCAAGGCCCGGCAGGGCGATGCGCCACATCTGCGGCATGATCAGCTTGGTGAAGATGCGAAATTTAGACAGGCCCAGGGCCACGCCCGCTTCACGGTGGCCTTTGGGGATGGCCAGGATCGCGCCGCGGAACACTTCCGTGGCGTAGGCGCCGAAGCACAGGCCAAGGGCAATCACGCCAGCGGCGAAGGCGTTGAGTTCCAGGTCGGGGTTGCCGAAGAACTCGCCCAGTTCGCGCATCAGGTTGACCGTACCGAAGTAGATCAACAGCACCCAGAGCAATTCCGGGATGCCACGCACCAGGGTCGAATAAGTGCCGCCAAGCCATTGCAACGGCTTGTACGGGGAAGTCTTGGCCAAGGCGCCGAGCAGACCGAGCACCAGCCCCAGGCACAGGGCCGAGAGTGCCAGTTTCACAGTCATCAGCGCGCCAGCGGCGAGCGCCGGGCCGAATCCGTAGAGATCGATAGTCATGGATTTCTTTTCAAATCGCGGCAGGCAATGCCAGGGGCGGGCGCCGTCAGCGAACGGCGCCTGCCAGGCAAGTCAGAATCAATAGATGCTGAAAGGGAAGTACTTGTCGTTGATCTTCTTGTAGGTGCCGTCGGCAACGATCTCTTTCAGTGCGGCGTTCAGCTTCTCGCGGACCGGGTCGCCTTTACGTACAGCGATACCGATCTTGTCGCTTTCTTCCACCGGGTCACCCTTGAACTCGTAAGAACGGCCGGCGTCGCTTTTGAGCCACTCGTAGTTGACGTATTTGTCCGCCAGGATGCCGTCCAGACGACCGGAGGTCAGGTCCAGGTAGGCGTTTTCCTGGGTGTCGTAGAGTTTGACTTCAACGCCTTCCATGTTGTCTTCCATCCAGGTGCCGGCGAGGGTCGCACGTTGTGCGCCGATCACTTTGCCTTGCAGGGAAGCCTTGTCGGTCTTGAAGTCTTTGTCTTTCGGGGCGATGAATTGCAGCTTGTTGCTGTAGTACGGGTCGGTGAAGTCCACCGCCTGCTTGCGCTCGTCGGTGATCGACATCGAGGAGATCAGGAAATCGAATTTCTTGGCGTTCAGGGCCGGAATGATCCCGTCCCAGTCGGAGGTCACCACGGTGCACTCGACTTTCATCTTGGCGCACAGGGCGTCGCCGATTTCCTTGTCGAAGCCGACGACATTACCGCTGGCATCCTTGTTGTTGAACGGCGGGTAGGCCGCTTCGATGCCCATCTTCAAGGTTTCGGCCATGGCACCAGCGCTGAACGCCAGGGTGACGGCGGCAGCCAGGAAGACCTTTTTGTAGTTCTGCATGCTGTAGCTCCGTTAGCGGTTGCTGGACATGAATTGTTTGCAGCGCGCCGAAAGCGGGTTTTCGAACACCTGCTGTGGCGATCCTTGCTCTTCTACCAGGCCTTGGTGAAGGAACACCACTTCGCTGGACACCTGGCGGGCAAAGCCCATTTCGTGGGTGACCAGCAGCATGGTACGGCCTTCCTCGGCCAATGCGCGGATGACATTAAGTACTTCCTGGACCATTTCCGGGTCAAGGGCGGAGGTGGGTTCGTCGAACAGAATCACCTTGGGCTGCATGGCCAGCGTGCGGGCGATGGCCGCGCGTTGCTGCTGGCCGCCGGACAGTTCGGCGGGGTAGGCGTGGCGCTTGTCCGCGATGCCGACCTTGGCCAGCAAGGCTTCGGCGACTTCGATGGCTTCGGCCTTGCTTTGCCCGAGCACCCGGCGCGGCGCTTCGATGATGTTGTCGAGCACGCTCATGTGCGGCCATAGATTAAAGTTTTGAAACACAAAACCAATCTCGCTGCGCAGGCGATTGATCTGCTTGCCATCGGCAGCGACCAGTTCGCCGTTCTTGGCGGCCTTGAGCTTGAGTTCTTCACCGGCCACCAGGATCTGGCCCTGGTGCGGGTTTTCCAGCAGGTTGATGCAACGAAGGAACGTGGACTTGCCGGAACCGGAGGAGCCCAGGATCGAGATCACATCGCCGTCGCGGGCGGTCAGCGAGATGCCTTTGAGCACCTCCAGCGAACCGTAGCGTTTGTGCAGGTTGCGGATTTCAAGCGCGGGCGTGGCCTCAGCCATGTGCGTTCCTCATAGTGTGTTGCTCCTGCTGTTGGCGGCCTTCCTGGCGAGGCGGCCAAGCTAGCATAGCGTCTGAATGGCAGCCAACAGCGCTACGGGCAGTAAACGGATGTCATGTGGCAGGTTGTCGCATCGTCACAGCAGACTGTCGCGCTGCTATCAAACGAACAGGTGTTTGAACCTGCCCGGCGATTAAAAAACGACGTCCTGCCGTAAAAAAAGGCGCGATGTTGCCAGCTTTGCCGGGGGGTTGGAAGCGTTAACCGGACAAACGTTCCTGATCTGCACTTTTATTGTGCGACGGGCATTTTTTGTTGTGTTTCTGGTGCGGCAAATCGTCCTGAAAGTGAGTCGCAGGGTAACGCTCTGGCAAATTGCCATTAATCTCAAGCACTTGCGATGACTGTCCGGTCAAGCTGAGAGCCCCGTGACTGGGGAGTTTGTAACATTTTGGCGCAATTATTGCGTGCAGAATAAGGAACGCCCCGTTGGTTTCTTTTTACGAGAGAGAACAAACGGCGAGCTCAATGCTTTCGCTTTTCCTTACAAAGGTAGTTTCAATGAGCAGTACCCCAAGTTCCAATGGCCTCGAACAGGGGCTCAAACCGCGTCATGTGACCATGCTGTCGATCGCCGGGGTTATCGGTGCCGGGCTGTTCGTCGGTTCCGGTCATGCCATTGCTGCAGCAGGCCCGGCCGTGCTGCTGGCCTACGCCGCCGCCGGTACCCTGGTGGTACTGGTGATGCGCATGCTGGGTGAGATGGCGGTTGCTTCACCGGACACCGGTTCATTTTCGACCTATGCCGATCGGGCGATCGGTCATTGGGCCGGCTTCACCATCGGCTGGCTGTACTGGTGGTTCTGGGTGCTGGTGATACCGCTGGAAGCCAACGCCGCCGCGACCATCCTGCACGCCTGGTTCCCGAATATAGCGATCTGGGCGTTTACGCTGATCATCACGCTGTTGCTGACAGCGACCAACCTGTTCAGTGTGAAGAATTACGGTGAGTTCGAATTCTGGTTCGCGCTGATCAAGGTCATTGCGATTGTCGGTTTCGTGGTGCTCGGGATCCTGGCGATTTTCGGCTTCCTGCCGACCAGTCAGGTCAGTGGGGTGTCCCACCTGTTCGACACCCAGGGCTTCATGCCTAACGGTATGGGCGCAGTACTGGCGGCTATTCTGACCACCATGTTCTCCTTCATGGGCACCGAGATCGTGACCATTGCCGCCGCAGAATCGAAGAACCCGGGCCAGCAAATCTCCAAGGCCACCAATTCGGTGATCTGGCGGATCGGCTTGTTCTACCTGGTGTCGATCTTCATCGTGGTATCCCTGGTGCCATGGAACGATCCAGTCCTGGCCAGCGTGGGTTCCTACCAGACCGTCCTTGAGCGCATGGGCATTCCAAACGCCAAGATGATCGTCGATATCGTGGTCCTGGTTGCGGTGACCAGCTGCCTGAACTCGGCGCTGTACACCGCCTCGCGCATGATGTTCTCCCTGGGCAAGCGTGGCGATGCGCCGGCGGTGTCCAAGCGCACCAACGGCAGCGGCACGCCATACTGGGCCGTGATGCTGTCGACGGCTGCTGCGTTCCTCGCGGTATTCGCCAACTACGTAGCGCCTGCTGCGGTATTCGAATTCCTGCTGGCCAGCTCCGGTGCAATCGCCTTGCTGGTGTACCTGGTCATCGCGGTGTCGCAACTGCGCATGCGCAAGCAGCGCGCCATCGCCGGCGAGAAAATCGCCTTCCGCATGTGGCTGTTCCCGGGTCTGACCTACGCGGTCATCGTGTTCATCGTTGGCGTGCTGACGATCATGCTGTTCCAGGAAGCCCATCGCGTGGAGATCCTCGCGACCGGCTTGCTCAGCGTGCTGGTGGTGGCCGCCGGGCTGTTCGTGGCGCGCCGTCGCAAGCAGCAGAAGCTGGGTGCGGCAGTGCTGAACTGATAGGTAGCGAGTAACGCAAAACGGCCGCTGTCAGGGATGACAGGCGGCCGTTTTTGTTTCAGGGGGGGCAGAGCGTTACTCGGCCTTTTCTTCCTGCGCATCCAGCGCCTGGCGGTATTGGTCCAGTGCATGACCGAAGTCGGTGATGAACTGCGGCTCGGTGAGCCAGGCCTGGGCGGTTTCGCGGTCCATGCCGTCGGCCCACATGCGGTAGTCGAGCAGCATGTCGGCGGCCAGGTGGGTGGCGGCCATGGCTTCGTTGTCGGCGTTTTCCATGTCGAGCAGCTCGGGATGGTCCGAGATGATAACCGCGAGCTCCGACAGCAGTATCTGCAGCATGTCGTTGCGGCCGATTGCTTCGGCGTCGTGCATTTTGCTGAACATCGCCAGGGTGTATTCCGGGATCGGCTCGCCCGGTTCGCCCTGGTCATCATCCAGCGCTGCGGGTTTGCGGCCGTGGATGTTGATTTGCTTGGCTTTGATTTTTGCGCGCTTGGCGCGTTTCTGCTGCTTGTTCAGGGAGGCCATGGGAACTCAGTTGGGTGTCTGTGGGTTTTGGGCGGCGATGGCTTCGGAGGCTGCCACGTAATCGACCTGGAAGGCGGGGGATTCGATCCACGCCAGGGCGCCGGCTTCGTCGGTTTCGGTGGACCATTGGCGATACTCGATCAGCGCGCCGATGATGAAGTCAGTGGCGATTTCCTCGCCTTCCTGTTCCAGCACCAGTGCGAGCAGCGGGTGTTCGAGGAAGGCCGTGCACATCGCTTGCTGGCTGATTTTCTGCGCGTCGAGCATTTCCTTGAACAGTTCGGTCAGGTCCACCGAGTCAAAATCGATGCGATCGTCGTTCGGGTCCAGCTCCACGGGCGCAGCCGCTCGCTGGGTGCGGTTCTGCTTGGCCTTGGCTTTGGCGCGGGTGGCGCGTTTTTGCTGCTTGTTGGCGGAGGCCATGGGCGTCGTTCCGTATTGCGTTGAGTGGGCGCATCAGTCAGCTGCGTGGTACCAGCCGCCCCGGAGTGCCGGGGGCCAGTTCGCCGCTTTGTAGCCAGGACAATGCAATGGGCCATAGTGTGGCTTGGTATGCGCTGCGAAAAAAGGCGAAATGTCCCACGTCTGTCTGATCAATGTCTTCAGGCGCGATGCGCAAATGGGTTTTGCGGCTGTGGGTGAAGTAGCCGAGCAGGCGCTCTATGGCGGGAATTGTGCCATAGGGGTCGTCGCTGATGCTGATGGCCAGGACTTGCGCCTTGACTGCCGCAAAGGTTTTCACATGCAGGTCGCGGCCGCTGGGGCGCTTTTCGTAACGGGCGGTGGGTGTGCTCCAGTCACGGACGACGCCGGCAGGGGTGTCTTCCAGCCAGCCCAGGCGCTTGCCGGGAAAATAACCGTACAGCATCGTCAGCAACGGCATCACCAGGTGCCACTTGCCCAACATGCGCCAGCGATGGGCGGGCGCATAGTCGCGCCAGTAAGCGAATTGCGCCCCTACCGTCACCAGGCGACGAATCACCGGCCCCGACGCTCCCAGGCCCGCTGCACAGCCGCCAAAGCTGTGAGCCACCACATCGATGGGTTGGCCGGGGAATTCGCGCTGGGCGCGCTTGAGCATCGCCTCGAAGTCCAGGGCGCCCCAGTCGGACCATGACGCCCTCAGGCCTTTCATCGAAGCGGGGCGCGATTCCCCGATGCCGCGGTAATCGTAGGTGATGACGTCGAAGCCATTGGCATGCAGATAGTCGGCAAACCGCGCGTAGTGGCGGCAGCGCACGGAAGTGGCGGCGTTGATGATCACAATCGGGCGCGCGCTGTCATGGGAGGCATGGCGCCACGTAAAGCCGCCGAGGATAAAACCGTCGGCGGCGGGTTCCTTGAACGGTTCGCCGGGCGCGAACGCGGGCAGCGGCAACTCGATTTGGCTGGGTGCCAGTGACGGCATGTCCTGCAGATTCATCGGCGTCTTACCAGTGCGGGTAGCTGACAACGATAGTCTTCGGGCGGCACTTGGACAATCCGGGCCGAGGCCGGGGTGTGCGGGAAAGTACATCACGGCTGCGCCGGTCAAATCCCAGGCATAAAAAAACCCTGAATCTTGCGATTCAGGGTTTTCGGTATTTGGTGCCCAGAGACGGAATCGAACCGCCGACACGGGGATTTTCAATCCCCTGCTCTACCGACTGAGCTATCTGGGCAACGGGGCGCATTAAACTGGTTTTTCAGGGGGTCGTCAAGCAAGTTTTCAAAAAATATTTAATTATTACCGTCGCTTACGATCCGACCCCCGGGAAATCGGGATTATTCAGCCGGCGGAACGTAGCCGTCAGCCTTGGCGTATTCCTCGCCGGAGAAGTACTTGTCCATCTCGCCCTGAAGATATTTGCGGTCTTCGGCGTTCATCATGTTCAGGCGTTTTTCGTTGATGAGCAGGGTCTGGTGTTTCTGCCAGTCGGCCCAGGCCTTGGCCGAGACGTGGTCAAAAATGTCCTGGCCTTTGGCGCCCGGGAATGGAGCGCGCTCCAGGGCAGGCAATTCTTCTTTGTACTTGCGGCACATGATGGTGCGGGTCATGACGACTCTCCTGCGTTCAATACGGCGGCCGCGCGTTCGAGCAAGGTCTTGACCGGGGCGGCAAGGCCCAGGCGCGGCGGGGTGGCGAGGTTATACCAGAGCCAGTCGGCCTCGGCCACGTGATGGGCCGCCTCCTGGACCTGGACCAGCCAGGGTTCGATGGATAACTGGAAGTGGCTGAAAGTGTGCACCAGGCTCGGCAAGGCTTGTTGCTGGCCCAGCTCCAGTGAGTGTTGAGTGGCCAGGTGTTGCAGGTCGTCCAGGTCATCGAGCTCCGGAAGGCTCCACAAGCCGCCCCACAAGCCCGTCGAAGGCCGACGGTAGAGCAGAATCGCGCCTTCGCCATTGGCCAGCATCGGCATCAGCGTGCGCTTCTGGGGCACGGCTTTGCGCGGCTTGGGGATCGGGTAGCGGGTTTCCAGGCCAAGCATGTGCGCTTCACAGCCTTTTTCCAGCGGACACAGCAGGCAACTGGGCTTGCTGCGAGTACAGAGCGTGGCGCCCAGGTCCATCATGGCCTGGGTGTAGGCGTTGACCCGGTCATGGGGCGTAAAGCGCTCTGCGGTGGCCCACAGCTGTTTGGCCACCTTCGGCTCGCCCGGATAGCCCTCCTGGGCCGTAAAGCGCGCCAGGACGCGTTTGACGTTGCCATCGAGGATCGGCGCACGCATGCCCATGCTCAGGCTGGCGATGGCGCCGGCGGTAGACAGGCCGATACCTGGCAGTTCGACCAGCTTGTCGACGTCCCGCGGAAATTCACCGGCGTAGTCGGCCACAATGATTTTCGCGGTTTTCTGCAGATTGCGCGCCCGGGTGTAGTAGCCCAGGCCGGTCCACAGGTGCAGCACTTCGTCTTCCGGCGCGGCAGCCAGGGCTTCGACCGTCGGCAACGAGGCCATGAAGCGGTCGAAGTAGTTCAGCACTGTGCTGACCTGGGTCTGCTGCAGCATGATCTCCGAGACCCACACCCGATACGGCGTGATGCCCTGCTGCCACGGCAAATCGTGGCGGCCGTGGCGGTCGTACCAATCCAGCACTGCTGCCGAAAACTGCTCGGATCTCATCGCTTGAACAGCCCTTTGAGTGCGTTTTTCAGTTCAGGACTGACTTTGTCGCCGAGTTTTTCGTCGATTTTTTCACTGAGCTTGTCTCCCGCGAGCCGGGTCGCGACCTGGCCCATGCGTTCGTTATCGAGGCGGCAGGCCTTGGCACCCAGTTCCAGTGGGCCGCGGCAGCGCAATGGCCACTCGATGCCGACGAACTTCTCGCCGACCTGACAGGCCGGGTCCGGCATGTCGCTCTTGTCGCCTTCGACGATGATGCCGACGCGGTAATCCATGCCCAGCACGCGCAGGTCGACATCGCCGTCGCCATTGACGGTCATGCCGGGGATGCGCACTTTCAGGTCCGGGTTGCTGGCCACGCCGTTACGAAAGGTCAGGTTGCCCTTGAGCTCCTGGAAGGGTGTGTCCTTGCCGCGCGGCTCGCCGCTGAGGGTCTTGCGGTTGAGCGTGGCGATGCCTTTGCACAGCTGCTGTTCAAGGTTGGCATTGAGCAACACGCCGTTATTGATCGCGAAACTGGCGGTGCCGTTGAGGGTATCGACCAGGGCTTTCTGGCTGTTACCGCTGCCGGTCAGGTTGCTGTTGAGGGTAACCAGGCCTTTGACCGGCGGGTTTTTACCCTGGCTTTCAAGGATTTTTTCCACCGGCACTTTGTTGATCTGGGTCTGCAGGTTCAGCGCCGGGACCTGTTGGCGCACATCGAGGGTGCCTTTGGCTTCGAAGTTACCTTCGTACAATTCGCCGCGCAGGTTTTCCAGGGTCAGCAGGCCATTTTGGCCGGTAGCCTTGAGGGCCGCGTTGCGGATCGGCAGTTTGTCGAGGGTGAGTTGGCCGAACGTCAGGTCGGCGTCGAGATCGAGTTTACTCAGGCGCTCCACGGGCAACAGGCGGTCGTTGCTCCAGGCTGTCTTGGTCGGCGCATCCGGCAACGGCGTGCTGCCTGCGCCGGCCATGGCATTGGCTTCGGTGCTGGCCACTTCGGCCTGGCGCACTTGAGTTGCGCTATTGGCTTCGGCAGATTTTGGCTTCAGGTAACGGTCGACGTTGAAGGTGTCAGCCTTGAGCACCGCACGCAGCGATTGCCTGGCGAAGTCTTCGACGGCGATGCGACCGCTGAAGGTGCTGTCGTCGACTTTCAGGTTGATGTTGTCGAAGGCCACGCTGGTGGGCGTTGCGCTGACGCGACTGACCAGCTCGACTTTGCTCAGGCTGCCTTCGGCCATGGCCGGCAGGGTCTGGCCGATGCTGTCGACGAACTTGGCCAGGTCAAACTGGGCGATCGATAGGGCGCCGTTGACCTGAGGTGTCTTGTCGAGGTCGTTGACCTTCAGCTCGCCAAGTGCGCGAAGCTGGTTGGCGGAAATCTTGATGCCGGTCCATTCGGCGACGTTCGCCGCTTTATCCAGCAAAAGCTGGCCCTGGGCGGCGAAGGTCATGGTCTTGCCTTGCAGCGGATCGCCGGCGACTTCCCCTGTCAGTTTCATGTCTTCGAACTTGTAGCGCTGCAGGGCGCGTTCGAAACGCAGTTCGCCGTTCAGTTCAGTGCGAACCCGCAGGACTGGCTGATTGGTGCCAAGGAACGCCGTGAGTTTGACCGGAATATTGGTCGAGTCATGCACGGCGCCGGTGCTGAGCTGGATACTTTCGGCGCTGAACTGCTTGCCGGTCTTTTCGTCGCTGTATTCAACCCGGGCGTTATTGACGGTCAAGCTGTCGATGTCCAGGCGGATCGGTTGGGCGGGTTTTTCCGCCTGGGCCGTGGTCTCGCTGGCAGGCTCACCGGGGGTGGCAGGTGGCGTGGCCTGAGTGGCAGGCACCTTGCCGATGTCTTCCCAGTTGCCGTGGCCGTCCTTGTCGCGGTTCAGGCGCAGGTTCAGGCCTTCGACCCGCACATCGCTCATTTGGACTTCGCGGCGCAGCAGGGGCAGCACGCGGACGGACAGGCCGAGCATTTGCAGGTCGGCAAAGGGTTCGGCGGGTTTGGCCAGGGTCGCGACACTGGCTTCGTGCAATTCCAGGCCCAGCCACGGGAACAGGCTCCAGCCGATGTCGCCATTGAGCGTCAGCTCGATGTGGGCCTTGTCGCGGGCTATCTGGCGAATCTCGTCTTTATAGTCATTGGGATCAAAGAGGTGGGTCAGGGCAAACCCCAGGGCCACAATGATCAGCAATAGCCCGAGAAGTACCAGACCCAGGATTTTGCCGAACGCTTTCATGGGCGAGTCCTTGTAGTTAGTCAAATTCGAAATACAGCCGGGGAGTATAGCGCCCCGGGGACGACGATCGGTCGGCGATCACGTTGTCAGTTCATCCAGCGATACTTTCAGCTTGGCGGCGAGCGCCTGGGCTTCAAGATGGCCGGCGGGGGCCAGCAGGTGCAAGGTGGCGCCGGCGTCGCGGGCCATTTTCCGCGCCTCGTCCACCAGGCGCTCGGCGACGCCGCGTCGACGGGTGATCTTGCGCACGCACAGTTGGGACAGGTGCCAGACGTTCTGGTGCCGTTGCAGGCGGGCGGCACCCAGCAAGCGGTCATTGAAGCGCCCGGCGATCAGCGAGCCATCGCCCAGGCAGGCTTCGATCAACTGCTGCTGCGAGGCAAAGGGTGCGAAGAGCCACTGCGGCGCATCCCGATAGATCTTCTGCAAGTCTTGCTGATCCTGATAGTTGGCTTCTTTGAGCGACTCGACAACGATCGGCATGGCGGCTCCAGCGGGAAAGAGATCAGATGACGTGCAAAAGGTGATGTCAGATTGATTTTTCTGCCACGCGCAGATGGTAACCTCTGCTGGTACGTCCGTCCTTCTGCGACTTGATGTCGCATCAAAATGGAGCTTCATCTGACAAGACAGTCATGCCTGTGTGCATAAAGGCTGGGGATGAGCAGTGGCTGGCGAACAATACTAATAATTGGGGGATACACAATGACCACGAGCATCACGGCTGACGGCTTCGCCGGACAGCCTGCGTTCCTGTCCAAGGAACGCATCATCGCCAAGCCCGGTTTCAACCGTTGGCTGGTACCGCCGGCCGCACTGGCGATCCACCTTTGCATCGGCATGGCCTACGGCTTTTCGGTGTTCTGGCTGCCGTTGTCCAAAGCCCTGGGTGTGACCGCACCTGTGGCTTGCGCGCCGGACATGAGTTTTATCTCGCAAATCTTCTCCTCCCAGTGCGACTGGCCGATCTCGATGCTCGGCTGGATCTACACCCTGTTCTTCATTTTCCTCGGCTGCTCGGCGGCGATCTGGGGTGGCTGGCTGGAACACGCCGGGCCGCGCAAGGCCGGCGTAGTGTCGGCACTGTGCTGGTGTGGTGGTCTGCTGATATCGGCGCTGGGGATTTATACCCACCAGATCTGGCTGATGTGGATCGGTTCCGGGGTCATTGGCGGTATCGGCCTTGGTTTGGGCTACATTTCGCCGGTCTCGACCCTGATCAAGTGGTTCCCGGACAAACGCGGCATGGCCACTGGCATGGCGATCATGGGCTTCGGTGGTGGCGCAATGGTGGGGGCTCCGCTCGCTGCGGCGCTGATGGGGCATTTTGCTTCGCCGACCAGCGTCGGGGTGTGGCAAAGCTTCCTGGTAATGGCCGCGATCTACTTCGTGTTCATGATCGGCGGCGCACTGTCCTACCGCGTTCCGCCAACGGGCTGGAAGCCTGAAGGCTGGACTGCCCCGGCCAGGAAAGCTGCGAATGCGATGATCACCCATCGCCATGTGCACGTGAATGTGGCGTGGAAAACCCCGCAATTCCGCCTGGTGTGGCTGGTTCTGTGCCTCAACGTGTCTGCCGGTATCGGCATCCTGGGCATGGCGTCGCCGCTGTTGCAGGAAGTGTTTGGCGGCAGACTGATCGGTGTCGACCTGCCATTTGGCCAACTGGACGCCGGGCAACTGGCTTCCATCGCTGCGATCGCGGCAGGTTTTACCGGATTGCTGAGCCTGTTCAATATCGGCGGTCGTTTCTTCTGGGCGTCGTTCTCGGATTACCTGGGCCGCAAAAACACTTATTTCGTGTTCTTTGCCCTGGGTTTCGCACTGTACGCGCTGATCCCGAACCTGGGTCACCTGGGCAATGTCGCGCTGTTCGTGGCGGCGTTTTGCATCATCCTGTCGATGTACGGCGGTGGTTTTGCGACGGTGCCGGCTTACCTGGCGGACCTGTTCGGCACCCAGATGGTGGGGGCGATTCACGGTCGCCTGCTGACCGCATGGGCAGCGGCGGGTGTGTTGGGGCCGGTGCTGGTGAACTACCTGCGTGAGTATCAGCTGAGCATTGGGGTGGAGCGCGCGGCAGCGTATGACATCACCTTGTACATCCTGGCGGGCCTGCTGGTGCTGGGCTTCCTGTGCAACCTGCTGGTACGGCCGGTGGCCGACAAGTACTTCATGACCGATGCCGAACTGGCCGCCGAACAGGCACTGGGTCACGACAAGGGCGCTGACAGCACTACCGTGCTGGAGTGGAAAGCTGCCCCGGGTACCAAGCCGCTGGCGATTGCCGCCTGGCTGGTGGTGGGCATTCCGTTGGCGTGGGGTGTCTGGGTGACCCTGCAGAAAACGGCGGTGCTGTTTCACTAAGGGACAGGCCTGAATTTCAGGCCAACACCCAACCCTGTGGGAGCGGGCTTGCCCGCGATTGCGGCCTGACAGTCGGCAGAAATGTCGAATGTGCGGGCCCTATCGCGAGCAGGCTCACTCCCACACTTGATTCATGTGTCTCCAAATATCGCTTGTATGCACATGTCTACCCGCCACACCCCTGAATTCACTCCGTCAGTGATATCACCTCTCGTGTTTCTGTTTCCCGCCCGCGCCCCTATAATGGTTGCCTTTTTCGCCCAATGATTTGCGGAGCTGGTGATGGCCGAACGTATGGCGTCAGTCGAGCGCGACACTCTGGAAACCCAGATTAAAGCCTCGATCAACCTGGATGGCACCGGAAAGGCCCGATTTGATATCGGTGTACCTTTTCTTGAGCACATGCTGGACCAGATCGCCCGTCACGGGCTGATCGACCTGGATATCGTCAGCAAGGGCGACCTGCATATCGACGACCACCACACCGTGGAAGACGTCGGCATCACCCTGGGCCAGGCTTTTGCCAAAGCCATCGGTGACAAAAAAGGCATCCGTCGCTACGGCCACGCCTATGTCCCGCTGGATGAAGCACTGTCGCGGGTAGTCATCGACTTCTCCGGCCGTCCTGGCTTGCAGATGCATGTTCCCTATACCCGCGCCACCGTTGGCGGTTTCGATGTTGACCTGTTCCAGGAATTCTTCCAGGGCTTCGTCAACCACGCACTGGTCAGCCTGCACATCGACAATCTGCGTGGCACCAACACCCACCACCAGATCGAAACCGTGTTCAAGGCATTCGGCCGCGCCCTGCGCATGGCCGTCGAGCTCGATGACCGCATGGCCGGCCAAATGCCGTCGACCAAGGGCGTTCTGTAATGCAGACGGTCGCGGTAATCGATTACGGCATGGGCAACCTGCACTCGGTGGCCAAGGCCCTCGAGCACGTCGGTGCCGGCAAGGTCCTGATCACCAGCGATGCCAATGTGATTCGCGAAGCCGACCGGGTGGTTTTTCCCGGCGTCGGCGCGATTCGCGACTGCATGGCCGAGATCCGGCGCCTGGGCTTCGATTCGCTGGTTCGCGAAGTCAGCCAGGACCGTCCGTTCCTCGGCATCTGCGTCGGCATGCAAGCCCTGCTCGATAGCAGTGAAGAGAACGACGGCGTTGACTGCATCGGCCTGTTTTCCGGCGCGGTGAAGTTCTTCGGCAAGGACCTGCATGAAGATGGCGAGCATCTGAAGGTCCCGCACATGGGCTGGAACGAAGTGAAGCAGACGATCTCGCATCCGCTGTGGCACAACATTCCGGACCTGGCGCGTTTCTACTTCGTGCACAGCTACTACATCGCTGCCGGCAACGCGCGGCAGGTGGTGGGTGGCGGTCACTACGGTGTCGATTTCGCCGCGGCGCTGGCCGATGGCTCGCGTTTCGCCGTGCAGTTCCACCCGGAGAAGAGCCATACCCATGGCCTGCAATTGTTGCAGAACTTCGCTGCGTGGGATGGTCGCTGGTAAATGGCCAGGAAAAAGCCGCCGATCCTGACCCTCACTCCCGAACAGGAGAATGAGGCCAATCACAAGATCAAGCGCTTCATGGAGGATCGCTTCGAACTGGACCTGGGTTCGTTCGAAGCGGCCGAAATCCTTGAGCTGTTTACCCGCGAAATTGCTCCGCACTATTACAACAGGGCGATTTTCGATGTGCAGGCGCACCTTAAAGAAAGGTTCGAGAGCATCGAAAGCGACTTGTGGGCGCTCGAGAAAAACTGATTTCCGAGCGAAGCTGAACAATCGAATTTGAAGGTTTGCCAGATGCTGATTATCCCCGCTATCGATCTCAAAGACGGTGCCTGTGTTCGTCTGCGCCAGGGCCGCATGGAAGATTCCACGGTGTTCTCCGATGATCCGGTGAGCATGGCCGCCAAGTGGGTGGAGGGCGGTTGCCGCCGTCTGCATCTGGTCGACCTGAACGGTGCTTTTGAAGGCCAGCCGGTCAATGGCGAGGTTGTCACTGCGATCGCCAGGCGCTACCCCAATCTGCCGATCCAGATCGGCGGCGGTATCCGTTCGCTGGAAACCATCGAGCACTACGTGAAAGCCGGCGTGAGCTACGTGATCATCGGCACCAAGGCCGTGAAAGACCCCGCGTTTGTCGCCGAAGCCTGCCGCGCATTCCCTGGCAAGGTAATCGTTGGCCTGGATGCCAAGGACGGCTTCGTCGCCACCGATGGCTGGGCTGAGATCAGCACCGTGAACGTCATCGACCTGGCCAAGCAATTCGAATCCGACGGTGTGTCTGCCATCGTTTATACCGACATCGCCAAAGACGGCATGATGCAGGGCTGCAACGTTTCGTACACCGCTGCGCTGGCGGCTGCCACGCGCATTCCGGTGATCGCTTCCGGCGGCATCCACAACCTGGGTGACATCAAGTCGCTGCTCGACGCCAAGGCGCCAGGCATCATCGGCGCCATCACCGGCCGGGCGATCTACGAAGGCACCCTCGACGTCGCCGAAGCGCAAGCTTTCTGCGATTCGTATAAAGGCTGAGGACTGACTATGGCGCTGGCCAAACGCATCATCCCTTGCCTGGACGTAGACAACGGCCGGGTCGTCAAGGGTGTGAAGTTCGAGAACATCCGCGACGCCGGTGATCCGGTGGAAATCGCCCGTCGTTACGACGAGCAGGGTGCCGACGAGATTACCTTTCTCGACATCACCGCCAGCGTCGATGGCCGCGACACCACGCTGCATACCGTCGAGCGCATGGCCAGCCAGGTATTCATCCCGCTGACCGTAGGCGGCGGCGTGCGTACCGTGCAGGACATTCGCAACTTGCTCAATGCCGGCGCGGACAAGGTCTCGATCAATACCGCGGCCGTGTTCAACCCGGAATTTGTCGGCGAAGCTGCCCAGCATTTTGGTTCGCAGTGCATCGTTGTCGCCATTGACGCGAAGAAAGTCTCCGGCCCGGGCGAAACCCCGCGCTGGGAAATCTTCACCCACGGCGGGCGCAAACCTACCGGCCTCGACGCGGTGGAGTGGGCGAAGAAGATGGAAGGCCTGGGCGCCGGTGAAATCCTGCTGACCAGCATGGACCAGGACGGCATGAAAAACGGCTTCGACCTGGGCGTGACCCGCGCCATCAGCGATGCACTGGGGATCCCGGTGATCGCCTCGGGTGGCGTCGGCAACCTGCAGCATCTGGCCGATGGCATCATCGAAGGTCACGCCAGTGCCGTGCTGGCTGCGAGTATCTTCCACTTCGGCGAATACACCGTGCAGGAAGCCAAGGCCTACATGGCTCATCGCGGCATCGTAATGCGCTGAACAAACGGTACAGGCCAGTGGACATCATGGCGGGCTCAAGGCACTCTTGGGTACGCCATGGATCTCGGTAGCCAGACATGCTGAAACGCTTTCTTCTTGTCCTCGCCAGCGCAGCCGTATTGCTCTCCAACAACGTGCCTGCCGCAGAAAGTCCCGCCACCGACCTGGTGCTGCTGACTGAAAACTTCCCGCCCTACAACATGGCGAAGAACGGCAAGAATTTCGCCCAGGACGAAAACATCAATGGCATCGCCACCGACATCGTTCGCGAGATGTTCAAGCGTGCTGATATCACCTACAGCCTGACGCTGCGTTTCCCCTGGGAGCGCGTGTATAAACTTGCCCTCGAAAAACCAGGTTACGGCGTGTTCGTGATGGCGCGACTGCCTGATCGCGAAAATCTCTTCAAGTGGGTTGGCCCCATTGGTCCGGACGACTGGATCATGCTCGCCAAGGCAGACAGCAAGATCAGCCTGGAGACGCTGGAACAGGCCAGCAAGTACCGGATTGGTGCCTACAAGGGCGATGCGATCGCCGAGACGCTGACCAAGCAGGGCCTCAAGCCAATCGTGGTGCTGCGCGATCAGGACAACGCGAAGAAGCTGGTCAATGGCCAGATCGACCTGTGGGCCACGGGTGACCCGGCCGGGCGTTATCTGGCACGTCAGGAGGGTGTGAACGGGCTCAAGACGGTACTGCGCTTCAACAGTGCCGAGCTCTATCTGGCGTTGAACAAAGACGTTCCGGATACCACCGTTGCCAAACTGCAGGCCGCGCTGGATCAGTTGCGCAAGGAAGGCGTGGTGGATGAGATCATGGCTCGTTATCTCTAGGTAAATCAAAAGATCGCAGCCTTCGGCAGCTCCTACGCCGAACGCACCACCCTGCAGGTGCGGCCGAGCGGACCCACGTGTAGGAGTTGCCGAACGCCCCGACGTGTAGGAGCTGCCGAAGGCTGCGATCTTTTAGCGGTACACGCCGTCATTGCCGTGAGCCGCCGTCGCTCGATTGCCGCGCACGCTGATCATCTGCCTGATATCAATCCACTCGATGCCCTGGGCCTTGAGCTTGGGCAATTCCCGCTCCAGTACCGCCAGCGTCTGCGGATACGGATGCCCGATCATCACCGCCGAACCCTGCTTGCGCGCCAGGCTGATCGCCGTCTGTAGCTGGGTGAAAATAGCCGCTTCAGTGCGCTCATCATCCAGGAATACATCCCGCGAAACGCTCGCCAACCCAATCTTCTGCGCCTCGGCCGCCGCAACCGTCTGCGCGCTGGTGCGGCTGTCGACGAACAGCTTGTGCCGGCGCTGCAACTGCGCCATCAACCAGGCCATGGCCGGTCGCTGAGCGGTCATGCGGCTGCCCATATGGTTGTTGATGCCGGCGGTATAAGGCACGACCTTGAACGCCGCATTGAGGCGTTTCTCAAGTTCTTCGATGGGCAGCTCGGGATGCCAGGCGAACGGGCCGGTGGCCGGGTCCATGGGCATGTGCAGGATCACGATCTTGCCGGCGCGGTGGGCTTCACGGGCAAACTCGGTGGCGTGGGGCGTGTCGGGCATGATCGCCGCCGTCACGGGGCCGGGCAGGGCAAGCACTCGACGGTCCCGGGGCAGGTTCTGCCCCAGGTCGTCAATGATCAGGCTGATGTAGGCCTTGTGCGCCGTGTTGGCGGCGGGCGTTGCGTGAGCAACACCCGCCAGGCAGCACAACAGGGCGAGCAGCAACCGCACGCACATCTCAGCGGCCAGAAGTGATGCTCAAACCCTTGAGCAGGCTGAGCGCCTGGGCCAGCTGGTAATCATCATCCTGCGGCATCGCCTTGGCTTTGCCGCCGGAGCCGGTCGGCTTGTCTTCGCCGCCATTGCCGTTGCCCAGGTGACCTTGCAGATCGGCTTCCTTGAAGTAGTCGCCGTCCTGCTCGCTGGTGATCTTCGCCTTGCGCACTTCGATGTCCGGGACGATGCCCTGGGCCTGGATCGAGCGGCCGTTCGGCGTGTAGTACAGCGCCGTGGTGATCTTCAGGGCGCGATCGTTGTTCAGCGGCAGCACGGTTTGCACCGAGCCTTTGCCGAAACTGGTGGTGCCCATGATGACTGCACGTTTCTGATCCTGCAGGGCGCCGGCGACAATCTCCGAGGCCGAGGCGCTGCCGCCGTTGATCAGCACGACCATTGGCACGGCTTCGCTTTCATCCTTGCCAGTGGCCGAGAAGCGCAGCTCGGAGTTGGCGATGCGGCCCTTGGTGTAGACGATCAGGCCTTTGGTGATGAAGTGGTCGACCACTTCCACCGCCGATTGCAGTACGCCGCCCGGGTTGTTGCGCAGGTCGAGAATGACGCCCTTGAGTTTCTTGCCGTTGTCCTTGCGCAGCTTGGCCAGGGCCTTGGAGACCTCTTCGCCGGTCTTGACCTGGAACTGGGTGATGCGGATATAGCCGTAGCCCGACTCCAGCAGCTGTGCCTTGACGCTCTTGACCTGGATGATGGCGCGGGCCAGGGTCACGTCGAACGGCGTGCCGCCGTCGCGCACCAGGGTCAGGGTGATTTTCTGGCCGATTTTGCCGCGCATCAGATCCACGGCTTCGGTCATGCTCTGGCCGCGGGTGGGCTGGCCGTTGATTTTGACGATGAAGTCGCCAGCCTGGATGCCGGCCTTGGACGCAGGGGTGTCATCGATCGGCGAAACCACCTTGATGAAACCGTCCTCGGCGCCGACTTCGATACCCAGGCCGCCAAATTCGCCGCTGGTGCTTTCCTGCAGCTCGGCAAAATCTTCCGGGCCCAGGTAGGCGGAGTGCGGGTCAAGGTTGCTGAGCATGCCCTTGATGGCATTTTCCAGCAGGGTCTTGTCGTCAACAGGTTCGACATAGGCGGCCTTGATCCGGTCCATGACCTCGGCAAAGGTGCGCAACTCTTCCAGCGGCAAAGGCGCCTTGGTGGTCGCAGCAGTGCCCGCAGGCGCGACTACCGGGGCCGGTTGAGCGGCAAACGCCAGAGGCGCGCCGATCACCAGGGCGATCGTCAGGGCCAGCGAGGTAAGGCGGGACAGATGCAGCATGTCGAACGAACTCCTGAAGTAGATGGCGTGCTTATCCTTGCGCGCGGCACCATTGCGCGGGATCACTCGGGTGACCCTGCTGACGAATAGCGAAATACAACGCCGGAGTGTCCTGCCCGCCACTGCTACCGACAGTGGAGATGGACTCACCGGCTTTAACCACGTCACCTGCAGACTTCAACAGCGTCTGGTTGTGACCATAAAGACTCAGGAAACCGTTGCCGTGATCCAGGATAACCAGCAGTCCGGCACCGCGCAGCCAATCGGCAAACACCACACGACCACCGTGCACGGCATGCACCTGGCTGCCGGCGGAAGCACTGATCATTACGCCGTCCCACTTGGTTCGAGCGTCATCACCACGGGATTCGCCAAAGCGTGCCAGCAATCGACCATCAACAGGCCATGGAAGTTTTCCCCGAGTGGAAGCAAAAGCACCACCGAAGGTTTCGCCTGAGCTGGAGACCAGCGCGCCGGGTGTTGATTTGACCTGTTTGCGTGGGGCGTCAGTGTTGTCTTCTGCTGCTGCCTGGGCCTCACGTAAACGCTTTTTTTCGGCTTCCTGCTGGGCGATCAGCGCTTTTTGCCGCGCTTCTTCTGCCTCTCGGGCCTGACGGGCCAGGGTTTCTTCGATGGTTTTAAGGACTTTAGACAGGTCTGCCTGATCCTGCTCCCGTGCCGCCAGCTTCTGGTCGCGGGCCTTGACGTCGAGGTTGAGCTTGGCGAGCACTTGCTGGCGCTCCTGGCGAACCTTTTCGAGCTCGTCTCGCTGGCTGTCCAGGCTACTTTTCTGCACCAGCAGTTGAGCCTGCTGCATGTCGATGTCTTTTTCGACATTGGCCAGCTGGCGCAAGGTTTCGTTGAAGTTTTTCAACTGCTCCAGGCGGGCCTGGCTCAGGTAGTCGTAATAGGTGAGGGTGCGGGCGAATCTTTCCGGGTTCTGCTGGTTAAGCAGCAGCTTGAGGTACTCCTGGCGCCCGTTCTGATAGGCCGCTCGGGCCTGGATGGCAATCAGTCGTTGCTGTTCAATGCGCGCGCTCTGGAGTTTTTTTTTCTCGGCATCGAGTCGCTGCAGCTCGGATTCGCTTTTCTTCAGCTCTTTTTGCAGGGCATCGACCTGCTTTTCGAGCTTGCCCATTTCCGTCTCGGTGCCTTTGAGGTCCTTTTGCACGCCGGATTTTTCCTGCTGGAGCTTGCCCAGCAGTTTCTTCAGCTCGGCAATGTCCTGACGCGTGGCGTCCAACTGCTGTTGGGTTTGCGCGCGCTCGTCAGCGAAGGCCGGTTGGAGCAGGCAAGTCAGGGCAAGGGCTATCAGGACGCGAAGCATAAAGGCGGGCGACACCAGGGAAAGGGACGGCCTAGTATGCCCGCCAAGCGCGGCAAAAAAAATGCCCAATTGGGGCTGTGTGATAACCGGGACAAGCAACAGGCCAGATTCCGTTGCGAAAACGCCATAAGCCACTGTGGGAGCTGGCTTGCCGGCGATGGCGTCTGAACATTCAACATTGAGGTTGGTGTCAGATCGCTACCGCTGGCAAGCCAGCTCCCACAGGGTTTTGCGATGTTTGTGCGGACGGATTACACCAGTATCGATGTGCCGGTCATTTCGGCCGGTTTTTCCAGACCCATCAGCATCAACATGGTTGGCGCCACATCCGCCAGTACGCCGCCATCACGTACCTTGAAGTCACGTTTACCGACATAAATGAACGGCACCGGCTCGGTGGTGTGCGCCGTGTGAGCCTGGTGGGTTTCTTCGTCGGCCATTTTCTCGACGTTGCCGTGGTCGGCGGTGATCAGCGCTTCGCCGCCCACTTTTTCCAGCGCGTCCACGATTCGGCCCACGCACAGGTCCAGGCACTCAACCGCCTTGACTGCTGCATCGAATACGCCGCTATGGCCGACCATGTCGCCGTTGGCGTAGTTGACCACGATCACGTCATAACGCTGGTTTTCAATGGCGTCGACGATCCGGTCTGTGACTTCCGGTGCGCTCATTTCCGGCTGCAGGTCGTAGGTGGCGACTTTGGGCGACGGGATCAGGATGCGCTCTTCGCCCGGGAACGGTTCTTCGCGCCCGCCGGAGAAGAAGAAGGTCACGTGAGCATATTTCTCGGTTTCGGCGATGCGCAGCTGGGTCTTGCCGTTTTTCGCCAGGTAATCGCCCAGTACGTTGTCCAGGCTGCCTGCGGCGAAAGCCGATGGGGCAGGGATGCTGGCGGCATATTGGGTCAGCATGACAAAACCGGACAGTTTCGGCTGGCGGGCGCGGGCAAATTCCTTGAAATCGTCCTCGACGAACACTCGGGTCAGTTCCCGGGCGCGGTCGGCGCGGAAGTTCATGAACACCACGGCATCGCCGTCTTCGACCTTGACCGGCTCACCGATGGAGGTGGCCTTGACGAATTCGTCGCTCTCGCCACGGTCGTAGGCGGCTTGCAGACCTTCCTGGGCAGTGGCGGCATTGAACTCGCCGTTGCCATCGACGATCAGGTTGTAAGCCTGGGCTACGCGGTCCCAGCGATTGTCGCGGTCCATGGCGAAATAACGGCCGATGATGCTGGCGATGCGGCCTTTACCGAGGGCCTGGAAGCTGGCATCGAGCAATTCGATGGACGACTGGGCACTTTTCGGCGGGGTGTCGCGGCCGTCGAGGAAGGCATGCAGGTAGATTTTCTCGGCGCCGCGCTTGTAGGCCAGTTCCGCCATGGCCACCAGGTGGTCCTGGTGGCTGTGAACGCCGCCGTCAGACAGCAGGCCCATGAAGTGCACGGCTTTGCCGGCAGCCACGGCTTTATCCACGGCAGCGCAGATGGTCGGGTTTTCAAAGAACTCGCCGTCCCGAATCGATTTGGTCACGCGAGTGAAGTCCTGATACACAACGCGGCCGGCACCCAGGTTCATGTGACCGACTTCGGAGTTGCCCATCTGGCCATCCGGCAAGCCGACGTCCATGCCGCTGCCGGAGATCAGGCCGTTGGGTACGGAGGCCGTCAGGCGGTCCAGCACAGGCTTCTTCGCGGCGAATACGGCGTTGGATTCAGGGCTCTCACTGTGACCGAAGCCGTCGAGGATGATCAGGACCAAAGGTTTAGGCGTGGTAGTCATGGATTCCACTCGTGGCTGAGTTAAAAGAGGGCAATGGAAAAGGGAGTGGCAGTTTAAAGGTAAGTTCCTGCTGCGTCACCGCCGGACGGGGTTTGGCCCACCATAGGGGCTGTGTATACTGGCCGACATTTTAACGCCCTGGAACCTCCTTCAATGGTTGATCACCTGATTGCATTTGCCACCACTCACTATCTGCTTGTCGGTATCTTCGCCGTTCTGCTGGCTCTGCTGATCGCCCATGAAATGAAGGGCGGCGGTCGTAGCCTGAGCACCGGTGAACTGACCGGGCTGGTCAACAAGGACGCAGGCGTGGTGATCGACATTCGTCCGGCCAAGGACTTCGCCGCCGGTCACATTGTCGGCGCGCTGAATATTCCTCACGACAAACTGACTGCTCGTGTCGGCGAACTGGAAAAGCACAAGGCCAAGACCATCATCCTGGTCGACGCCATGGGTCAGACCGCTGGCACTCACGCCCGTGAACTGATGAAATCCGGCTTCACCGCCGCCAAGCTGTCCGGCGGGATCTCCAGCTGGAAAGGCGACAACCTGCCGCTGGTGAAGTGATATGAGCAACGTCGTCGTCTATTCCAGCGATTACTGCCCTTACTGCTCGCGCGCCAAGTATCTGCTCGAGAACAAAGGCGTGGCCTTCGAAGAGATCAAGGTCGATGGCAAGCCGCAGGTTCGCGCCGCCATGGCCCAGAAAGCCGGACGGACCTCCGTCCCGCAGATCTGGATCGGCGAGCGCCACATCGGTGGCTGTGATGATTTATTTGCCCTTGAGCGCGCCGGCAAGCTCGACGCCCTGCTCAAGGCCTGACGCCTTCCCTATAAGACCCAAGATCAGAAAGGATCTGAGATGACTGACCAACAGAACACTGCAGCTAGCGAAGAAGAAACCGCACCGCAATTCTCCTTGCAGCGCATCTATGTACGTGACTTGTCCTTCGAAGCCCCGAAAAGCCCGGCGATCTTCCGCCAGCAGTGGGAGCCGAGCGTCGGTCTGGATCTGAACACTCGCCAGAAGGCCCTGGAAGGTGACTTCCACGAAGTCGTGCTGACCTTGTCGGTGACCGTGAAGAACGGTGAGAGCGGCGAAGTCGCCTTTATCGCTGAAGTACAACAGGCCGGGATCTTCCTGATCAAGAACCTGGACGACGCTTCGATGAGCCACACCCTGGGTGCGTTCTGCCCGAACATCCTGTTCCCGTACGCTCGCGAAACCCTGGACAGCCTGGTAACCCGCGGCTCGTTCCCGGCCCTGATGCTGGCTCCGGTGAACTTCGATGCGCTGTACGCGCAAGAGCTGCAGCGCATGCAGGCAGCTGGCGAGACTCCGACCGTTCAATAAGCGGCGCTGCTGCAAATCGCGGGCAAGCCCGCTCCCACAGGATTGAGCAAAACCTGTGGGAGCGGGCTTGCCCGCGATTGTTTCTGTCAGGCGAAAATAATCTTCGGGTTACTTGAAGCCGAGCTGGCGCCAGCCTTCGTACACGGCCACCGCCACGGTGTTCGACAGGTTCAGGCTGCGGCAGCCTTCGCGCATCGGTAACCGAAGGCGTTGCTCGCCGGGCAGGGCGTCCAGCACCTCGGCCGGCAGGCCCCGGCTCTCCGGACCGAACAGGAAGGCGTCGCCCTCGGCGAAGCTGGCATCGTGGAACGGTCGCGAGCCCTTGGTGGTGAAGGCGAACAGGCGCGGGTGACCGAGGCTTTCCAGGCAGCTGGCGAGGTCGGCGTGACGTTGCAGGGTGGCATACTCGTGGTAGTCGAGGCCCGCCCTGCGCAGACGCTTGTCGTCCATCTCGAAGCCCAGCGGCTCGATCAAATGCAGGTGGCAGCCACTGTTGGCGCACAGCCTGATAACGTTGCCGGTATTCGGCGGAATTTCTGGTTGGAAGAGGATGACGTGAAACATGCACGGCTCCGAAGATAAAGATGACCGGCATTCTACGCCGCCCGAGGATCGGCGTTCGAAACTATTCCCGCGCGTGATGGGTTCTTTGGCGATAGTCGGTGTCATGGTCGGGCTGATGATTGGCCGCCTGACCACACCCGACCCCAGTGAACTGCAGCAGGTCGAGGTGACGAGTGACGGATTGGTCGTGTGGTTCAGCAACGAACCCAAGACCCATGGCGAGATCGTCGACGGCAGCCTTGCGCTGCTGTTCGCGGCCGAAGGCAAGGCGCAGAAAGGGCAGCTCAAGCTCAATGATAAAAGCGTGAACTGGCGAGTGCGTTTGAGTGATGGGGGATTGTTGCTGACCTTGGTGGCTGCCCGGCCACTGCAGGGCGAGTGGGTCGGTAGCGAGGTCGATGACCGCTGGCGGCTGGAGATCCATCTCCGGGAGCAATAAAAGAGGGAATCCCCGGCCTGCCTGTACCAAGGTTCCCGAAACGGCAGGGCTCGCGCATGGCGACGAGAGCCCGGTGTAAAGAAGGAATCCCCGGCCTGCCTGTACCAAGGTTCCCAAAACGGCAGGGCTCGCGCATGGCGACGAAAGCCCGGTGTAAAGAAGGAACCCCTGACCTGCCTGTATCAAGGGCCCCAAAACTGTTTGGGCTCGTCGCTTGTGCGGTGTGAGCCCGGTGTAAAGAGGGGAATCCCCGGCCTGCCTGTACCAAGGTCCCCGAAACTGGGTAGTGAACTGATTCACTGAATGGACTATTGCAGGGGGCGTGCCAGTTTTTAACAAGTTGAAACAGAGAGCCGAGTTGAAACGTCGAAAGCCCCGTATTCCGGGGCTTTCGTGTTTTTTCGGTCAGGGTTCGATTGCGAAAGCAGGCGGGGTTTTAAATCAGCATTCGTGCGCGATTGCGGTTCACGGTGCATTCAGTCGGTGCACGGTGGGGCCAAAAGCATCGCGGGCAAGCCCGCTCCCACAGGGGCCAGTGTTGTTCACGCAATCGTGAAAACACCGGGTTCTCTGTGGGAGCGGGCTTGCCCGCGAATGGATCTATGCAGCGACGATGATTTACAGGGTACTTAGCCCTCTTCCCCCTCATCATCATCCCCACCATCAACCTTCATCCCCAATTCCTTGATCTTGCGAGTCAGGGTGTTGCGCCCCCAGCCCAGCAATACCGCGGCATCACGCCGGCGGCCAGCCGTGTGCTTGAGGGCGGTCTCGATCATGATCCGTTCAAACGCCGGCACCGCGCTGTCGAGCAGGCTCGACTGGCCACGGGCCAGTGCCTGGTCTGCCCACTGGCGCAGCGCCTGCTCCCAGTTGGTCACCGGGGCCGAATCCTGAGGCAGGTTCAACAGTTCCGGCGGCAGGTCGCTAATGTGCACTTCGCGACCGGAAGCCATCACCGTAATCCAGCGGCAGGTGTTCTCCAGCTGACGCACGTTGCCGCCCCACGGCAGGTTCTTCAGGTACTCCTCGGTCTCGCTCTTGAGCAGCTTGGGCTCCACTGCCAGTTCCTGGGCAGCGCGGGCGAGGAAGTGCTTGGCCAGGGTCGGGATGTCTTCGCGGCGGTCCGACAGTCGTGGAATGTGGATGCGGATGACGTTGAGGCGGTGGAACAAGTCTTCGCGGAATTTACCCGCGTGCACCAGGGTTTCCAGATTCTGGTGAGTCGCGGCGATGATGCGTACATCCACCTTGACCGGCGTGTGCCCCCCTACCCGATAAAACTCGCCGTCGGCCAGAACCCGCAGCAAACGGGTCTGGGTATCCGCCGGCATGTCCCCGATTTCATCGAGGAACAGCGTGCCGCCATCTGCCTGTTCGAAACGCCCGCGGCGCAGATTGGCGGCGCCGGTGAAGGCGCCTTTCTCATGGCCGAACAACTCCGATTCCATCAAATCCTTGGGGATTGCCGCCATGTTCAGCGCGATGAACGGCGAGGCTGCCCGTGGGCTGTGGCGATGCAGGGCGTGGGCGACCAGTTCCTTGCCGGTGCCGGATTCGCCGTTGATCAGCACGGTGATGTTGGAGTGGCTCAAGCGTCCGATGGCGCGAAACACTTCCTGCATCGCCGGCGCTTCACCGATGATTTCCGGAGTGCGGGTCAGGGTCGGAACGACTTCAAGACCTTGCTGCTCCTGGGCGTGCTGGTTCGCCCGCTTGACCAGCGATACGGCTTCGTCGACGTCGAACGGTTTTGGCAGGTACTCGAACGCGCCGCCCTGATAGGACGCGACAGCGCTGTCCAGATCGGAGTGAGCGGTCATGATGATCACTGGCAGCCGTGGGTGCTGTTCGCGAATCCGCGCCAGAAGGTCCAGACCGCTGGCGCCGGGCATGCGAATGTCAGAGATGATCACGTCCGGCTGCTGGCGCGCCAGGCGGCTCATCACGCCATCGGCGCTGTCGAAGCTTTGCGTGGTCATGCCTTCCTGCTGCAAGGCTTTTTCCAGGACCCAACGGATAGAACGGTCGTCATCGACGATCCACACGGTTTCACTACGGCTCATGTCGATGTGGCTCCTTGTTCCAGTGGCAGAAAGATCGAGAAGGTGGTGTGGCCTGGGTGGCTGTCACACTCGATCAGGCCCTGGTGCTGGCTGATGATGTTCTGGGTAATGGCCAGGCCCAGCCCGGTACCGTCCGGGCGGCCGCTGACCATGGGAAAGAAGATGGTTTCCTGAAGTTCCGCCGGTATGCCGGGACCGTTGTCGATGATCTCGATCTTGGTGACCAGGCGGTGACGCACGTGGCCGATGGTGAACTGGCGCATGGCCCGGGTACGCAGGCTGATGCGGCCAAGGCGCAGCTCATTCTGGCTGCTGATGGCCTGCATCGCATTGCGCACGATGTTCAATACCGCCTGAATCATCTGCTCACGATCGATCAGGACATCGGGAATGCTTGGGTCATAGTCGCGCACCAGGTTGATGCAACCCTGGCTTTCGGCTTCCACCAGATGGCAGACGCGCTCTAGCACTTCGTGAATGTTGCACATGGCCAGCGATGGCAGCTTGTTCGAGCCGAGCATGCGATCCACCAGGTTGCGCAAGCGATCGGCTTCTTCGATGATCACGTTGGTGTAGTCGCGCAGGCTTTCCTCGGGCAGTTCACGGGCCAGCAGTTGCGCTGCGCCACGAATCCCGCCCAGCGGGTTCTTGATCTCGTGCGCCAGGCCACGCACCAGCATCTTGCTGGTCTCCTGTTTCGACAGTTGCGCCTCTTCCTTGGTGATGCGCAACAGGCGATCCCGCGGGTGGACCTCGAGCAGCAGCATGGTGTCGCCGTTGGAGAGGATCGGCGTCACGGCGTAATCGACGGTCAGGGTCTGGCCGGTGAGGGCGGTGAGCATCGCTTCGCGCTTGGTGAATGGGTGAGCCTGTTCAACAGCCTGGCGCAGGGAATTCAGCGCTTCGGTGGACTCGGTGAACAATTCACTGATGAATTGCCCGTGACTGCGCTGCCCGCTGATTGCCAGGAGCATTTCTGCCGCCGGGTTCATGTACTCCAGGCGCAGTTGTGCGTCGAGCAGGATGGTGGCGGTAGTCAGGTTGTCGAGCAGCAAGCGGTGCAGTGCGTCGCTAATGGTCATCAGGACCTCTTTTGGAGCAGGGCGTGCGCAAGAAAAAAGCGTTTGTGACTGGAAAATGCAAAAAACAAACCAAGGCTCTGAAAAGAAGCGTCGATCGCCTGAAACAGGCGTTTGACGCTCTTTTGCGTGGCGTTTTGCCAGCTTCGACGGGTAGTTTCGAACCAAAATGGGATGAGAAGTGGGTACTGCGCCTCTGTGCGCACCAATATAGTGCGCAAGCAGACTGAGGGCTAAAAGAACTTCAGAAAGGGATTTTTCTCCTCTTCGGGTTTGTCCTTGAGCGGGCACTCCGGGCGCTGGCCGAAGTCGGTAAGGGCGCAGGGTTTGACCTGGCGTTTCTGGGCAAGGGAAATTCGCAGCATATGAAAGGGCTGGTTGGCGGTGCGCTCTACGGTGCGTCCTTGCTGGTCGAGGATTTCAACGGACAGGTTGTGAGTGCCGCGATCGACGTTGGTCAGGGCAAAAACCGGGCTGAGGCCGGGTTCGGCGGTGGGTTTGCCGTCCAGCAGCAGGCGGTACCGGTGACCCCGTTGCAGGCCGGGCTCGCTGGTCACACTGACGATCAGTTCACCGGCGCTGCTGCGCAGCGTGGCGTCAGGTTCGGGTACCAGCACCCTCAGCAGGTCGTAGCGAAAAAGGGAGGGCGCTGCGGCTTGTTGTCTGGGTGTCGCCGGTTTGGCGTTGCCCGGATTGGCGGACATGCGATTACCCGGCACCAGCGGTACGCGCTTCGCGTTGCCGGAGCCGGGCTGATCGGTGAAGACCCGATTGCCCTGGGCATCGACGTAGGTAAATATTTCTGCCGACGCGGGCAGCGCAATCAGCAGTCCGGCCAACAGCCACCCTTTCAAGGCTTGTGGACTCGCTGCACGGTGAAGGTCACGGTCGGGCTTTGCTGCACGACGTTTTCCCCGCTGATCACCTGTACCGCGAGGCTGTGGGTGCCACGATCGATGTTTACCAACTGCAGGACTGGCACGTTGCCAGGCTGGCCGTAGGGCTGGTCATCCAGCAGCAGCCGGAACAGATGCGGGCCCTGCAGGCGTGGTTTGATCAACACGTTCACGGTGAAGGTGCCGTTATTGGCGCGTAACGCTTCGCTGGTGGGCAGGTTGGTCAATTCCAGCACTTCGTATGCGCTGCGCGGCTGTTCGTCAGTGACGGCGTCAACAGGCGGCGCAGCGGGTGGTTGTGATTCGACGCTGTTTAGCGGAGGTAGCTCGACCGGCTGCGCCACGACGCCATCGGGCGGTTGGTTGCTGTAGGCGGTGTTGCCATTGGCGTCGGTGTACTTGTAGATCTGCGCTGCGGCGGGCAGGGCAATCAGCAGCAACAACAGTAAAAAAACACGACCCATAAAATCGACCAGAAGCGAAGGCGTTGGGGTGCAGCATAGGTCAGGGCTGGCGCTTGACCCAACTCGTTAATATTTCGGTATGAAAAAGCAGGAGCAAAGATCGCAGCCTTCGGCAGCTCCTACGCGCCTGTGGGCGCTGCCGAAGGCTGCGATTTTTTGATCTTGTACGCATAAAAAAGGCCTCCCGAAGGAGGCCTCTTTTTGTCACGCCGCGAGTGCTGGCGCTACCGGATCAGCAGCTGTAGTACAGCTCGTATTCCAGTGGGTGTACGAAGGTGCGGACCTTGATTTCTTCTTCGCTTTTCAGAGCGATGTAAGCGTCGATGAAGTCGTCGGAGAACACGCCGCCTTTGGTCAGGAACGCGCGACCTTTGTCCAGCTCTTCCAGGGCTTCTTTCAGGCTGCCGCAAACTTGTGGGATCTCTTTGGCCTCTTCAGGCGGCAGGTCGTACAGGTTTTTGTCAGCTGCGTCGCCAGGGTGGATCTTGTTCTGGATGCCGTCCAGGCCAGCCATCAGCAGTGCAGCGAAGCCCAGGTACGGGTTGGCTGCTGGATCCGGGAAGCGGGCTTCGATACGGCGAGCGCGTGGGCTCGACACGTAAGGAATACGGATCGAAGCGGAACGGTTGCGAGCCGAGTAGGCCAGCATGACCGGTGCTTCGAAACCTGGGACCAGACGCTTGTAGGAGTTGGTCGACGGGTTGGTGAAGCCGTTCAGGGCCTTACCGTGCTTGATGATGCCGCCGATGAAGTACAGGGCGGTGTCGGACAGGCCGGCATAGCCTTCACCTGCGAAGGTGTTCTTGCCATCTTTGGCGATGGACAGGTGAACGTGCATACCCGAGCCGTTATCGCCGTACAGTGGCTTAGGCATGAAGGTCGCGGTGCGGCCGTAGGCGACAGCAACGTTGTGTACGCAGTATTTCAGGGTCTGAACTTCGTCAGCCTTGGCTACCAGGGTGTTGAACTTCACACCGATTTCGTTCTGGCCGGCAGTCGCCACTTCGTGGTGGTGAACTTCGATGGTCAGGCCCATTTCTTCCATGGCGTTGCACATGGAGGTACGGATTTCGTGGTCGTGGTCGAACGGTGGAACCGGGAAGTAGCCGCCTTTGATACCTGGACGGTGGCCATGGTTGCCGCCTTCGATGTCCTGGTCGGACATCCACGAACCTTGTTCGGAGTAAATCTTGAACATCGAGCCGGAGATGTCGGACTTGAACTTCACTTGGTCGAAGATGAAGAATTCTGGCTCCGGGCCAACGAATACGGTGTCGCCGATACCGGTCGACTTCAGGTATTCCTCGGCGCGGTGGGCGATGGCGCGCGGGTCGCGGTCATAGCCTTGCATGGTCGACGGGTCGATCACGTTGCAGACCAGGATCAGCGTTGGGTCTTCGGTGAACGGGTCGAGAACGGCCGTGCTGTCGTCTGGCAGCAGGATCATGTCGGAGGCTTCGATGCCTTTCCAGCCAGCGATGGAGGAACCGTCGAACATTTTTCCTTCTTCGAAGAAAGCTTCATCCAGCGCGTCGCGAGCCGGCATGGTCACGTGGTGCTGAGTGCCTTTGGTGTCTGTGAAGCGCAGATCAATCCACTTGACGTCATGATCTTTGATGAGTTGAACCGACTTCGACATAGTGTCCTCCGGGTGGCTTCGGGCTTTGGTAGTGGATGGCCCTTGGAATGTGGGTGATGCCGGCGCGAATACTCTGCCAAGGCAACCTGCCTCACAAGGGAGCAAATTGCATGCCAGTGCCCCAGCATGGGTTTTTCGCCCCATATTCACGCTTATATAGATGTATGGCGTTCATAAACGGCAAAACTCGCCCCTTTATGTGGCGCATAATCACACAAATGACCCGTTTTGGTGCGCGGCAAAGGTTCTGCATATTAACTGGTTAAACCTTGAGCAATTTCCGCTATAATCCGCGCCCCCCTTTTTCGGCTGGCCCAGCGCGCGCTGTTTTCATGAAACTAATCGTAAAAGTCTTCCCCGAGATCACCATCAAGAGCCGCCCGGTACGGATGCGTTTCATCCGCCAGTTGGCCAAGAACATCCGCACCGTGCTCCGCGACCTGGACCCGGCCGTGGTGGTGAACGGTGTGTGGGACAATCTCGAGCTGGAAACCCGCGTGAGCGAGCCCAAGGCCCTGAAGGAGATGACCGAGCGCCTGAGCTGCATGCCGGGCATTGCGCATTTCCTGCAGGTCGACGAGTACCCATTGGGTGACTTCGACGACATCGTCGCCAAGTGCAAGCTGCACTTCGGTGATGCCCTGGCCGGGAAGATTTTTTCGGTGCGCTGCAAGCGCGCCGGCAAGCATGAATTCAGCTCCATGGATGTCGAGAAATACGTCGGCAGCCAGCTGCGTCGTCAGTGCGGCGCCGCCGGAATCTCGCTGAAAGAGCCGCAAATCGAAGTTCGTATCGAAATTCGCGACAAACGGTTGTTCGTGATCCACAACCAGCACAACAGCATCGGCGGTTATCCGCTGGGTGCCCTGGAGCAGACGCTTGTGCTGATGTCCGGTGGCTTCGATTCAACGGTGGCCGCCTACCAGATCATGCGCCGCGGGCTGATGAGCCATTTCTGCTTCTTCAACCTGGGCGGGCGGGCCCATGAATTGGGGGTGATGGAGGTCGCGCACTTCATCTGGAAGAAGTACGGCAGCTCCCAACGCGTGTTATTTGTCAGTGTGCCGTTCGAGGAAGTACTGGGAGAAATTCTCGGGAAAGTCGATAACAGTCATATGGGCGTAGTTTTGAAGCGTATGATGTTGCGCGCTGCTTCCCGTATTGCCGATCGGCTGGAGATCGAGGCGCTGGTCACCGGTGAAGCGATTTCCCAGGTGTCGAGCCAGACGCTGCCGAACCTGTCCGTGATCGACTGCGTGACTGACAAGCTGGTCTTGCGACCGCTGATCGCCAGCCACAAGCAGGACATCATCGATCTGGCCAACGAAATCGGTACGGCCGATTTCGCCAAGCACATGCCGGAATATTGCGGGGTCATCTCGGTGAACCCCAAGACCCACGCCAAGCGTCCGCGCGTGGAGCACGAAGAGAAAGAATTCGACATGGCGGTTCTCGAGCGTGCGCTTGAGAACGCCAAGCTGGTACCGATCGATCGCGTGATCGACGAATTGGGCCAGGACTTGCAAATCGAAGAAGTCGGCGAAGCACTGGCAGGTCAGATCGTCATCGACATCCGTCATCCGGATGCCGCTGAAGACGAGCCGCTGGACCTCGCGGGCATTGAGGTACAAACGATGCCGTTTTATGCATTGAACGCTCGTTTCAAGGAACTGGACCCTACTCGCCAGTACCTGCTGTATTGCGACAAAGGCGTGATGAGTCGCCTGCATGCCCACCATTTGCTCAGTGAGGGGCATGCCAATGTGCGCGTTTATCGACCGAGCTAAGAGCCCGGGGCTGTTTGCCTGTGGCCTGCGTCACCGGCCCCCCGACTCTGCCGTCAAGCTGTAACGGCAAGGCCTGACTCTACTGTTAATCGCTGCCAAGACTTGTCAGCACACCGAATCCTCTGATCGAGATACACAAGTGATCGAAAATCTACGCAACATCGCCATCATTGCTCACGTTGACCATGGTAAAACCACCCTGGTAGACAAACTCTTGCGTCAATCCGGCACCCTGGAGCGCAACGAGCTCAACGACGAGCGCGTGATGGACTCCAACGACCAGGAGAAAGAGCGCGGTATTACCATTCTGGCGAAAAACACCGCCATCAACTGGAACGGCTACCACATCAACATCGTGGACACCCCGGGCCACGCCGACTTCGGCGGCGAAGTTGAACGCGTAATGTCGATGGTTGACTCCGTTCTGCTGCTGGTTGACGCTCAAGACGGCCCTATGCCGCAAACCCGTTTCGTGACCAAGAAGGCTTTCGAAGCCGGCCTGCGTCCGATCGTGGTCATCAACAAGGTTGACCGTCCAGGCGCGCGTCCGGACTGGGTTCTGGACCAGATCTTCGACCTGTTCGACAACCTCGGTGCCACCGAAGAACAGCTGGACTTCAAAGTCGTCTACGCCTCGGCCCTGAACGGCATTGCCGGTCTGGATCACACCGACATGGCTGAAGACATGACTCCGCTGTACCAGTCGATCGTCGACAACGTACCAGCACCGAAAGTTGACCGTGACGGCCCGTTCCAGATGCAAATCTCGGCACTGGACTACAACAGCTTCCTGGGCATTATCGGCGTTGGCCGTATCGCTCGTGGTCGCGTCAAGCCGAACACCCAGGTTGTTGCGATCGACGCTGACGGCAAGCGCCGTAACGGCCGTATCCTGAAACTGATGGGTCACCACGGTCTGCACCGCATTGACGTTGAAGAAGCAGCTGCCGGCGACATCGTCTGCATCAGCGGCTTCGAGTCGCTGTTCATCTCCGACACCCTGTGCGACCCACAGAACGTTGAAGCGATGAAGCCGCTGACCGTTGATGAACCAACCGTTTCGATGACCTTCCAGGTTAACGACTCGCCGTTCTGCGGCCGTGAAGGCAAGTTCGTCACCAGCCGTAACATCAAAGAACGTCTGGACAAGGAACTGCTCTACAACGTTGCCCTGCGCGTTGAAGAAGGCGACACCGCCGACAAGTTCAAGGTCTCCGGCCGTGGTGAGCTGCATTTGTCCGTACTGATCGAAACCATGCGTCGCGAAGGCTTCGAAATGGGTGTTGGTCGTCCGGAAGTGATCATCCGCATGGTTGACGGCGTGAAGCACGAACCGTACGAAAACGTGACCATCGACCTGCCGGAAGAATCGCAAGGTTCGATCATGGAGCAGATCGGTATCCGTAAAGGCGACCTGACCAACATGGTTCCGGATGGCAAGGGCCGTGTGCGCCTTGAGTACAACATCCCGGCACGTGGCCTGATCGGTTTCCGTAACGAGTTCCTGACCCTGACCTCCGGTGCAGGCATCCTGACCTCGATCTTCGACCGTTACGACGTGATGAAGTCCGGCGACATGTCCGGCCGTCAGAACGGCGTGCTGGTTTCGGTTGCTACCGGTAAGGCTCTGACTTACTCGCTGGAAACCCTGCAAGCTCGTGGCAAACTGTTCCTGGGTCACGGTGAAGACGTGTACGAAGGTCAAATCGTCGGCATCAACAGCCGCGACAACGACCTGGGCGTCAACCCAACCAAAGGCAAGAAGCTCGACAACATGCGTGCTTCGGGTAAAGACGAAACCATCGCTCTGGTTCCGCCTATCCGTTTCACCCTGGAACAAGCTCTGGAATTCGTTCAAGAAGACGAATTGTGCGAAGTCACTCCTAAGTCCATCCGTCTTCGTAAGAAGATCCTGGGCGAAAGCGAGCGTACCCGCGCTGCCAAGAAGTCCGGTAACTAAGTCGTTTAGTTAGCAGACAAAAAAACGCCCCCCATCGCGAGATCGGGGGCGTTTTTGTTTGTCTGGGATTTCGATGTTGTCAGGGCCGATGCCATCGCTGGCAAGCCAGCTCCCACAGTGTTCAGCGTCAAACACCGCAATTACTGTGGGAGCTGGCTTGCCAGCGATGAGGCCCGGTCAGTCAGCGAGATTCTGGATCAGAACTTCTCAAGGGTACGCCGCGAGCTGCTGGTCTCGCGCACCACTTCCTTGGGCTTGTAAGCGCAATACCCTGGCCGCGGCCCGATCTTGGGGTGATTGCGGCAAGTATCCGGGCGCTTTTCATAAATAGTGCACAGACGGCTCTTACGATCCAGGTACAGGCAATCGTTGTTGCTCATGCGCTGAAGGGTGAAGATCTCGGTCTTCTGGCTGTAACGCTCGACGATCCCTTCCTTCTGCAGACGCTTGGCAATGTTTTTCGCCGGCTCGCCGCGCTCGAATTCGTCGACGATGCCGATCCGGATCAGGTCCTTGATCTTGACCTCGACCGGCAGGGTGCAGCAGCTGGACACACAAGAGCCGCACATCGGTGCAGAATACTTGGCCCAGGTATCGAGGCGATCGATCTCCGCAGCGGCGATCAGGTTGGGTTTCATCATCGGTTGTTACCAGCGTGTGCATCAGGGCGCGCGATCATACCGGGACTGGTGGATTTTTGAACAACCTTTCGCCAGTTTTTTTCCTGCGCGGCTTATCGGCTTCGTTAATCCGGCACGGGCCCTGCATTCTTTCCGGCATACGACAAGGTAATGTCGACCTATCTCGCACTAACGGGAAAAACTGCCGAACCAGACTCTCCACGGCCTGTCAGACCGTCTAGGCTCAACTACTCCACGCTCGCTCGAGGTCTTATCGATGACTCAAGAACCACTTGTTCGCGAAGCAGAGGTGGCCGCATTCCGCGACGCCGTCTTGACCAAACTCACCTACGCGGTGGGCAAAGACCCGGATCACGCCTTCGACCACGACTGGTTCGAAGCCATTGCCCTGGCGGCGCGCGATCACATGGTCGAGCACTGGATGGATCACACCCGGCAGATCTACCGTAAAGGCCAGAAGCGCGTTTATTACCTCTCGCTGGAATTCCTCATCGGCCGTCTGCTCTATGACAGCCTGAGCAACCTCGGCCTGCTTGATGTTGCGCGCGAAGCGCTGACCGAGCTGGGTGTCGACCTTGAACGTATCCGCCTGCTGGAGCCTGACGCGGCGCTGGGTAACGGCGGCCTCGGGCGCCTGGCCGCGTGCTTCATGGAAAGCATGTCGACGCTCGGCATCGCCGGCCATGGCTACGGCATTCGTTACGAGCATGGTTTGTTCCGCCAGGCCATCGTGGATGGCTGGCAGCAGGAGCAAACCGAGCATTGGCTGGACTTCGGCAACCCGTGGGAGTTCGAGCGCCCGGAAGTGGTTTACCCGATCGGCTTTGGTGGCAGTGTCGAGACCGTCACTGACGAGAACGGCAAGACCAAGCAGGTCTGGACACCGGCAGAAACCGTTCGCGCCATTGCCTACGACACCCCGGTTGTCGGCTGGCGCGGGGCGAGCGTCAACACGCTGCGGTTGTGGCGCGCCCGCGCCATGGAAGATCTGCACCTGGAGCGCTTCAACGCCGGTGACCACCTGGGCGCCGTTGCCGAGGTTGCCCGGGCCGAAAGTATTTCCCGTGTGCTTTACCCGGCGGACAGCACAGAAGCCGGGCAGGAACTGCGTTTGCGCCAGGAATACTTTTTCGTGGCTGCTTCCTTGCAGGACCTGCTGCGCCGCCACCGCAACATGCACACCTCGGTGCTGACCCTGGGTGACCACGCGGCGATCCAGCTCAACGATACGCACCCATCGATCGCCGTAGCCGAACTGATGCGCCAACTGGTCGACGTCTATGACGTGGCATGGGATGCCGCGTGGCAGGTGACGGTCGATACGCTCTCGTACACCAACCACACGCTGCTGCCCGAGGCGCTGGAGACCTGGCCGGTCGGCCTGATGGAACGCATGCTGCCGCGACACATGCAGATCATCTACCTGATCAACGCCCAGCACATCGACTCGTTGCGGGCCAAGGGCATACACGACTTCGACGTGTTGCGCGCGGTGTCGCTGATCGAGGAAGACAATGGCCGCCGCGTGCGCATGGGCAACCTGGCGTTCCTCGGTTCCCACAGCGTCAATGGCGTGTCCGGCCTGCACACCCAGCTGATGCGCAAAACCGTGTTCTCCGAGCTGCACAAGCTGTACCCGGAGCGGATCAACAACAAGACCAACGGCATCACCTTCCGCCGCTGGCTCTACCAGGCCAACTCCGAGCTGACTTCAATGCTGGTGAATGCCCTGGGTCCGGACCTGCTGGACAACCCGGAAGAGCGCTTGCTCGAGCTTGAACCCTTCGCCGAGAAAGCCGCCTTCCGCAAGGCGTTCGCCGAGCAGCGCCTGCACAGCAAGAAGGCCCTGGCCTACATCATTCACGAGCGCCTGGGTATCGCCGTCAACCCGGCGGCGATGTTCGACGTGCAGGTCAAGCGGATCCACGAGTACAAACGCCAGCTGCTCAACCTGCTGCACACCGTGGCGCTTTATCAGGCGATTCGTGCCGAGCCGGAAATCGACTGGGTACCCCGCGTGAAAATTTTCGCCGGCAAGGCGGCTGCCAGTTATCACCAGGCCAAGTTGATCATCAAGCTGACCAACGACATCGCTCGTGTGGTCAACAACGACCCGACCGTGCGCGGTCTGCTCAAGGTGGTGTTCCTGCCCAACTACAACGTCAGCCTGGCGGAAAGTATTATTCCGGCGGCGGACTTGTCGGAGCAGATTTCCACGGCGGGCTTCGAGGCGTCGGGTACCAGCAACATGAAGTTCGGCCTGAACGGCGCGCTGACCATCGGTACCCTCGACGGTGCCAACGTGGAGATGTGCGAGCGCATCGGTGCCGAGCACATGTTCATCTTCGGCCTCAGTGCCCAGCAGGTTGAAGCGCGCAAGCAGAACCACGAGTTCAATGCGACGCCGGACATTGCAGCGTCCCATCGACTCAACGATGTGCTGCAGGCGATTCGCGGCGGGGTGTTCTCGCCGGATGATCCATCCCGTTACGCGGGCTTTATCGATTCGCTGATCGACTACGACCGCTTCCTGGTCTGCGCCGATTTCGACTCCTACTGGGACGCGCAGATGCGGGTCGAAGCGCACTGGCACGATTCCAACGAATGGTGGCGTTCGGCGGTGCTGAACACCTCGCGAATGGGCTGGTTCTCGTCCGACCGGACGATTCGCGAGTACGCCACTGATATCTGGAAAGCGTTGGAGTAAGTAGCCGCCCGGCTGGATATAATGGCGCCGGAAAGATCGCAGCCTTCGGCAGCTCCTACAGGGGGACGTATTCCTGTGTAGGCGCTGCCGAAGGCTGCGATCTTTTCGTGTCGGGCTGCGCTAATCTTCCCGGATTGGCCACTGCGCTTAGGGATATCGACCATGCAATGGATTTTCATGCTCATAGGGCTGGTGCTCGGCTGGGTGCTCGACGAGTCGTTGGGCGATGCGCTATTGGGTGCGTTACTCGGCCTGGGTATCGGGCAGGCCATTCGTATCGGCCGTCTGGCCTTGCAAGCCACCGAGCAACAGTTGCAGCTACAGAAGGCGCAAGTCGACCTGCTGGCGCTGCAGCAACGTCTGGCTTCGCTCGAAACGTCCGGCACGAGGGCGCCGCAGGCACCGGAGCCTGCTCCTGAGTTCATGCTTGACGACATCCCTGTTGAAGCGCCCGAACTTGTCTGGGAGCTTCCACCCGAGCTCGAGCCGATTACCGTCGCAGCCTCTGAAGCGAGGCCTCCGCCGCCCGTCGATGCCTGGAGGGCCGAACCGGTCGCCCGCGAACCCCTGGAGCCAGCGATTCCACGCGGCCCCACCTTCATCGAACGGGCTATCGATGGTGCCCGTGCCTGGTTATTCGGCGGCAACACCGTGCTGCGGGTCGGCGTGGTGCTGTTGTTCCTCGGGCTGGCGTTCCTGCTGCGGTACGCCACCGAAGGCATGGTAGTGCCGATCGAGTTGCGGTACGCCGGGGTGGCGGCGGCTGCGTTGAGCCTGCTTGGGCTGGGTTGGTGGTTGCGCACGCGCAACAATAACTATGCGCTGATACTCCAAGGCACCGGGATCGCGGTGCTGTACCTCACGGTGTTCGCCGCGATGCGCCTGCATCCGCTGCTGGACCCGACCGCAGCCCTGGGCCTGCTGGTGGCGGTGACAGTATTTTCCGCCATCCTCGCCATCCGGCAGGACTCCCTGGGCCTGGCCGCCGCTGCGGCACTGGGCGGTTTTGCCGCGCCACTGCTAACTTCGACCGGCGCCGGCAGCCACGTCGCGTTGTTCAGCTACTTCGCGCTGCTCAATGCCGGCATCCTCGCCATCGCCTGGTTCAAGGCCTGGCGGTTACTCAACGTGATCGGCTTTGTTGGCACCTTCGGCATCGGCTTCACCTGGGGCCTGCGTTCCTATACGCCGGAGCTGCTGTGGAGCACCGAGCCGTTCCTGATCCTGTTCTTCCTGATGTACCTGGCCATCGGCCTGCTGTTCGCCCGTCGCAAATTGCTGGAGATGAGCGACACTCCCGAGGACGACAGTCGCGATGCGCTGTTGCGCTGGTCGGCGCGCAAGGGCGATTACGTCGACGGCACCCTGCTCTTCGGCCCGCCGCTGGTGGGCTTTGGCCTGCAGTTTGTGCTGGTCCAGCATCTGGAGTTGGCCGCTGCGTTCAGTGCCCTGGCATTGGGCATGATCTACATGGGCCTGGCCCGCTGGCTGATGGGGGCCCGGGCGCTGTTGTTGGCGGAAACCTGTCTCGCCCTCGGGGTGATCTTCGCCAGCCTGGCGATTCCCCTGGGGCTGGATGCACGCTGGACGTCTGCGGCCTGGGCTATTGAGGGGGCCGGTATCCTCTGGCTTGGCCTGCGTCAGCAGCGAACATTGGCCCGCGCCTTTGCCTTGCTCTTGCAGCTGGGCTCGGCGCTGATGTTTCTCAGCGAGCTGCGATTCGGTGACAGCAGTTTGCTCCAAGGCGCAATGCTGGGCGCGTTGATGCTTGGCGCGGCGCTGTTGTTCAGCTTCCACCAATTGCGCACAGCGTCTGCTGCGCACACTGCACCTTGGGAACGTAAGGGGCTGCCGGTGCTCGCGTGCCTGGGCCTGATCTTCCTCTATCTGTTGGCGCCGCTGTTTTTCCTGACCCAGGGTACGGCGATCAGTTGGGCGTTGGCCGGCCTGGCGACCTTGGTTGTCGGCCTGCGCCTGCCGTCGCGCACGTTCCTGTTCACGGCATTTGCCGTCCAGTTGCTGGGTGGCGCGGGTTTCGCGCTGTCGGCTGCGGGATTTTTCGCTCAGTTCGCCAGCGAAGGTTTGCGTCCACTGGCGCACACCGGGTTCTGGACGCCAATGGCTTTGGGCCTGGCAGCGTTCGTCGGGGCCTGGTGCCTGCAGTTTGGCAACCCTGCAGCGAGGTTCGGTGCGTTCAGCCTGAAGCGGTTGTCCGACGTATTGCTGGTGTGGGGCGCGGGTTGGTGGGCGATCGCCTGGGGTATGGACATCCAGCGTTTCGCTGCAGTGGACCTGCAAGCGACATTGTTGCTGGCCGTCCTGGCGGTGAGCGTCGCGCTGTGGACGGTGCTCGCTCTGCGCCTGCAGTGGGCCTCGCTGGGGTTGCTCTGTCTTACGCTGATACCTGCTGCCGCCCTGGTGCTGCTGGACGCGCTGCATGGCCGTTTTCATCCGGCTGCCGATTTTGGCTGGCTGGTGTGGGTCGCGGTGTTCGCCGTGCATTTCATCTCGCTGCGGCGACTGGCTGCGCGGGTGCCCGAGCGCGCACTCGGCATCGCCCACGTGCTCGGCTGCTGGCTGCTGATCGGCGTGCTGGCCCTGGAGTTGCGCTACGCCTTGCTGCTGTTGTCCGAGCAGTACAATGCCTGGCGCTGGCTGGGTTGGGCGATTCTGCCGAGCGTCTACCTGGTGCTGATGGTGGCGCCGCGCAGCTGGCCATGGCCGGTGGCGGCCTATCCCCGCGAGTACCGGGTCTATGCGGCCGCGCCACTGGCGCTGTTGATGCTTGGCTGGTTCTGGCTGGCGAACAGTGTCAGCGACGGTTCGGCCGACCCTTTGCCCTATGTACCGTTGATCAATCCGCTGGAATTGGGCCTGTTGTTTGCGCTGTTCGGCGTATTCATCTGGGCGCGCAGTGCAGTGGCGCAACTGGCGCTGCGCAGCAACTATTTCAACCAGGCTGCGCAGATGATCGCAGGCGTCTCGCTGTTCGCCTTCTTCACCGTCCTGGTGATGCGCACCGCCCATCATTGGGCTGGCGTGCCATTCCAGCTCGATGCATTGCTTGAATCCATGCGGGTGCAGGCCGGGCTGTCGATCGTCTGGACCTTGATGGCACTGAGCCTGATGATTGGTGGTCACCTGCGTCATCGGCGCGAGGTCTGGTTGATCGGCGCCGCGCTGATCGGTGTGGTGGTTGCCAAGTTGTTCTTTGTTGAGCTGAGCAACCGTGGCGGGTTGGCGCGGATTGTGTCGTTCATTGGGGTCGGGGTGTTGCTGCTGGTGGTGGGCTATTTCGCCCCGCTGCCGCCCAAGCGCGCCGAAGCTGCGGCGGAGGCGGATAAACCGGCCCCGCAAACCGAAGGAGTTTCGTCTTGAGTCAGAAGCTGAGCCTGGGTTGGTTGGGCGTTGTTGCGCTGGGCGTGACGCTGTCGGCCGGCGCCCAGGAAAAACCGGCAGACTTCAGCACCCAGGTGCCGTTGTCGATCAGCGGTGAGGGGCCGTGGTATCGCCTTGATCTACCGATGAGCGTGCAATTGAATGCACGCCAGACCGATCTCGCAGATGTACGTGTGTTCAATGCCGCAGGCGAGCCACAGGCCTATGCCCTGGCTCGGGAATCGGCGCAGGCCAGCGAGAAGCCAGTGCTGACCGACGTGAAATGGTTCCCGCTGTACGCCTCCGCCGACTCCACTGAGCGCGCTCCGAGCGTGAAGGTGCGATCGAGCGGTGACGGTACGCTGGTGGAAGTGCAACCAGCCGGTCAACTCGAGGCGGGCGAAGAAGTGCTGCGCGGCTGGTTGCTGGATGCCAGCGGGATCAAGGCGCCCCTGCAGCAGTTGATACTCGACTGGACCAGTGAGCGCGACGGCTTCCAGCGTTTCACCATTGAGGCCAGCGACGACTTGCAGCACTGGCAATCCTGGGGAGAAGGGCAGGTGGCTCGGCTGACCTTTGCCGACGAGCGGGTGGAGCAGCGTGAGGTGGGGTTGCCGGGGCAATCGGCGCGGTACCTGCGCCTGCTCTGGAACACGGCGCAGTCGGCGCCTGTCCTGACCTCGGCGCAACTGGAAAGCGCCAGCGGGCGCAGCTTGCCGCTGCCGTTGGTCTGGTCGCAGCCGTTGGGCGCCAGCAGCGCCAAGGCTGGTGAGTACATCTGGCAGTTGCCGACGGGGCTGAACGTGGAGCGCATCCAGGTTGAGTTGGATCAGGCCAACAGCCTGGCGCCGGTGACGGTGTCCGGGCGTCGGGAAAGCAGCCTGCCGTGGCGGCCGTTGGGCAGCGGTTTGTTGTACCGCCTGACCCAGAATGGCCAGGATGTGGTGCAGAACGAGTTGCAGTTGGCCGGGCAGACCGTCCAGCAGTTGAAGCTGGTCGTCGACGAGCGCGGCGGTGGCTTGGGCGCGCAGGCGCCGACCCTGAAATTTGCCGTGCGCTCTACGCTGCTGGTGTTCCTGGCACGCGGGGAGGGGCCTTACACCCTGGCGCTTGGCAGTGCGACGGCGAAGGCGGCGAACCTGCCGTTGTCGACGCTGATCCCGGATTACAGCGCGCAAAAGTTGGCGGCGCTGGGCAAGGCATCCGTAGATGCCGGAGTGGTGGTGGCGCCGACGTCTACAGTGACCACTGCTGCCACCGCCGCCACCAACTGGAAGACATTCGGGCTGTGGGCGGTGTTGCTCTTGAGTGTGGTGTTTCTGGCGGCGATGGCATTCAGCCTGTTGCGCAAACCGCCGGCGAATTCCTGAGAAGACTGACTTTCTGACAAAGAAATTCTCTAAACGGCCAACCTGTCCAAGCTCACATCCTTACCTGTTTCGAACTACGCTAAACCCCGCGCATGAACTCTATTGGGCATCTCACGTCTGATAGGAGGAAATGCGCCCCGACTCGCGTTAAACTGCGCGGGTTTCCAGCCCCCCCATTCCACCGGAGCCTTCCATGTCCCGCGTTACCCTGAGTCGCTATCTGATTGAGCAGACCCGCAGCAACAACACTCCTGCCGATCTGCGTTTCCTGATTGAAGTGGTGGCGCGCGCTTGTAAAGAAATCAGCCACGCCGTATCCAAAGGCGCCCTGGGTGGTGTTCTGGGCAGCATGGGCACTGAAAACGTCCAGGGCGAAGTGCAGAAGAAACTCGACGTGATCTCCAACGAGATCCTGCTCGAAGCCAACGAGTGGGGTGGTCACCTGGCCGGCATGGCGTCCGAGGAAATGGACAATGCCTACCAGATCCCGGGCAAATACCCGAAAGGCGCCTACCTGCTGGTATTCGACCCACTGGACGGTTCGTCCAACATCGATATCAACGCGCCAGTCGGCACCATCTTCTCGGTACTGCGTTGCCCAACTGAATACCTGAGCCAGAACGAAGCCCTGAACGAAAAGGCCTTCCTGCAGCCAGGTACCCAGCAGGTTGCTGCCGGTTACGCGATCTACGGCCCGCAAACCATGCTGGTGCTGACCCTGGGTGATGGCGTCAAGGGCTTTACCCTGGACCGTGAAATGGGCAGCTTTGTCCTGACCCACGAAGACATCACGATTCCTGAAAGCACCCAGGAATTCGCGATCAATGCCTCCAACCAGCGTCACTGGGAAGCTCCGGTACAGCGCTACGTTGGCGAACTGCTGGCTGGCGATGAGGGCCCGCTGAAAAAGAACTACAACATGCGCTGGGTTGCCGCGATGGTGGCCGATGTGCACCGTATCCTGACCCGTGGCGGCCTGTTCATGTACCCACGCGACAGCCGTGAGCCGTCGAAGCCGGGCAAATTGCGCCTGATGTATGAAGCCAACCCGATGTCGTTCCTGGTGGAACAGGCCGGCGGCGCTTCCACCGATGGTCACCAGCGCATTCTCGACATCCAGCCGGAAGGCCTGCACCAGCGCGTAGCGGTGTACCTGGGCTCGAAGGAAGAAGTCGCCCGCGTAACGGCTTACCACAAGGAATAAACATGACCGCGCCCTGGCAGCCGTTGCTCGAATGGTGGTTTGGCTCAGCCCAGGCCCCCAGCGATGTAGCGGCTGACAAGGGCAAGTTATGGTTCGGCAAGCACGACCGCCAGGACCTCGAGGCGCAGACGCGTTTCGGGGACTGGGTCGAGCAGGCGCTGGCCGGCGGATTGACTGACTGGGCGCAACGCCCCGACGGTTGGCTGGCCCTGGTGCTGTTGCTCGATCAGCTGCCACGCATGATCTATCGCGACTCTCCCAAAGCCTTTTGCGGTGACCTCAGGGCTCAAGCCTTGGTAGCCCAAGGCATTGCTGCGGATTTTGATCGGCAGTTGCAGCCGATTCAGCGGGTATTCATCTACCTGGTGTTTGAGCATTGCGAGAATCTGGCGGTGCAGAACGAGGCGGTTTCGCGGTACATCGATCTGGTTAACCAACAACCGGAGGGTGATCAGGCGTTGTTTACCGATTACCTGAATTACGCCGAAAAGCATCAGAAGGTGATTGCGCGGTTTGGGCGGTTTCCGCATCGCAATGCAGTGTTGGGAAGGGATTCGACGGCTGAAGAGTTGGCGTTTCTTTCGGGGCCTGGTTCAAGGTTCTAGATTTTCCTTGCGGCTGATGCCGTCATCGCCAGCAGGCTGGCTCCCACATTGGGTTTGTGTCGTTCACAATCCCCTGTGGGAGCCAGCCTGCTGGCGATGGGGCCCGTGAAAGCAGTTTAAATCCTGAAGCTACCCACCAACTGTTTAAGCCGCGCCGCCTGCTGCTCCAGATCCGAGCATGCCCGCAACGTCGACTGCAAGTTCTCCACACCTTCCTGATTCAGCATGTTGATCTCGGTAATGTCGACATTGATCGACTCCACGACCGCCGTCTGTTCCTCAGTGGCCGTCGCTACCGACTGGTTCATGCCATCGATCTCACCGATACGCTGGGTCACGCTACCCAGGCGCTCCCCGGCCTGGTTGGCGATGCCGACGCTGCTTTCGCTCTGACGCTGGCTATCGGTCATGGTGCTCACCGCTTCCCGGGCGCCGACCTGCAGTTCCTCGATCATCTTCTGTACCTGCTGCGCCGAGTCCTGGGTGCGGTGCGCCAGGTTGCGTACCTCATCGGCGACCACGGCAAACCCACGCCCGGCTTCACCGGCACGTGCCGCTTCGATAGCTGCGTTCAGGGCCAGCAGGTTGGTCTGCTGGGAGATGCTGGTGATCACTTCCAGAATCTGCCCGATGTTCACCGTGTTGCTGTTAAGCGTTTCGATGTTGCCGCAGGAATCGCTGATCTTCGCCGACAGCTGTTGCATCGCGGCAATGGTCTTGTCGACCACCTGCTGGCCGTCTTCGGCCAGGGCCCGTGCATCGCTCGAATGTTGCGAGGCGAGGGCGGCATTCTGGGCGATTTCCTGGGCGGCGGCCCCCAATTCGTTGATCGCCGCAGCCACACTGCTGGTGCGCGATGCTTGCTGGTCGGAGTTGAACATCGACGAGTTCGAAGCTGCCACTACGCGCAGGGCGACTTCGTTGACCTGGCCGGTGGCGGACGCCACTTCAGTGATGGAAGTATGGATACGTTCCACGAAGCGGTTGAAAGAAGTGCCCAGCGCGCCGAATTCGTCATGACCGTGGATAGTCAGGCGCCGGGTCAGGTCGCCTTCACCTTCGGCGATGTCGTGCATGGCACGGCCCATGGTCAGCAGCGGTTGCATCAGGAAGCTGATGAGCATGCCCAGCAGCGCAATGATGATCACCACCGCAATCACCATGGCAATGATCGCCGAGGTGCGGAATTCGCTGAGCATCGCGAACGCGGTTTCCTGGTCGAGCACCAGTGCCACGTACCAGTCCGCCGAAGGCACACCGTTGACGTGAGTGAAGGAGATGAACTGGCTTTTACCGTCGATCTCGACCTCTTTCAGGCCCGGGCTCACGGTCGGTGCCCCATTGGGGTAGGCGTCGGCCAGGCTCTTGAGGACAAAGTTGCTGTCCGGATGGATCAGGATCTTGCCGTCGGCGCTGACGATAAACGCATGGCCGTGGCCACCGAAGTTCAGCGAGTTGATGATCGCGCTGACGCTGGACAGGTCGATGTCTGCACCGGCGACGCCAATCATCTGGCCCTGGCGTTGCACTGGCGTTGCCACCGTGATCACCAGTTTGCCTGAGGACGCTGCGATGTAGGGTTCAGTGACCACCGTTTGTTGTGCACTGTTGGCCGCTTTGTACCAGCCGCGGGCGCGGGGATCGTAGTCGGCGGCGCGATTGCCGGCCGGGACCGAGAACATCACGCCGTCGCTGCCGCCGAAATAGCTCAGCTGGAAATTGCTGGTATAGGCCGGCAGGTCGATAGCGCGCTTGAGGCTGGCGGGCGCTGAGCCGTCGATTGCAATCTGCTGGGACAGCGATTGCAGCAACTGAATGCGGCTTTCCAGCCAGGTCTGGATATTACTGGTGGTCAGGCTGCCCAGTTCCTGCATCGATGCTTCGGTACTGCTGCGCAGGGTCTGGCGCTGGCGGTAGTCGTTGAACAGGATGAAACAGGCGAATGCAACGGCCACCACGAGGGCGGCAGCCAGCAGGATCTTGTGGCTGAACTTCATGTTTCTGGTCATTAAGTGAGCTACCGCGGAGGGACTGGTGTGGTCGCGATTTGCTCGTGCGAGGGAGTTTGATAATCGCGTGTCGTGAATCGAACCGCGTTATCGTTGGCATCCATCGCGAGCAAGCTCGCTCCTACATGATGTGTCGACCGCACCGCGCCAAAGATTAGGCGTCCTGGTGCAAAATTGACGAAATGATGAATGGCGCGGCAAAGTCGCTGATTTTTCGGAACATGGCAGACGAGTGGCTCGACAAATAGCCTGCCGGCCGGGGAACCAGATTGGGGTTTTCTCTTCTAAGCTTCTGCTTGGCAGCCATGCCAACCCCCTTCGCCCCAGGAGCTACACCATGTCGCTGCGCTCTATCGCCCTGCTTTCGTTCTGCGTGCTGTTGGCCGCATGCAGCAAGGTCAATCAGGAAAACTATTCGAAGTTGTCCTCGGGCATGCCTAAGGCGGAGGTTGAATCCTTGCTGGGCAAGCCTACCGATTGCTCCGGCGCGCTCGGTATGTCCAGTTGCACCTGGGGCGACAAGAACAGCTTTATCAGCGTGCAGTACGCCGGTGACAAAGTGTTGATGTTTTCTGGCCAAGGCCTGAAGTAAACCGGGGCTTCGCGCCCACGGGAGAAAAACAATGAAGCGGTTATTATTTGTTCTTTTGGCCGGCCTGGTATTGGCCGGCTGCGCCACTTCTGGCGATGAGTCGCTGGCGCCGAAAACGGTCGACAGCGTCAACCTGAAGAAATATCAAGGCACCTGGTATGAGCTGGCGCGCCTGCCGATGTACTTCCAGCGCAACTGTGCGCAATCCGAAGCCCGTTACACCCTCAAGCCCGACGGTAATGTGCTGGTGCTGAACCGCTGCCTGACGGCGGATTGGCAATGGGAAGAGGCCAAAGGCACCGCCTGGCCACAAGTGCCAGGCAAGACCGACAAGCTGTGGGTCGAATTCGACAACTGGTTTTCGCGCTTGCTGCCGGGTGTAGCGAAGGGCAATTACTGGGTGCTGTACGTCAGCGACGACTACAAGACTGCCATTGTTGGCGATCCGAGCCGTCGTTACCTGTGGTTGCTGTCACGCAGCCCCACCGTCAACGGCGTAACGCGCGAAGAGCTGCTGAGCAAGGCACGACAGCAGGGGTACGACACCACGCGATTGATCTGGCGTGCTTCCGACAGGCAGATGGCGAAGACTTCGAACTAGCGGGCACCGAAGATCAAAACTGTGGGAGCGAGCCTGCTCGCGATAGCGGTCTGTCAGCCAATATCTCTGTTGGATATGACGGCCTCATCGCGAGCAGGCTCGCTCCCACATTTCGTTTTGCGTTAACCCAATAGATCGCGCAGGACTTGGGTGAACGCACGGCTGCTTTCTTCTTCGCCGGCATGGCGCCCGTCGCGCACGACCCACTGGCCATTGACCAGCACATCGCGCACCTGGCGATCGCCACCGGCAAACAGCCAGCGATTGAGAATGGCGTCACCGCTGGCTGTTGCCAGGTACGGATCGTTGCCATCGAGCACCAGCCAGTCCGCCCGCTTGCCGACTTCCAGTGCGCCAATTGGCTGACCCAGGGCCTGGGCGCCGCCATCCAGTGCCGCGTCATATAGCGTGCGGCCAACCATCGGTTGATTGGCGCCATACAGGCGGTTACGCCGCTGGTCACGCAGACGCTGGCCGTATTCCAGCCAGCGCAACTCCTCCACCACGCTCAATGACACATGGCTGTCGGAACCGATCCCCATGCGCCCGCCCTGAGCAAGGAAGTCCACCGCCGGGAAAATACCGTCGCCCAGATTGGCTTCAGTCGTCAGGCACAGGCCGGCAATGGCGCGACTCCTGGCCATCAACGTAACCTCTTCCAAGTTGGCGTGGGTCGCGTGGACCAGGCACCAGCGTTGGTCGACTTCGGTGTTTTCGTATAGCCATTGCAGTGGCCGACGACCGCTCCAGGCCAGGCAGTCATCGACTTCCTTCTGCTGCTCGGCAATATGAATGTGCACCGGGCATTGGGTGTCGCTGGCGGCCAGTACTTCGCTGATCTGCTGGGGCGTGACGGCGCGTAACGAGTGGAAACACAAACCCAGGGACTGCGCCGGCTGCCCGGCCAGGATCGGCTGCAGGCGCGACTGCAGCTTGAGGTAGTTCTCGGTGCTGTTGATAAAGCGCCGCTGACCCTCGTTCGGCGCCAGGCCGCCGAAGCCGGAATGGCTGTAGAGCACGGGCAGCAGCGTCAGGCCGATGCCGGCGGACGCCGCCGCCTGGCTGATACGCAGCGCCAGTTCTGCAGGATCGGCATAGGCCTGGCCGCTGGTGTCGTGGTGCACGTAATGAAATTCGGCGACCGACGTATAGCCCGCCTTGAGCATCTCGATGTACAGCTGACGAGCGATGACGCCGAGCTGCTCCGGGCTGATTTTTCCGACGAGACGGTACATCAGGTCGCGCCAGGTCCAGAAACTGTCGTTCGGGTTGCCTGCCACTTCCGCCAGCCCGGCCATCGCCCGCTGGAATGCGTGGGAGTGCAGATTTGGCATGCCCGGCAGCAGCGGCCCCTTTATCCGTTCGGCGCCATCTGCTTGAGAATTGGCCTGGACATGGGTCAGCACGCCATCGGCGCTGACCTCAAGACGTACATCATTGGCCCATCCGTTAGGCAGCAGCGCGCGTTCGGCAAAGAAGGCGGACATGGTTCAGCACCCCATCGTGTGTTATTTGTATATACATATACAGACGTTTGCCTCGTCGGTAAACTCCGGCAAGCTAGCAATCTCATCCAGATGAACAAGGATTAACCGTGCCGACTCCGCCTGCTGTCTCTCCGTTGGCCGCGAACATGGGCGACAGTCCGGCGCCCCTGTACGCCCGCGTCAAACAGATGATCACCCAGCAAATCGACAGTGGTAACTGGCCGCCGCATTACCGCGTGCCGTCGGAAAGCGAACTGGTCAGCCAGCTGGGTTTCAGCCGCATGACCATCAACCGTGCCCTGCGCGAGATGACGGCCGACGGCCTGTTGGTGCGTATGCAGGGTGTGGGTACGTTCGTTGCCGAGCCGAAAAGCCAGTCGGCCTTGTTTGAAGTGCACAACATCGCCGACGAAATCGCCTCTCGCGGCCATCGTCACACCTGCAAGGTGATCACCCTGGAAGAAGAGGCTGCCGGCTCCGAGCGTGCACTGGCGCTGGACATGCGCGAAGGCCAGAAGGTATTTCACTCGCTGATCGTGCACTTCGAGAATGATATTCCGGTGCAGATCGAAGACCGTTTTGTTAACGCGCTGGTGGCCCCGGATTACCTCAAGCAGGACTTCACCCTCCAAACGCCGTACGCCTACCTGAACCAGGTCGCACCGCTGACCGAAGGCGAGCATGTGGTCGAGGCGATACTGGCTGAGGCCAGCGAATGCAAGCTGCTGCAAATTGAAAAGGGTGAGCCATGCCTGCTGATTCGTCGCCGGACCTGGTCGGGGCGTCAGCCGGTGACTGCCGCCCGGTTGATCCACCCCGGTTCCCGTCATCGTCTGGAAGGTCGGTTCCATAAATGAACATGAAGGTTTTACGCGCTAAAGATTACCCACGCATGCCGTGGAAAAACGGCGGTGGCTGCACTGAGGAAATTACCCGGGATGCGGGTACGGGCCTGGATGGTTTCGGCTGGCGCCTGTCGATTGCCGATATTGCCGAGTCGGGCGGCTTCTCGATGTTCGCCGGTTACGAGCGCGTGATCACCGTGCTGCAAGGCGAGGGCATGACCCTGCGCGTTGATGGCCAGGACACACGGCCATTGTTACCGCTGGACCCGTTTGCCTTTAGCGGCGAGAGCCAGGTGTCCTGCACATTGCTCGACGGGCCGATCCGCGACTTCAACCTGATCTATGCGCCGCAGCGCTACAGCGCGCGGTTGCAGTGGCTGGATGGCGAACAGCGGTTTTTCAGTTCGGCCGGGACGGTGCTGGTGTTCAGCATTGCCGAAGCGCTGCAAGTGAAGGTTGGTAACAGTGACGCGCAGTTGGGGCGCCATGATTGCCTGCAACTTGATGGGAATGCCGGTTTAATGGAAGTCTTCAGTAACGGGCCGTGCTGTGTGATCGAGCTGATCGCACGCTGATTCGCAATCCTTAAAAGATCGTCCGATCGCGGCCCGAGCCTTCGGACGATCTTTTGCTTTTCAACGTTCCAAATCGCGCACCACTTTGTTACCGAACGCCCCAGCGTGGCGCAAGTCCCGGTTGAAGTAACAAGCTATCCCTCTCTCGAAAAATCCTCGCGAAAAATTTCATCTTCCTCAAAGCCCTTGATCTACAGGCTCTGCGCCCCGCTCAGGATTTTTCTTGAACAGCCATCCAGCAAGTTGGCCGCTTGATTGCATATGCTTGTATGTACAAGTAAAGACGTATGCGTATGAGTCGATCAGGACTCCTCGCAGCGTCAACTGATTCGCTTGTGGCGCAACGACGCGCACAGGCTGGCTTGCCCACTGCCAGGGTTGGTTTGAATTGATCGCTGAGGAGTCTTTTTCGTGACTGACAACAAAACCACTAAGTTTCGTGACGTAGAAATCCGTGCCGCCCGCGGTAACAAGCTGACCGCCAAGAGCTGGCTGACCGAAGCGCCGCTGCGCATGTTGATGAATAACCTCGACCCGGAAGTTGCCGAGAACCCTAAAGAACTGGTGGTTTACGGTGGTATCGGGCGTGCGGCACGTAACTGGGAGTGCTACGACAAGATCGTCGAAAGCCTGACCAACCTGAACGACGACGAGACCCTGCTGGTGCAATCCGGCAAGCCGGTCGGCGTGTTCAAGACCCACAGCAACGCACCGCGGGTACTGATCGCCAACTCCAACCTGGTGCCCCACTGGGCGAGCTGGGAGCACTTCAACGAACTCGACGCCAAAGGCCTGGCCATGTACGGCCAGATGACCGCCGGCAGCTGGATCTACATCGGCAGCCAGGGCATCGTCCAGGGCACCTACGAAACCTTCGTCGAAGCCGGTCGCCAACACTACAACGATGACCTCAAGGGGCGTTGGGTACTGACCGCAGGCTTGGGCGGCATGGGTGGCGCCCAGCCACTGGCGGCAACCCTGGCCGGCGCGTGCTCGCTGAACATCGAGTGCCAGCAGGTGAGCATCGATTTCCGCCTGAACAGCCGTTACGTCGACGAACAGGCCACTGACCTCGATGACGCGCTGGCGCGTATCGACAAATACACCAAGGAGGGCAAGGCCATTTCCATCGCCTTGCTGGGTAACGCGGCCGAGATCCTGCCGGAACTGGTCAAGCGCGGCGTGCGCCCGGACATGGTCACCGACCAGACCAGCGCCCACGATCCGCTCAATGGTTACCTGCCAGCCGGCTGGACCTGGGAAGAGTACCGCGCTCGCGCCAAGACCGAGCCTGCTGCCGTGGTCAAGGCTGCCAAGCAATCGATGGCCGTGCACGTCAAAGCGATGCTCGAGTTCCAGAAGCAAGGCATCCCGACCTTCGACTACGGCAACAACATCCGCCAGATGGCCCAGGAAGAGGGTGTGGAGAATGCCTTCGACTTCCCTGGCTTCGTACCGGCCTACATCCGTCCGCTGTTCTGCCGTGGCATTGGTCCGTTCCGTTGGGCGGCACTGTCGGGTAACGCTGAAGACATCTACAAGACAGATGCGAAAGTAAAAGAGCTGATCCCGGACGACGCCCACCTGCACAACTGGCTGGACATGGCGCGCGAACGCATCAGCTTCCAGGGTCTGCCGGCACGTATCTGCTGGGTTGGCCTGGGCCTGCGCGCCAAGCTTGGCCTGGCGTTCAACGAAATGGTGCGCAGCGGTGAGCTGTCGGCACCGATCGTGATCGGTCGTGACCACCTGGATTCCGGCTCAGTTGCCAGCCCGAACCGCGAAACCGAATCGATGCAGGACGGTTCCGACGCCGTGTCCGACTGGCCACTGCTCAACGCTCTGCTGAACACCGCGAGCGGCGCGACCTGGGTTTCCCTGCACCACGGCGGCGGCGTCGGCATGGGCTTCTCCCAGCACTCGGGCATGGTGATTGTCTGCGACGGTACTGACGAGGCGGCTGAGCGAATTGCCCGCGTGCTGCACAACGACCCGGCAACCGGGGTCATGCGTCACGCCGATGCGGGGTACCAGATTGCGATCGACTGCGCCAAGGAGCAGGGGCTGAACCTGCCGATGATTACCGGTAAATAAAGTCGGCTTTGGCTTGAGCCAACCTGTAGGAGCTGCCGCAGGCTGCGATCTTTGGCGTCGTTACTGACGCCGCCGATCAAGATCAAAAGATCGCAGCCTCGTTTCACTCGGCAGTTCCTGTAGAGATCACAACAACACCGAATAACAATCCACAGAGGTTGAATCATGGCTGTTAACAACGATCGTGCAGGCAGTAAACCCTTGATCGAGAAGCGCTCGATCGATTACATCCCGGAAGCGGAAAGACACGGTCGTCTGTTGAGCCAGTTCACCCTGTGGATGGGTGCCAACCTGCAAATCACCGCGATTGTCACCGGGGCCCTGGCCGTGGTGCTGGGCGGTGATGTGTTCTGGTCGTTGATCGGTCTGTTGATCGGGCAATTGCTGGGCGGTGGGGTGATGGCATTGCATGCGGCGCAAGGGCCCAAGCTGGGCTTGCCGCAGATGATTTCCAGCCGGGTGCAGTTCGGCGTGTATGGCGCGGCGATCCCGATCGTGCTGGTGTGCCTGATGTACCTGGGCTTCACCGCCACCGGGACCGTGCTGTCCGGCCAGGCGCTGGGCCAGTTGTTTGGCGTCAGCGACAGCGTCGGCATCCTTATCTTCGCCAGTGTCATCGTGCTGGTCACGGTGCTCGGTTATCGGGTGATCCACTGGATTGGCCGTGTCGCCAGCGTCATCGGCGTGATTGCCTTTGTCTACCTGTTCTACCGTTTGATGAGCCAGACAGACGTCGGCGCACTCCTGCAAATTCGCCACTTCAGCTGGAGCAGCTTCCTGCTGGCGGTATCACTCGCAGCGTCCTGGCAGATCGCGTTCGGCCCGTACGTGGCTGACTATTCTCGCTACCTGCCAAGCAGCACGTCTTCGGTGAAAACCTTCTTCGCCGCCGGCGCGGGTTCGGTAATTGGCGCACAAGTGGCGATGATTCTCGGCGTGTTTGCCGCCGCTTCGGCCAATGGGCAGTTCGCCGGCCATGAAGTGGCCTACATTGTGGGCCTGGGCGGTACCGGTGCCACCGCTGCGTTGCTGTACTTCAGCATCGCATTTGGCAAGGTCACCATCTCCACGCTGAACTCCTATGGCAGCTTCATGTGCATCGCGACCATCATCAGCGGTTTTCGTGGTCACCTGCAGGTGTCGCGCTTGCAGCGGCTGGTGTTCGTGTTGGTCATCGTGGGTGCTGCGACCTTGATCGCGCTGCTCGGCCAGCACTCGTTCCTCGGTGCGTTCAAGTCCTTCATCCTGTTCCTGCTGGCGTTCTTCACGCCCTGGAGCGCGATCAACCTGGTGGACTACTACTGCATCACCCGCGAGCGTTATGACGTGCCGGCGCTGGCCGATCCGAATGGCCGCTACGGTCGCTGGAACGCCCTGGGTATCAGCATCTATGTGTTCGGTGTACTGGTGCAGCTGCCGTTCATCGCCACCAAGTTCTATACCGGTCCGCTGGTGGAAGCCATGGGCGGTGTGGATATTTCCTGGATCATCGGCCTGGTGCTGCCAGCCGCTCTATATTACGTGTGCGCCAAAAAATGGCATGGCACCGTACCCGATCAACTGATCCTGCCAGTCGAGCAGGACAGCGTTGCACCACCAAAAACCAGCGGGGCCGGTCGCGCTGCGGCGCAGGCCTGATTGGACGTGGACAGGGCTGGATGCCTCTTGACTGCCGTAAGCCCATTCATGATTAGGAGCGTCACGACAATGAAATCGAACAAGACCCTGCTGACCGCACTACTTTCCATGGGCCTGCTCGCCAGTGCCGGCGCCACCCAGGCAGCCGGCTGGTGCGAGTCGGGCAAACCGGTGAAATTTGCCGGCCTGAACTGGGAAAGCGGCATGTTGCTCACCGACGTGCTGCAGGTCGTGCTGGAGAAAGGCTACGACTGCAAGACCGACAGCCTGCCGGGCAACTCCATCACCATGGAAAACGCCTTGAGCAGCAACGATATCCAGGTTTTCGCCGAGGAATGGGTGGGCCGTAGCGAGGTCTGGAACAAGGCCGAGAAGGCCGGCAAGGTCGTCGGTGTCGGCGCTCCTGTTACCGGCGCCGTAGAAGGCTGGTATGTGCCGCGTTACGTCATCGAGGGCGACGCCAGCCGCAAGCTGGAAGCCAAGGCCCCGGACCTGAAGAACATCGCCGACCTGGCCAAGTACGCTGCAGTGTTCAAGGATCAGGAAGAGCCGGCCAAAGGTCGTTTCTACAACTGCCCGGCTGGCTGGACATGCGAGCTGGACAACAGCGAGATGCTCAAGAGCTACGGCCTGGAAAGCACCTACACCAACTTCCGCCCAGGCACCGGCCCGGCGCTGGATGCGGCAGTGCTGTCGAGCTACAAGCGCGGCGAGCCGATCCTGTTCTACTACTGGTCGCCAACTCCGCTGATGGGCCAGGTCGACCTGGTCAAGCTCGAAGAAAAACCGGGCGTGGACAAGAGTGTGACCATCAAGGTCGGCCTGTCCAAGACCTTCCACGACGAAGCCCCGGAACTGGTGGCGGTGCTGGAAAAGGTCAACCTGCCAATCGACTTGCTGAACCAGAACCTGGGGCGCATGGCCAAGGAGCGGATTGCTTCGCCGAAACTGGCGAAAATCTTCCTCAAGGAACATCCTGAAGTCTGGCATGCATGGGTGAGCGAAGACGCAGCCAGGAAAATCGACGCGGCCTTGTAGGTCCAGCGTTCCGACTGTCGAGCCCGGCAGTCGGGTGCTGCATCTCAACCCCCCTTGATCGAGAGTCTCTTATGTTTCCCGAAAGCTTTACCTTTTCCATCGCCGACTGGGTCAACGGTTGGGTCGATTCGCTGGTCACCAACTACGGCGATGTGTTCCGGCACATCTCCGACACCCTGTTGTGGGCCATCGTCAATCTTGAGGGGCTGCTGCGTGCTGCGCCCTGGTGGCTGATGCTGGCGATCGTGGCGGGCGTTGCCTGGCACGCGACCCGCAAGGTCGTGACCACTGCCGTTATCGTTGGCTTGCTGTTCCTGGTCGGCGCCGTCGGTCTCTGGGACAAGCTGATGCAAACCCTCGCGCTGATGATGGTCGCGACGGTGATATCGGTACTGATCGGCATACCGCTGGGCATCCTCTCGGCGCGCAGCAATCGCCTGCGTTCGGTGCTGATGCCATTGCTCGACATCATGCAGACCATGCCCAGTTTCGTGTACCTGATTCCGGTATTGATGTTGTTCGGCCTGGGCAAGGTCCCGGCGATTTTCGCCACGGTGATCTACGCCGCGCCGCCGCTGATCCGTCTGACCGACCTGGGCATTCGCCAGGTTGACGGTGAAGTGATGGAAGCGATCAACGCCTTCGGTGCCAACCGCTGGCAGCAACTGTTCGGCGTGCAACTGCCGCTGGCCCTGCCGAGCATCATGGCCGGGATCAACCAGACCACCATGATGGCCCTGTCGATGGTGGTAATCGCCTCGATGATCGGTGCCCGTGGCCTGGGAGAGGACGTGCTGGTGGGGATTCAGACCCTCAACGTCGGACGAGGCCTGGAGGCCGGCCTGGCGATCGTGATTCTGGCAGTGGTCATCGACCGCATTACTCAGGCGTATGGTCGGCCACGGCATGAGGTGAGCAAATGAACGACGTAACCGTGAGCAAAATCGAAGTCAAAAACGTCTTCAAGATTTTCGGCAACCGTGCCCAGGAGGCGCTGGCCATGGTTGGCCAAGGCAAGACCAAGGACCAGGTGCTGGCCGACACCGGCTGCGTGGTCGGGGTCAACGACCTGTCGTTGAGCATCGGCACGGGCGAGATTTTCGTGATCATGGGTCTGTCCGGTTCGGGCAAGTCGACGCTGGTGCGTCACTTCAATCGCCTGATCGACCCCACCAGCGGCGCGATCCTGGTGGACGGTGTGGACATCCTGCAATACGACATGGAAGCCCTGCGCGAATTTCGCCGGCACAAGATCAGCATGGTGTTCCAGAGCTTCGGCCTGCTGCCGCACAAGACCGTGGTGGAGAACGTCGCCTACGGCCTCAAAGTGCGTGGCGAGAGCAAGCAGATGTGCTCCGAGCGCGCGCTGCACTGGATCAACACCGTAGGCCTCAAGGGCTACGAAAACAAATACCCGCATCAGCTCTCGGGCGGCATGCGCCAACGGGTGGGCCTGGCCCGGGCCTTGGCCGCAGACACGGACATCATCCTGATGGACGAAGCGTTCAGCGCTCTCGACCCGCTGATCCGCGCGGAAATGCAGGACCAGTTGCTGGAGCTGCAGAAGACTTTGCACAAGACCATCGTGTTCATCACGCACGACCTGGATGAGGCGGTGCGCATTGGTAACCGCATTGCGATCCTCAAGGATGGGCGGTTGATCCAGGTGGGGACGCCGCGCGAGATCCTGCATTCGCCGGCGGATGAGTATGTCGACCGGTTCGTACAGCGGCGGGCAGCGGTGGTTTGAAGATATTTGCGGTGTAAGTGCTGGCCCCATCGCGGGCAAGCCTTGCTTCTACAGGGATGGGGTTTGTTCCACGGTTTGTGTGCACACCTCGGAATCTGTGGGAGCTGGCTTGCCAGCGATGGCGTCCGCGATGCTGCATCAATATTCAGGTATGAGGTAGAGATGTCCCAGGCTGAAACAATCGTTATCGCCGACGCCCCGATGCGTTGGCAGGATGTGGTCGCGGTCGCCCGTCACGGCGCACAGCTTGAGCTGTCGGCGCAGGTCTGGGCGCGGATCGAAAACGCCCAGGCCATCGTCCAGCGTATCGTCGCCAGCGGCGAGCGCGCCTACGGCGTCAATACTGGCTTGGGGGCGCTGTGCAACGTCTCGCTGAAAGACGAGCAACTCAGCCAGCTGTCGCGCAACACGTTGCTCAGCCACGCCTGTGGCGTCGGCGCTCCATTGGCCGACGAGCAGACCCGCGCAATCATGTGTGCGGCAATCCGTAATTTCAGTCAGGGCAAATCCGGCATTCACTGTCGAGTGATCGAAGCGCTGCTGGCGCTGCTCAATCGGGGCATTACCCCGCAAGTACCCTCCCAGGGTTCGGTCGGTTACCTGACCCACATGGCGCACATCGGCATCGTGCTGTTGGGTGTCGGCACTGTGAGCTATCGCGGGAAAATAATTTCTGCGCAGCAAGCCCTGGCCGAAGAAGGCCTGCAACCGGTCCAGCTCGGTGCCAAGGATGGCCTGTGCCTGGTCAACGGCACGCCGTGCATGACCGGCCTGAGCTGCCTGGCGATTGCTGATGCCACGCGCCTGCTGCAGTGGGCTGATGTGATCGGTGCGATGAGCTTTGAAGCCCAGCGTGGCCAGATCGCGGCGTTCGATGCCGAGATCATTGCGCTTAAACCGCATCCGGGCATGCAGCAGGTTGGTCTCAACCTGCGAGCGTTGCTGGAAGGCAGTGAAGTGATCGCGTTGAGCAAGGGCGTGCGCACGCAGGATGCGCTGAGCATCCGCTCGATCCCGCAGGTTCACGGCGCCGCCCGCGATCAGCTGGAGCACGCCAGCAAGCAGATTGAAACCGAGCTCAACTCGGTCACCGATAACCCGATGCTGCTGGGCACACCGGACGATTTCCGCATCATGTCCCAGGCCAACCCGCATGGTCAGTCCGTGGCCCTGGCCGCTGATTTGCTGGCCATTGCCATGGCGGAAATCGGCTCCATCGCCGAGCGGCGCCTGGACCGCTTGATCAATCCGCATGTCAGCGGCCTTCCGGCATTCCTGGTGGCCAATCCCGGGGTGAACTCCGGGATGATGATCGTCCAGTACGTTGCCGCTTCGCTGTGCGCGGAGAACCGTCAGTTGGCGCAACCGGCGGTGCTCGACAACTACGTCACCTCGGGTCTGCAGGAAGATCACCTGAGCATGGGCACCAATGCCGCGCTGAAGCTGCATCGCGCGCTGGAAAACTGCACGCAGATCCTGGCGATCGAGTACTTGCTGGCCGCCCAGGCGTTCGAATTCCTCAAGGCGCAACGTTTTGGCGTCGGCACCGATATCGCCTGGCGCCTGCTGCGCGAACAGGTTCCGGCCTACGATCAGGATCGTTGGCTGGCCCCGGACATTGCCGCCGCCGCCAGCGTGCTGAAAGATCCGCAGCGGCTGCACGACGCGTTACCGAATCTGCAATGACCAGTACCCACACCAGCGTGCCAAGGCGCGGATCGTCCAGAAGACGAGAGGCGACGGATAACGGAATGCTCCGGAGCGACTGGTAGTTAATAACAAACTCTCATAAGGAGCATTTGAATGACTGCGCTAAACCTGATTCCCGGCCAACTGAGCCTTGCCCAACTGCGCGATGTTTATCAGCAGCCGGTCAAAATCAGCCTTGACGACAGCGCCTCTGCGCAGATCGAGGCCAGCGTTGCCTGCGTTGAGCAGATACTCGCCGAGAACCGCACCGCCTACGGCATCAACACCGGTTTCGGCCTGCTGGCCTCGACTCGCATCGCCAGCGAAGACCTGGAAAACCTGCAGCGCTCACTGGTGCTGTCCCATGCCGCCGGTGTTGGCGAGCCGATCAGCGACGCCCTGGTGCGGCTGGTCATGGTGCTCAAGGTCAACAGCCTGAGTCGTGGTTTTTCCGGCATTCGCCGGGTGGTGATCGACGCGTTGATCGCGCTGATCAACGCCGAGGTTTACCCGCACATTCCGTTGAAAGGTTCGGTCGGTGCTTCCGGTGACCTGGCGCCGCTGGCGCATATGTCCCTGGTGCTGCTCGGCGAGGGCAAGGCACGCTACAAAGGCGAATGGCTGGAGGCGACCGAAGCGCTGAAAGTCGCCGGCCTGACCCCGCTGACCTTGGCGGCGAAGGAAGGCCTGGCGCTGCTCAACGGTACCCAGGTGTCCACCGCCTACGCCCTGCGCGGCCTGTTTGAAGGTGAGGACCTGTTCGCCGGCGCCGTGGCGCTGGGGGCCCTGACGGTCGAAGCGGTACTGGGCTCGCGCTCGCCATTTGACGCACGCATCCACGCCGCTCGCGGGCAAAAAGGCCAGATCGACGCCGCTGCTGCTTACCGCGATTTGCTCGGCGAGCGCAGTGAAGTGTCTGACTCGCACCAGAACTGCGATAAGGTCCAGGACCCATACTCCCTGCGCTGCCAGCCGCAAGTCATGGGCGCCTGCCTGACCCAATTGCGCCAGGCTGCCGAAGTGCTGGCCGTCGAAGCCAACGCGGTGTCGGATAACCCGCTGGTGTTCGCCGCCGAAGGCGACGTGATTTCCGGCGGCAACTTCCACGCCGAGCCGGTGGCCATGGCTGCGGACAACATGGCCCTGGCCATCGCTGAAATCGGTTCCCTGAGTGAACGCCGCATTTCGCTGATGATGGACAAGCACATGTCGCAACTGCCGCCATTCCTTGTGGCCAATGGCGGTGTCAACTCCGGGTTCATGATCGCCCAGGTGACGGCGGCGGCGCTGGCCAGCGAGAACAAGGCGCTGTCCCATCCGCATTCGGTCGACAGCCTGCCGACTTCGGCCAACCAGGAAGACCACGTCTCGATGGCGCCGGCTGCGGGCAAGCGTCTGTGGGAAATGGCCGAGAATACCCGTGGGGTGCTGGCGGTGGAGTGGCTGGCAGCGTGCCAGGGCCTGGATTTGCGTGAAGGATTGAAGACCTCGGCGAAGCTGGAAAAAGCTCGCGCCATTTTGCGTGCTGAAGTGGCGTTTTATGAGAAGGACCGGTTCTTTGCGCCGGACATCAACGCGGCGACTGAGTTGTTGGCGACGCGTTGTTTGAATGATCTGGTCTCGGTGAAGTTGCTGCCGAGCCTGTAAGGGCCTCATCGCTGGCAAGCCAGCTCCCACAGGGATTTGTGTGGTGTGCATGTCATGTATCCACCACCGTTGCTGTGGGGGCTGGCAAGCCAGCTCCCACAGGGATTAGGGTGGTGTGCATGTCATGTATCCACCACTGTTCCTGTGGGAGCTGGCTTGCCAGCGATTCGATTTTGAATTTGATGGAGATTCGCGATGAAAACGCTCTGGCAACACTGCCACGTCGCAACCATGGCGCAAGGCGTCTACTCGGTCATCGAGGACGCGGCCATCGTGACGTCCGGTGCGCTCATAGAGTGGATTGGCCCACGTGCCGACCTGCCGGCGGGCGACTACCCGGCGGTCAACGATTTGAATGGGGCCTGGGTTACTCCAGGCCTGATCGACTGCCACACCCATACGGTGTTCGGCGGTAACCGCAGCGGCGAGTTCGAACAGCGCCTGCAAGGCGTGAGCTATGCCGAAATCGCCAACCAGGGCGGGGGCATCGCCAGCACTGTGCGCGCCACCCGTGCCGCGAGTGAAGACGAACTGTTCGCCAGCGCGGCCAAGCGACTCAAAAGCCTGATGCGCGACGGCGTTACTACGGTAGAGATGAAATCCGGCTACGGCCTGGACCTGGCCAGCGAACGCAAGATCCTGCGGGTGATCCGCCGTCTGGGCGCCGAATTGCCGATCAGCGTGCGCAGCACCTGCCTGGCCGCTCACGCCTTGCCACCCGAGTATGCCGATCGCGCCGACGCCTACATCGAGCACATCTGCACTGAAATGCTTCCGGCCCTGGCCGCCGAAGGCCTGGTGGACGCAGTCGACGCGTTCTGCGAATACCTGGCGTTCTCGCCAGAGCAGGTCGAGCGTGTGTTCGTTACAGCTCAGGAGCTCGGCCTGCCAGTCAAGCTGCATGCCGAGCAATTGTCGTCCCTGCACGGCTCCAGCCTGGCCGCGCGTTACCACGCGCTGTCCGCCGACCACCTGGAGTTCATGGACGAAGAAGACGCCATCGCCATGGCGGCTTCCGGCACCGTCGCGGTGCTGCTGCCGGGCGCGTTCTACTTCCTGCGCGAAACCCAATTGCCGCCCATGGAAGCCCTGCGCAAGCACGGCGTGAAAATCGCCATCGCCAGCGACCTCAACCCGGGCACTTCGCCGGCGCTGTCGTTGCGCCTGATGCTGAACATGGCCTGCACCTGCTTGCGTATGACCCCCGAAGAAGCCCTGGCCGGCGCGACCATCCATGCCGCTACGGCATTGGGCATGGCCGACACCCATGGTTCGCTGGAAGCCGGCAAGGTCGCAGACTTTGTGGCCTGGCAAATCGATCGTCCTGCCGACCTGTCGTACTGGCTGGGCGGCGATCTGGAAAAACGCGTCGTGCGCCACGGCGTCGAAACGAGCGTATAGGAGAGCAGCTGTGGACAAGGTTCTGAATTTCCAACAAGGTCGTGTGCCGCTGCTGATCAGCATGCCTCATGCGGGCCTGCGCCTGACTCCCGCGGTCGAGGCCGGGTTGATTCCTGACGCGCGCAGCCTGCCGGATACCGACTGGCACATTCCCAGGCTCTATGAGTTTGCCGCTGAATTGGGCGCCAGCACGCTGGCGGCCGAGTACTCGCGCTTTGTCATCGACCTGAATCGACCGTCTGACGACAAGCCGTTGTACGCCGGGGCGACCACCGGACTGTTCCCGGCCACGCTGTTCGACGGCATCCCGTTGTTCAGCGAAGGCATGGAACCGTCAGCGGCAGAGCGGGCGACCTATCTGGAACAGATCTGGACGCCGTATCACCGCACCTTGCAGAACGAACTGGCGCGCCTGAAGGCCGAGTTCGGCTACGCGCTGCTGTTCGATGCGCACTCGATTCGCTCGATCATCCCGCACCTGTTCGACGGCAAGTTGCCGGACTTCAACCTGGGCACCTTCAACGGTGCCAGTTGTGACCCACAGCTGGCCACCGAACTGGAAGCGATCTGCGCTCGCCACACCGATTACAGCCATGTGCTCAATGGTCGCTTCAAGGGCGGCCACATCACCCGGCATTACGGCAACCCGGCGCAAAACATACATGCCGTGCAGCTGGAGCTGGGCCAGTGCACGTACATGGAAGAGTTTGAGCCGTTCCGCTATCGGCCGGACCTGGCAGCGCCGACGCAGGTGGTGCTCAAGGAACTGTTGCAAGGGTTGCTGGCGTGGGGCGCAAAGCACTACAACGCATAACCCGGTGCAAGGGCCTAACCCTGCAACGCCCATCGCGATCCCGCAGGCTCGGGCCCCGTTCGGACGATCTTTTGATCTGGTTTTTGAGATCAACAGATTGCAGCCTCGTTTCACTCGACAGCTCCTACAGAGTGATCAGGACCGCTGAAATGCCTCTTCTGGAAACAACCACTGTCGCCGGGACATGCTCAATCACGTAATTCGGGTTTATGATGCCAGACGGCAGAATAATAGAAGTCCCCACAGGGATGACCTCGACCCCTTACGGAGCGCGCAATGCAGACTTTGTACCCGCAGATCAAACCCTACGCCCGGCACGATCTGGCCGTCGATGGAACCCACACGCTGTATGTCGACGAAAGCGGTTCGCCGCAAGGGTTGCCTGTGGTGTTTATCCACGGTGGCCCGGGCGCCGGGTGTGATGCCCAGAGCCGTCGGTACTTCGACCCGAACCTGTATCGCATTGTCACCTTCGACCAGCGTGGCTGTGGTCGCTCCACGCCCCACGCCAGCCTGGAAAACAACACCACCTGGGATCTGGTCGCCGACCTGGAGCGAATTCGCAAGCACCTGGGCATCGACAAATGGGTGCTGTTCGGTGGCTCATGGGGCTCGACCCTGGCGCTGGCCTATGCGCAGACCCATCCGGAACGTGTTCACGGCCTGATCCTGCGCGGGATTTTTCTCTGCCGGCCGCAGGAAATCGAATGGTTCTATCAGGCGGGCGCCAGCCGGTTATTCCCTGACTATTGGCAGGATTACATTGCACCGATCCCGCTGGACGAACGCGAGGATCTGCTCGGCGCGTTCCACCGGCGCCTGACCGGCAATGACCAGATTGCCCAGATGCACGCGGCGAAGGCCTGGTCCACCTGGGAAGGCCGGACTGCGACCCTGCGCCCGAACCCACTGGTCGTCGACCGCTTCTCGGAGCCCCAGCGAGCCTTGTCGATCGCCCGGATCGAGTGCCATTATTTCACCAACAACGCTTTTCTCGAGCCTAACCAACTGATCCGCGACATGGGCAAGATCGCCCATCTGCCCGGCGTGATTGTTCATGGCCGCTACGACGTGATCTGCCCACTGGATAACGCCTGGGAACTGCACCAGAACTGGCCGAACAGTGAACTGCAGGTGATTCGTGACGCCGGCCATGCCGCCTCCGAGCCGGGCATTACCGATGCGCTGGTGCGCGCCGCCGATCTGATGGCGCGCCGCATGCTCGACTTGTCGCCTGAAGAAGCATGAAGGCTCTGCTGCAACGCGTGAGCAGCGCGCGAGTCGAGGTGGAGGGTGAAGTGGTCGGTGCAATCGACCAGGGTTTGCTGGTGCTGGTGGCGGTCGAACCCGACGATACGCGGGCCAGCGCCGACAAACTTCTGCATAAGCTGCTTAACTATCGGGTGTTCAGTGACGCCGAGGGCAAGATGAACTTGTCCTTGGTGGATGTGTGCGGTGGGTTGCTGCTGGTCTCTCAGTTCACCCTGGCCGCTGATACCAAGAGCGGGTTGCGCCCCAGCTTCTCGACTGCTGCCCCTCCGGCACTGGGCGAAGAGCTTTTTGACTATCTATTAGGCAAAGCGAAACAAATGCATGGCACAGTGACATCAGGTAGATTCGGCGCGGATATGCAGGTGTATCTGGTCAATGATGGCCCGGTCACCTTCCTGTTACAGGCCTGAAAGCGCTTGAAACATCTTTTTAGGCGCATTTCGAGCGGAAACAGGGGGTTTTCGCGATAAATACTTTGTTACCCCTGATGCGTTGTAACGCGGCCTACTAGATAATCGCGCGCTACGGGGATCAGCGTTCGTTGGTCCATTTTGACTTAGGTAGAGACTTGTCCTGGACCTGTTGGGGAATCATTTTGCCCCATGGGAGTCGGAACAATGCTCGCCAACCTGGCATATAGATAGCTGGCCGTTGGTTTTTTGATCTGTTTTCGGCGAGGGTTGCTCGTGATTGTTAGTCCCTGTATTGCACCAAAATTGTCTGCCAAACGGCTACGAAGCGCTCTGGTAGCGGGCTCTGCACTGCTTTGCCTGCTCAGCGCCGGCCAGCTTTGGGCATTCAGTCTGGATGATGTGTCGGTCAAGGCAAAAGAGCTGGCCGGGCAGAAATACGAAGCCCCGCGCAGTAATCTGCCGAACGAATTCCGCGAAATGAAGTTCGCGGACTATCAAAAAATTCGTTTCCTCACCGAAAAAGCCGAATGGGCCGATCAGAAAACCCCGTTCAAGCTGTCGTTCTATCACCAGGGCATGCACTTCGATACCCCGGTGAAAATCAACGAAATCACGGCCAATACGGTCGAGGAGATCAAATACGACCCAAGTCGTTTTGATTTTGGCGACGTCAAGTTTGATCCCAAGGCCACTGAGCAGCTGGGTTATGCCGGCTTCCGTGTGCTGTACCCGATCAACAAGGCCGACAAGCAGGACGAAATCATGACCATGCTGGGCGCGAGCTACTTCCGCGTCGTCGGCAAGGGTCACACCTATGGTTTGTCCGCGCGTGGCATGGCCATCGATACCGCTTTGCCTTCCGGCGAAGAATTCCCGCGTTTCACCGAGTTCTGGATTCAACAGCCAAAACCGGGTGACAAGCACCTGGTGATCTTTGCGCTGCTCGACTCCCCGCGTGCGACCGGTGCCTACCGCCTGACCCTGCGTCCGGGCAGCGATACCATCGTCGACGTCAAGGCGCAGATGTTCCTGCGCGACAAGGTCACCAAGCTGGGCATCGCCCCGCTGACCAGCATGTTCCTGTTCGGCGCCAACCAGCCATCCAAGGTGCTCAACTACCGTCGTGAACTGCACGACTCCAGCGGCCTGGCGATCCACGCCGGCAACGGCGAGTGGATCTGGCGCCCGCTGAACAACCCTAAGCACCTGTCCGTCAGCAACTTCGCCGTCGAGAACCCGCGCGGTTTTGGTCTGCTGCAACGTGGTCGCGACTTCAGCCACTATGAAGACCTGGACGACCGCTACGACAAGCGCCCAAGTGCCTGGATCGAGCCAAAAGGCGATTGGGGCAAGGGTTCTGTCGACCTGGTGGAAATCCCGACTGCCGATGAAACCAACGACAACATCGTGGCGTTCTGGAGTCCGGAAAAACTGCCTGAGCCAGGCCAGCCCCTGGATGTCGCCTATCGCCTGCACTGGACGATCGACGAAGCGGCGCTGCACGCACCCGATAGCGCCTGGGTCAGCCAGACCCTGCGTTCCACCGGTGACGTCAAGCAGTCCAACCTGATCCGTCAGCCGGACGGCAGCGTTGCCTACCTGGTGGACTTCGAAGGCCCGTCGCTGGCAGCCCTGCCGCCTGAGACTGACGTTCGCAGCCAGGTCAGCGTCGGTGACAACGCCGAACTGGTCGAGAACAGCGTGCGTTACAACCCTGTCACCAAGGGCTGGCGCCTGACCCTGCGGATGAAGATCAAGGATCCGGGTAAAGCCACCGAGATGCGTGCTGCACTGGTGCAGAACATCGTACCCGAGGACCTGGCAAAGACTTCGTTGCCTGTTTCCAGCTCCTCCGTGGCCAAGGCCGACAAGGTTGCCGCCAAGCAGCAGGAGAAGGCGGACAAGGAAACCAAGCTGGCAGAGGCCAAGCAGGCTGATGCCAAGCCAGTAGCGGATACCGCCAACAAGGACAACAAAGACGCCAAGCAGCCCGCAGCTGCCGACGCGGCCCCAGCCACACCGGAATCGGCGCCGACTGAAGAAGTCCTGACCGAGACCTGGAGCTACCAGTTGCCTGCCGATGAGTAATTCTCAAGTACAGCCAGAGACGCTTGCCGAGTATCTGGCGCATCTGCCGATGACCGACCAGCAGCGCGCGGAACTCGCGGGCTGCCAGTCTTTCAGCGAGCTGCACCAGCGGCTGTCGTCTTCGACGTTCGACGCGCCGAGCGAGGCCGCCCAGGCCTCGGTCGGCAAGCGCCTGACCCTGAGCACGGCCGAAGAACTGGAAGACGCAGAAATGCTGGCGCTCGACGCCAGCGGTCGGGTTTGCCTCAAGGCGACCCCGCCGATCCGTCGGACCAAGGTCGTGCCGGAGCCATGGCGTACCAATATCCTGGTGCGTGGCTGGCGCCGGCTGACCGGTCGCACCAATCCACCGGCCCCGCCGAAGGATGAACGCGTGTTGCCGGCGGCTCGCTGGCGCACCGTCGGTTCGATCCGTCGCTACATCCTGCTGGTGCTGATGCTCGGCCAGACCATCGTTGCCGGCTGGTACATGAAAGGCATCATGCCGTATCAGGGCTGGTCGTTCGTCGACCTCAACGAAGTCCTGCACCAGCCGCTGCTGCAGACGGCTACGCAAGTACTGCCGTATGCGCTGCAAACCAGCATCCTGATTCTGTTCGGGATTCTGTTCTGCTGGGTGTCTGCCGGGTTCTGGACGGCGCTGATGGGCTTCCTCGAGCTGCTCACCGGCCACGACAAGTACCGTATTTCCGGTAAAAGCGCGGGTAATGAGCCGATCGCCAAGGACGCGCGCACTGCGCTGGTGATGCCGATCTGCAACGAAGACGTGCCGCGGGTATTTGCCGGGTTGCGGGCGACCTTCGAATCGGTAGCGGCCACAGGTGACCTCGATCGCTTCGACTTCTTCGTGCTCAGCGACAGTAACGATGCCGACATCTGCGTCGCCGAACAACAGGCCTGGCTCGACGTCTGTCGCGAAGCCAAGGGCTTCGGCAAGATTTTCTATCGCCGCCGCCGTCGTCGCGTCAAGCGCAAGAGCGGTAACCTCGACGACTTCTGCCGTCGCTGGGGGGGTGACTACAAGTACATGGTGGTGCTCGACGCGGACTCCGTGATGAGCGGCGAATGCCTGACCAGCCTTGTACGCCTGATGGAAGCCACCCCGGACGCCGGGATCATCCAGACTGCGCCGCGCGCATCGGGCATGGACACGCTGTATGCACGCATGCAGCAGTTCGCCACGCGAGTCTATGGGCCGCTGTTCACCGCCGGCCTGCACTTCTGGCAGTTGGGCGAATCCCATTATTGGGGCCACAACGCGATCATTCGCATGAAGCCGTTCATCGAGCACTGCGCCCTGGCGCCGTTGCCGGGTAAAGGCGCGTTTGCAGGTGCGATTCTGTCCCACGACTTCGTCGAAGCTGCGCTGATGCGCCGTGCCGGCTGGGGCGTATGGATTGCCTACGACTTGCCAGGCAGCTACGAAGAACTGCCGCCGAACCTGCTGGACGAACTCAAGCGTGACCGTCGCTGGTGCCACGGTAACCTGATGAATTTCCGGCTGTTCCTGGTCAAGGGCATGCACCCGGTTCACCGCGCGGTATTCCTCACTGGCGTGATGTCTTACCTGTCGGCCCCGTTGTGGTTCTTCTTCCTCGTGCTGTCGACGGCGCTGCTGGCGGTCAACACGCTAATGGAACCGCAGTACTTCATGGAGCCGCGACAGCTGTATCCGTTGTGGCCACAGTGGCACCCGGACAAGGCCGTCGCGCTGTTCTCGACCACCATCGTGCTGCTGTTCCTGCCGAAGCTGCTGAGCATCATCCTGATCTGGGCCAAGGGCGCGAAAGAGTTCGGTGGCAAGTTCAAGGTGACCCTGTCGATGCTGCTGGAGATGCTGTTCTCCGTGCTGCTGGCGCCGGTGCGGATGATTTTCCACACACGTTTCGTGCTCGCCGCGTTCCTCGGCTGGGCCGCGACCTGGAACTCGCCCCAGCGTGACGATGACTCGACGCCATGGAGTGAAGCGGTCAAGCGCCACGGTCCGCAAACGCTGCTGGGCTTCCTGTGGGCGCTGCTGGTGATCTGGCTGAACCCGAGCTTCCTGTGGTGGCTGGTGCCGATCGTCGGTTCGTTGATGCTGTCGATTCCGGTGTCGGTGATTTCCAGCCGGGTTGGCCTGGGCCTCAAATCCCGTGACGAGAGCCTGTTCCTGATCCCTGAGGAATACAATCCGCCACAGGCGTTGCTGGCGACTGACCAGTACACCCACGAAAACCGCTACCACGCGCTGAACGACGGCTTTGTCCGGTCGGTGGTGGACCCGCAGCAGAACGCCCTGGCGTGTTCGCTGGCGACCTCCCGTCACGGTCATGCGGAGCCGATCGAATGGCTGCGTATCGAGCGAGTGCGGCACGCATTGAAAGTCGGGCCGGATGGCCTGAGCAACAATGAGCGCGTGCAACTGCTCAGTGATCCGGTGGCCTTGGCTCGCCTGCACGAGCAAATCTGGAACGAAGGTCATCCTGAGTGGCTGGGAGCGTGGCGCAAGTCGGTGAAAGCCGATCCACATGCTCCGTTGCTGCCGCTTAAACCGCTGAGTGCGCAGCCTCAGTTGGCCTGATGTAGTGCAAAGCGCCGCTTACTGAAGTAAGCGCCTGCTTTTACAAGATCGTCCGACCGCGGCCCGAGCCTGCGGCAACTCCTACTGGATAACCTTTAGGAACTGCCGCAGGCTCGGTCCGCGGTCGGACGATCTTTTGCTTTTGCGTCTAACAAATCCCTCAAGGCTGAGATAGCATCCGTCCCCGAATTGGTGCGCCCGGACAACTTTCTGTTCGTATCTGTCGGTTTCCCCAGGGAAATCTGCTGTTTGCGCGCCTCACACCGCAATGGTTTTGGGGACTTGATGATGAAGAAGTATCTTTCGATGCTGCTGGTCGGCGTCACGGCATTGGTTGCAGTCAGCACGGCGCAGGCCGGTGCCATCGATGACGCGGTCAAGCGCGGCACGCTGAAAGTCGGGATGGACCCGACCTACATGCCCTTCGAAATGACCAACAAGCGCGGCGAGATCATCGGTTTCGAAGTCGACATCCTCAAAGCCATGACCAAGGCCATGGGCGTCAAGCTGGAGCTGGTGTCCACCGGCTACGACGGCATCATCCCTGCGCTGATGACCGACAAATTCGACATGATCGGCAGCGGCATGACCCTGACCCAGGAGCGTAACCTGCGCCTGAACTTCAGCGACCCCTTCATCGTCGTCGGCCAGACGCTGCTGATCCGCAAGGAGCTGGAAGGCACCATCAAGTCCTACAAGGACCTGAACACCGCCGACTACCGCATCACCTCCAAGCTCGGCACCACGGGCGAGATGGTCGCGAAGAAGCTGATCTCCAAGGCCAAGTACCACGGCTACGACAACGAGCAGGAAGCTGTGCTGGACGTGGTCAACGGCAAGGCGGATGCCTTCATCTACGACGCGCCATACAACGTTGTTGCCGTGAACAAGGTCGGCGCCGGCAAGCTGGTATTCCTCGACAAGCCGTTCACCTACGAGCCGCTGGCCTTTGGCCTGAAGAAGGGTGATTACGACAGCCTCAACTTCATCAACAACTTCCTGCACCAGATCCACGAAGACGGCACCTACGATCGCATCCATGACAAGTGGTTCAAGGACACCGCCTGGCTCAAGGATATGGAATAAGGCTCGGTCAGTAAGACCGCGCCGCTCCCATCGCCAGCAGGCTGGCTCCCACAGGGGATTTGTGTGCGCCACAGATCCAGTGTGGGAGCCAGCCTGCTGGCGATGACGGCCTTCCTGGCCGGCCCCACAGGGGATTTGTGTGCGCCACAGATCCAGTGTGGGAGCCAGCCTGCTGGCGATGACGGCCTTCCTGGCGGGCCCCACAGGGGATTTGTGTACGCCACAGATCCAGTGTGGGAGCCAGCCTACTGGCGATGACGGCCTTCCTGGCGGGCTCCCACAGGGGATTTGTGTGCGCCACAGATCCAGTGTGGGAGCCAGCCTGCTGGCGATGACGGCCTTCCTGGCGGGCCCCACAGGGGATTTGTGTACGCCACAGATCCAGTGTGGGAGCCAGCCTGCTGGCGATGACGGCCTTCCTGGCGACACAACTTTCGGATTTTGCTAAACCCATGAAACAGAGAAAAGCCCAATGGCCCTGGCACGTTTTAACCGTGCTGGTGCTGATCGGCCTGGCCGGCGCCTTGTACTACGCCACCTCGCTGATGTCCTACGAATGGCGCTGGAACCGTGTGCCGCAGTACTTCGCCTACCACGCCGAAGAGTCCCAGCGTGCTGCCGACATTTCCACCGTCAGCGAACTGGTGCGCAAGGGTGACAAGGCTGAAGTCACCCTGCGCAACGACGCTGGCGATGAGCAGCACCTGATCGTCGATGACGATAGCCTGCAAGTCGCCCAGGGCGATGACGTGGCAGAAGGCGATGTCGTGGGCGTGACTCGCCATTGGGCGGCAGGGCCGCTGTTGTGGGGCTTGTGGACGACGTTGTGGCTGTCGGTGGTCTCGGGTGTGCTCGGCCTGCTGATTGGCCTGGCAACCGGCCTGTGCCGGCTCTCCAGCAACCCGACCCTGCGCGATCTCTCGACCATTTATGTCGAGTTGGTGCGCGGCACGCCGCTGCTGGTGCAGATCTTCATCTTCTACTTCTTCATCGGCACCGTGATGAACCTGTCCCGGGAATTCGCCGGGATCGCCGCGCTGTCGCTGTTCACCGGCGCCTATGTCGCGGAAATCATTCGCTCTGGCGTGCAGTCGATCGCCCGCGGCCAGAACGAAGCCGCGCGATCTCTGGGGCTGAGCGCTGGCCAGTCGATGCGTCATGTAGTCCTGCCGCAGGCATTCAAGCGCGTGCTGCCGCCACTGGCCGGGCAGTTCATCAGCCTGGTCAAGGACACTTCGCTGGTCTCGGTCATCGCAATTACCGAATTGCTAAAAAGCGGCCGGGAAGTCATCACTACCTCGTTCTCGCCGTTCGAAATCCTGTTCTGCGTCGCCGGCCTGTACCTGTTGATCAACCTGCCGCTGTCGAAAATCGCCAGCCGGCTAGAGCGGAGGCTCGCGCAAAGTGATTGAAGTCCGCGATCTGGTAAAAGTCTTCGATACCCGTGGCCAGGTGGTGCGCGCGGTGGATAACGTCACCACGCAAGTGGCCAGGGGTGAAGTGCTGGTGGTGATCGGCCCGTCCGGCTCCGGCAAGTCGACGTTCCTGCGCTGCCTCAACGGCCTGGAAGAATTCGATTCGGGCTCGGTGAGCATCGACGGCCTGGAGCTGGCCGACCCGAAAACCGACGTGAATGCCTACCGCCGTGAAGTCGGCATGGTGTTCCAGCATTTCAACCTGTTCCCGCACATGACCGTACTGGAGAACCTCTGCCTGGCGCAAAAAGTCGTGCGCAAGCGCGGCAAAAAGGAGCGCGAGGCCAAGGCCCTGGCGTTGCTGGAGAAGGTCGGTATCGCGCAGAAGGCTAACGAGTTTCCATCACGCCTGTCCGGCGGTCAGCAACAGCGCGTGGCGATTGCCCGGGCGCTGGCGATGGAACCGAAGGTGATGCTGTTCGATGAACCGACTTCGGCGCTTGATCCGGAAATGGTCGGTGAAGTGCTGGATGTGATGAAGACCCTGGCCATGGAAGGCATGACGATGGTCTGCGTTACCCATGAAATGGGCTTTGCCCGGGAAGTGGCGGACCGGGTGCTGTTCTTTGATCACGGCAAGCTGTTGGAAGATGCTTCGCCGGCCGAGTTTTTCGCTGCGCCGAAGGATCCTCGGGCACAGGCGTTCCTGCGCCAGGTTCTCTGATCGCGGCGGCCATCCGGCCGCCATCGCGGGCAAGCCCGCTCTCACAGTATGTTCAGTGTTCATGCAATCTGCGTAACACCGTTGAACCCTGTGGGAGCGGGCTTGCCCGCGATAGCATCACCTTGGTCCTGTGTGAACCGAGGCATTCGCATCAACTCAGACCCTGAACCGCCCCACCAGCGTCTGCAGATGAGTACCGAGCCGTGCCAGTTCGACACTCGACGCCGCCGTCTCTTCACTGGCGGCCGAGGTCTGCTCGGACACATCGCGCACATTCAGCACGCTGCGATTGATTTCTTCGGCCACCGCGCTTTGTTGCTCGGCTGCCGCGGCGATCTGCTGGTTCATCGACTGGATCGCTGACACTGTGCGAGTAATGCTTTCCAGCGAACCACCGGCGCGGCGGGTCAGTTCGACGCTGCTTTCGGTCAGGCTGCGGCTGTTGTCCATTATTGTCGCTACCTGCTGGGTGCCGGCTTGCAGGCCAACGATCAGCTCTTCGATTTCTTCGGTCGACTTCTGGGTGCGCTGGGCGAGGCTGCGGACTTCGTCGGCAACCACGGCAAAACCGCGGCCTGCTTCACCGGCACGGGCGGCTTCGATGGCGGCGTTGAGGGCCAGCAGGTTGGTTTGCTGGGCTACCGACTTGATCACGTCGAGCACGCTGCCGATCTTGTCGCTCTCGCGCTTGAGATGGCCCATGGCCTCGGTCGAGTGGCCCACTTCGAGCGCCAGGCGCTCGATCTGGGCGATGGCTTCACCCACCACCTTGTCCCCTTCACGGGCCTGCTGGTCGGCAGCCACAGCGGCCTCCGAGGCTTCTTCCGCATTGCGTGCGACTTCTTGCACGGTAGCGGTCATCTCGTTCATGGCGGTTGCCACCTGATCGGTCTCGACCTTCTGGCTGTTGACACCGGCGCTGGTCTGCTCAGTGACTGCCGATAACTCCTCGGCGGCGCTGGCGATTTGCGTGACGCCATCACTGATGCCGCCAATCAACTCGCGCAAGCCCTGGGTCATGCTCTGGATAGCACGCTGCAACTGGCCCAGCTCATCCTGGCGGCGAGACACCAGATTGTGGGTCAGGTCGCCGGCTGCAATGCGTTCGGCGACTTTGAGGGTCTGGCTCAGGGGTATGACTATCTGGCGGGTAATGGCCCAGGCCGCCAGCAGACCGAAGGCCAGGGCGAGCAGGGTGGCCAGCAGCAACAAGTTCTTGGCGTGCGCGGCATCGGTGTCGCGAACAATGGTCTGCGAGGCCGTCAGCTTCTTGCTGAGGTCGATCAGGATGTCGCCCTGAGCGGTCATGCGCGTGAGCGCCGTAGCGTTTGCCACCTGGGAGTCGCGGAACTGGCTGACTGCGGCGCGGTAGGCCTTCAGCGATTCGGTAGCCTGTTGCAGGTTGGCGAGGTGCTGCTCAGGCAGTTTCGCCGCGAGGCTGCCGAGGTTTTTCAGGGCGGTGTCGATGGCGTCCAGTGCCGGTTGCTGGGCTTCGGCCTTGCCGCTGTAGGTGTAGCCGCGAACCTGGTAGCGCGCTTGCTGGAGCAGCTTGCTCAGTTCGATCACCTGGCTGTAGTCGGCAACGCTTTCGCCCTGCAGCATGGATTTTTCGACCGTGCTGACTTGCGCCACGGCGTTGTCAGCGTTTACCCCCAGTTTGCTCCGGGCGTCTTCACGAGCAGCGGTTGCCTGGGTCATGTCGGCAAAGGCGCGCTTGTACTCAGCGACGGCGACCAGTTGCTGGTCGACCATGGCTGCATCGGCAGGCTGTTCGATCAGGGAGCGGGCGGTTTTCAGGCCGGTTTCCAGTTGCCCGAGCAAATCGTTGACTGTCCCGGGACCCTGTTCGCCGCGATGCATGTCGTAGTCTTGGCGGGCGATGCGCAGGTCTTTGCTCAGCTCGATCAGGCCGGAGATGAAACCGAGCTTGTCGCCCCGGCTCATGACGCCGCTGAGGCCCGTCCAGCCAGTGAAGGTGATCAGGCAGGTCAGCAGCAACACCAATCCGAAACCGACTCCCAGTTTGCGATTGACGCTGACGTTCCCCAGTTTATCGGCTAGCGATTGGTACATGCTGCAACTCCCTCGAACCACACGTAGGTTTTATGAGAGTTGTATCGGCAGCTTCTGCGGAACCTGTAGGAGCTGCCGAAGGCTGCGATCTTTTGATCTTGATCTTTTGGCGGCCTTACAAACGCCAGGATCAAAAGATCGCAGCCTGCGGCAGCTCCTACGGGGGATTCACGTTGTCTAGAAGAGTCGGGCCAGCAGGGCGGTGACGGCCGTTTCGACCCGCAGGATGCGCTCGCCCAGTTGTACCGGTTGCAGCCCGGCTTTGGCCAGCAGGTCGATCTCGTAGGGGATCCAGCCGCCTTCCGGACCGATGGCCAGGGTCACCGGCTCGTTCAGGCCGCGAGGGCAGGGTGGGTAGTTGCCCGGATGGCCGACCAGGCCCAGAGTCCCTTCGGTGATCGCGGGAAGCCGGTCTTCGACGAACGGCTTGAAGCGCTTCTCGATAATAATTTCCGGCAACACGCTGTCCCTGGCCTGTTCAAGGCCGAGGATCAATTGTTCGCGAATGGCGTCTGGTTCCAGGAACGGCGTTTGCCAGAAGCTCTTCTCGACGCGATAGCTGTTCACCAGGATGATTCGCGGCACGCCCATGGCCGCAACGGTCTGAAACACCCGGCGCAGCATTTTCGGGCGTGGCAGGGCCAACACCATGGTCAGCGGCAGCTTGCTCGGAGGGGGCTGATCAAGGGTGACGCGCAATTCGGCTTCTGTGGTGTCCAGGCGCAGCAGCTCGGCAGACCCCATCAGACCGCCAATCCTGCCGACCCGCAGGCTGTCACCGACTTGCGAACGGTGGACTTCCTGCATGTGGGTCAGGCGGCGATCACGCAGGATCACCCGATCGGCCGCAATGAAATCGGCCTCTTCGAGAAGCAGCAGGTTCACGGCTGGGTCGCTGGCGGCTGGTCGTTGGAGTCGTCAGCCGGCTGGTCGTCCGGGTGCTCGCCACGCTTGCTGATCAGGCTGCCGAACAGGATGCCGATTTCAAACAGCAGCCACATCGGTACGGCCAGCAGGGTCTGCGAGAAAATGTCCGGCGGGGTCAGGATCATGCCGACCACGAAGCAGCCAATGATCACGTACGGGCGGATTTTCTTCAGGTACTTGACGTCAACCACGCCGATCCACACCAGCAATACCACGGCCACCGGGATTTCGAACGCCACGCCGAAGGCGAAGAACAGCGTCATGACGAAATCGAGGTAGCTGGTGATGTCGGTCATCATTTCCACACCGGCCGGCGTAGCGGCAGCGAAGAATTTGAAGATCAACGGGAACACCAGGTAGTAGGCGAACGCCATGCCGGTATAGAACAGCAGGATGCTGGACATCAGCAGTGGCACGGCGATGCGCTTCTCGTGCTTGTACAGGCCTGGTGCGATGAAGCCCCAGATCTGATGCAGGATCACCGGAATCGCCAGGAACAGCGAAACCATCATCGTCAGCTTCAGTGGTGTCAGGAAGGGCGACGACACATCGGTGGCGATCATTGTCGCGCCTTCCGGCAAATACTGGCGCAGCGGTGTGGAGACGAAGGTATAGATTTGCTGGGTGAAGGCGAACAACCCGGCGAAGACGATGAAGATCGCCGCTACGCAGCGCAGCAGGCGGGTGCGCAACTCGGTGAGGTGCGAAACCAGCGGCATGTGCTGGTCATTTTCAGGAAGATCGCTCATGGGGCTCGCGGCGGCAGTGTTGGGTCATGAGGGGCAGGCGCAACAGGCGCAGCCGCAGGTGTTGCAGATTCGGCCAGAGGCTGCGCTGCAGGAGCAGCGACTGGCTCAGGTTCAGGACCGGCAGTCGGCTCGACGTTAGGCGCCGGGGCATGAAGGGTCGGCTCCGCGACAGGCTGCACCGGAGTCGGCTCCTGCTGGGTCGGCGTGAAGATCTTCCGCGCCTCCTGCTCCAGGGACAGGATATGCTCGTTGTGCAGCTGCCGGCGAATTTCGTCGGCACCGATTTCACGTTCAACTTCCTGTTTGATCGCGTTGAAGCTGCGCTTCAGACGACCGACCCACAGGCCGGCAGTGCGCGCAGCACCCGGCAGGCGTTCGGGGCCCAGCACCAGCAGGGCGACGAGGCCGACGAGCAGCAGTTCAGAGAAGCTGATACCAAACATTAGTCAGTGCTCACACGTCTTTGCGAATCGGCTCTTCGACTTTTTGTGCCTGCACGTCGATGGTGTGCGGCGGGTTGACCGGGGTGGCCTGTGGCTGCACAGGTGGTACCGGTTGCGCCGGGGTCACGCTTGGATCAGCGGGCTTTTCGTCATCGTTCATGGCTTTGCGGAAGCCCTTGATCGATTCGCCGACGTCGGTGCCGAGGTTTTTCAGTTTCTTGGTGCCGAATACCAGCACGACAACGACCAGGATGACGACCCAGTGTTTCCAGTCAAAAATGCCCATGTTGCTGCTCCTCTCTAATAGTTGTTCAGGCGGACGGGCGCGAGGCTTTCTCGGCGTGTCCGGACAGACCGAAGCGACGGTCGAGTTCATCGAGTACAGCCTGTGGATGCTGCCCCAGTTGGGCGAGCATGACCATGCTGTGGAACCACAAGTCAGCAGTTTCGTAGATCACATCGCTGCAGTCGCCGCTGATGGCAGCGTCCTTGGCGGCAATGATGGTTTCGACGGATTCTTCGCCAACTTTTTCCAGAATCTTGTTCAGGCCCTTGTGGTACAGGCTGGCAACATACGAGCTGTCGGCAGCGGCGCCTTTGCGCTCTTCCAGCACTTCGGCCAGGCGGGTCAGGGTGTCACTCATGGGTGTGTCCTGCGGAGTAAATGGCGTGCGGGTCTTTAAGTACCGGGTCGACGGTTTTCCAGTCGCCGTTCTCGAAGACTCGATAGAAGCAGCTCTGGCGGCCGGTATGGCAGGCGATGTCGCCGATCTGCTCGACCATCAGAATGATCACGTCGGCGTCACAGTCCAGGCGCATCTCATGCAGGGTCTGCACATGCCCGGACTCCTCACCCTTGCGCCACAGCTTGCCTCGGGAACGTGACCAGTAGATGGCACGATTCTCTGCGGCAGTCAGTTGCAGCGCTTCACGGTTCATCCAGGCCATCATCAGGACGCGCCCGGTCTTGTGATCCTGGGCAATCGCGGGCACCAGGCCGTCGGCGTCCCACTTGATTTCGTCCAGCCAGTTTTTCATCTTCGACTCCGACAGCGGGCTCCGCACTTCATTAGCGGAGTCCAACGTTGAAACAGTGTGCCAGCGGATCACACAACTGGCTATCGGCGAACGACCAGATACAAACCGACCGCCATCATGATTCCGGCTGGCCAATAGGCCAGGTCGTTCAGCGGGCCGCCGATCGCGAGTACCGCGCCGCCCGCCAGGTGAGCGGTGCCGAGCAGGCGCAGGAACCATTCGTCACGTCGCCGGTGCCAGGGTGGCGGCGGGTCGTAGGCGTGGGGCTGGGACATGCGTTCGAGCAGGTCGCGGGCCATGTTGGCCAGGTGAGGTAGCTGCTCGAACTGGCTCTGCACGTTGCCCAGCAAGGCTTTGGGGCTGACGCGCTCGCGCATCCAGCGTTCGAGGAACGGTTGCGCGGTGTTCCACAGATCGAGGTCCGGGTACAGCTGGCGGCCCAGGCCTTCGATGTTCAGCAGGGTTTTCTGCAACAGGACAAGCTGCGGCTGTACTTCCATGTTGAAGCGTCGAGCGGTCTGGAACAGGCGCATCAGCACCTGGCCGAATGAAATATCTTTTAACGGTTTTTCGAAGATCGGTTCGCATACAGTGCGGATCGCCGCTTCGAATTCGTTGAGTTTGGTTTCCGCCGGCACCCAGCCCGAATCGATATGCAGTTGGGCCACTCGCCGATAGTCGCGTTTGAAGAAAGCGAACAGGTTGCGGGCCAGATAGTCCTGGTCTTCCGGGGTCAGGCTGCCAACGATGCCGCAGTCGATCGCAATGTACTGCGGGCTCCACGGGTTGACGGTGCTGACGAAGATGTTGCCCGGGTGCATGTCGGCATGGAAAAAGCTGTCACGGAACACCTGGGTAAAGAAGATTTCGACGCCGCGTTCGGCGAGCATCTTCATGTCGGTGCGCTGGTCGGCCAGGGTCGCGAGGTCGGTCACCTGAACCCCGTAGATGCGCTCCATCACCAGCACTTTGGGCCGGCACCAATCCCAATAGACTTGCGGCACGTAGAGCAGTGGCGAGCCTTCGAAGTTGCGCTTGAGCTGGCTGGCGTTGGCGGCTTCGCGCAGCAGGTCGAGTTCGTCGTAGATGGTTTTCTCGTAGTCCAGGACTACGTCCACCGGGTGCAGCAGACGCGCATCGGCCGAGAGCTTTTCTGCCGCGCGAGCCAGGATGAACAGCCATGCCAGGTCCTGGGCGATGATCGGCTTGAGGCCCGGGCGGATCACCTTGACCACGACTTCTTCACCGGTCTTGAGCTGCGCGGCATGCACCTGCGCCACCGAAGCCGAAGCGAGCGGTTCGACGTCGAATCGGCTGAACACTTCGCTGATCTTCTTGCCCAGCTGCTCTTCGATGAGCTTGATCGACACCTGTGAATCGAACGGCGGGACACGGTCCTGCAGCAGCATCAATTCATCGGCGATGTCTTCCGGCAGCAGGTCGCGGCGGGTGGACAGGATCTGCCCGAACTTGATGAAGATTGGTCCCAGGTCCTGCAGCGCCAGGCGCAGTCGGGCGCCGCGGCTCAGCTCCAGCGTTTTGCGCGGGAACCAGCGCCACGGCAATGCATACCGCAGCGCCAGCAGGAACCATGGCAGTGGCAGGGCGAACAGCAGGTCATCGAGACGGTAGCGAATCACAACGCGCTGGATGCGCAACAAACGGCGGACGGCAAGCAGCTTCATGCGTTATCGCTTGGGTCGAGGGATCGGGAAAGGCGCTCGAAACGCGCCTCGAGACGTTCCAGATCAAGTTTGATCTGGTCCAGTTCACTGAAACGGGCTTCAGCTTCGCGCTGACCGACGAGGGTGCGCGATTCTTCGGCCAGGTATTCGCCCAGGTTTTGGCCGAGGCTGACAAATCCTTGCTGGTACCAGCGCGCGCGACTGCGCAAATGACCGCCGACCAGTTGTGTTGCCACAGGTCCCAGCCAGCGCGAGAGTTCGTACTCCCAGTCCAGCTCGAGGTCCTGGAGGATCGCCGCCAGTTCCAGCAGCACGCCGCTGTCGCCGTCGAGCTCGACTTCCGGGCCGTGCAGCACGGCCGTCTTGTCCTTGCTCATGGCCAGTTTCAGCAGGCTTGAGGCCGGGGCACGCAAGGTGCAGTCGGCGCCGGTCTCCCACTGGGAGGCGAGCATCAGGCCTTCGTCGCTGGGCAGGATGAACAGCTGGAATGCCGGGCTGCGGCAATCGACGGCGATCACTCTGCCACTCAAATGCGCCAGGCGCGGCAAGGCCGTGCTGTCGAGACGCAGCACCCGGTTAAGACCGAGCTCAACGCTGGCGAGCAGGCCGGCCAGCAACATCAGGGTTTGATGCCGCGGTGCAGGGCAACGATACCTGCGGTCATGTTGTGATAGGTCACGCGGTCGAAACCGGCCTCGACCATCATCGACTTCAGGGTTTCCTGGTTCGGGTGCATGCGGATCGATTCGGCCAGGTAGCGATAGCTTTCCGAGTCGTTGGTGATCAGCTTGCCCATCAACGGCATGAAGGCGAACGAGTAGGCGTCGTAGGCTTTGGACATCAGCGCGTTGGTCGGTTTGGAGAATTCCAGCACCAGCAGGCGGCCACCCGGCTTGAGTACGCGCAGCATCGAACGCAGGGCGTCTTCCTTGTGCGTCACGTTGCGCAGGCCGAAGGCGATGGTCACGCAATCAAAATGGTTGTCCGGGAAGGGCAGCTTTTCCGCATCGGCCTGGACGAATTCGACGTTGCCGGCAACACCGAGGTCCAGCAGGCGGTCACGACCGACCTTGAGCATGGATTCGTTGATGTCGGCCAGCACGACCTGGCCGGTAGGGCCTACCAGGTGCGAGAATTTTTTGGTCAGGTCGCCGGTGCCGCCAGCGATGTCCAGCACCCGGTTACCGGTGCGAACACCCGACAGTTCGATCGCAAAACGCTTCCACAAACGGTGCATGCCGCCCGACAGGAGGTCGTTCATCAGGTCGTACTTGGCGGCTACCGAGTGGAAAACCTCAGCGACTTTTTCCGCTTTTTGGCTTTCCGGAACGTTTTTGAAACCGAAGTGAGTGGTGGGTTCGGCATCGCTGCCTTTGCGCTGATCAGTCATATCGCTGTCACCAGAAGAGAATGCGGGACATTCTAATCCCGGTGGCCTGCTTTGTCTTGGAGTGGCTAAAGGTAAGATAGGCAATCACCGGGACGTTTTGCCGCAGCGGCGGTCAAGATGCTTCAGGAAGCATTCATAAAGCAGGAGTCATTTGATGGCCCGTATTAGTGTTGAACGTGCCCACGCGCTGGGCAAGGAAGCGGCTCGCGAGAAGGCCGACCAGCTGGCGCAGAAACTGTCCGATCAGTATGGCCTGGAGCCGCAGTGGGCGGGCGATACCCTGAATCTCAAGCGCTCGGGGGTGAAGGGCGCGGTGCATGTGGCCGAGGATTCGATCAAGGTCGACGTGGAGTTGGGCCTGATGATGTCGGCCATGAGCGGTATGATCAAAGCCGAGATTGAAAAGGCGCTGGACAAGGCCCTGGCCTGAAGCTCAAGAGATCGCAGCCTTCGGCAGCCCTACAGAGTCCACATTCCCCTGTAGGCGCTGCCGAGGGCTGCGATCTTTTCATTCAGGCACCACCGTTTCATGTCAGTTGTTAGGGTGCCGTTTCTAATTATTCTCACTACTTTGTGCCTGAGCCCGACTCTTTCGCGGGCAGTTCCTCAAACCTTCTGCGCGTGAGGTGCACCATGGCCAAAGTTATTTTGAAGAAAAAAATCGACGCTTCGACATCTGCTCTGGGCGACGTCAAATCTTATGCCCGCAAGATCTGGCTGGCAGGCCTGGGGGCCTACACCAAGGTCGGCCAAGAAGGCAGCGAATACTTTCAGGAGTTGATCAAGGAAGGTCAAACTGTTGAAAAGAAAGGTAAAAAGGTAGTTGCGGAAAAACTTGAAGCCGCCAACTCCGAGATCGATGAAGCAAAGAGTGAAGTCAGTAGTTTCAAAGGCAAAGTCGAACTGCAACTCGACAAGGTCGAGAAGGCTTTTGACTCGCGCGTTGCAAGTGCCTTGAATCGTATCGGCATTCCGTCTAAACATGACGTTGAGACACTCTCTGCTAAGCTCGATGAGCTGACGGCATTGCTCGAACGCGTCGCGCGTAAATCTTAAGGAGAACGGGATGGCTGGTAAAAAGAACACCGAAAAAGAAGGCAGCTCGTGGATCGGGAAAGTTGAAGACTACTCCCGCAAAATCTGGCTGGCCGGTTTAGGCGTGTACTCGAAGATCGACACTGACGGCAGCAAGCTCTTCGATACCTTGGTAAAAGACGGCGAGAAAGCCGAGAAGCTCGCCAAGAATGCAGTCGGCGATAAAGTCGATGCGGCAAAAGACTCCGCCACGTCGGCCAAGTCGCGCATCAGCGGCGTGAAAGATCGTGCACTGGGCAAGTGGGATGAGCTCGAAGGGGCTTTTGACAAGCGCCTGAACAGCGCCATTTCGCGTCTGGGCGTGCCGAGCCGTAATGAAGTCAAGGCACTGCATAGCAAGGTCGATACCCTGACCAAGCAGATCGAAAAACTCACCGGCGCCAAGGTCGCGCCAGTGGCGACTAAAACCGCAGCGGCCAAACCGGCTGCCAAGCCACTGGCCAAAGCTGTCGCCAAGCCGGTAGCCAAGACAGCAGCGAAAGCCGCGTCTGCCGCCAAGTCGGTGGCCAAGACTGCCGCAGCGAAACCCGCTGCAGCGAAGTCAGCCGTCAAATCTGCTGCTGCAAAAGCCACCGCCAAGCCGGCAGCCAAACCTGCGGCCAAGACGGCTGCAGCCAAACCTGCTGCAAAAAGCACAGCGGCCAAACCCGCTGCCAAGCCAGCGGCAAAACCTGCCGCAGCGAAGAAGCCTGCAGTGAAGAAGCCGGCGGCGCCGAAAGCCGCTGCAGCAAAACCAGCCGCAACGGCTGCCGCCAAGCCGACCCCGGCCCCGGCCAGCACGTCGAACTCGGCCGCCGCGCCGACCCCGGCTGCAACCCCGACTGCCGCGCCAGCACCATCGACGCCAACCAGTCAGTCCTGATTCCAGGACTCAATAAAAACGCCCGGCCTGCAAAGGTCGGGCGTTTTTTTATGCACAGCATCATCCCTGTAGGAGCTGCCGAAGGCTGCGATCTTTTGATCTTTAAAAATCAAAAGATCGCAGCCTCGTTGCACTCGGCAGCTCCTATGGTGGTGGACGGTGATCTTTTACCCGTGTTCTTCCAGGTATTGCATCGCCAGGTGCTCGGTCGCCACCTTGATCGGCGGCAACAAGTGCGGCGCCACCAGCATCATGATCTGGTAAACCACCAACCGGACCTCACCCTCGCGATCGAGGATCCGCTGGTAGTCCAGTGAAAACAGCAAGGTCATAGTGATCTGCTCTACCAATTGCCCAAGTGCCTGGGTATCGCTGACCAGCTGCCCCTGAGCCTTCAAGCGCGCCAACAGCGAGGCCAGCGTGCGCTTCAACGCGTTGAGCAGGTTGCGGATCCCCTTGGCCAGCTTGGGCAGGCGGCCTGCCAGATTGGACAGGTCCTGAAACAGGAAACGGTAATGCGCCAGCCGCTCGACAATCAGGTGCAGGAACAGCCAGTAATCTTCCGGTGCCAAATGCGCGTCCGGCGGCGGGTCGAGCAGCGGCGACAGTTCGTTTTGAAAGCGCTCGAACAAACCCAGTATCAGCGGCTCCTTGCCGTGAAAGTGGTAGTAGAGGTTGCCCGGGCTGATGCCCATTTCGTTGGCCACTTCCATGGTCGAAACGTTCGGTTCGCCCTTCTGGTTGAACAACTGCAAGGCACATTCGAGAATCCGATCGCGGGTCTTCATCCAGTCTTCTTAATGGTTCGTTGAACGTCAGCGCACTCGCACATAGGTGCCGGGTGCAGCCTCCATCGGTGGATAGTTCTGATTGCCGAGGGCCATGTGCGTTTCTTTCTGCGCCCCTGAGCGTGCCTGGACCCAACTCAGCCATTGGGTCCACCAGCTGCCATCGACCTGCTTGGCGTCATAAAACCAGGCCCGTGGGTCGAGGCTCAGTTTGGCGCCTTCGACAAAATTGGCTTTCGGGTTGCTCGGCGGGTTGAGGATGCTCTGCACGTGGCCGCTGTTGGACAGCACGAAACGCCTGTCGCCGCCAAGCAGCAAGGTGGAGCGGTACACCGCATCCCACGGCGTGATGTGATCGTTGATGCCGGCCACGCTGAAGCTGTCGACCGTGACCTTCTGCAGGTCGATTGGCGTGCCGCACACCTCCAGCCCGCCGGGGTGACTCAGCGGATTGTGTTTGAAGAAGTCCAGCAGATCGCCATGCAGCGCCGCTGGCAGACGGGTGTTGTCGTTGTTCCAATAGAGAATGTCGAAGGCCGGCGGTTCTTTGCCCAGCAGGTAATTGTTGACGAAGTAACTCCAGATCAGGTCGTTGGGACGCATCCAGGCGAACACCTTGGCCATGTCGCGGCCGTCCAGCACACCTTTCTGGTAAGAGCGACGCTTGGCCGCTTCCAGTGTCTGCTCATCGGCGAACAGGGTGGCGGGGGAGTCCATCTGACTGTCCAGCAGGCTGACCAGGTAGGTAGCGCTGGAGACCCGGCGCAACTGGCGCTTGGCCTGCAGGTGACCTTGCAGCGCGGCAATGGTCAGGCCCCCGGCGCAGGCGCCCATGAGGTTGACCTCCCGCGCGCCGGTGATCGCCCGGCAAACGTTCATCGCTTCCTCGACAGCTTCAACGTAGGTCGAAAGACCCCATTCACGGTGACGTACATCGGGGTTGCGCCAGCTGATCATGAAGGTCTGCAGGCCGTTTTTCAGGGCGAACTGGACGAAGCTGTTGGCGGGGCTCAGGTCAAAAATGTAGTACTTGTTAATCTGCGGCGGCACCACCAGCAAGGGTTTCGAATACTGTTTCTCGCTCATCGGCCGGTACTGGATCAACTCCAGTAATTCATTGCGAAACACCACGGAGCCTGTGGTTGTCGCGACGGTTTTACCGACTTCGAAGGCCTGTTTGGTGACTTGCCGGGGCAGGCCGTCGTTGTGCAGCAAGTCATCGACCAGATGGCTGATTCCGCGCACCAGGCTGTTGCCACCCGAGTTGAAGATTTCCTTGATTGCCAGCGGGTTGAACAACGAGTTGGAAGGTGCCACGGCGTCGTTGAGCAAGGCGAACGCGAAGTGCGCGCGGGCTCGATCGTCGGGGCTCATATTGCTCTCGTCGATCCAGCTTTTGACCTGCTTCTGCCAGCTGAGATAGGCCTGCAGGCTGCGGCGGTAAAATGGATTGAGACTCCACGCGGGGTCGGCAAACCGATTGTCCTGCGGGTTGGTCGGGTGCAGGGTTTCGCCCAACAGCACGCGACCCAACTGGCCGCCGAACTTCAACGCGTGCCGGGCACTGTGCAGCGGATTGCGCAAGCCGTGAGCGGCCACACTGCGCAAGGTCGACAGCATATCGCGGCCACGCAAGCCGGTAATCGCACTTTGTGCGTTGATGAACGCGGCGGGAGTGGGCAGGGAATCCCGCACTGGTTTTTCGCGCATGACTCAACACTCCTTCGTCTTCAGGCCAAAAACAAACTCACTGGACCAGAACACCATAGCCGCACTAACGGGTTGTTGCGCGGTACGGCGTCCTGCCGATTCCTTTTTGTGACCAAACGCCGCTGCCGGTTAACCGCCCAATGGCGCCGGATGCGGGTGCATCACTGCGCGCTGGCGTTCCTCTTCGAGGAATTTCATGATGATCGGCGCCACCGCTTCGGCCCTGGTGATCAGGAACAAATGACCGTCATCGATGATGTGCAACTGAGCGTTGGGAATCCGCCAGGCCAGCAGGCGCATGTTGACCAGGGGGATCAATGGGTCGTCATCACCGGCCAGAACCAGGGTCGGCTGGTGAATTTTGTGCAGCCAGTGAATGCTGGTCCAGCCAAGGCCGGCGAACAGCTGCCAGTAATAGCCAAGCTTGCCCGCTGAACGGACTTTCGCCGCATGGCTGGCCGCCAGGGTCGAGTCGCGGCGGAACGAGCCGCCGTAAATCATCGGTGCGATACGGATCACATGGGACGGCTGGATGTAGCGCCTGGGGCTGGCCATCATCCACAGTACTTTGGGTTTACCCGGGACCATCACCGCACCGGCCGCAGTCGCAGCCAGGACGAGTTTCTTGCAGCGTTCGGGGTAGTCGTAGGCAAACTGTTGGGCCAGGGCGCCGCCCCAGGACACGCCGATCACGTTGACCCGGCCGTAGTCGAGGTAGTCGAGCATGCGTGCCGTGAGTTTCGCCAGGCCCGGAAAGCGGTAGGGCCGACTTGGCGTCGACGAGCCACCCACTCCCGGAACATCGAAGGCGATGACTTCCAGGTCCGGGTCCAGCGCCGCGACAAACGGAAATACCAGCTCCAGGTTGGCGCCGATGCCGTTGAAAATCAGCAAGGGCGTCAAATGAGGCTTGCCGGGGCGTACGGCGGTCCGGAGGGTCTGGCCATCCAGGTCGACGGTACGAAAAATGAACGGTTGCGGCATGCTTCAGGCCCTGTGGGTGAATTCATCCCCGAACGCCGTAGGAGCTGCCCAGGATTGCGATCTTTGATCTTGATGTTGAAAAACCAGAATCAAAAGATCGCAGCCTGCGGCAGCTCCTGCAGACCGGGGTGTATCGGTTACCGCTCGTGTACGTATGTGCCCGGTGCAGCTTCGCCGGCGGCGAAGGTCTTGTTGCCCAGGCTGGTCGGCGATTTCTTCAGCTTGCCTGAACGCTCCGCCTGCCAGGCCTGCCAGTGCAGCCACCAGGAGTCCGTGTGCTTGGTGGAATTCTCCTGCCACTGCTCGGCGTTCACCGCCATTTCGCTGCCGGTCATATAACGTGACTTTGGATTGCCAGGCGGGTTCAGGATGCTTTGGATGTGGCCGCTGCTCGACAGCACGAACTCGACGTTACCGCCAAACAGTTGCGCCGACTTGTAGCAGGATTTCCACGGCGTGATGTGGTCGTTGGTGCCGGCAAGGGAAAAAATGTCGGCCGTGACCTGCTTCAGGTCGATGGCGGTGCCGCACACTTCCAGTGCATTCGGGCGGATCAGTGGGTTGTTTTTGAACATCTCGATCAGGTCGCCGTGGAAGGCGGCGGGCAATCTCGTGGTGTCGTTGTTCCAGAACAGGATGTCGAACACCGGCGGCTCGTTGCCCAGCAGGTAGTTATTGACCCAGTAGTTCCAGATCAGGTCGTTGGGGCGCATCCAGGCGAAGACTTTCGCCATGTCGCGGCCTTCCAGTACACCGGCCTGATAGGAGTGGCGCTTGGCGGCTTCGAGGGTTTGCTCGTCGACGAACAACGCTACGTCGCTGTCCAGCGTCGTGTCCAGGACGCTGACCAGGAGCGTCAGGGCATTGACCTTCTTCTCGCCGATCGCGGCATAGTGCCCCAGCAGCGCAGTGCAGGTGATCCCGCCGGAGCAGGCGCCGAGCATGTTCACGTCCTTGCTGCCGGTGATAGCGGTGACGACGTCGACTGCTTCCTTGAGTGCTTCGATATAAGTCGACAGGCCCCACTCGCGCTGCTCCTTGGTCGGGTTGCGCCAGCTGACGATGAAGGTCTGCACGTTGTTGCGCAGGCAGAACCGCGCCAGGCTCTTATCCGGACTGAGGTCGAATACATAGAACTTGTTGATTTGCGGTGGCACTACCAGCAGCGGGCGCTCGTGCACCTGCTCGGTGATCGGCCGGTACTGGATCAGCTCCAGTACGTCGTTGCGAAACACTACCGCGCCTTCGGTCACACCCAGGCTCTTGCCCACTTCGAACGCACCCATGTTGACCTGGCTGGGCATGCCGCCGTTGTGTACCAGGTCCTTGGCCAGATGCGAGAGGCCGTCGAGCAGGCTCTTGCCCCCGGTTTCGAAAAAGCGTTTGACCGCCGCCGGGTTGGCTGCACTGTTGGTCGGGGCCATTGCCTCGGTCATGAGGTTGATGACGAAGTGCCCGCGGGCGACATCCTTGGGCGAAAGACTGCTGTCGTCGATCCAGTCGTGGAGTTCCTTGCGCCACGCCAGGTAGGTTTGCAGATAACGTTTGTAGAGCGGGTTCTGGCTCCAGGCCGGGTCGGCGAAGCGGCGATCATCACCGGCAGGCTGGAGTTCGGATTTACCGAACAGGACATTCTTGAGTTCGAGGCCGAAATGGGCAACGTGCTTGACGCTGTGAATCGGTTGTTTGATGGCTTGGGTCAGCACCATTCGAGCTGAGCCCAGAAGATCCTTTCTACGCAGTCCAACGACAGGATTCAGCCCCAAGGTATTTTCCGAGGCCTGAGATTTCAGGTCATCGTTATTCTTGTTACTCATCTACGACGCTCCATTGTCCTGAGACGAGTACCTGAGTCCAGCTGTGTAGTCACACAGCAAATGCCAGGTACTACTACTCGGGTGACCGATAGTTCTGCACCACTGCTTTTATGCAGAGAGCACTGCAGGGAACTTGCCAGCTCCATTGGTTACCCGAGTTTAATTTTTTTCGCAAGCGGGCTAATCGTCGGCCCTGGAGCGGAGCATTCAAACAGATGAAATTAGAAAATGCCTTCTAATGAGCAAGAGGTGCGGACTAGAGCATCAGCCTGACGACGGATTGGTTCGGGTCGCGGGTTTTTCCGGCAGCCTTGAGCTCTGCAAGATAATCGTTCCAGAGGTCTTCCTGGCGCACGCCCAGCTGATACAGATATTCCCAGGTGAACAGGCCGCTGTCGTGGCCGTCATCGAAGGTCAATTTCAGTGCGTACTGACCGGCCGGTTCGACCTTGCTCAGGCCGACGGCGATCTTGCCAAATTGCAGGATGGGTTTGCCGTGGCCCTGGACCTCGGCGGAAGGGGAGTGCACGCGCAGGAATTCTGCGGGCAGGTGGTGTTCCTCGCCGGACGCGTATTTCAGCGACAGGGTTTTCGAGGCTTTGTGCAGCTTGATGTCGGTGGGGATCATGGCCGGATGTCCGTGTGGTGACGCACCCTGTAGGGGAGCTGCCGCAGGCTGCGATCTTTTGATTTTTGACCCTGAGAAAATCAAGATCAAAAGATCGCAGCCTTTGGCAGCGCCTACGGGGCCGCAGGTGACCTACAGGATATAACGGGACAGGTCTTCGTTCTGCGCCAATTCGCCCAGGTGGCTGTTAACGTATTCGGCGTCGATCATGATCACCTTGTCGTCGTGGGCGCTGGCGAGGTCGCCGGCACTGAACGACACTTCTTCCAGCAAGCGCTCCAGCAGCGTGTGCAAGCGACGGGCACCGATGTTCTCGGTCTTTTCGTTCACCTGCCAGGCGATCTCGGCGATGCGCTTGATCCCGTCCGGCTGGAACTCGATGCCCAGGCCTTCGGTTTTCAACAATGCGCAATATTGCTCGGTCAGGGACGCATGTGGCTCGCTGAGGATGCGCTCGAAGTCTTCTGGCGTCAGTGCCTTGAGCTCAACGCGGATCGGCAGGCGACCTTGCAGTTCCGGCACCAGATCGCTCGGCTTGCTCAGGTGGAACGCACCCGAGGCGATGAACAGGATGTGATCGGTCTTGACCATGCCCAGCTTGGTATTGACGGTGCAGCCTTCGATCAGCGGCAGCAAGTCGCGCTGCACGCCTTCGCGAGAGACATCGACGCCGCCGGAGTTGCCGCGCTTGGCGACCTTGTCGATTTCGTCGATGAACACGATACCGTGCTGCTCAACCGCTTCCAGGGCCTTGGCCTTGAGCTCTTCGTCGTTGACCAGGCGCCCGGCCTCTTCGTCGCGCACCAGTTTCAGCGCTTCCTTGACCTTGAGCTTGCGCGCTTTTTTCTTGCCCTTGCCCATGTTGGCAAACAGGCTCTGCAGCTGGTTGGTCATTTCTTCCATGCCCGGCGGCGCGGAGATATCGACGCCGGCCGTTTCGGCGACTTCGATTTCAATCTCCTTGTCATCCAGCTGGCCTTCACGCAGGCGCTTGCGGAACAGCTGGCGGGTATTGGAATCGGCAGACGGAGCCGCTTCGTCACTGTTGAAGCCCGCGCGTGCCGGTGGCAGCAGGGCGTCAAGAATGCGCTCTTCGGCGGCATCTTCGGCGCGGTGGCGAACCTTGGTCATTTCCTGTTCGCGCAGCAGTTTCATTGCGGCGTCAGCCAGGTCACGAATTATCGACTCGACATCGCGACCGACATAACCGACTTCGGTGAACTTGGTCGCTTCAACCTTGATGAACGGCGCGTTGGCGAGCTTGGCCAGGCGACGGGCGATTTCGGTCTTGCCGACACCGGTCGGGCCGATCATCAAAATGTTCTTGGGGGTTACTTCAACCCGCAGCTCTTCGGGCAGCTGCATCCGGCGCCAGCGATTACGCAGGGCGATGGCGACGGCGCGTTTGGCATCGTCCTGGCCGATGATATGGCGATTGAGTTCGTGGACGATTTCACGGGGAGTCATAGACATAATAATTGGCGGACCTCAAGCAAGAATGAGCCGTGGCACAAAGGCCGAAACAGGCTTATTCGGCGCAGTCCTGCTCCTCAATGGTCTGGGTGTGGTTGGTGAATACGCAGATGTCGCCAGCGATGCCGAGTGCGGTTTCGACGATTTCCCGGGCGGACAGGTCGGTCTTCTTCAGCAGCGCGCTTGCGGCGGCCTGGGCGTAACCGCCACCGGAACCCATGGCGATCAGGCCTTCTTCAGGCTCGACCACGTCGCCGTTGCCGGTAATGATCAGCGAAGCATCCTTGTTGGCCACTGCCAACATGGCTTCGAGACGACTCAGAGTACGGTCGGTACGCCATTCTTTGGCGAGTTCGACAGCAGCGCGAACCAGGTGACCCTGATGTTTCTCAAGCTGACCTTCAAACCGCTCGAAAAGGGTGAAGGCGTCAGCCGTGGCCCCGGCAAAACCGGCGATAACCTGGCCGTGGTACAGGCGTCGAACTTTCTTCGCGTTGCCTTTCATCACGGTATTGCCGAGAGAAACCTGGCCGTCGCCGCCCATGACGACTTTGCCGTGGCGGCGAACTGAAACGATGGTGGTCAAGGGAGAGTCTCCACGCAGCGGGGCGAAAATGCCTTATGGAAACTCATATGGGGGTGGTGACGGGTTTTTCAACTGCGGGGAGGGAGAGAGGACGAGCGGTGTGGCAGCTCCTACAGGGATTGTTGTCTCCTGAGGGAGCTGCGATGGCAAGAACTCAGCGGCTTTGGCGTTGTTGTAACAACAGGTTGCTGAAGCCGCTGCCCGCCAGTTGTTTCTGCGCGGTGGTCAGTTGTTCGCGATTGCTGAACGGCCCGACCAGCACCCGGTACCAGGTCTCGTCCTTCACGGTGCCGGACTCAACCGCCACGGCCTGGCCCAGCAGGATGATCTGCGCCCGAACCTTGTCTGCGTCAGCCTCCTTGCGGAACGAGCCGGCCTGCAGGAAGAACTTGGTCACCGGTGCGGCCTTGCTCACCGGCGGCGCTGGCGGTGGGGTAATCCCGGCCAGTGCTGCCTGCGCCCGCGCAGTGTCGATCTTGGCGGCCTGCTCCGGCGTCACCGGAGTGGTCGGAATCGCGGGCACCTGGGGTGTCGGCAAGGTTTTTTCCGGCACGGCATCGGCAGGCACGATGACTTCCGATTCCGGCAGCAACGTGTAGAAGTCGTACTTTGGCTTCACCGGTTGCGTCGGGCTCGGCGGGGTCTTGTTGGCCTCGGCGATCCGGGTGGCTTTCTGTTGCTCGATCTTCTCGCGCTTGACGCTCTCGCTGCCTTTTCCAGGCTCCAGCTTCATCAAAAATACAATGAACGCACCGACCGTCAGGCCGATGGCCATCCACAGCCATCCCGGGATCGGTTGCTTGGCAGGTGCCTGGTAACGGCTGGCGCCACGCTTGGGTGCAGGTTTTTTCTTGGCAGCCAACTTACATACGCTCCAGAGTTTCCAGACCCAAGAGTTCCAGGCCTTGCTTGAGAGTGCGACCGGTCAGCGCGGCGAGGCGCAGGCGGCTCTGCATTTGCGCCGGGGTTTCGGCGCTGAGAATCGGGCAGTTCTCGTAGAAGCTGGAGAACAGGCCCGCGACATCGTACAGGTAGGTGCACAGAATGTGCGGCGTGCCTTTGTCGCAAACGTTATTGAGCACTTCACCGAACTGCGCCAGCTTGGCCGCCAGTTCGTGCTCATGGACGGCTTCCAGGGTGATCTGGCCTTCGACTTCGCTGAAATCCTTGCCCAGCTTGCGGAACACGCCAGCCACGCGGGTGTAGGCGTACAGCAGGTACGGCGCGGTGTTGCCTTCGAAATTCAGCATCAGGTCGAAGTTGAAGCTGTAGTCGCTGGTTCGGTGCTTGGACAGGTCGGCGTATTTTACCGCGCCGATGCCCACCACCTTGGCGATGTTGCGCAGCTCGGTTTCGGCCAGCTCCGGGTTCTTGTCCTTGACCAGGGTGTAGGCGCGTTCCTGGGCCTCGGTCAACAGGTCGATCAGTTTCACGGTGCCGCCATCGCGCGTCTTGAATGGACGGCCGTCAGCGCCGTTCATGGTGCCGAAGCCCATGTGTTCCATTTCCATCGGATGGGTCACGAAGCCGGCCTTGCGGGCCACGGCGAACACTTGCTGGAAGTGCAGGGCCTGGCGCTGGTCGACGAAGTACAGGGCGCGATCAGCCTTGAGCTTGCCACTGCGATAGCGCACGGCCGCCAGGTCGGTGGTGGCGTACAGGTAGCCGCCATCGGCCTTGACGATGATCACCGGCAGCGGGTCGCCGTCGGCGTTTTTGAATTCGTCGAGGAACACGCACTGGGCGCCGTTGCTCTCCACCAGCATGCCGGCGGCCTTGAGGTCGTTGACCACATTGATCAGGTCGTCGTTGTAGGCGCTTTCGCCCATCACGTCGGCCATGGTCAGCTTGACGTTCAGCAGCTCGTAGATTTTCTGGCAGTGGGACAAGGAGATGTCTTTGAACTTGGTCCACAACGCCAGGCATTCCGGGTCGCCGGCTTGCAGCTTGACCACCAGGCCGCGGGCACGGTCGGCGAACTCTTCGGATTCGTCGAAACGGCCCTTGGCGGCGCGGTAGAAGTTTTCCAGGTCCGACAGTTCATCACTGGTGATCGGGTTTTCCTGCAGATAAGCCATCAGCATGCCGAACTGGGTGCCCCAGTCGCCAACATGGTTCTGCCGGATCACGTCGTCGCCGAGGAACTCCAGGACGCGAGCCACGCCATCGCCAATGATGGTCGAGCGCAAATGGCCGACGTGCATTTCCTTGGCGAGGTTGGGTGCGGACAGGTCGACCACGGTCCGTTGGGTCGGGCCTGCCTTGCGCACACCGATGTTTGCGTCTGCCAAGGCCGCGTCAAGTCGGGACGCCAGGGCCTGGGTGTTCTGGAAGAAGTTCAGGAAGCCCGGGCCGGCGATTTCGGTCTTGGTGATGTTTTCATCGGATGGCAGCGCGGCGATGATTTTTTCCGCCAGGTCGCGGGGCTTCATGCCTGCCGGTTTGGCCAGCATCATGGCGATGTTGCTGGCGAAGTCGCCGTTCTTCTTGTCGCGGGAGTTTTCCACCTGGATCGCCGGCGACAGGCCTTCAGGCAACACACCTTCGTTGACGAGTTGGGTGATGGCTTGTTGGATCAGCTGGCGAATGGTGTCTTTCATGATGCTCTCTTTCGACCGCAAGCGCGGCAGCGCCTGGATGCGCGGGTGGAAAAACTGGGCATTATCCGTGGCGGAGACGGGCTTGCCAACTATAGCGGGCAGGTTATGGATATGCGGTGACAAAAGCGGCAAAGATCGCAGCCTTCGGCAGCTCCTGCAGAGAAGCGCAATCGGGGTAGGAGCTGCCGAAGGCTCGGGCCGCGTTCGGACGATCTTTTGACCCTCAATACAAATCGACGGGATCGACATCCAGCGACCAACGCACCGCCCGCCCACTCGGCATCTGCTCCAGCACCAACAACCAACTGCTCAGCAGCCGATGCAGCGGCGCGCGGGCTGTCGCCTGCAACAATAGCTGCGCGCGATACCGTCCCGCGCGACGCTCCATGGGGGCGGGCACCGGCCCGAGCAGCTCAATGCCGGTCAAATTCTGCTCGGCCAGCAAACGCTCGGCCTCGCTGCATGCTTCGTCAAGAAAGCCTTCGGCCTGCCCCGGTTTGTGTGCCTCTGCGCGCAAAAGCGCCAGGTGGGCAAAGGGTGGCAGGCCCGCCGAGCGCCGCTCGCTCAATGCTTGCTCGGCAAAGGCGAAATAACCCTGCTCGGTCAGTTGCACCAGCAGCGGATGATCGGCCAGGTGAGTCTGGATGATCACCCTGCCTGGTTCCTCGGCACGCCCGGCACGCCCGGCGACCTGCACTATCAGCTGGGCCATGCGCTCGCTGGCGCGGAAGTCGCCGGAAAACAGGCCGCCGTCGGCATCCAGGATCGACACCAGGGTCACCCTGGGGAAGTGATGACCTTTGGCAAGCATCTGCGTGCCCACCAGAATGCACGGCTGGCCTTTCTGGATGGTCGCGAACAACTGGTTCATGGCGTCCTTGCGCGAAGTGCTGTCGCGGTCTACGCGCAGTACCGGCACCTCTGGAAACAGGATCGCCAGCCGCTCTTCGGCGCGCTCGGTGCCAGCCCCTACCGGGCGCAAATCCACTTTCGCGCATTTCGGGCAATGCCGAGGCACGCGTTCGACATAGCCGCAATGGTGGCAGCGCAGTTCGCCGGAGCGTTGGTGCACGGTCATTCGCGCATCACAGCGTTGGCATTCAGACATCCAGCCGCAGTCGTGGCACAGCAGAGTCGGGGCAAAACCCCGGCGGTTGAGAAATACCAATACCTGTTGCCCGGCAGCCAGGGTCTGGCCGATCGCCTGCTGCATGGGGCCGGAAATACCGCTATCCAGCGGACGGCTCTTTACGTCCAGGCGCAGGAAACGCGGTTGCTTGGCGCCACCGGCGCGCTCGTTCAAGCGCAGCAACCCGTAACGGCCGGTGTAGGCATTGTGCAGGCTCTCCAGCGAAGGCGTGGCCGAACCGAGGACGATCGGGATGTTTTCCTGGCGAGCGCGCACCAGCGCCAGGTCCCGAGCGTGATAACGCAGACCTTCTTGCTGTTTATAGGAGCCGTCGTGCTCTTCGTCGATGATGATCAGCCCGGGGTTTTTCATCGGAGTGAACAGTGCCGAGCGGGTGCCGATAATAATGTCGGCATCGCCATCCCGGGCGGCGAGCCAGGCTTCGAGGCGTTCGCGGTCGTTGATCCCCGAGTGAATCAGCGCGATGCGTGCATTGAAACGTTGCTCGAAGCGCGCGAGGGTTTGCGGTCCAAGGTTGATTTCCGGGATCAGCACCAATGCCTGCTTTCCGGCTTCAAGGGTTTCGCGGATGAGTTGTAGATAGACTTCGGTTTTGCCGCTGCCTGTAACGCCCGCCAGCAGGAACGCGTGATAACTGTCGAAGCCGGCGCGAATGGCTTCATAGGCCGCACGTTGCTCGGGGTTGAGCGGCAGCTCCGGCTGGGCCAGCCAGTGTTCGTGACGGGCACCCGGGGCATGCTTGCGGATTTCCACCTGCACCAGGTCCTTGGCCAGCAGCAGATCCAGGCTGTCCTTGCTCAGCATCAGCTTGCTCAGCAGCTGGTGGGCCACGCCGTGGGGATGCTGCGCCAGGGTAGCCAGGGCCTCGCGCTGTCGCGGGGCGCGAGCGATACGCGGGTCATCGAGGCTGGCCCCGGGTGCGGCCGACCAGAAGCGCTCATGCCGCGCTTCGGCCAGCTCACCCTGGCGCAGCAGCACGGGCAGCGCCCAGCTCAAGGTGTCGCCGAGGCTATGCTGGTAGTACTGGGAGGTCCACAGGCACAGCTTGAACAGTGCCGGCGGCAGAGGCGCGGTGACGTCGAGCAGGGCCAGGGCCGGCTTGAGCTTGTCGACAGGCACTTCGCTGGTATCGGTGACTTCTACCAGGATCCCGATCATCTCCCGCCTGCCGAACGGCACCCTCAGGCGCATGCCCGGTTGCAACTGGGCACGCAAGACCCCGGCGGGAGCACGGTAATCGAACAGGCGGCGCAGGGGCGAAGGCAGGGCTAGGCGCAAAATGGCGTCGGGCACGCGGGGGAGTCTCTGTGGGCGAGCAATAAATGCAGGCTGGGCATGAAACCTGTGTGGGCAGGCTTGCTCGCGAAAGCGTTGACTCAGACGCCATGGTGCTAACGGATACAGCGCTTTCGCGAGCAAGCCCGCTCCTGCAGGGAGGGTGCTTTAAGTCGCGAGCCTAGCAGACGGTCGGTAGAAGGGACAGCTTGCGTGATCGGGATTGTCTGGTAGAATCCGCGGCCTAATTACGTGCGGTATTCAACAATAGTGTTGAGTGGCGGCACGCTAGCCTGAGGAATACACCATGAAAGCCGATATCCATCCAGCATACGAAACCATCCAGGTAACTTGCAGCTGCGGTAACAAGTTCGAAACCCGTTCGAACCTGTGCAAGCCACTGGGCACTGACGTATGCAACGAGTGCCACCCGTTCTACACCGGTAAGCAGAAGACTCTGGATACTGGCGGCCGTGTACAGCGCTTCGCAGACCGTTTCGGCGCTTTCGGCAAGAAAGCTCCTGCTGCTGCAGAGTAAGGTTGAAACGCCCTTTGGGCCTTTCCTTGCTGTTGAAAAAGGCGTCCCTCGCGGGCGCCTTTTTTGTGTCCGCGATTTGGCTTTCCGGCGCCCAGGCCTTCTGCCCTGCACCCAGCAGCCTGGCACAGGCTCAGGTACAGCGAGTCGTCGACGGTGACACGTTGCGGCTGACCGATGGCCGCAATGTGCGGATGATCGGCCTGAACACTCCAGAGCTTGGCAAGAAAGGCCGCACTGACGAGCCCTTTGCTGTCGCGGCGCGCAAGCGTCTGGAGGCCCTGGTAGCGGCGAGCGCCGGGCGGGTCGGTCTGCTTCCCGGAAAAGAGCGTAAAGACCGCCATGGCCGAACCCTGGCCCATGTCTACGGTGCCGATGGTGCCAATCTTGAAGCGCAAATGCTTGCCGAGGGCCTGGGTTTCCAGGTGGCGGTGGCGCCTAATGTCGATCTGGCGGCCTGCCAGCAAGCCGCCGAGCAAAGTGCTCGTCAGGCCAGACTCGGGTTGTGGCGCCAGTCCCCTGTGATTGAAGCAGGGCAAATCAGAGGTTCCGGGTTTGCCGTTGTGGGTGGCGTTGTGAGCAAGGTACAGCGCAATGGCGGCGGAATCTGGATCGAGTTGCAGGATTCAGTTGTGCTGCGGGTTGCGCCCAATCTACTGAAGCGCTTCGACCTGTCGGCGCTGGAGCAACTGCAGGGCAGGCAGGTCGAGGCTCGAGGTTGGGTCGTTGACAGGTCAAGACGTGGCGAATTGAAAAACGGACAGGCGCGCTGGTTATTGCCATTGAGCGATCCGGTGATGCTTCAAATGGCGCCCTGAAAAAAATTGTAGACATTTTTTCAGTCGATTGTGAACAGTCTATCCCTTGTGTTCCGTGGCTCTTGGCCCAAAGTCGTAAGCCGCAGCGCTTGACAGGGGTGACTGGTCAGTCTTGTGGGGACTTTACGAGGCGCGTATCCTCGCTGACCAGTCTGTCCAACAGTAAAAGCGGAATGCCCCCATGTCTGATCTGAAAACTGCCGCTCTCGAATATCACGCCCATCCTCGTCCAGGTAAGCTGAGTGTCGAGCTCACCAAGGCCACCGCTACCGCCCGCGACCTGTCGCTGGCCTACAGCCCCGGCGTAGCCGAACCAGTGCGCGAAATCGCCCGCGATCCTGAACTGGCCTACAAATACACCGGCAAGGGCAACCTGGTTGCAGTGATTTCCGACGGCACCGCGATTCTGGGCCTGGGTAACCTCGGTCCATTGGCTTCCAAGCCAGTGATGGAAGGCAAGGGTGTACTGTTCAAGCGCTTCGCCGGCATCGACGTTTTCGACATCGAAGTCGACTCCGAAAGCCCGCAAGCCTTCATCGACACCGTCAAGCGCATCTCCATCACTTTCGGTGGCATCAACCTGGAAGACATCAAGGCACCTGAATGCTTTGAGATCGAGCGCGCGCTGATCGAACAGTGCGACATTCCAGTATTCCACGATGACCAGCACGGCACCGCGATCGTTACCGCGGCCGGCATGATCAACGCACTGGAAATCGCCGGCAAGACCCTGGCAGAAGCCAAGATCGTCTGCCTGGGCGCCGGTGCGGCCGCCATCTCCTGCATGAAATTGCTTGTGAGCATGGGCGCCAACATCGAAAACATTTATATGGTTGACCGTACCGGTGTAATCCACTCCGGCCGTGACGACCTGAACCAGTACAAGGCCGTGTTTGCCCACGCTACCGAAAAGCGCACCTTGGCTGACGCCCTGGCCGGTGCTGATGTGTTCGTGGGTCTGTCTGGTCCGAACCTGTTGAGCGCTGAAGGCCTGAAATCCATGGCGGCCAACCCGATCGTGTTCGCGTGCTCGAACCCTGATCCGGAAATCTCCCCGGAACTGGCGCACGCTACCCGTGACGACGTGATCATGGCCACCGGCCGTTCGGACTACCCGAACCAGGTCAACAACGTACTGGGCTTCCCGTTCATCTTCCGCGGTGCCCTGGACGTTCGCGCCAAGCGCATCAACGAAGAAATGAAAGTGGCGGCGGCCAATGCCCTGCGTGAACTGGCCAAATTGCCGGTGCCTCAGGAAGTGTGTGACGCCTATGGCGGCATCAAGCTGGAATTCGGTCGTGAGTACATTATCCCGAAACCAATGGATGCTCGCCTGATCACCGTCATCTCCGATGCCGTGGCCAAGGCCGCGATCGAGACCGGCGTAGCGACCCTGCCGTATCCGAAGAACTACCCGCTGAAAAGCGTGGATGATGTGTTCAACGGCTAAGCCGTAGCACTCAGGAAAACCCGGTCAGTGGCCGGGTTTTTTATTGCCCGGACAATCAAAGGATCACAGCCTTCGGCAGGTCCTGCGGGAGATCACGTTCCCCTCTAGGCGCTGCCGAAGGCTGCGATCTTTTGATCCTGGCTGTAAAAAAGCCCCGCGCTTCTCTCGAAGGCGGGGCTTTTGGTTTGCGCTAATAGATCAGAACAAATCGATCGGCGCACCTTCATCCGCAGGCAACGGGCTGCCTGGCGCAGAACCGCTTCCCAGCTCGCTGCCGGTCGGTGGCGTATCTTCGGCCTTGAACAGCTCGAAGTAGGCGCCAGGCGTGCCTGGGGAGGCTGCCCGGCCGCTGACCGGGTCAACCCGCAGGCTCAGGATGCCTTCCGGTTCAGGTTGGGTGTGCGGCGGCTTGTCCTTTAGCGCGGCGGCCATGTAGTTCATCCAGATCGGCAGTGCTACGGTGCCGCCGAATTCCTTGCGACCCAGGCTCTCAGGTTGGTCGAAGCCGGTCCAGACGGTGGTCACGTAGTCGGCGTTGTAGCCGGAGAACCAGGCGTCCTTGGATTCGTTGGTGGTACCGGTTTTGCCTGCAATGTCACTGCGGCCCAAAGCCAGTGCGCGGCGACCGGTGCCGCGTTTGATCACGTCTTCGAGCATGCTGTTGAGGATATAGGTGGTGCGGCCATCGACGATGCGTTCAGCCACTGCAGGTGACTGCGCAGGCTGGGTACTTGAGGCGTCCGCAGGCGTTGCATTGACCGCGAAAGCGCTGGCCGCTGGTGCCGCGATGCCATCGCTGACGACTTCGCCCTTGGGCACGCTTGGCGGGTTGGCAGCGAACAGCAGGTCACCGTTACGGCTCTCGACCTTTTCGATCAGGTAAGGGCTCACTTTATAGCCGCCGTTGGCAAAGGTGCTCCAGCCGGTGGCAATTTCCATTGGCGTCAGGGTCGCGGTGCCCAGGGCCAGGGACAGGTTGCGCGGCAAGTCTTCTTTCTTGAAGCCGAACCTGCTGATGTAGTCGATGGTACGGTCGATACCCAATGCCTGCACCAGGCGGATCGACACCAGGTTGCGCGACTTGTACAGGCCTTCACGCAGGCGAATCGGGCCGAGGAACGTGTTGGTGTCGTTCTTCGGGCGCCAGACCTTGTCCAGGTATTCGTCAACGAACACGATCGGTGCATCGTTCACCAGGCTGGCGGCGGTGTAGCCATTATCCAGCGCGGCGCTGTAGACGAACGGCTTGAAACTCGAGCCTGGCTGACGCTTGGCTTGCATGGCGCGGTTGTAATTGCTCTGTTCGAAAGCAAAACCACCTACCAGCGAGCGAATGGCGCCGTTTTGCGGGTCGAGGGACACCAGTGCGCCCTGGGCCTGGGGAATCTGGCTGAACTTCAGCGAGTTGTCAGGCTGGCGCTGCACGCGCACCAGGTCGCCGACCTGGGCTACATCAGCTGGCTGCTTGGGATTGGCGCCCATGCTGTTGGTATTGAGGAACGGTCGCGCCCATTTCATCGTGTCCCAGCTGACGTGCTCCTCGCCGGTGCGGGTCAGCACCTGCAGGCCGTTCTTGTCGACCTGGATGACGATGGCCGGTTCAAGGCTGCTGATGGTGCGTTGCTTGGTCAGTTCGGTTGCCCAGGCTTCGCGGGTTTTGCCTGGCAGGCGCGATTCAGGGCCGCGATAACCGTGGCGCTGATCGTAAGTGATCAGGCCTTCGTGAAGCGCCGTGTTGGCCATTTCCTGCAGGTTGCTTGGCACCGTGGTGGTCACGCGGAACCCTTCGGTATACGCGTCGCTGCCATAGCGGCCGACCATTTCGGCGCGGGCCATCTCGGCAATGTAGGGGGCGTTCACTTCCGGTGTCGGGACGTGATAACTGGCGTTGAGCGGCTCGTTGATCGCGGCGGTGTAGTCGGCTTCGGTGATCTTGCCCAGCTTGTACATGCGGCCCAGGATCCAGTCACGCCGCTCTTTGCTGCGCGCCGGGTTGGCCAGCGGATTGAAGCGCGAAGGGGCCTTGGGCAGGCCCGCAATCATCGCCATCTGCGCCAGGCTGACGTCACGGATCGACTTGCCGTAGTACACCTGCGCAGCGGCTTCGATGCCATAGGCGCGGTTACCCAGGTAGATTTTGTTAACGTACAGTTCGAGGATCTCGTCCTTGGTCAGCTGGCGTTCAATTTGCAGGGCCAGGAGAATTTCGGTGGTCTTGCGTGAGAAGCTGCGCTCGCTGGTCAGGAAGAAATTCTTTGCCACCTGCATGGTGATGGTGCTGCCGCCGGACTGGATATGGCCGCTTTTCACCAGCTGGGTGGCGGCACGCATCAGGCTGCTCGGATCGACGCCATAGTGGTTGGCGAAGTTATCGTCTTCAGCGCTTAGCAACGCATTAATGAAATTCGGCGGAATGTCGGCGAAACGGATCGGAGTCCGGCGCATTTCGCCGAATTCTGCAATCAACTTGTCGTCACTGCTGTATACCCGTAGCGGAATCTGCAACTGAATGCTTCTCAGTGCCTCCACAGACGGCAATCCGGGGCTAAGGTAAAGATAGGCGCCACTCAGACTCAGGAGCAGTCCGCAGAAAACGGCGACGACGGACCAACCGAAAAATTTCAGCAGACGAATCAAGGCGTTTGGATATCCAGGCAAAGAATGAATTTGACGCCAGGGACTGGTGAAAAGAGTAATGTCCCGAGCTTGGAGTAAAAACTGGTAAAAAATCGCTGGGCATTATAAGCATTTTTCCGTCGCGGGGCGTCATTTGCGCTGTTGTCAAGACGGGCGGGTTGAACGCAATGGACATTACAGAGTCCGTAACTCACGGATAGTCATAGGGAATGGGTAGTGCTAGGACTCTTCAATAAAAAGGCCAACACGCTTCTGGGGATCGACATCAGCTCCACGTCGGTGAAGCTTCTGGAGTTAAGTCGTCAAGGCGAGCGCTACCGGGTTGAGGCCTATGCAGTCGAGCCGCTGCCCGCCAATGCAGTCATCGAAAAGAATATCGCTGAACTCGAAGGTGTCGGGCAGGCATTGTCGCGCGTGCTGATCAAGGCCAGGACCAATCTCAGGAATGTGGCGGTGGCGGTGGCCGGTTCGGCGGTGATCACCAAGACAATCGAGATGGATGCCGGCCTCTCCGACGACGAGCTGGAAAACCAGCTGAAGATCGAGGCCGATCAATACATTCCCTATCCCCTGGACGAAGTCGCCATCGACTTCGAAGTCCAGGGGCCTTCGGTGCGAAACCCGGCACGAGTCAATGTGCTGCTGGCCGCCTGCCGCAAGGAAAATGTCGAAGTCCGTGAGGCTGCCCTGGCACTGGCCGGCCTTACCGCGCGGGTGGTCGATGTCGAGGCCTATGCGCTGGAGCGCTCGTTCGGCCTGCTGACTGGCCATCTGGCCAGCCCCCAGGGGCAGTTGACCGTGGCCGTGGTCGACATCGGTGCAACCATGACCACCCTCAGTGTTTTGCACAAGGGGCGAATTATCTACACCCGCGAGCAGTTGTTCGGGGGGCGTCAGTTGACCGAAGAAATCCAGCGTCGCTACGGCCTGACCCTTGAGCAGGCAGGGCTGGCGAAAAAACAGGGTGGCCTGCCGGACGATTACGTCAGTGAGGTGTTGCAACCGTTTCGCGAGGCGCTGGTGCAACAGGTCTCCCGTTCGTTGCAGTTTTTCTTCGCGTCTGGCCAATACAATGCGGTCGACCACATTCTGCTGGCCGGCGGCACGGCGTCAGTTCCGGGGCTGGACCGCTTGATCGAGCAGCGCCTGAATACGCCGACCCAGGTGGCCAATCCATTTTCCGACATGACCCTGAGCAGCAAGGTCAACGCCGGTGCCCTGGCCAGTGATGCGCCGGCACTGATGATCGCTTGCGGGCTGGCACTCAGGAGTTTTGACTGATGGCGCGGATCAATCTTCTACCCTGGCGCGAGGAACTGCGCGAGGAACGCCGCAAACGCTTCCTGGTGACCCTCGTTGGGGTCCTGGTAGGCTCCGTGGGGGCGGTGCTGATTGCGGACCAGGTCATCACAGCGGCCGTTGACCGTCAGCTCGCGCGCAACGATTACATCGGCAAGCAGATTGCCGTTGTCGATGAGCGGATCAAGCAGATCAGCGACTTGAAGGCACGCCGCCAGCAGCTCATCGAGCGCATGCGCATCATCCAGGACCTGCAGGGCAATCGGCCAATCAGCGGGCGGATATTCGACCAGCTGGCGCGCACGTTGCCGGACGGGGTGTATTTCACCGAAGTCAAAATGGTCGGCACTACCTTGTCCATTACCGGTGCTGCCGAGTCCAATAATCGCGTGTCTGACCTGATGCGCAATCTTGACGGCTCCGACTGGTTCGATGCCCCCAGCCTGACCGAGGTCAAGGCCACTACGGCGGGTCAGCTCGACCAGGCGAACATCTTCCAGTTGACGGTTCGACAGACCCAGCCCGCCGCTGTGGAGGACGGTCAATGAGTCCATCGGAATGGTTTGCCGGACTGCGCAACGTTGATATCAACGACCTGGACACCAACAACATCGGCTCATGGCCGCCGGCGATCAAGGCGATCGCGGGTGGGCTGCTGATGGTGCTGGTACTGGCCCTGGGGTATCACTTTTACCTCAGCGACCTGGAAACCCAGCTGGACAGCAAGCGTGAGGAGGAGCTGACACTCAAGGAGCAATTCACCTCCAAGGCCCGCATGGCCGCCAATCTCGAGCTGTACACCCAGCAGATGAAAGAGATGGAAAACTCCTTTGGCGTGTTGCTGCGCCAACTGCCCAGCGACACCGAGGTGCCGGGCCTGCTGGAGGACATCACTCGCACCGGGCTCGGGAGTGGGCTGGAGTTCGAAGAGATCAAGTTGCTGCCGGAAGTTACCCAGCAGTTCTACATCGAACTACCGATCCAGATCACCGTGACCGGGGCCTATCACGACCTGGCGACCTTCGTCAGCGGTGTGGCCGGCCTGCCCCGGATCGTCACGCTGCATGACTTCGACATTGCTGCGGCCGACCCGGATGGCGGGACGAAGTTACGCATGAGTATCCTCGCCAAGACCTACCGCTATAACGACAAGGGGGCGCCGAAATGAGCCCGATCCGTTGTTTGGCCATGGTGCTCGTCGTGCTCGGGTTGGCCGGCTGTGGCAAGGGCGACGACGTCAGCGACCTCGATGCCTACATGAACGAAGTTCGCCTGCGCCCACCGGGGAAGATAGAGCCAACGCCGATTTTCCGCTCCTACCCGACGTTCACCTACAGCGCCGCCAACCTGCGAAGCCCGTTTTCCCGGCAGGTCAGGGTGGACCTGGCTGGCCAGAAGCACGGTTCGCGCAACGTCAAGCCTGATCCTGCCCGGGCCAAGCAGTACCTGGAAGGTTTCAACATCGAGCAGTTTGAAATGGTCGGCACGATTTCCAATGCAACCGGCTCCTTTGCGCTGCTGCGCGGGGCTGGCGGCGTGCATCGATTGAAAGTCGGTGACTACCTTGGGCGCAACGATGGGCGCATTGTCGCCATCAGCGGCTCGCAGGTCGACGTGATCGAAATCGTCCCCGACGGCCAGGGAGCCTGGCTGGAACGGCCGCGAACCATACCTTTGAAAGAGCATTCATAGTGGGACTCGAATCATGAACAGGATTTTCTCAGCCCTCGGTATTTCGCTATGGATAGCGCTGCTTTCGCCGATGGCACAAGCGGCCAATCTGAAGACGCTGGACGTTGCCGCACTGCCTGGGGACCGCATCGAGTTGAAGCTGTCGTTCGATGGCACGCCTCCCACGCCCAAGGGCTACACCACCGAGTCACCGGCGCGGATCGCACTCGACCTGCCCGGGGTGGTCAGCCAGCTGTCCAGCAAGACCCGCGACCTGGGTGGCGGCAATGCCCGCAGTGCCACGGTGGTGGAAGCCAAGGACCGGACGCGGCTGATCATCAACCTGACGCAGTTGTCCCCCTACACCTCGCGGGTCGAAGGCAACACCCTGTTTGTGGTTGTCGGCCAGGGCGCGAGCAAGGCTGCATCCCGACCGGTCGCCAGCGCGCCGCGTGCCGTCACGTCGCCGGCCCCGGCGAAAGCCTACGCGCCGGTAGCCAAGGCTATTCGCAGCGTTGACTTCCAGCGTGGCACCCAGGGCGAGGGCAATGTGGTCATCGACCTGTCCGATCCATCCATCGCCCCGGACATTCAAGAGCGCGAGGGCAAGATCATCCTTGGCTTCGCCCGAACCCAGCTGCCAGAGTCCCTGCGAGTCCGCCTGGACGTGAAGGATTTCGCCACGCCGGTGCAATTCGTCAATGCCAGTGCCACCGGGGACCGTGCGACCATCAGCATCGAACCCAGTGGCGCGTTCGACTACTCGACCTATCAGACCGACAACAAGCTCACCGTCAGCATTCGGGCGATGACCGTCGACGACCTGCAAAAACGCAATGCCGAGCGCTTCGCCTACAGTGGCGAGAAACTTTCGCTGAATTTCCAGGACATCGATGTGCGCTCGGTGCTGCAGTTGATTGCCGACTTCACCAACCTCAATCTGGTGGCCAGTGACACGGTCCAGGGCGGCATTACCCTGCGCCTGCAAAATGTGCCGTGGGACCAGGCGCTGGACCTGGTGCTGAAGACCAAGGGCCTGGACAAGCGCATGGTCGGCAACGTCTTGCTGGTTGCGCCGGCGGAGGAAATTGCCGCTCGCGAGCGCCAGGAGCTGGAGTCGCAAAAGCAGATCGCCGAACTGGCCCCCCTGCGTCGCGAGCTGCTGCAGGTCAACTACGCCAAGGCTGCCGATATCGCCAAGCTGTTCCAGTCGGTCACCAGTGCCGAAGCGAAAGTCGACGAGCGTGGTTCGATCACCGTCGATGAGCGCACCAACAACATCATTGCCTACCAGACCCAGAATCGTCTCGACGAACTTCGTCGCATCGTGGCGCAGCTGGATATTCCGGTGCGTCAGGTGATGATCGAGGCGCGAATTGTCGAGGCCAACGTCGATTACGACAAGAGTCTCGGCGTGCGCTGGGGTGGTTCGGTGCAGAAGGGCAACTGGAACTCCTCGGGGGTCAACGGCTCGTCCACCACTATTGGTACACCGGGCAGCACGGGCACCAATTCGCCTTTCGTCGACCTGGGCACCTCGGCTAATACCTCGGGAATCGGCATCGCGTTCATTACCGATAACGTGTTGCTCGACCTGGAACTGACGGCGATGGAAAAAACCGGCAACGGCGAAATCGTCTCGCAACCCAAGGTCGTCACCTCCGACAAGGAAACCGCGAAGATCCTCAAGGGCACCGAGATTCCGTATCAGGAAGCCAGTTCCAGCGGTGCCACATCCGTGTCCTTCAAGGAGGCATCGCTGTCGCTGGAAGTGACCCCGCAGATCACCCCGGACAACCGCATCATCATGGAGGTCAAGGTCACCAAGGATGAGCCGGATTACCTGAACAAGGTGCAGGACGTACCGCCGATCAAGAAAAACGAGGTCAATGCCAAGGTGTTGGTCAACGATGGCGAGACCATCGTCATCGGTGGCGTTTTCTCAAATACTCAAAGCAAGGTTGTAGATAAGGTGCCATTTCTCGGCGATGTGCCGTATCTTGGCCGCCTTTTCCGGCGTGACGTGGTTTCGGAGAAAAAATCCGAGCTGTTGGTGTTTCTCACACCGCGTATCATGAATAACCAGGCGATTGCTGTGAGTCGTTGATTCTGTGCGAAATTTGATTCTTGTAGGACCGATGGGGGCTGGAAAAAGCACCATCGGCCGGTTACTGGCCAAAGAGCTGCGCCTGCCGTTCAAAGATTCCGACAAGGAAATTGAATTGCGCACGGGCGCCAATATCCCATGGATTTTCGATAAGGAAGGCGAGCCAGGCTTCCGTGATCGCGAGCAGGCGATGATTGCCGAGCTGTGCGCGTGCGATGGCGTGGTGTTGGCGACCGGCGGCGGTGCAGTCATGCGCGAAGCCAATCGTCGGGCGCTGCATGCCGGTGGTCGGGTCGTGTACCTGCATGCTTCCGTCGAGCAGCAGGTGGGGCGAACGTCCCGCGACCGCAATCGGCCGCTATTGCGCACGGCAGATCCGGCCAAGACACTTCGGGATCTGCTGGCGATTCGCGATCCGCTCTATCGGGAAATCGCCGATCTGGTGGTGGAAACCGATGAGCGGCCGCCGCGAATGGTGGTGCTGGATATTCTCGAACGCTTGCAGCAACTGCCTCCCCGTTAAAGCGCGGCGCGAAATGCGCTATCCTCGGCCTCCAGTCGCCGCCGCTCTGGAGTGTGGCGGATGGCTACCGAACGGCGTCACACCAACAGAGGCCGCGGACATCGATAATTCAAGGCACGATGCCTGATTCCATCTTCACTGTGGGGACACATGCAGACACTCAAGGTCGATCTAGGCGAGCGCAGCTACCCGATTCATATTGGCGAAGGTTTGTTGGATCAGCCTGAGCTGCTGGCCCCGCATATTCGCGGACGGCAAGTGGCGATCATTTCCAACGAGACCGTCGCGCCGCTCTATCTCGAACGTCTGACCCGCAGCCTGGGGCAATTCTCGGTCATTTCCGTGGTGCTGCCCGACGGCGAAGCCTTCAAGACCTGGGAAACCCTGCAACTGATCTTCGACGGGCTGCTGACGGCACGTCACGATCGCCGCACCACCGTGATCGCCTTGGGCGGCGGGGTGATTGGTGACATGGCCGGTTTTGCCGCCGCCTGTTATCAGCGTGGTGTCGATTTCATTCAGGTCCCGACCACGCTGCTGTCGCAAGTCGACTCCTCGGTGGGCGGCAAGACCGGTATCAACCATCCGTTGGGCAAGAACATGGTCGGCGCCTTCTATCAGCCGAACGTGGTGCTGATCGACACGACCTCCCTGAACACTTTGCCGGCCCGCGAACTCTCTGCCGGGCTGGCTGAAGTGATCAAATACGGGCTGATCTGCGACGAGCCATTCCTCACCTGGCTCGAAGAGAACGTCGATCGCCTGCGCGCCCTGGACCAGACTGCCCTGACTTACGCGATTCAGCGCTCCTGCGCAGCCAAGGCTGCCGTGGTAGGCGCCGACGAGAAGGAAACGGGCGTACGCGCCACGTTGAACCTGGGGCATACCTTCGGCCACGCCATCGAAACGCATATGGGCTATGGTGTGTGGCTGCATGGTGAGGCGGTGGCTGCTGGCACTGTAATGGCGCTGGAAATGTCCGCACGCCTGGGCTGGATCAGCGAGCAGGAGCGTGATCGTGGCATCCGTCTGTTCCAGCGCGCCGGCCTGCCGGTTATCCCGCCTGAAGAGATGACTGAAGCCGATTTTCTCGAACACATGGCAATTGACAAGAAAGTGATCGACGGTCGTTTGCGCCTGGTGCTGCTGCGCCACATGGGCGAAGCGGTGGTGACCGACGATTATCCGAAAGAGGTTCTACAGGCCACGCTGGGAGCGGATTACCGCGCCCTGGCTCAGCTTAAAGGTTAATAAGATCCCGATGACTAGTTTGCACGCCGACGAGGCTTTCCTCGGCCATTACCAGTTGAGTCACGACCCTTTCGCTCCGCGGGTACCTGGCTTCAAATTTTTCCCTGCCCAGCGCAAGCCGGTGCTGGGACAACTGCATCATCTGGCGCGCTATAGCCAGTTGCTGCTGGTGGTCACCGGCCCGCAAGGCAGCGGCAAGACCCTGTTGCGCCAGGCCCTGGTGGCCAGTACCAACAAGCAATCGGTGCAGAGTGTGGTGGTTTCCGCCCGCGGTGCCGGTGATGCCGCCGGCGTGCTGCGCCAGGTGGCCCAGGCGCTGAATGTCGCCCAGCCGGAAATCGGCTCGATCCTGTCGCAGGTCGTACAGCTGGCCTTGACCGGGCAGGAAGTCTATCTGCTGGTGGATGACGCCGAGCAGCTTGACGAGTCAGCGCTGGAAGCCTTGCTGGCACTGGCCGCGGGTGCTCCCGAAGGCCGTCCGCATGTGTTCCTGTTCGGCGAGTCGTCGTTGATTGCCCAACTCGATGCGTTGAGCCTTGAAGAAGAGCGCTTTCACGTCATCGAATTGCAGCCTTACACCGAAGAGGAAACCCGCGAGTATCTGGATCAGCGGCTCGAAGGCGCTGGCCGGGGTATCGAACTTTTCACCGCTAATCAGATCTCTGATATTCATGAAAGCTCCGACGGTTGGCCTGGCAATATCAACCAGGTCGCCCGCGATGCGATGATCGAAGCCATGATTGCCAGCCGCTCAGCGGTCAAGCGTCCAAGTATGGGGTTCAACATGCCGAAGAAACACGTATTGGCGATTTCCGCCGTAGTCGTGGTCGCGGTAGCCGCCGCCTGGTTGATGCCAGGTCGCAGCAAAGCACCGACCACTGGCGCTCCTGCCAACGAGCAGGCGCAATTGCCGCTCGGCGAGGGTGCACCGCAACCTAACAGCAACGGTGCTCCAGCCGTGGAGTTCGCCGGTAATTCGCAGCCGATGCCGTTGCCGCTTGTCGGCAACTCGCAACCGGTCATGCGTGGCCCGCTGGCCGAAGCGGCGGGTGGCATCACTGAAGGTGACGATGGCGTGCCGGTTGAAGGCTCCAGCGCCACACCGCCGACCGTGACCACTTCTGCGCCGCCGGCCGGAATCCAGCCTGGCCCAGCGCCGACGCCGGCCGCCAAGCCTGCGCCAGCACCGACCCAGGTGGCCACTGCCAAGCCGGCTCCCGCACCTGTCGCCAAACCCGCGCCTGTGCCGGCCAAACCTGCCGCCGTGGCGACCGCCAAGCCTGCCGAGAAACCGGCAGCTGCCGCTGCCAAAGGCGCCGGTGGTACCTGGTACGCCGGGCAACCGACCAGCAACTACGTGGTGCAGATCCTTGGCACCAGCTCCGAAGCGTCTGCGCAAAACTTCGTGAAAGAGCAGGGCGGCGAGTACCGTTATTTCAAGAAAGTGCTCAACGGCAAGCCGCTGTACGTCATCACCTACGGTAACTTCGCCAACCGTGATGCAGCCCTTAGCGCCATCAAGGCCTTGCCAGCGAAGGTTCAGGCTGGTAAACCTTGGCCTCGCACTGTCGCCAGCGTCCAACAGGAACTGGCAACAACTCGCTGAAGATTCGGCGGCCTTACCCAGGCCGCCTCTCCCGGCACCTCAATATTTCCGCCTGTGCGCGCCTTCTCTACAGATCGCGTGCCTTGTGGTGTCTGCGTCACAGTAGTCTTTGAGTGGTTGCGGTCAAAAATCAAAAAAGTTTTGACTAGCACAGCATATCGCTTTAAACCTTTCACAAATGCGACATAGATTTGCGACAGTTCGTCGTCAAATTTGTGAGCCTCTGTGTCGGTGTGTACAATGACCTCCCTTTTGCTCCCGCAAAGCTGGCGTACGTTCGGCGCGGGTCGCAAGTGGTTGAATTGAAAAGAAATTTGCCTCGATAAGAGGCAGCCTGGTGAGAAAGTGTCTATGAAAGCAGGTCTGTACCAACCAGATGAATTCAAGGATAACTGCGGTTTCGGCCTGATAGCCCATATGCAGGGCGAGCCCAGTCATACCCTTTTGCAAACGGCCATCGAGGCCCTGACCTGCATGACCCACCGCGGTGGGATCAACGCCGACGGCAAGACCGGTGACGGTTGCGGTCTGCTGATTCAAAAGCCGGACGTGTTCCTGCGAGCGATCGCCCAGGAAACATTCGGCGTCGAACTGCCCAAGCAATATGCGGTGGGCATGGTCTTCTTCAATCAGGACCCGGTCAAAGCCGAAGCCGCACGCGAGAACATGAACCGCGAGATCCTGGCGGCGGGCCTGCAACTCGTCGGCTGGCGCAAAGTGCCGATCGACACCAGCGTCCTCGGCCGCCTGGCCCTTGAGCGCCTGCCGCAGATCGAGCAAGTGTTCATCGGCGGTGAAGGCCTGAGCGATCAGGACATGGCGATCAAGCTGTTCAGTTCCCGTCGTCGTTCGTCCGTGGCCAACGCTGCCGACACCGATCACTACATCTGCAGCTTTTCCCACAAGACCATTATCTACAAAGGCCTGATGATGCCGGCGGACCTCACCGCCTTCTATCCAGACCTGAGCGACCAGCGCCTGCAAACCGCGATTTGCGTGTTTCACCAGCGCTTCTCCACCAACACCCTGCCGAAATGGCCGCTGGCGCAACCGTTCCGCTTCCTGGCGCACAACGGTGAAATCAACACCATCACCGGCAACCGCAACTGGGCCGTGGCACGTCGTACAAAGTTTGCCAACGACCTGATGCCCGATCTGGAAGAACTCGGCCCGCTGGTCAACCGCGTCGGTTCCGATTCTTCCAGCATGGATAACATGCTCGAACTGATGGTGACCGGTGGCATCGACCTGTTCCGTGGTGTGCGGATGATCATTCCGCCTGCGTGGCAGAACGTCGAGACCATGGACCCGGATCTGCGTGCGTTCTACGAATACAACTCGATGCACATGGAACCGTGGGACGGCCCGGCCGGCGTGGTAATGACCGACGGTCGTTACGCGGTGTGCCTGCTCGACCGTAACGGTCTGCGTCCGGCGCGTTGGGTGACCACCAAGAACGGTTTCATCACCCTGGCCTCGGAAATCGGCGTCTGGAACTACCAGCCTGAAGATGTCATCGCCAAGGGCCGCGTTGGTCCGGGCCAGATCTTTGCCGTGGACACCGAAACCGGGCAGATCCTCGACACCGACGCCATCGACAACCGCTTGAAGTCGCGTCATCCGTACAAGCAATGGCTGCGCAAGAATGCCCTGCGCATCCAGGCAACCATGGAAGATAACGACCACGGCTCGGCGTTCTACGACGTTGACCAGCTCAAGCAATACATGAAGATGTATCAGGTCACGTTCGAAGAGCGCGACCAGGTGCTGCGACCGCTTGGCGAGCAAGGTTATGAAGCCGTCGGCTCGATGGGCGACGACACGCCGATGGCTGTGCTGTCCCAGCGCGTGCGCACGCCGTACGACTATTTCCGCCAGCAATTCGCACAGGTCACCAACCCGCCGATCGATCCGCTGCGTGAAGCCATCGTCATGTCGCTGGAAATCTGCCTCGGTGCCGAGCGCAACATTTTCCAGGAGTCGCCGGAACACGCTTCGCGCGTGATCCTCAGCTCGCCGGTCATTTCCCCGGCCAAGTGGCGTTCGCTGATGAACCTCGATCGTCCGGGCTTCGAACGCCAGATCATCGACCTTAACTACGACGAAAGCGTCGGCCTCGAAGCGGCGATCCGCAACGTTGCCGACCAGGCTGAAGAAGCTGTGCGCGCCGGTCGTACCCAGGTTGTGCTGAGTGACCGGCACATTGCCCCTGGCAAGTTGCCGATCCACGCTTCGCTCGCCACCGGCGCGGTACACCACCGCCTGACCGAGAAAGGCCTGCGTTGCGACTCCAACATCCTGGTGGAGACCGCGACTGCGCGCGATCCGCACCACTTCGCAGTGTTGATCGGTTTCGGCGCCTCGGCGGTCTATCCGTTCCTGGCCTACGAAGTGCTGGGCGACCTGATCCGTACCGGTGAAGTGCTGGGCGACCTCTATGAGGTGTTCAAGAACTACCGCAAAGGCATCACCAAAGGTCTGTTGAAGATCCTGTCGAAGATGGGTATCTCCACCATTACCTCGTACCGCGGTGCGCAGCTGTTCGAAGCCATCGGCCTGTCCGAAGAAGTGTGCGAGCTGAGCTTCCGTGGCGTGCCAAGCCGCATCAAGGGTGCGCGTTTCGTCGACATCGAAGCCGAGCAGAAAGCCCTGGCTGCCGAAGCCTGGAGCCCGCGCAAGCCAATCCAGCAGGGCGGTTTGCTGAAGTTCGTCCACGGTGGCGAATATCACGCGTACAACCCGGACGTGGTCAACACCCTGCAAGCCGCTGTGCAGCAGGGCGACTACAGCAAGTTCAAGGAATACACGGCGCTGGTGGACAACCGTCCGGTGTCGATGATTCGCGACATGTTCAAGGTCAAGACCCTGGACACGCCGCTGGACATCAGCGAGATCGAACCGCTGGAATCGGTGCTCAAGCGCTTCGATTCCGCGGGCATCTCCCTCGGTGCATTGTCGCCGGAAGCTCACGAAGCCCTGGCTGAAGCGATGAACCGCCTTGGTGCGCGTTCCAACTCCGGCGAAGGCGGCGAAGACCCGGCGCGCTACGGCACCATCAAGAGCTCGAAAATCAAGCAGGTGGCGACTGGCCGTTTTGGTGTGACCCCGGAATACCTGGTCAACGCTGAAGTGCTGCAGATCAAGGTCGCCCAAGGCGCCAAGCCCGGCGAAGGCGGTCAACTGCCCGGTGGCAAGGTCAACGGCCTGATCGCCAAGCTGCGTTACGCAGTGCCGGGCGTGACCCTGATCTCGCCGCCGCCGCACCACGACATCTATTCGATCGAAGATTTGTCGCAGCTGATTTTCGACCTCAAGCAAGTCAATCCGAAGGCGCTGGTCTCGGTGAAGCTGGTAGCAGAAGCCGGCGTCGGCACCATTGCTGCCGGTGTGGCCAAGGCCTATGCGGACTTGATCACTATCTCCGGCTACGACGGCGGCACCGGCGCATCGCCGCTGACCTCGATCAAATACGCGGGCGCACCGTGGGAACTCGGCCTGGCCGAAACCCACCAGACCCTGCGTGGCAACGACCTGCGCGGAAAAGTGCGGGTACAAACCGACGGCGGCCTGAAAACCGGGCTCGACGTGATCAAGGCCGCAATCCTCGGCGCTGAAAGCTTTGGCTTCGGTACCGCGCCAATGATCGCCCTGGGCTGCAAATACCTGCGCATCTGCCACTTGAACAACTGCGCCACCGGCGTCGCGACCCAAAACGAGAAGCTGCGCAAGGATCACTACATCGGCACCGTCGACATGGTGGTGAACTTCTTCACCTACGTCGCCGAAGAAACCCGTGAGTGGCTGGCCAAGCTGGGCGTGCGCTCCCTCGAAGAGCTGATCGGTCGTACCGATCTGCTGGACATCCTCGAAGGCCAGACCGCCAAGCAGCAACACCTGGACCTGACCCCGTTGCTCGGCAGCGATCACATCCCGGCGGACAAGCCTCAGTTCTGCCAGGTTGAGCGCAACCCGCCGTTCGACAAAGGTTTGCTGGCCGAGAAAATGGTCGACATGGCCACCTCTGCCATCAACGACAAGAGCGGCGCCGATTTTGCCCTGGACATCTGCAACTGCGACCGTTCGATCGGCGCACGGATCTCCGGCGAAATCGCGCGCAAGCATGGCAACCAGGGCATGGCGAACGCGCCGATCACCTTCCGCTTCAAAGGAACGGCCGGTCAGAGCTTCGGTGTGTGGAACGCTGGCGGCTTGAACATGTACCTGGAAGGCGATGCCAACGACTACGTCGGCAAGGGCATGACCGGTGGCAAACTGGTCATCGTGCCGCCCAAGGGCAGCATCTACAAGACTCAGGACAGTGCCATCATCGGCAACACCTGCCTGTATGGCGCTACCGGTGGCAAACTGTTCGCCGCCGGTACTGCGGGCGAGCGTTTTGCCGTGCGTAACTCCGGTGCTCATACCGTAGTCGAAGGCACGGGCGATCACTGCTGCGAGTACATGACCGGCGGTTTCGTCTGCGTCCTGGGCAAGACCGGCTACAACTTCGGTTCAGGCATGACCGGCGGTTTCGCCTACGTGCTCGACCAGGACAACAGCTTCGTTGACCGGGTCAACCACGAACTGGTGGAAATCCAGCGCATCAGCGGCGAAGCGATGGAAGCCTATCGCAGCCACCTGCAGCGCGTGCTCGACGAATACGTCGCGGAAACCGACAGCGAATGGGGTCGTAACCTCGCTGAAAACCTCGATGACTATCTGCGTCGTTTCTGGCTGGTCAAGCCCAAGGCTGCCAACTTGAAATCGTTGCTTTCCAGCACCCGTGCCAACCCGCAGTGATATGCGCCTGAAGAGTTTGATGAGGTTTTAACAATGGCTGAACGTCTGAATAATGACTTCCAGTTCATCGAGGTCGGGCGCAAGGATCCGAAGAAGAAACTGTTGCGTCAACGCAAGAAAGAGTTCGTGGAGATCTACGAACCTTTCAAACCCCAGCATTCGGCCGATCAGGCCCACCGCTGCCTGGGTTGCGGTAACCCGTATTGCGAATGGAAGTGCCCGGTGCACAACTTCATTCCGAACTGGCTGAAGCTGGTGGCCGAGGGCAACATCCTCCAGGCCGCCGAACTGTCGCACCAGACCAACACACTGCCGGAAGTGTGCGGGCGAGTGTGCCCGCAGGATCGTCTGTGCGAGGGTGCGTGCACCCTCAACGACGGCTTCGGCGCAGTGACCATCGGTTCGGTCGAGAAATACATCACCGATACCGCGTTCGCCATGGGCTGGCGCCCGGACATGTCCAAGGTCAAGCCGACCGGCAAGCGTGTTGCGATTATCGGCGCGGGCCCGGCCGGTCTGGGCTGTGCCGACGTACTGGTGCGTGGCGGCGTGACCCCGGTGGTATTCGACAAGAACCCGGAAATCGGCGGCCTGCTGACCTTCGGTATTCCCGAGTTCAAGCTGGAAAAGACTGTGTTGAGCAATCGTCGCGAAGTCTTCACCGGCATGGGCATCGAGTTCCGCCTGAACACCGAAGTGGGCAAGGACGTGACCGTCGAGCAACTGCTTGAAGAATACGATGCCGTGTTCATGGGCATGGGCACCTACACCTACATGAAGGGCGGCTTTGCCGGTGAGGACCTGCCGGGCGTGCATGACGCGCTCGACTTCCTGATTGCCAACGTTAATCGCAACCTGGGCTTTGAAAAGTCGCCGGAAGATTTCGTCGACATGAAAGGCAAGAAGGTGGTGGTGCTGGGTGGCGGCGACACGGCGATGGACTGCAACCGTACGTCGATTCGCCAGGGTGCCAAATCGGTGACCTGCGCCTATCGTCGCGACGAAGCCAACATGCCGGGCTCGCGCAAAGAGGTGAAGAACGCCAAGGAAGAGGGCGTGAAATTCCTCTACAACCGCCAGCCGATCGCCATTGTCGGTGAAGACCGCGTCGAAGGCGTGAAAGTGGTTGAGACCCGTCTCGGCGAACCGGACGCCCGTGGCCGTCGCAGCCCCGAGCCGATCCCGGGCTCCGAAGAAATCATCCCGGCCGACGCCGTGGTGATCGCCTTTGGTTTCCGCCCTAGCCCGGCGTCTTGGTTCGAACAGCACAGCATCCAGACCGACAGCCAGGGCCGCGTTGTGGCCCCGGAGCAAGGTCAGTACAAACACCAGACCAGCAACCCGAAAATCTTCGCCGGTGGCGATATGGTTCGCGGCTCTGACCTGGTGGTGACGGCGATCTTCGAAGGCCGCAACGCCGCCGAAGGGATTCTGGATTACCTGGGCGTCTAAGCCCAATCCTGAGCTGAAATGCAGTAACTCCTGTGGGAGCTGGCCTGCCGGCGATAGCATCACCTCGGTCTGACTGACTACCGAGGTGGCCGCATCGCTGGCAGGCCAGCTCCCACAGTTGTTTCTCGGTGTTGCGAACACTGTGTTCCAGCGCGACAAATTGACCCGATAGACAAAAGGCTGACCTGCAACCGTGCCTTTTGCCTCGCGCTCTGAGAAAATGCCCGCACTTTTTTTCCGGATGCCGACATGACTGCCCTGAAGAACGACCGTTTCCTTCGCGCCCTGCTCAAGCAACCCGTAGACGTCACGCCTGTGTGGATGATGCGTCAGGCCGGTCGCTACTTGCCGGAATACCGCGCCAGCCGTGCCAAGGCCGGTGATTTCATGAGCCTGTGCATGAACCCGGAGTTCGCTTGCGAAGTCACCATGCAGCCGCTCGACCGCTATCCGCAACTGGACGCGGCGATCCTGTTCTCCGACATCCTGACCATTCCTGACGCCATGGGCCAGGGCCTGTACTTCGAGACGGGCGAAGGTCCGCGCTTCAAGAAAGTCGTCAGCACCCTGGCCGACATCGAAGCCCTGCCGATTCCTGACCCGCATAAAGACCTCGGCTACGTCATGGACGCGGTCAGCACCATCCGCCGCGAACTGAACGGCCGTGTGCCGCTAATCGGCTTCTCTGGCAGCCCATGGACCCTGGCCACCTACATGGTCGAAGGCGGCTCGTCGAAAGACTACCGCAAGACCAAAACCATGCTCTACGACAATCCGCAGGCCTTGCACCTGTTACTGGACAAGCTGGCTCAGTCGGTCACCAGCTACCTCAACGGCCAGATCATGGCCGGTGCCCAGGCGGTGCAGATCTTCGATAGCTGGGGGGGCAACCTCTCGGCGGCGGCTTACCAGGAGTTCTCCCTGGCCTACATGCGCAAGATCGTCAGCGGCCTGATCCGCGAACACGAAGGTCGCAAGGTACCAGTCATCCTGTTCACCAAGGGTGGGGGGCTGTGGCTTGAAAGCATCGCCGATGCCGGCGCTGATGCGCTGGGTCTGGACTGGACCTGTGACATCGGCAGTGCCCGTGATCGCGTCGGCGGCAAAGTTGCGCTGCAGGGCAACATGGACCCGACCGTGCTCTACGCCAAGCCTGAAGCCATTCGTACCGAAGTCGGACGGATTCTGGCCAGCTACGGCAAGGGCAGCGGGCACGTATTCAATCTCGGCCATGGCATTACACCGGAGGTCAATCCGGAACACGCCGGCGCGTTCCTGCGCGCGGTGCATGAGTTGTCGGCGCAGTATCACGAGTAATCGTCGCCCAATAAAAAGCGCCCGGCTGATGCCGGGCGTTTTTGTTTGGAACACGATCAAAAGATCGCAGCCTGCGGCAGCTCCCATACTGTAGGAGTTGCCGAAGGCTGCGATCTTCTGCTTTTAAGCTTTAACACCACCCAGCGGCGGCAATTTCGCCAACTTCAATGCCACCAGCAGCGCAATCACCAGCAAGGTACCCACGAACAACCCGATCCCGTTCCAGCCACCCAGGTGCCAGAACACACCGCCCGCCGTCCCGGCAATGCTAGACCCGGCGTAATAGCTGAACAGGTACAGCGACGACGCCTGGCCCTTTGCCCTGGTTGCGCGTCGGCCAATCCAGCTGCTCGCTACCGAATGCGCGCCGAAGAAGCCGAACGTGAAAATCAGCATGCCGATGATCACCACCGGCAATGACGTGAACATCGTCAGGGCGAGGCCGCCGATCATCAATACGATGGTCGACCAGAGCACTTTGCGGCGCCCCAGTTTGTCGGCCAGCGAACCTATTTTTGCCGAACTGTAGATCCCCGACAGGTACACCACCGACAGCAGCCCGACGAAGGCTTGTTCCATGTGGTACGGCTCGGCCAGCAGGCGATAGCCGATGTAGTTGAACAAGGTGACAAAGGCCCCCATCAGCACAAAGGCTTCGAGAAACAGCAGCGGCAAACCGGCGTCGCGAAAATGCATGGTGAAACCGTCGACCAGGCTGCGTGGGTGCAGCGAACGTGGACGGAAGTTGCGTGATTCGGGAAGTATTTTCCAGAACACTGCCGCTGCAATCAGCGCCAGGCCCCCGATGACCAGCATTGCGGTATGCCAGCTGACGAAGTCGATCAGCACCCCGGTGATCAGGCGTCCGCTCATCCCGCCAATCGCATTGCCGCCGATGTACAGCCCCATCGCGAGCCCGATGTGCTGCGGGTGGATCTCTTCGCTCAGATAAGTCATGGCCACCGCGGCCAGGCCACTCAATGACAGGCCGATCAGCGCGCGCATCAGCAGCACGCCGTGCCAGCTTGGCATCATCGAGCTGGCGATGGTGCACAGCGCCGCTGCAAATAGCGCGGCGACCATCACCGGCTTGCGTCCGACCCGATCGGAAATGGGCCCGGTGATCAGCAGGCCGATGGCGAGCATGCCAGTGGCCACCGAGAGAATCAGGCTGCTCTGGGCTGCATTGATCGAATATTCGTGGGACAGCAGCGGCATCATCGGCTGCACGCAATACAGCAGGGCGAACGTCGCAAAGCCACCGCAGAACAACGCCAGCACTGTGCGCATGAACATCGGCGTGCCTTTCTCGATGTAAATCTCCTTGAGCTCGGCAGCGACATCATCCACTGCGCAAGGTGGGACTTCATGGGCGAGTGGCGCAACAACAGTTTTCACTTCGGACCTCGGGAGCGGGTAGCCGGTCAGGCAATGGAAAAAGCATATAGCTGCCTAATGATTCAATCCAATATATTATTCGACCTGTTTAAGAGCTTTTGCGACCTAATGAGGTTTTCATGGAATTGCGTCATTTGCGGTACTTCATCGCCGTCGCCGAAGAACTGCATTTCGGCCGCGCCGCACAGGTGCTGGGCATCTCGCAACCGCCCTTGAGCCAGCAGATTCAGGCACTGGAGCAAGAGGTAGGGGCGCGATTGTTTGAGCGTACCAATCGTCGGGTCGAACTCAGCGAGGCGGGTCGGTTGTTTCTGCAGGAGGCGCGGCTGGTGCTGGCGCAGGTCGACAAAGCTGCCGACGTCGCCCGTCGGGCGCAATTGGGCGAGCTGGGGGAGCTGAAAATCGGCTTTACCTCATCGGCGCCATTCAACTCGACCATCCCCCAGGCGATTTTCGCATTCCGCCAGCGCTTCCCGGCGGTGCATTTGAACCTGCGGGAAATGAGCAGCACCCAGGTGGCCGATGCGCTGGTGGATGAGTCGATTGAAGTCGGCATCATGCGCCCGCTGGGGCTGCCGGATTCCCTGAGCGTAGTCGAGCTGATGAGTGAACCGCTGGTGGCGGTACTCAGCTCCAAACATCCGCTGGTGAACGGCAGCGAGGAGGGGTTGTTCCTTTCAGCCTTGGCCCTCGAACCTTTCGTGTTTTTCCCGCGCAGCTACGGCAGCGGCCTTTACGCGCAACTGCTGAGCCTGGCCCGCGACTCCGGTTTCAGTCCGCACTTCGCCCAGGAGGCTGGCGAGGCAATGACCATTATCGGGTTGGTGGCTGCAGGGTTGGGCGTCTCGGTGCTGCCGGCGTCTTATCAGCGGATGCGGATTGACGGAGTGGTGTACCGGCCCTTGCTCGATCCGGCGGCGGTGTCGGCGGTCTGGCTGGCGCAGCGCAAGGACCAGAAATCGCCGATGGCGCGGGCGTTTGTGGAGTTGTTGACGAGGAAGGTCGAGCCGCTGCAAGCGTGACTGCCTTGGCTTGAGTTCACCCCGTAGGAGCTGCCGAAGGCGGCGATCTTTTGATCTATATGTGTTTCAAGACCACCGCCGAAAAATCAGCGAAGTATTCACCCCGCCAAACGCAAAATTATTGTTCATCACATACTGATTACTCATCTGCCGGAATTCGCCGCGCAGGTAATCGAGCTTGCCGCAGTGCGGGTCGATGTCGTCCAGATTGAAGGTGTGGGCATACAGGTCGCTGTTCATCATTTCGATGCTGAACCACGACTCCAGTGCGCCACAGGCGCCGAGGGTGTGGCCGAGGAAACTCTTTTGCGAACTGATAGGCATGTGCTCGCCAAACAGCGCGCTGGTCGCCAGGGTCTCGGCAATGTCGCCTTGTTCCGTGGCAGTGCCGTGGCCGTTCACGTAGCCGATGTCACAAGGCTGCAGGCCCGCGTCTTCCAGCGCCAGTTCCATGGCCCGGCGCATGGTGACCTGCTCCGGACGGGTGGTGTGCTGACCGTCTGCGTTGCTGCCAAAGCCGACCAGTTCGGCGTGAATGCGCGCGCCGCGGGCCAGTGCGTGTTCCAGTTCTTCGAGCACCAGCATGCCGCCGCCTTCACCGATCACCAGGCCGTCGCGGCCCTTGTCGTAAGGGCGCGGCGTGGTCTGCGGGGCGTCGTTTTTCAGGCTGGTCGCATAGAGCGCGTCGAAGACCATGGCTTCGGTGGGGCACAGCTCTTCGGCACCGCCGGCGAGCATCAGCGGCAGGCGGCCGAACTTGATCGATTCGTAGGCGTAGCCAATGCCCTGGCTGCCGCTGGTACAGGCACTGGACGTGGGGATCAGGCGTCCTGTGAGGCCGAAGAAGATGCTGATGTTCGCCGCCGTGGTGTGCGGCATCATGCGCACGTAGGAATTGGCGTTGAGCCCCTCGGCCACCGAGTTGAGCAGCATATTGCCAAACGCTTTGATTTCGTCGGTGCTGCCAGTGGACGAGCCGCATGCCACGCCCATGCGTCCGTCCTTGATCGATTCATCGCCCAGCAGCCCGGCATCGGCCAGCGCCTGCTCCGCAGCACCTACCGCCAGGCGCGATACCCGGCCCATGCTGCGCAGTTGCTTGCGGGTCCAGTGGGCGGGCACCTTGAAGTCATCGATGGGCCCGGCCAGACGGGTGTTGAGCTCGGTGAACCGGTCCCACTCGTCCATCCGGCGGATGCCGCTGCGGTTGGCCGCGAAGTTGCCGGCTATGGTTTCCCAGTTGCTGCCCAATGAGGTGATACCGGCCATGCCGGTGACGACGACGCGCTTCATCAGCACAGGCCTCCATTGACGGCCAGAACCTGGCGGGTGATGTACGACGCTTCCGCCGACATCAGGAAATTCACCGCGCCGGCCACCTCTTCTGGGGTGCCCATGCGCTGTGCGGGGATCATCTTCATCAGTTCTTCCACCGGCACGTTTTCATCGAGCATCGCCGTGTCGATCAGGCCGGGTGCGACACAGTTGACGGTGATCTTGCGTTTGCCCAGCTCGATCGCCAGGGCTTTCGCCGCGCCGATCAAACCCGCCTTGGAAGCGCTGTAGTTGACCTGGCCACGGTTGCCGATCAGTCCCGATACCGAGGTAATGCAGACAATGCGCCCGGCCGCACGGCGACGGATCATCGGCATCATCACCGGGTGCAGCACATTGTAGAAACCGTCCAGGTTGGTGCGCATCACCACATCCCAATCATCCTCGCTCAGCGCCGGAAAAGCACCGTCGCGGGTCAGTCCGGCGTTGAGCACCACGCCATAATAGGCACCGTAAGTTTCTACGTCCGCTTCAAGGATCACCTTGCAGTTGGGGCGGTCGGACACATCGAATTGCAGTATGCGGGCTTTTCGCCCCAAGGCTTCGACCTCTTTCTTGACCGCGCCAGCTTCCGCCAGGCCACTGCGGCAATGCAGCACGATGTCATGGCCGGCCTGGGCCAGGCGCAGGGCAATGGCGCGGCCGATACCACGGCTGGAGCCGGTGACCAGTATGGATTCAGTCATGACTGGACTCCTTTGATTCATCAAGATATTGCGCGGCCTGAGGCGGGCGGAACACGTTCAGACGAGCGGTGGCGTGGATGCCGGGGGCATTGATATGACATTCGAATACACCCATGCCGTTCTCATCTTCCAGTGAGCGCAGCCCGTGTATGGTCAGCTCGGTGCCAATCGGGAAGTGTTCGACATTGCATTCGAACTTGCGGGTACCGAGCAGGAAACCCAGCTCGACCGCATCGCCGCGCTGGCGGGCGTGGCAACCGGCATAGGCGGCGACGCTCTGGGCCATCAGCTCGATGCCGACCCAGGCCGGCAAGCTGCCGTCGGGGCGGCTGAACAGGCCTTCAGGCCTGACCACCAGGCGGGTGTGGATCTGCTCCTCGTCGAACGACAGGATCTGTTCGATCAGGATCATGTCGCCAGCGTGCGGCAGCAGTTCGGCGAGCGGCCAGTCGATCATGGTGCGTCTCCGATTATCAGGCTGACGTTGTTGCCACCGAAGGCGAAGGAATTGCTCATCAGGTAGCGCGGTGCAATGGACGACAGGCGATCCGTGCCGGTCACCCAATTCAGCGGTGGCAGGTCCGGGTCGGGTTGGCCATCCCAGACATGCGGCGCCAAGGCGTGCTGCAGATTGTCCTTGCACAGGCTCAGCCAGCAGAACGCAGCTTCCAGGGCGCCCGCTGCGCCGAGGGTGTGGCCGGTCAGCGGTTTGGTCGACGAGCAGGGCACGCCCGCCGGGAACAGGGTGGTCACCGCCAGGCTTTCCATCGAATCATTATGGTGTGTGGCCGTGCCGTGCAGGTTCAGGTAGGCAATCTGGCCCGGTTGCAGATTCGCACGATCCAGGGCCTTGCGCATGGCCTGCAGTGCGCCGCGGCCAGCCGGTTCCGGCGCGGAAATATGGTGTGCATCGGAACTTGCACCGCTGCCCAGCAGCGCAATCGACGGGCTGCCGCCGGGCTGTCTGGTCATCAGGAACAGTACGGCCGCTTCGCCGATGTTGATGCCGTTGCGATTGACTGAAAAGGGGTTGCAGCGCTGACCGGACACGGCCTCCAGCGCAGAGAAACCGTTGAGGGTCAGTTTGCACAGGCTGTCGACTCCGCCGCACAGCACCGCATCGCACAACCCCATGTTCAACAGGCGCTGGGCGCTCATCAGTGCCCGGGCACTGGAGGTGCACGCGGTAGAGATGACATAGGCCGGACCGCTGGTTTGCAGCCAGTCGGCGAGGAAATTCGCCGGCGCGCCGAGTTCCTGTTGCTGGTAGTTGTAGTCAGCGGGAAACACGTCCTCGCGAATGTAATGGGCCAGGCCGCGGCTGGCTTCGTCTATGCCTGAAGTGCTGGTGCCCAGGACCACGCCAATGCGATGGCGGCCGTAGGTCGCAATCGCCTGGTCAATGTCCTCGCGAATCTGCAGGGCGGCTTCCAGCAGCAGCTGATTGTTGCGGCTGGCTTGCTCCGTGAGTTCGACAGGGATGGCCGCGAGCTCGCCGCGCACAGCCGCCACCGGCACCGTACGATCGACAATCCAGCCGGCTTCGTCGCGCATGCCGGAGCAGTCGCCGGCAAACAGGTTGCGGCTGACTTCCTCCTTGCCCCGACCCAGGGCGCAGATCACCCCGAGGGCATTCAAATAGGCAGTCATGGCGTATCCCCGCTCAGGGGCGTGACCTGGTATTTCGGACCTTCGGGCAGGGTCAGATCGAAGTTTTGCGGTTGCCTGTAGCGCACGTCCCAACGCTCGGGCAATGACCGTTGCGTACCGTGTTGCCAGGCGCTGGGGTAGTTGCCCTGCAATTGATCCCTGGGGGTCAGCGCAAACAGCAAGGCAGCAAACAATTCCCGCGCTTCGGCATTGGGTGGCAGCAGGCCGTCGGCGTGCCAGGCGCCGTCGACCAGTTTCTGCCGGGCCTGGGGAATGCCCAGCAGGTCCATCATCGACCAGCGAATGCCCGGCCCTTCGCGCTGGATCACCAGCACCCAGTCCAGGCGCTGGTCGGCTTGCAGGCGCTGGATATGCAGTTGCATGGGCAGTGCCAGGTCAGGCGTTTGCTCGGGCAGCGGCGCCCGGCTGGTGCAGGCGCTCAGCAGCAGTGTACCGAGCAGCAAACATGTGGGAGCCAGCCTGCAGGAGGTGAATTGCGCGGTGTTGAAAATACTCATCAAACGGCACCTTCAAGCGGTTTGCGCGCAACCACATTGACCAGGGTTTCTTCTCGCTCACCAACGGCTTTTGGCCGTTGCAGGCCCAGGCGCTCCAGCAGGCCGAAATCCCTGGCGCGACTCCACCACAGGTAGGGGTAGGACACGTTCTGCGGGCCGAACTCGAAACCCTGTTGGCGAATCATCTGCAGATACCCGGCGGCACTTTTTTGCACATGCATGGGATGGCGAAACAACCAGCGAATCACCCAGGTATCAATGTAAGCCTCGGTGGATTCGGCGAACAGCAGATACCCTCCAGGTTTCAATACCCGATAGAACTCGGCCAGGGCCAGGTCCTGCTCTACCAGATGATGGAACGTCTGGTGACAGAACAACAGGTCGACACTGGCGTCCGGCAGTTGAATGCTCGCGCAGTCACTGCCGATCAATTCCACTTCGATGCACTGGCGAGCGGCTTCTTCACGGCTGAGTTCGAGACTGTGAGGGTCGGCATCCAGGCCAGTCAGGCGTTGTGGTGCAAAGGTCTGGTGCAACAGCTGGAACGACTTACCCTGGCCACAACCGGCATCGAGCAGCACGGGATGAGCGGGTGGTGGTTCGCTGAACAGGCTGCGCAGGTCATTGATCGCCACCCGCAACACGTGGTGCTGCCAGGTGTGGCTGCGCAGGAACCAGAAACCGAAGCGGGTTTCCTCGACGTAATTGTCGCTCAGGAAACTCATGTGGCGTCCCTTGCGCACAGTTCCGAGAGCATCCGCAGCCGGCGTTTGGGTTCGGCGACGAACGGGTTGCGTTCGTCCCAGGCATAACCGGCGAGGATCGCGCTGATCATGCGGCGAATGTCCGGTGAACTGCCCGGATGGTAGATCACGTCCTGGAAGGTTCCGGCATACCAGCCTTCCACGTAGCAGCGAAACGTATCGACGCCACGCTTGAGCGGGACGGCGAACTCGCTTTCCCAGTCGACATTTTCACCCTGCAGTTGGCGATGCAGTACCGCAGTGGCCATGCTCGCCGAGCGCATGGCAATGGTCACGCCGGAGGAAAACACCGGGTCCAGGAATTCGGCGGCGTTACCCAGCAGCGCGAAGCCGGGCCCGTGCAGGGATTTGACGTTGGCCGAATAACCACCGATGGTGCGCGCGGGGGTGTCCCAGACTGCGTTGTCGAGCACGGCCGACAGGCTTGGGGTTTCGGCGATAAAACCACGCAGGCAGTCGTCCAGATTGTCCGCGCGCCCTGCGAAATGTTCCGCCGCCGCGACCACGCCCACAGAGCACCGGCCATTGCTGAACGGGATGGTCCAGAACCAGATGTCGCGCTGGGTTGGATGGGTGGTGACGAGGATTTTGCTGCGATCGAAGGCCGGATTGTCGATATGGTCTTCGACATGGGTGAACACGGCCTGGCGCACCGGAAAGTTCGACGGCGCTTCGAGGTCGAGCAGGCGCGGCAGGACCCGCCCGTAGCCGCTGGCATCGAGTATGAATTGGGCTTCTATGCGGTACTCGCTGCCATCTTCACGCAGCACGCCGAGCTGCGGTTTGGCCAGGTCGGGCACCACGCTGACGATGGTTTCACCGTAGCGGATTTCGACGCCTTGCAGCGCTGCCTGGTCCGCCAGCAGCTTGTCGAAATCGGCACGCAGCACCTGGAAGGTGGTCGGTTTGCCGTTGCTGAAGGTGTCGCCAAAATCGAATGCGCTGTACTGCTCGCCCCAGGCGAAGGCCGCACCGGTTTTCAGTTGGAAACCGGCGGCGTTTACTGCATCGAGCATGCCCGCTTCCTCGACGAAGTCCAGGCAGTGGGACAGCAGGCTTTCGCCAATGGAAAACCTCGGGAAATGCTGACGCTCGATCATCAGCACATCATGCCCTTTGCGTTTGAGCAAAGCGGCGGCGATGGCACCCGAAGGGCCTGCGCCGATGACAACCACCTGGCGACATTCCGTTTCAACTGTTGGCATGGGGGTTCCTTGCCGGGGCGGCGATGTTCATGGGGATTCGGTGCATGCCGACCAGTGCCGGCAGCAATGTCGCGATCAGTCCCATCAGCATCAGCGCAAAATACAGCGCCGGGCTGATGAGATGTTGTTGCAGCAGCAGGTTGAGAAAGACGATCTCGCTCAAACCGCGAATATTCAGCAGGACGCTTTCCCGCCAGCGACTGGCGCCTTCAAACGAAGCACCGGCCCAGCCCAGGCCCAGCCAGTTGCCCAGCAATTTGCTGGCTATCGGCAACACCAGCAATGCTGCCAGCTGCCCCCAGCCAAGGCTGGCCATGGCGCTATGGACGTCGATTTGCACGATGCCGAACGTGAGAATGAGCGGGATCGCGATGTTCGTCTGCAACCGGCTCATCCAGGCCGCCGGTAGCGGAAGGACTAATGGCACTTTCAAGGCCGCCATGCACAGCAGGTAGCCGATGCCGAGAATCAGTGCATTGAGCTTGAAGTGTTCGGCAACCACCAGCAGCGCGAAGAAACAGCCGCTGTGCAACAACGGTTGGCGCATGCCGAGCAGGCTCAGCAGTAACGGCAGGCAGGCTCCTGCCAATGGTAGCAGCAGACTGCTCAAGTGCAGGCTGCCCTGGGCGATGGCGAACAGGGTCCAGCACGTGAGGTCGATCAGGATGGCGGTCTGCACCAGGCGCCGCGTTGCAGTGCTCGGGTAGTTGATGTGCCGCAAGTACAGGTACAACACCGGAATTGCGGTGATGGCGAACAGCAGGCCGACAGCCAGCGAGCTGATCCAGGGCTGCGCGGGCAACAGCCATACCGCAGTAGCCAGTCCGCAAGCGAAGGGCATGCAGAAACTCGGCAGGGCAATTTTCAGGCTCTGGCGGTCCAGACGCAGGTCGATGACGTCACTGAGGATATGCCCCAGTAACAGGGCAAAACTCAGGCTGTAGAGGTTTTTCAGCCAGGCCGGGGAGATAAGCTGGGCGCCACTCAATTGCCAGCCGGGCTCGATCCAGAAGTACATCAACAGCGGCAAACCGATGGTGGCCAGCAGCAACTGGCTGACAATAGGGATCAGGCCAAAGCGGCGCCCGACATAGGTCGCCAGGGCAAACAGACTCAGGGCCAGGATCCAGAACAGGGCGATCATCATGCCACCGACTCCGCCGTTGCAACCGCATGACTCTGGCGGCCAGCCCACGGCGCCAGCATGAAACTGAACACCAGCCCCAGGCTCACCGACAGGCCGAAGTTGCTCACCGCCGGCGTGCTCGACACGGCCAGCAGACCGAAGGACAGCCAAGTGGTCAGCGCCGCCAGCAAGGTGCCCAGCAGGCTCACTGCCGCCCCACCGACCTGCTCGCGCATGAGGATCGCGTAGTCGACGCTGATGGCGGTGACCAACAGCAGGCCAAACAGGCTGAACAAGGTCAGCGGCTGCCCCAGCCAGCCCAGACTGGCCAGGCTGCACACCGCGGCCAGCAGCGGCAGAGTGACAATGCGCAAGGCGCCGCCAAGGCCGAACGGCAGGATCAGCACCAGCACGATCAGCACGCAGGAAGCCAGTTTCAACTCGGCGGCGCTGATCTGGGTCGCGGCGAAGACGCTGTTCAATTCACCCAGGCGATCGACCAGCTCCACACCCGGCAGGTCCAGGGCCTGAACCTGCAGCAACGCGGGGTTATTCAAGCCTTGCAGGCTCACCATAGCCGCTACGCCTCCGTCATCGGTCGAACCCAGCCACAGGGCGCGATAGGGCTCTGCCAGTGGGCCGCGTAGCGCCGTGTCGACATCCTGGATCGGCAACGCGCGCAAGCTTTCGAGTTCGGCTTGCAGTGCTGCCACCGGTACGCCGAGATCAAGCAACGGCTGCCAGTGTTGCGCCAGTTTGTTCAGCGCTTCGCGAACCTGTACCTGTTCGCTGGGCGGGCTGACCAGTTGATTGAGGGACAGGTAACCCTGGAGTTTCTCCAGGTTGACCAGTTGATCGAGTCGCTCGCTCAGCGCGTTCTGGCGTTCGAGTAATTGCTGCTGATCGGCCGCGCGCACCAGGAAGAACTGGCTGGTGGGCTGATAACCGGTGATCCGGGCAATGGTCTGGGCTTCGTCCGTCAGCTGCTGGGGCGCGCCGACCCATTGGCGAATATCGTTCTTGCTGTCGAGCTGTAGCAGGCCGGCGACGCAGAAGGCGACCAGCACTGCCAGCAATACCGGGGTGCTGGCCCGCTTGAGCAGTGCTTCGCGGCACAGCAGCAAGCTTTCGCAAACCCTTAACGGCCATTGAGCAGGGCGCAATTGCACCCCCTTCAGCAATGCCGGTAGCAGGCATACCGCGCACAAGTAGGCGCCGATCAGACCCGCTGCGGAGAACACCGCGATCTGGGTCAGCGCTGGAAACGGAGTCCAGGCCAGGGCGAGGTAACCGATGCAACTGGTGATCAGGCTCAGCGTCAGGCCGGGCAAGGTCAGGCGCAGGGCTGGCCAGCTGCGCCAGGGTTTCAGGCTCCAGCTTTTGGACAGGTAATGCAGCGGGTAGTCGACCGCCACGCCGATCAGGCTCGAACCGAGCACCAGCGTCATCACATGCATATGGCCGAACAGGGCGACGCAGGCCGCCGCACCGAAGAGCATGCCCACCAGCACCGGGACAAAGGCGAGCAAGACGCGCCAGCGCCGGAAGGCCAGCAGTAGCAATAATAGAATGCCGATCGTGGCGCCGCCGCCGACCCAGGTCATTTCGCGGGTGGCTTGCTGCTGGCCGTTTGCGGCATAGAGCAGGCCGCTGGCCGCCAACAGTTGTACCTTGGCCTGGGCGGCTTCGGCACGGCTGCTTTGGAGCAGTTCGGCGACCTGCAGGGGCAGCTTCATGTCGAATGCATTCCCGGTGGTGCGCGCGCGCAGCAGCACCCAGCTTATGCCGTCAGTATCAGCCACCAGCGCACCGCTGCCGATGTCCAGTTGTACGGCGCCGTGTTGGGGCTGGCTGTTCTGGATGCGTCCGGTCAACCCCAGCCAGTCTTCCTGGCTGGGTACCAGGCTGAAGCCGGTGAAGGGGTCGAAAAGGCCTTGCACGCGCTGCTGGATGAACGCGTCGGGGTGCTCGATCAACTGCTGGCGATCTTCGAACGAGAGCATCGCCAGGCGACCCTGCAGCAGCTGGGTGCGCAGCGCCGGCAAGTCGGCTTGCAGGTTCCACTGGACCTTTTCGAACAGGCCGCTGGCTTGCCATTGCTCGCCGAGTTGCTGCGCCATGGCCACAGCCTGTTGCCGATCAGCGTGGCCGACCAGTACCAGCATCTCGCGGTTCAAGGGTTCCTGCATGCGCTGCTCGGCGCGTGACTCCAGTGCATCCGGTGCCGTGCCTGGTACCAGCTCCATCAGGTTGGCCGACAGCGGTGGGCCGTTACGCCATTGCCAACCGGCCAGCGCCAGTACCACCAGTAGCAGGATCAGGAAAATCTGCGGGAGCCTGCGTTCACTCGGCAAAGTCATGTTGCTCCGAGTCGCTCAACGGTTGCGCGGCGGTACTGTCCTGCATGCGTAAAAGGGTGCTGTCGCCTTGGGTTTCCAGCAGTTCGATACTGTGCACCAACTCGGCCCCGGCAATGTTGATCTGGTTGAACACCTGCTTTAACAGCAGCGAACGCGGGATCAGGGTCAACTTCCAGTCCTTTGCATCGCCACTGAGCGACAGGTCGAAGTCTCGTTGCAGCCCGCTGCTGTCACCTTGCAGCACCGCGAGGAACAATCGGTTCTGCTCGGCTCCGGCGCTCTTGCCCGGCAGCATTTGCCAGCCGTTGCCGTCGCGCCGGGCGATGCCCTTGGCGGTGATCCGATAATCTTGCTGCAGCGGTGTTCTGAGCAGCCAGAGCAGGCCGTGGTTTTTCGCCAGGACGAATGTGCCCTTGCTGGTCAGCGGCTGGGGCAGGGCGCGCAGGTGTTTTTCCTGGATGAAACTGCCGTGGATCACGTCAGGTTTGCCCAGTTGATCGCTGAGCTGCTGCAGATCAAAAGCCTGGGCCAGTGAAGTACCCAGCAGCATGACGCCTGCCACCAGAAATTTGCAGCAGGTTGTCCGCCAGTTCATTCGAGCACCTTTTCCACTGCATCTGTAAAGATCTTCGGGGACGCCAGCTGCATTTCGCGATTGCTCATATCGACGGCGACCTGTACGGATACGGCGCGGGTCAGGCGTTCGCCGGTTTCCAGGTCGGTGATCAGGTAGTTGATCTTCAACCGGTTCTCCCATTCCACCAGGTTCGCCCGGACGTTGAGCTTCTGGCCGAACACCGCGCCACGCACATATCGCAGCTGCAGGTCGATCACCGGCCAGGCGTAGCCCGACTCGACCATGGCGCTGTAGTTGTGGCCGATGCGGTCCAGCAACGCACAGCGGGCGACTTCCAGGTACTTGATGTAATGGCCGTGCCAGACGACGTGCATGGTGTCGACGTCGAAAAACGGCACGAGGATTTGCGTATCGATGTGAAGCACGCCCTTGCTACGCATGCAGCCTCCAGTGTTGTTCGGCTATACGCTGCAGGCACAGGCGCAACTCGCTCTCCAGGGCCCGGTCTTCGATCACTGGCGGGAAATCTTCAGCCAGCTGCGCGTGCATGGCGGCAAGTGCCGGCGGCAATGTACGCGCGTCCTCGGCTTTACTGCGTAACCAGACGCCCTGGTTGGCGGCCAGCAGCGTCGCGGCAGCCACTTGTTCGGTCAGCTCCAGCACGCGAATGGCATCCCGTGCAGCGATGGTGCCCATGCTCACCTTGTCCTGATTGTGGCACTCGGTGGAGCGGGAAAAGACGCTGGCCGGCATGGTGTTCTTCAGGGCTTCTGCGGTCCACGCGCTCGTACCGATCTGCACCGCCTTGAAGCCGTGATTGAGCATCGCCCGATCAGCCGTGGCACCCGACAGGTTACTCGGCAAGCCATGGTTGTAGCGCTCGTCGACCAACAGCGCGAGCTGACGATCGAGCAGGTCGGCGACGTTGGCAACCAGGTTTTTCAGGCTATCCATCGCAAAGGCGATGTGGCCGCCGTAGAAATGACCGCCGTGCAGCACCCGCTCGGCTTCAGCGTCGATGATCGGATTGTCGTTGGCACTGTTGAGTTCTATTTCGATGAACGAGCGCAACCAGTTCAGGCTATCGGCCAATACGCCGAGCACGTGGGGCGCACACCGCAGGGAATAGCGATCCTGCAGGCGATGCAGCGGTGCGGTGGGAGCGTCGATAGCCAGGTCCTTGCGCAGCCATGCAGCGACCTGCATCTGCCCCGGATGCGGTTTCGCGGCGAACAGGCGCTCGTCGAAGTGTTCCGGATTGCCTTGCAGCGCCACCACGTTCATTGCGGTAATGCGGGTGGCCAGTTGCAGCAGGTAATCGGCTCGCGCGTAGGCCAGGCAGGCCAGGCCCGTCATGACGGCGGTACCGTTCATCAATGCCAGGGCTTCCTTGGGCCTGAGCACCAGGGGTTCCCAGCCCAGTTCGCGATGGACGTCGGCCGCTGGCCGGCGTTCGCCACGAAACATGACCTCGCGCTCGCCGGATAACGTCGCGGCGACATACGACAACGGAGTCAGGTCGCCGCTGGCGCCCACCGAGCCTTCCTCCGGTATCAGCGGCAGGATGTCGTGTGCAAGGAAGGCCTGGAGGCGTTCCAGCAGTTCCACGCGAACCCCCGACACACCCTGGCACAGCGACTGCAAGCGTGCAGCGAGCACGGCGCGGGTCGCCTGGGCGTCGAGTAACTTGCCCAGGCCGCAACCGTGGAATGTGTACAGGTGACGAGGCAGCGCCTCGACGTGATGCAGCGGCACCGCGACTACGCAGGAGTCGCCATAGCCGGTAGTCACGCCGTAAATCACCCCTTCCTTGTCCAGCAGCGAATCCAGGAACTGCGCGCCTTTGGCGATGCGCTGGCGAAACAGGGCGTCGCCTTGCAACTGCACAGGCACCTGGCGGTTGGCCAGGGCCCGCACATCTTCAATACGCAGGGGGAGTTCGCCGAAGGTTACCGGCTCAAGCGTTGGCGTCGTCATCGGTCTTCCAGAAAGGGTAAAAGTTGAACCATTGTTGTGGTGCTTCGAGGCAATAGTGACCCAAGCGTTCGGCGTAGCGGCTCGCCCACTGATGAATGACCTGTTCGCGCTCGCTGCGTTTCCAGGTAACGGCATCGGTGAACGGCTCGAGTGTCAGTCGATAATCGCCCGTTGGCTTCTTCAGGCACAACAACAGGTTTACCGGGCATTTGAGCAGGCCAGCCAGCAGCCATGGGCCCTGGGGAAATGCGGCCTGATGGCCAAGAAAGTCCACCGTGACGCTACGCCCGCCGTGCAGGGGGACACGATCGCCGGCAATTGCCAGCCATTCGCCCCGTTCCAGGCGCTCGTGCAGTTGCAGCATGATCACCGGGTCCAGCTCGCTCACCTGAATCAGGCGCAAGTTGGTCGCGCCGGCTTCGCCCAGCAATCGGTTGAACTGCTCGGCATGCTTGGTGTGCACCAGCACGTTCATGGTGACCTTTTCGCCGATCTCCGCCAAGGCGCGGCACACCTCGAGATTGCCCAGGTGCGCACCCACCAGCATTTGGCCGCGGGAGGCACGCAATTGATCGCGCAGCAGGGCCGGGTCGATGATTTCGATCTGCTCGATGCTCAGCTTGCCGTTCCAGACGTCGAGTTTGTCGAGCATCGAGTCGGCAAATGCCATGAATTGGCCGAAGACGCGCCAGTGGGTCGGGCGCAAGTCGCTGCGCCCGCTCCAGTCGGCAAGCCGTTGCTGGTATTGCCAGGCGCTGTGGCGAGCGCTTCGACCAAAGAGGAAAAAGTACAGGACAATGCCATACAACAGTGGGCTCAACAGGCGCCGGCCCAGCACCCGGGCACCGAATGCCGTGAGCTTCATCAACCAGAAACTGCCGCGCTCCTCACGGTCGGCCCAGTGCGCCTTGTTGTTGCTGCTCATGTGCGCCACCGCTGCCAGAGCATCGCCGGCGCGCGCAACAACATGCCGAAAAACAGCCGCGTGTGCATGCTCGAAATCAGTACGTTGTCGTGGAGCAGGCGAAAGTGTGAAACGCCATCCAGCGGATAATGCACCCGGGTGGGCCGCCACAGCATCGGTTGATTGCGCCAGGCCAGTCGCACCAGGATGTCCGAGTCGAAATCCATGCGCTTGCCGATTTTCGCCGAGTCGATCAAGGCCAGTACGGGCGGCAGCGGATACACGCGAAAGCCGCACATCGAGTCGCGAATCTGCAGCGACAGGGTGTTGATCCAGACCATCACGTGGGTCAGGTAGCGGGCATACAGGCGGCCCTTGGGGACGCTGGCGTCGTATTGCGGGTAACCGCAGATCACCGCCTCGGGGTGGGCGCGAGACTGCTCGATGAAGGTGCCGATGTCCTGCAGGTCGTGCTGGCCGTCGGCGTCTACCTGCAATGCATGAGTAAACCCCAGGCGCGCGGCTTCGCGCAGACCGGTCATGACCGCACCGCCCTTGCCCTGGTTGGCGGCGAGGCGAATCAGGAATACCTTTTCGCGCAGCGCCAGGTGATCGAGCACTTTTGCACAGGACGGGGCACTGGCATCGTCCACCAGGATGCAGGGAAGACCGCTGCCAAGTACCGCCTCGACCACGGTGGTAATCGCGGTTTCGTGGTTGTAGACCGGAATGACGGCGCAAGGGTTATGCATGAGCACGTCCCCCTGGGCGATTGAGTGCGCAGCACTTGCCAGAATCAGGCATCGCTCGCCGCCTCCAGCAGAATCCGTCCACTGGAACAGGTCGCGGTTTCATTGCGATAAGCGAAATACAGCTTGCCGCGCATCGGATCAAAACGCAGGTGCAACTGGACCTGATCCCCAGGGCGCACCAGTTGCTGGAATTTCAGGACTTCCATACCGGCGAATTTTTCCGGCAGGTTCATCAATCGTTGGCCCAGGGCGAGGGCCCAATCGACCTGCACCACACCGGGCAACACCGGTGCCTTGGGGAAATGGCCGCTGAAGAACGCCAGGTCCGGTGGCACCGCCAATTGCAGGCTCCACTCGCCATCGTCTTCGATCTGTTGCAGTACTTCTGGCAATTTCGGTCGAGCAGCCAGCAATAACCCCTCGACATCCGCTTGCGGCAGCTTGCCCTGGCTGTTGAACGGCAGTTGTCGCAGAAAACGCCAGCGTCGCGGCAACGCCAGGGTTTCGCAGTGCAGGCCCAGGTGCTGGCGCAGCTCCTCGGTAACGGCGCGCCGGCCCTGGTTGCGCAACGCGTGCAAGCCTGACTCGCTCAAGACCAGCAGCGCGCCCAGCGACGCGCGGTTTTCCTGCACCACACCCATGCGTGCTTCAGCCACCCAATCATGGGTGCTCAACGCCTGTTCGAGCATTGGAAGCGAGATACGTTTTTCTTCCAGTTTGACGATTCGGTCCAGCCGCCCCTGGAGCTCAAAACGGCCGTCGGCGGCAATTTGCGCGGCATCGGCGGTATGTTCAACGTGGCCTGGGGGCATGTAGGGAGAGCTGACAAGCAACGCACCGTCACTGTCCAGCGCCAGTTCAACGTCGGCAAATGGCTGCCAGGGCTCATCGGCCTGACGCCAGGCAATACCGCCGGTTTCCGAGCTGCCGAGGATTTCCGTCGGCCATTGCTGCAGGCGCTGGTGCAGGCTTCGCGCCGCTTCGGCCGGCAAGGCGCCACCAGAAGAAAATACCCGGCGAACTGCACTCAGGGCGGGCCAGTCAAGGTTGTCGCCCATGCGCTTGAGCAGCGCCGGGCTGGCGACCCAGGCGAAGGTCGGGCACTCGCGGCTGGCGCGCTGCAGATCTTCCGGAAACGCCAGCTGCTTGCGCACGAACGGCCGACCGGCGCACAGCGGCCACAGCACCCGGAAGAGCAACCCATAGATGTGCTGGGTGGCGACGCTGCCGATGATGCAGGCCTGGCCAAGGTCGGCACCCCAGAGGGTCTCCAGGGCCTGCACTTCATTGGCCAACTGGCCCAGGGTTTTGTCGATGCGCTTGGGCTCGCCACTGGAACCTGAAGTGCACAGGCTGAGTTGGCATTGGTCCAGGTCGAACTCGACTGCACCCAGGGGCGCGCCCCGGTAATCCTCCAGATGGGCGTCGTCGGCCAGGTCGGTCAGCCACAGGTCGACTTCCGTGGACCAGCGTTGCCGGGTAACGGGTTGCAGGTCGGCCGGAAGTAGCACGCTGGCGCCGGCGCGCCAGGCGCCAAGCAGGGCGACGGCCAGGTCGGCGGCGTCTTCCAGGTGCACGGCAACGCGCCGTATGCCCTGGCTTTCGAGGCCGGCAGCCAGGCGCAGTGCGCGTTCGCACAGCTGGGCGTGGGTCAGCACCGGCCCGGCCGTCACGGCGCGCTCCGGTTGAGCCTTGAGCAGCAGTTGCTCAAGTTTAATCCAGTTCATGGGTGGCCTCGTACCCGTTGTCGTATCAGCCATTCAATGGCAAACATCAGGCCCATTAATCCATAGGAGATCAGGCCGGTGTACAACATCCACCAGTTCAGCGGCGCCCAAAGAGTCAGGGCTGTCGCCAGCAAGCCGTTACAGAGAAAAAACACACTCCAGGCGATCGTCACCTGGCGGGTATAAACAATGGCCCGGGGCGGCAGTTGCGGCTCACGCAACCGTGCCAGGCGCTCGACCATCGGCGGACCGTATTTCAGGCTCAGGCCAAACAAACCGAGCATGAACCCGCTGATGAGCACCGGATACCAGCGCAACAACAGTGGGCTGTCGAACAATGCCAGCAGCAGGCAAAAAATGATCGCGGTGACGGCCATCCACAGGCTGCCGGGTTTGCGCGGGCCGAGCAGCGCGCGCCCCAGCCAGAGGCTTCCCAACAGCAGGCCAAACTGCCAAGGGGCAAAGTGTTCCATGCCGAAATACACCGCGAAGGGGTACAGCAGGCCCGCCAGCAGCAAGCCGAGGCCGATCAGTCGCCTCATGCGGCCGGTTGAACCAGGCGGTAGACCGCTTCGACCACGTCACTGACGGTACGTACCGTTTTGAACTCCTCGGCGGCGATTTTCTTGCCGGTCTGACGTTTGATGTGATCGATCAGGTCCACGGCGTCAATACTGTCGATCTCCAGATCCTGATAAAGATTGGATTCGAGCTTCACGCGTTCAGGGTCCAGTTCGAAGAGTTCGACCAAGGCATCGCGCAAGGTGTTGAAAATGTCGTCACGAGTTTGCATGGTCCGGTCTCAAGCTGCCTGTTTTGCAGTAACGAACGCCGCAAGGCTCGCCACATTGCTGAAATGATTGCGTGTGTCTTTGGCGTCGGCGTCGATCTTGATGCCGTATTTTTTCTGGATGGCCAGGCCGAGCTCCAGTGCATCGACCGAATCCAGACCCAGGCCTTCGCCGAACAGGGTCTGGTCGTCGCCGATGTCTTGCGCGCTGATGTCTTCAAGGCCCAGGGCGTCGATGATCAGTTGTTTGATTTCACGGTGTAGATCGCTCATCTTCGGCGAGCTCCTTGATGTAGTAGGAATGCAAGTAATCGTTCAGCTTGCGCGAGGCTTGCGGTGCAGGGCCGCAGGCGGCAAAGGCCTGTGGGTCTATATCGGCCCCGACATGGAAACTGAAGTGCACACGGCGTTTGGGGATGCGATACCAGGGTTCGGCTTTGGTCAAGGTGCTGGGATTGACCTTGATGGTGACCGGGGTGAGGATTTTCGCACCGCGCAGGGCAATGGAAGCGGCGCCCCGATGAAAGGCCGGCGATTGGCCGGGCTGGGTGCGGGTGCCTTCGGGGAAGATGATCAGCGTCTGGCCGCTTTTCAACGCGTCGGCGGCGGCGTCGAGCATGTCCATGCTGCCGTCGTTGCTGATGTATTCGGTGCTGCGCAGAGGGCCGCGAGTGAAAGGGTTTTCCCACAGGCTTTGCTTGACCACGCAGTTGGTGTGGCGCACCAGCCCAATCAGGAACACCACATCGATCAGCGACGGGTGGTTGGCAATAATCATTTGCCCCGGCCTGCCGAGTTTTTCGGCGCCCTGGATATCGTAGGTCAACACGCCGGCCCGAGCCATGAACCGCACAAAAAACCAGAAGCAGCGACTTACGGTTCGCCGCGCACGCAGGCGGTGGGTCTGCGGATCCCCGGGCAGGCAGTTGAGCACGGGGAAAATCACCAGACGCAGGCACAGCCCGCCCAGCCCGAACAGGGCGAAGCTTGCGGCGGTCGCCAGCAGTCGCCAGTAATAGGCGTCGCGGCTCTTTTCGGTCAAAGGTTGCGTTGCCAGGTCCATACACGATTTTTCCACGCATGTTGGCAGGTAGTCTGCTGGCCGAGCAGGGTATGCAAGAGATTCAGGGCATGGGGCCAGTGAGCGTTTGACACTGTATCCGTAGCGCTGTTCAGGGACAGCTGCCAATCGTTGCCGGGTGTGATCAGAAGGCCCAGTGCATAAGGGAACGGCACGTCGTCGATCCACCGCGAGTAGGCCTGCGGCGGCTGTTCTTCGGTGATCACCAGCAACACGGCCGGCGCGCCTTCGCCGATCAACGCCACGGCTTCCAGCATGCCGTGTTCAAGCCCGTCGCCGGCAGCAGCCAGGGCGGTCATCTCGCTGGTCTCTGCGCGCATGATCGACCACAGTCCAATGATCGCGTTGTGCACGGACAGGCTGAACTGGGTCGGTGACAGCGGCTGATCGGCGGCCAGGTCGCTAAGGATGTCGAACGTGCGCGGTGTTTCACCATGGCGGGAAACAAAGACCAGCGGCAGGTCTTTGCGACCATCGGCCAGCGGCCAGCCGACACTGAAGGCCATGCGCGCCAGGCGGCTGAGCCGGCGTCGCTGCATGGCGGGCAGAAATGAGACGTCCGGGGCTGCATCGCTGGCCTGCAGGACCACCGGTTGGCGACTCCAAGCCTGCCAATCGTCCACGCTTTCGAGCCCAGGGGCCCATGCGCGCCATTGGGCGATGTTGAAATTGATCACAGACATTCATCCCGCCCTGAGGGCTTTTTTGACGCGGTGAGTCACGGAACCAGCGACAAGCATGGCGCGGCGTCAAGCGCCAGGTGGCGCGCATTATCCCGGTGCAGCCAGCGTGTAGCAAATGCTGGTTACATTTTGCTCAAGGAAAATGGACCGGCTGGTTCCTCGGTAAATATCATTTGGCATTATCCATATCGGGACCAGCGTGTATGTCGGCTCAATCCGATCATCCTGTCTGATCTTGGCCCTTTTTTATTCAGAGTTTTCGCATGACCCTGTAGTCCAATTCCCAACGAGGTAGCGAAGCGACGCTTGGGACCACTACACTCGGTCATTCTTTGATACACGGAGGTTTCGACATGCGGCGCGTGGTGTTTAATCAAAAAGGTGGCGTAGGCAAATCCAGCATTGCCTGCAATCTGGCGGCGGTCAGCGCCAGCGAGGGCTATCGCACCCTATTGGTGGATCTCGATGCCCAAGCCAACTCCACTCAATACCTGACCGGACTTACCGGCAATGACATCCCGATGGGGATTGCCGATTTTTTCAAGCAAACCCTGTCCTCCGGGCCGTTTTCCAAGAAAAACCAGGTCGATATCTACGAAACACCCTTCGATAACCTCCATGTCATTACCGCCACCGCAGAATTGGCGGACTTGCAGCCCAAGCTCGAGGCAAAACACAAGATCAACAAGCTGCGCAAACTGCTGGACGAGTTATCCGAGGATTACGACAGGATCTACCTGGACACGCCCCCGGCTCTTAACTTCTATGCGGTATCGGCGCTGATTGCCGCCGATCGCGTGCTAATACCCTTCGATTGCGACAGCTTCTCGCGTCAGGCGCTTTATGGGTTATTGGCGGAGATCGAAGAGTTGAAGGAAGACCACAACGAGGGCCTGGAAGTAGAAGGCATTGTGGTCAACCAGTTCCAGGCCCGCGCGAGCCTGCCCCAGCAAATTCTTGACGAGCTGATCGCTGAAGGGTTGCCGGTGCTGCCGGTATACCTGGGCACGTCGGTGCGGATGCGTGAGTCGCACCAGGCCAATACGCCGCTGATTCATCTGGACCCACGGCACAAGTTGACCCGGCAGTTTGTGGAGCTGCATAACCTGCTGGAAAACGCCTGAAGATCAAAAGATCGCAGCCTCGGCAGCTCCTGCAGGGTCCGAGATGGACCATGATTCTTTAGGAGCTGCCGAAGGCTGCGATCTTTTAGGCGGTGGTCAGATCCCCTGGCTACGCAACCAGCTCATCAACTGTGGCAACGCAAACGCCCCGCTCTGGCGCGCCACTTCCCGCCCGTTCTTGAACAGAATCAAGCTGGGAATCGAGCGAATCCCCAGTTGAGCCGACAACTGCTGGTTGGCCTCGCTGTCCAGCTTGGCCAGCCGGCATTTGCCTGCCAGTTGCGCGGCCGCCTGTTCGAACACCGGCGCAAATGACTTGCACGGGCCACACCAGTCGGCCCAGACGTCTACCAACAATGGCAAATCACCCTTGATCTGGCTGGCGTAATCTCCTTGCTTGAGTTCAAAAGGGCTCTTCAACAACACTGGCGCTTTGCAGCGACCGCATTTCGGCTGATCAGCCAGGCGCCCGGCCGGGATCCGATTGAGCCCGTTGCAATGGGGGCAGGGGATGAGCAGTGGTTCGGTCATGAGCAAGGATCCTGATAAGAAGCCGATTTGACTGATTTGGAGACGTTTACTCCTGTTTTCAATCGTGCAGCGTATTTCGGTGAAACCAGGCTGATTCAAACCGCAGAAGACTTATTTGATGCGCGAGCACGGCCTGAGTCAGAGCGAACGTGCGGGTGTGGGAGCGCAGTCGGTCGTGTCGGAAATCCTGAGCGGCAAGCGTCAGCTCAACCTGCGGCAGGTCCGCTGGCTGGCTGAACGCTTCGGGGTGTCGATCGAAACGTTTATCTGACAACCATCACGAAGAACAACTGATCTCCAGATGCTTGCCCCACTCTGGCGGCCGTTCGGCGTAGGCCTCCATCCCTGGCTGCTGCTCGAATGGATTGCTCAGCACCGCATGCAGTCGGCGGACTTCTGAATAGTCCCCGCTCTCGGCAGCATCGATGGCTTTCTGTGCCAGGTAGTTGCGCAGGATATACAGCGGGTTCACCGCATGCATCCGTTGGCGGCGTTGTTCCTGATCGACCGTGCCTTCGCGAGCAACCCGCGCAACATACAGCTCGGCCCAGGCATCGAAGCCCTTGATGTCGACAAAGTCATCGCGCAATCGGGCGACGGCCAGCTCCGGTGATTCATCGCCGAGGCGGCGAAAGAACAGGGTGTAGTCGACCGCGCTGTTCTGCATCAGTTGCAGCAGGTGTTCGAGCAGTTTCTGGTCATCGTCCTCGGCGGTAGTCAGGCCGAGCCGGCGGCGCATCAGGTCCAGGTAATGGGCCTGGTACAGCGGCAGGTACAGGCCGAGGGTTTCTCGCAGGGCCTCGACGCTGATGAACGGCGTCAGCGCCTGGGCCAGCGCGCTGAGGTTCCACTGGCCGATCGGCACCTGATTGCTGAAGGAATAACGGCCCTGATCATCGGAGTGGTTACAGATGAAGTTGGCATCGAAGTCATCCAGGAATGCGAAAGGCCCGAAGTCGAAGGTGATGCCCAGGATCGACATGTTATCGGTGTTCATCACCCCATGGCAGAAGCCGTAGGCTTGCCACTTGGCGATCAGCTCGGCATTGCGTTCGACGATCTCGCGAAACATCGCCAGGTAGGGTTCGGGCTGTTCCAGGCATTCGGGAAAGTGCATGGAGAGTACATGCTGGCCGAGCTCGTCCTGCTGTTCGGGACGCTTGGTGTAGTAGAAATACTCGAAATGCCCGAAGCGGATGTGGCTGGGTGACAGGCGCAGGACCATGGCCGCGCGTTCCTGCTTTTCGCGCCAGACCGGGGTGTCCGAGCCGATCACGCACAACGCGCGGGTCGTGGGAATGTTCAGGGCGTGCAGGGCTTCCGAGGCGAGGAATTCGCGGATCGAGGAACGCAGCACTGCGCGACCATCACCCATGCGCGAAAACGGCGTCTGGCCGGCGCCCTTGAGGTGCAGGTCCCAGTGCTCGCCGGCCTGGTTATAGACCTCGCCGAGCAATAGACCGCGACCGTCGCCCAGCTGGGGGTTGTAGGAGCCGAACTGATGGCCGGAGTACACCATCGCCCTGGGCACTGCGTCGGCCCAGAGCTTGTGGCCGCTGAACAGCTCGGCAAACTCCCGGGTCTGAGCTACGGCCGGGTCGAGGTCGAGCAGCGCCATGGCAGAAGGGCTGACCACCACGAGGCGTGGATTGTCGATCGGCTCGGGCAACACATGGGCAGAAAACGCGTCGCCCAAGCGGGCGAAGCGATTATCGAAGGTCAGTTCGTCGAGGGCTTTCACCGGCCATCTCCAGCAGAATGTCCGAGCATTCTGCTAGGGATAGGCGGGTTAGTCGAGCTTGGCGGCAGGCGGTTCCTGTGGTGGTTTGCCATCGACCAGCGGCACAATGGTTTTGGCTTCCGGTTCAATCGGCACCATCTTGTATTCCTGGCCGTGGAGGTTCTTGAGGTAGACCTCCATCTGCCGGAACGAAATGTTGATGTGCTGTTTCTTGAACTCGCGATTGATGAAGCGGTTGACCTCGTCGAGCACCGGGTTGCGGTCGCCAAGGTCACGCACATGCATGCGCAACTCATGGTCGAGGGTGCTCTCGCCGAAGTTGAGGAAGTACACATGGGGTTCGGGATCCTTCAGGACCCGCGGGTTTTCCCGGGCAGCCTTGAGCAGCAGCTCTTTGACCAGGTCCAGGTCCGAACCGTAGTCGACGCCAAGCTTGAGCGTCACCCGGGTGATGGTGTCCGTCAGGGACCAGTTGATCAGTTGGCCGGTAATGAACGTCTTGTTCGGGACGATGATGTCCTTGCGGTCGAAGTCGGTGATGGTGGTGGCGCGGATGCGGATCTTGCTCACCGTACCCGACAGGTTGCCGATGGTGATGGTGTCGCCAATCCGCACGGGACGTTCGAACAGGATCATGATGCCGGAGATGAAGTTGGCGAAGATCTCCTGCATACCAAAACCCAGGCCGACCGATAGCGCTGCCACCAGCCATTGCAATTTGTCCCAGCTCACCCCAAGGGTCGACAGGGTCGAGACGAAACCGACGCCTGCAATCACATAGGACAACAGCGTGGTGGTGGCGTAGGCACTGCCCTGCGCCAGGTTCAGCTTGGACAACACCAGCACTTCGAGCAGCCCCGGCAAGTTGCGAGCGAGGGCGAAGGTAATACCGATGATGATCAGTGCGCCGAGCATGTCGCCGATGCTGATCGGCACCATGCTCATGTTGGCGCCGGTGCCGCTGGTGTATTCGTAGAGGGTAATGTTGTCCAGATACGAGAACACGGTGATCAGGTCCGACCAGACCCAGTACAGCGCTGCCATGAACCCGCCCAGCAACGCCAGGCGGATCAGGCGCAGCGACTGTTCGTTGACCTTCTCGATGTCCAGGGTCGGCTCTTCGATCACCGCTTCGCCATCACCCGCTTCCTTGGCGGCCTGGCGCTTGGCCAGTGCGCGCTGATAGGCCAGGCGTCGGGCGGCAACGCTGAGGCCGCGCACGAACGTAGCTTCAATGACCAGCCAGAACATCAGCAGGTACAACGTGTTGATCAGCCGATCACTGAGTTTGAGCGCCGTGTAGTAATAGCCAAAGCACACCGCGACGAACAGCGCGATGGGCAGCGCGGTAAACAGGATGCCCACGGCCTTGCGGAACAGCGAGGCATTCTGGTGAGTCGGGCTGCTGATCAGCAGGCGGCTGAGCAACCAGGCCATCAGCGCATAACAGGTCAGCACCACCGGCATGCCCAGCACATCATCGGCCAGCGCCGCCGGTTGCAGCTCGGCGACCGCCACCACGGCAACCAGGGCCATCACGACCAAACCGAGTCGACGCACCCAGCCCTGCAGGAACTCGACCTGTGGCTTCTCCCAGCGGAAATGCAGTTCCGCCACGCCACCCGGGGCCAATATGCGGTAGGCGGTGTAGAACACCAGCCAGGCTTGCGCCATCTGCAACAGCGCCGCGCCCATATTGGCGTTCTGCCCGCGGGCGTCGATCTGCAGCGCCAGGCCGCAAAGGGCCAGGCCCAGTGACACCGGCATCGCCAGCAGGATGTTGATCAAAATAGCCTGCGGCGTGTGCCACTGGCTGTCACGCTTGAAGTGGCCGATGTCCTGGTGAACCTTGTTCAAGCGGGCATACAGGCTCTTGCGGCGCCACAGCAGTGCGCCGATCAGCAATGCCAGGGGCAGGAACAGCAATGGTCGCTGGGTCAGCCCGTCGGACAGTTCGCTCAGGCTCGAAGCCCACGGCAGGGTGGTGACCTGACGCTGCAGGCGCTCCGGCACGCCGTGCATCCACTCGAAGTCCAGTGGCTTGTTGCTTGGGATCCAGAACATCTGCTCGTCGAGGGTGGCGCGCAGGTTTTGCGCGGTACTCAGCAGTTGTTTCTGGTTGAGTTGCAGGGTAATGGATTCGTTGAGTACGGCGCTCAGTTCGCGGTTCAGCCGCTCCAGCAGGTCCGCCCGGGTATTGGCCAGTTCCAGCAGGCTCTTGCGCAACTGCGGGGTAACCTGTTCCGGCTGTTGGGTGGACAGCAGGTTGTCGACATAGATGGTCGGGTTGCTCAGCAGCTCCCGTTGCTGGCTGACATCAAACTGATACAGACGGATGTCGGCGATCTGGTCCGCCAGATCGCGGTCCAGCTTGAGCCGCGGCAAGGCCTGTTTCTGCTTGTAGAGGATTTTTGACAGCAGCAGGCTTCCCTTGAGCACGTTGATCTGCTCGTCCAGGGCCGAGTCGCTCTGGGTGACGCTGTCGAGTTGCTGTTTGGTCTGCAGGTTCTGTTGGGTGACGATGTTGAGACGGTCGGTGGTTTTGAGCAGGTAGTCGGACAGCTTCAGGTTGATCGAGCTTTCCGTGGCCAGCAAACTGCTGCCCCCGGCTTTTTGTGCCTCGATGGACTGTTGCGTCACCGTCTCCTGGGACTGTGCCAGGCGCTTCTGGTTGATCAGGTTCTGCAGCTCCTGGATTTCCTGATCCAGGCGATCCGATTTCTCGGTAAGCAAGTCATGCTGGCTGTTACCCAGGTCCTGCAACTGGCTGTTGCCCGCCAATTCCTGGCGACGCAGGGGGATCAGCGCGTTGAGTGCCGCAAGTTCGGCGTTGAGCTGGTCGCGCTGTTCGCCGCTCAGGGTTTTACCCGCGTCCTTGCCGGCCTTGAGGATGTTGTTGATCTGCTGGATGCGGGTCTGGCTGGCGGAGATTTCTGCCTGGGCACGCTCGGGCCGGGTCTGGGCGGTGATGACCAGGCTGTTGGCATCGGCGAGGGCTTTTTGCAGATCGCTCTGTTGGGTAGATCGCTCGGTGAGCATTTGCTCCAGCTGCTGGATCGACAGGTTGGCGAAGCGCTGCTCCACCGGCAGGACCTTGGTGCCCTTGAGGCGCACCAGTTCGCGCTGGTTTTCTATGTTCTGCTTGGGCGCGGTAGCCAGCTGCTGCTTGAGCGCTGCCAGTTTCTGCTCGTAATCGCGCTGATTACCCAGCTGGGTGAGGGTGTTTTGCAGGATGCTCTGCAGGGCCTTCTGATCGGCTTCCGGCAGCTTGCGGTCGGCAATCTTGTCCAGGCTCGCCTGCACGGCTTCGCTGGTGGGCGGTTCGGCGGCTTGCAGCGTACCGACAGAGAGGCTCAAGCCCAGCAGGGCCATGAAGAAATAGGTGCGCAGGGTTGACATAGAGACCGATCGAAAGCTGGCGAAGTGTGGAGTTTAGAGGAAGAGTCCCGGACCCGGGCGACTTCCTTCGGGGAATCTGACGCCGACTTTGCCAATCTTGTTCCCGTCCATGACCGCGACGGTCCAGATGGTGTTGTTCCACTCCACCTGGTCACCCACTACTGGCGCGCCACCAACTTTCTGCGCGATGAAGCGGCCCAGGGACATGTCCGGATCGATGCCTTCGACCTTCAACCCGTACAGGGCCGCAACCGCAGCCAGCTGGGCATCTCCTTCGAGTACGAAGTCGCCGAAAAAGCGCAAATCCAGCCCCCGTTGCGGGGCCTGGCTGAAGAGTTTTCCAAGCGCCGGGAGGTTGTGTTCGTGGCCGATAACACAGAGCAAATCATCGACTTCCAGCACCGTACTACCCGACGGATGGAGCAGCTGCTGGCCACGAAACAGGGCCGCAATGCGCGTGCCTTCGGGCATTTTCAACTCGCGAAGGGGCGAGCCGATGCACCATTTCTCGGCCCCAAGGCGATAAACGAACAGCTCCCATTCGCTGGTCACATGCACTTCCAGCGCGGCCCTGGAAATCGGCAACGGCTCAGGCGGAACGGTGACCTTGAGCAACTTCGCCACCCAGGGCAGGCTCGTGCCCTGCACCAGCAGCGACACCAGTACGATAAAGAATGCGAGGTTGAAGTAGAGCTGGGCGTTGGGCAGGCCGGCCATCAGCGGGAACACCGCCAGGATGATCGGCACCGCGCCGCGCAGCCCCACCCAGGAGATAAAGGCTTTTTCGCGGCCGTGGAAGGCCTTGAATGGCAGCAGGCCAACCATCACCGACAGCGGCCGTGCAAACAGGATCATCCACAGCGCCAGGCCCAGGGCGGGCAAGGCGATCGGCAGCAAGTCGTGTGGCGTTACCAGCAGGCCGAGCACCAGGAACATCCCGATCTGCGCCAGCCACGCCATGCCGTCGAGCATGTGCAGGATACCGTGACGGCTGCGCACCGGACGGTTGCCGATCACCAGGCCACACAGGTACACCGCGAGGAAGCCGCTGCCGTGCAGCGCGTTGGTCAGCGCGAACACCGCAAGCCCGCCAGCGATCACCAGGATCGGGTACAGGCCGTTGGCCAGGTTGATTCGGTTGACCAGCTGCAACATGACCCAGCCGCCACCCAGGCCAATGACGCCGCCGATGCCGAACTCGCGCACCAGATGCCCCAGCAGGTTCCAGTGCAGCCCGGTCTCGCCGCTGGCAAGCATGTCGATGAGGGTGACGGTGAGGAACACCGCCATCGGGTCGTTGCTGCCGGATTCGATCTCGAGGCTGGCGCTGACCCGCTCGTTCAGGCCCTTGCCGCCCAGCAGCGAGAACACCGCCGCCGCATCGGTGGAGCCGACGATGGCGCCGATCAGCAAGCCCTGGATCATGTTCAGGTCGAACAGCCAGGCGGCCGCCATGCCGGTCAAGCCAGTGGTGATCAGCACCCCGACCGTGGCCAGGGACAGTGCTGGCCACAAGGCCACGCGGAAACTGGACACCCTTGTTCGCAGGCCACCGTCGAGCAAGATGACGGCCAGTGCCAGGTTGCCGACCAGATAGGCTGTGGGGTAGTTATCGAAAATGATACCGCCGCCGTCGACCCCGGCCGCCATGCCCACCGCCAGGATGATCACCAGGATAGGGATGCCCAGGCGCGACGAAAGTGAACTCACCAGAATGCTCGCACCTACCAGCAACGCGCCGATCAAGAACAGGCTGTTGATGGTCGTCGCATTCAAAGGCAGTACTCCAGGAAAGCTGAAAGGCGGGCACAAACTGACCATGCAGTCTGCGTGCCAGCGATTCTAACCTGTTGAAATGTGATGCTGTCAAAAAGCTTTTGCGGATCAATGCCCAACAGCTGAATCCGCCTTGGCGCAGTCCCCCGTGGGAGCTGGGAAGCCAGCTCCCACGGGGGACTGCCTTGGCGTGTTAAAGGTGGAAGCGTCCCACCATTCCATTGAGATCAACCGCCAGGCGCGATAGCTCATTACTGGCCGCGCTGGTCTGGCTCGCCCCGGTTGCCGACTGCACCGACAGGTCCCGGATGTTCACCAGGTTGCGATCCACTTCCCGCGCCACCTGCGCCTGTTCTTCCGCCGCGCTGGCGATCACCAGGTTGCGCTCGTTGATCTCGACAATGGCATTGTTGATCGTGTCCAGCGACAGTCCGGCTCCGCGGGCAATGTTCAGGGTCGATTCGGCACGCTCGGTGCTGTTGCGCATCGAATTCACCGCATGCTCGGTACCGCTCTGGATGCTGCCGATCATGCGTTCGATTTCGCTGGTCGATTGCTGCGTACGATGGGCCAGTGCACGAACTTCGTCCGCCACCACGGCAAAACCGCGACCGGCCTCACCGGCGCGGGCCGCTTCGATCGCGGCGTTCAGCGCCAGCAGGTTGGTCTGGTCAGCCAGCCCACGAATCACATCCAGGACTTTGCCGATATCCCTGGACTCGTTGGCCAGGTCGCCGATCAGGCTTGCGGTGCTCTGCACGTCGGCGCTCATGCGTTCAATGGCGCTGACGGTTTCCTGAACCAGGTCGCGGCCGTCGCCGGCAGAGGTGGTGGCGTTTTTCGACGCTTCGGAGGTGCTGACCGCGTTGCGTGCAACTTCTTCAACGGCGCTGGTCATTTCGTTCACCGCAGTGGCGGCCTGTTCGATTTCGTTGTTCTGCTGGGTCAGGCCGCGGGCGCTTTCATCGGTGACGCTGTTGAGCTCTTCAGCGGCGGAGGCCAGTTGAGTCGCCGAACCGGAAATTCGCTGCAACGTGTCGCGCAGTTTTTCCTGCATCTTCGACATGGCCAGCAACAGGCGGCCGGCTTCATCTTCGCCATCGACGGTGATCGGGCGAGTCAGGTTGCCCTCGGCGATGGCTTCGGCAGCCTGCAGGGCATTGGCGATCGGCTTGGTAATGCTGTTGGTCAACAACCAGGCGAACAGCAGCGTCAGGCCTGAGGCCAGGACCAGCAGCCCGACAACCAGGTTGAATGCTGAGGAATACTGCTCGGCAGCTTCGTGGCTCGTTTCAGCGATCTGCTGGGTATTGATCTCCAGCAACCTGGCGAGTGCCGTGTTGACCGCCTCGGAATTGGCCAGCAATTCGGTGTTGAGCATTTTGCGCAGGTCTTCGACCTGATTGTTGCGCGACAGGCTCTTCATCTGCTCCTCAAGCTGACGGTATTGCCCCAGCAGTTGCAGGTACTGGTCGTAGGCTGCCCGCTCGACCGGCCCGTCGATCAGCGGTTCATAGACTTTCTGCGCCGCGCGGATCTGCTGATGACGCAGCTCGAACAGCTCATAGGTTTTCTGCTGCACGTCGGGTTCGCGGTTGGTCAGCAAGCGGTAGGACAGGACCCGCAGGCGCAGCGTCAATTGCGTGAACTCGTCGAGGCTTTTCACGCTAGGCACGCTGGCGGAGGCGATGTCTTCGCCCGCCGCGCGGATCTTGCTCATCTGGTTCAAGGCAAACACCCCCAGAACCAGCATCAAACCGCCAATCAGGGCAAAACCGAGGAAGGCCCGCGGAGCGATATTCATATTACGAAGAGACATGGTGTGTACCGGAAAAGGCGCATCCATGCGGCGCTGAGACTGTCGTATGGAGGGCTTATCGGTCATCAGACTGAAGTCTTGAGTGCCTGTGCGTATTTGTCGCATCCACAGCACACTCACTGTAGGAGCTCGCTCGCGATGGTCGTGAACGATGACGCGAGCATCGAGGGATATGCGGTGGTCTTTCGTTCGTTGCGAGCAAGCTCGTGCCTGCAACAAGGGTTATCGACGAAGTGCAGGAACCAGATCCGCCAATCACAGTCTTTAAAGCTCGCGAGAAGGGTCGCCCGCCAGGAAAATCAAGGCCTTGCGCCTGAATAACCCTGGCATCCGTGGTGACTTTTCTTTATCGTACGCGCCCTTTGAAAATGCTTGGAAAATCAAAATGTTGGAAGCCTCCCTTAGCCAATTGGAACAGCTGGTCAGCGACCTGGTACAACAGAACCAGGCGTTGCTCGCCACGAACCAGACCCTGAGCGCAGAATTGGCCCAGGCCAAAGATGAAAACGAAAACCTGCAACTGAACCTGATGGAACAGGAAGAGAAACACGGCGCTACCGCAGCGCGTATCCAGGCCTTGGTCGAGCGTGTCAGCGCCGGCCCTGTCAGCGCATGAGTCAGGGTGCCGCCGGGGTAAAAGTCGTCTCCATCCTGGGGGAGGACTATTCGATCAGGGCGCCGGCCGGGGAGGAGCAAACCCTGCTGGACGCCGCCATGATGTTGAAGGCTGCACTGGCTGACACGAAGAAGAGGTACCCGACGCTGATCGGTGACCGGCTGCTCGTGCTGGCGGCGATGAACCTGTGCTCTCAGCAGATCGAGATGCGCAAGCAACACCAGCTCGAACTCGACCGTTATCAAGAGCAAGTCAGCGCCACGGTTGAAGTGATCGCCAAGACCATCAATCAAGCCTGATCGGCTTTGCGCACAACCAAAGAATAAATTGTCGATTGTCTTGTATACAATCGGCACGGCTGTTGCAGTGTTCCAGCCTCTTATTCTTTGGGGGTGCTCCATGCAGTTCTGGCGTCGCAGTATTCAATGGCAACTGATCCTGAGCATGGGTACCGCCCTGCTGGTCAGCGTGCTGATCGTGGTTGGCATTTATACCCTCGTGGTCAATCGTCTGGCCCAGAGTTATCTGGTCGAACAGGCGCTGCCGTCCAGCATCGAAGCGATGCGCAACGACATCGAACGCATCCTTGTTCAACCGCTCACTGCCGCCAAGGACATCGCCAGCAACAGCATGGTGCGCGACTGGCTGGCCGGGGGCGAAAACAGTGCCCAGGCGCCGGGTTTTGTCAGCTACCTGGAAGGTATTCGCGCCGAGCACAAGGCCTTCACTGCATTGATAGTGGGCACCGGGTCCAGCCATTACTACACCGAGAAGGGCCTGGACCGCACGCTCAGCCGTGCCAACCCCAAGGACGCCTGGTTCTACTCATTTCTGGACAGCGAGCAGCCGCGCACGCTCAATATCGACAATGACACCGCGACAGGAGAGTTGGCGCTGTTCATCGACCTCAAGGTCGAGCAGGCCGGTAAGGTCGTGGGCGTTGCAGGGCTTGGCCTGAGCATGAAGGAGCTTTCCGAGCTGATCCACAACTACAGCTTTGGTGAGCGCGGCAAGGTCTACCTGGTGCGTTCCGACGGCTTGATCCAGGTTCATCCCGAAGCTCGGTTCAGTGGCAAACGCACACTGTCCGAGCAGATGGGTGAGGCCGCCGCCCGGTCCGTCATGGGTCAAACAACTGCCACCAGCACTAACTTCATGCGCGAAGACGAAGATTTTCTGGCACTGAGCCTGCCCTTGAGGGATTTGGGCTGGACACTGGTGGCCGAAGTGCCGCAGTCGCAGATCTACGCTGAAGCCCGGCGTGCCATGTGGATGAGTGGCGGCATTGGCCTTGCCGTCGCCCTGGTATGCCTGCTGTTGGTGGTATTGCTGGCCCGTGGCCTGGTGCGGCCGATTCGTCAGGTAACAGCGGCGCTGGTTGCCATCGGTAGCGGTGGTGGAGATTTGACTCAACGTCTGGACTCCAGCCGGGCCGATGAGCTCGGTGATCTGGCGCGGGGCTTCAATCGCTTCCTGGACAGCCAGCGCGACATGATCGGCGAGGTGCTGACGACCAGCGAGCGCCTGCGCACAGCTGTAGGTCAGGTTGCCAGGGTCGTGGACAATACCGCCGAGCGTTCCGGCCGCCAGCAGGAAATGACCGACATGGTCGCCACTGCCGTGCATGAGATGGGCCTGACCGTACAGGAAATCGCGCAGAACGCCGGTAACGCTGCCGTCGCGTCGCAAAGTGCACGGGACGAGGCGATGCAGGCGCGGGAAGTGGTGGGCGGGTCCATTCGTCATATCGAGAGCATGTCCGACGAAATTGGCCTCGCCGCGGCAGCTGTGGGTGAGCTGGCGCATCAGGTAGGGTCTATCGATCAGGTGTTGGCGGTGATTCGCGGGATTTCCGAGCAAACTAACCTGTTGGCGCTCAATGCTGCGATTGAAGCGGCTCGCGCTGGCGATATGGGGCGAGGGTTTGCGGTGGTGGCGGATGAGGTGCGCACGTTGGCCCGACGCACGCAGACGTCCACCGATGAGATCCAGCAGATGATCGGCAGCCTGAAGCAAGGCGCGGAGAATGCGGTGTCTTCGATGCATTCCGGACAGGCGGCCACCGGTACCGGCGTTGAGTCAAGCCAGCGGACGGGGGCGTCGTTGACCGCGATTACTGGTCAGGTCGAACGGATCAGCGACATGAACCATCAGGTAGCGACGGCGACCGAAGAGCAGTCGGCAGTCACTGAGGAGATCAACCGCAACGTACAGGGAATTTCCGACCTGGCGCGGGCGACAGCGGGGGAGGTCAGGGCTTGCCGTGAGGATTGCCAGACGTTGCAGCGGTTGGCGGATGATCTGGCGCGGCAGATGGGCAGTTTCAAGCTGAGCTGATTAAGGCGGTGACTGGGTCGACGCCATCGCGGGCAAGCCCGCTCCCACAGGAATCTGTGTTGTTCACGGAGAGGGTGTTCAACACACAGATCCCGTGGGAGCGGGCTTGCCCGCGATTGGATTTGAGCAGCACTACTTTAGGCTTTGGTTAAAACCACTCATCCTGCATCCCAAGGCACACATCATCCCGGGCCTCAAGAATCGCCAGCTCATGGTGGCAGCCCGGCACTTCCCAGGTGAGGAAGTACCGCGCCGCCTGCAGCTTGCCTTTATAGAAGCTGACATCCGCTGCATTGCCCCTGGCCAAGCCTTCTTCGGCGCGAATCGCCTGCTCCAGCCAGCGCCAGCCGATCACCGTGTGCCCGAACACTTTCAAGTACAGGGCAGAGTTGGCCAGGCTGCTGTTGACCTTGCCTTGACCCAGGTCGGTCAGCAGGCCAATGGTCACGGTTTGCAGGCGCGCCACCAGCTTCTCCAGCGGTTCACGCAACGGCGTTAACGACTCGTAAGCCTGAGCTCGCTCGGCCGTGTTGGCGATCAGGCGGATCAGTTGCTTGAGCCCGGACCCACCGTTCTGCGCCAGCTTGCGCCCCAGTAGATCCAGCGACTGAATACCATGAGTGCCTTCGTGGATCGGATTCAAACGGTTATCGCGGTAGTACTGCTCTACCGGGTATTCGCGGGTGTAACCGTGACCGCCGAGGATCTGGATCGCCAGTTCATTGGCCTTGAGGCAAAACTCCGACGGCCAGGATTTGACGATTGGCGTCAGCAGGTCCAGCAGTTCATGCGCCAGCTTGCGCTCGCTTTCAGTCTCAAGCGTGGTGGTGTCATCGAACAACCGCGCCGCGTACAGGCCGAGGTCGAAAGAGCCTTCCACATACGCCTTCTGCGTCAGCAACATGCGCTTGACGTCGGCGTGCTGGATGATCGCCACGGGTGCGGTATTGGGATCCTTGCTGTCGGGCACCCGGCCCTGTGGCCGCTCGCGCGCGTATTCCAGCGAGTACAGATAGCCGGCGTAGCCGAGCATGACGGCGCCCATGCCGACGCCGATCCGCGCTTCGTTCATCATCTGGAACATGTAGCTCAGGCCGTGGTGCGGTTTGCCCACCAGAAAACCCACGCAGTCGCCGTTATCGCCGAAGTTCAGCGCCGTGGACGTAGTGCCGCGCCAGCCCATCTTATGGAACAGACCGGCCAGCAATACATCGTTGCGCTTGCCCAGGCTGCCGTCGTCGTTGACCAGGAATTTGGGGACAATGAACAGCGAAATACCCTTCACCCCGGCCGGCGCGTCCGGCAGTTTGGCCAGCACCATGTGCACGATGTTTTCCGACAGCGGGTGATCGCCGCCGGAAATGAAAATCTTGTTGCCCTTGAGCCGGTAAGTGCCATCGGATGCAGGTTCGGCGCGGGTGCGAATATCCGACAGCGAGGAACCGGCATGGGGTTCGGTCAATGCCATGGTGCCGAAGAAACGGCCGTCGATCATCGGCTGCAGAAAACGCCGCTTTTGCTCGTCGGTGCCGAAGCTTTCGATCAGGTTGGCTGCGCCCATGGTCAGGAACGGGTAAGAGGTGGACGCCGCGTTTGCCGACTGGAAGTGTGCGAAGCAGGCCTGGGACAACAGCGTGGGCAATTGCATGCCACCGGCTTCGAAACTGCGCGCGGCATTGAGGAAACCGGCTTCGAGAAAAGCGTCCACTGCGGGTTTCACTTCCGGGATCAGAATCGCCTGGCCGTCCTCGTAACGGGGTTCGTTCTCGTCGCCCTTACGGTTGTGCGGCGCGAAGAATTTTTCGGCAATGCTGCGAGCGGTGCCCAGGGCGGCATCGAAGGTCTCACGATTGTGCTCGGCGAAACGCTCGCGCCGGGTCAGGCCTTCGGCATCGAGGACTTCGTACAGCTCGAAAGCCAGATTGCGGGAACTGAGCAACGTCTCGGACATGGCGGCCTACCTTTTTTGGAATGGGCCGAGTCTAGACGTGGGGAGGGCGGGGTGAACAGGAAGATTGATTCTGGTGATGGACAAGTAAAAGATCGCAGCCTTCGGCAGCTCCTACAGGGGATCGAATTTCTCTGTAGGAGCTGCCGAAGGCTGCGATCTTTTGATCTTGCTTCTAAACACCAGGCACCCCCAAAGGGTGCCCGGCTTATCGGTTAACCGATCGTCATCAGGCTGGCGTTACCACCTGCCGCGGCGGTGTTGACGCTCAACGCCCGCTCGATCACCAGACGCTCCAGGGCAATGCTGGTTTCGCCCTGGGACAACCCATGAACGCCAACAATCGCGCCTGCACGCTTGGCCACCTGCTGGCAGACCGCACGCAGCTGGTCGGAATGGCCGTGATGCAGAACCGCATCAAACACCACTTCGTCCTTGCTCCAGTCGGAAACCAGCTTGATGCGAGCCTGTACGTCCTTCGGCAGGCGTGCGAACACGGCCCTCGTCAATTCGGCTTCCGGCCACACGGCCGAACCACCGACTGCCAGCACGGCCGCCAGTTGAGTCAGCAGGTCGCCTTCGACTTCCGCCAGGCACAGTACGTGTTCGCGCGGCAGGATGGCGTAGCTGTTGCGCTCGCCGGTCGGGCCCGCCAGAACACGGGTAATACCGCTCTGCGATTGCGTCGCGAACTGCACGCACAAGGTTGCCAGGTCGGCGAACTTGTTGCTGTCGGCCCAGGCTTTCAGGGCTGTCAGCGGCTTGCTCATGGCGTCACGCAGGCGAACGTCCGGTGCTGCGAGAGCATCGCCCCGAGCAAAGGATTGTTCGATCGCGTCGGTAGGACGAGTCGACAGCAGGCGGTACAGGTACAGCGGACCACCGGCTTTCGGGCCGGTGCCCGACAGGCCTTCGCCGCCGAAAGGTTGAACACCTACGACTGCGCCGACAATGTTGCGGTTGACGTAGACGTTACCGGCGTTGACGTTGTCGATCACCTTGGCGATGGTCTCGTCGATGCGCGTGTGCACGCCCAGGGTCAGGCCGTAGCCGGACGCATTGATCTGCCCGATCAACTGGTCGATGTCCTTGCGCTTGTAACGGACCACGTGCAATACCGGGCCGAAGATCTCCCGTTGCAGCTCGTCGAAGCTTTCCAGCTCGATCAGGGTCGGCATCACGAAGGTGCCGCGTTTGACTTCTTCGCTGTTGGCGATCGCCACCTGGTAAACATTGCGCCCTTTGTCGCGCATGCCCTGGATGTGCTTCTCGATCCCAGCCTTGGCTTCGGCGTCGATCACCGGGCCGATGTCCACGGACAGGCGCTCCGGGTTACCAAGACGGCATTCCGCCATGGCGCCCTTGAGCATTTCGATCACGCGGTCGGCGGAATCTTCCTGCAGGCACAGCACGCGCAGAGCCGAGCAACGTTGGCCGGCGCTGTCGAAGGCCGAGGAAACGACGTCTATGACCACCTGTTCGGTCAGTGCCGAGGAGTCGACGATCATCGCGTTCTGGCCGCCGGTTTCGGCGATCAGCGGGATCGGACGGCCCTGGGCATCCAGGCGACCAGCGACGTTGCGCTGCAGCAAGCGTGCGACTTCGGTGGAGCCGGTGAACATCACGCCTTTGACCCGATCGTCGCCGACCAGGCGGGCACCCACAGTTTCGCCACGGCCCGGCAGCAACTGCAGGACGCCCTCAGGAATGCCGGCCTCCAGCATCAGGCGCACGGCCTGGGCGGCCACCAGCGGAGTTTGCTCGGCAGGCTTGGCCAATACCGGGTTGCCGGCCGCCAGTGCTGCAGCGACCTGGCCGCTGAAGATCGCCAGCGGGAAGTTCCACGGGCTGATGCAGACCACAGGACCCAGTGGGCGATGTGCGTCGTTGGTGAAATCGTTGCGCGCCTGCACCGCGTAATAACGCAGGAAGTCCACGGCTTCACGCACTTCGGCGATGGCGTTGGCGAAAGTCTTGCCGGCTTCGCGAGCCAGCAGGCCCATCAGCGGCTGGATCTCGCCTTCCATCAAGTCGGCGGCACGTTCCAGAATCGCGGCGCGTTCGGCGGGCGGGGTGGCCTGCCAGATCGGTGCCGCGTTCAGGGCGCACTGGATCGCGTTGTCGACGTCTTCGACCGTCGCTTCCTGCACATGGCCGACCACGTCACGCAGATCCGACGGGTTCAGGACCGGCGCAGGGGTTTCAGTGCTGGAGGCGCAACCGAGCATCGGCGCGGCTTTCCAGTTGTTGTGAGCGGTGGCCAGCAGGGCGCAGGACAACGAGGCCAGGCGATGTTCGTTGGCCATGTCGATGCCGCTGGAGTTGGCGCGCTCGGCACCATACAGGTCACGCGGCAGCGGGATACGCGGGTGTGGCAGGCCGAAGCCGCCTTCCAGCGTCGCCATCTGCTCGATGCTGGCCACTGGATCGGCCACCAGCTCCTGGATCGAAATGGACTGGTCGGCGATGCGGTTGACGAACGAGGTGTTCGCGCCGTTTTCCAGCAGGCGACGTACCAGGTACGCCAACAGTGTTTCGTGGGTGCCGACCGGTGCGTATACACGGCACGGACGGTTCAGCTTGCCTTCGGAAACCTTGCCTACAACCTGCTCATACAGCGGTTCGCCCATGCCGTGCAGGCACTGGAATTCGTATTGCCCCGGGTAATAGTTCTGCCCGGCGATGTGGTAAATGGCCGACAAGGTGTGGGCGTTGTGCGTGGCGAATTGCGGGTAGATGACTTCCGGTACCGACAGCAGTTTGCGGGCGCAGGCAATGTAGGACACGTCGGTGTACACCTTGCGGGTGTAGACCGGGTAGCCTTCCAGGCCTTCGACCTGTGCGCGCTTGATTTCGCTGTCCCAGTACGCGCCTTTCACCAGGCGGATCATCAGGCGATGACGGCTGCGACGAGCCAGGTCGATCACGTAGTCGATCACGTAAGGGCAACGTTTCTGGTAAGCCTGGATCACGAAGCCGATGCCGTTCCAGCCGGTCAGTTGCGGCTCGAAGCACAGGCGCTCCAGCAGGTCCAGCGACAGCTCGAGGCGGTCGGCTTCTTCGGCATCGATGTTCAGGCCGATGTCGTACTGCTTGGCCAGCAAGGTCAGCGACAGCAGGCGCGGATACAGCTCTTCCATCACGCGCTCGTACTGCGCCCGGCTGTAACGCGGGTGCAGTGCCGACAACTTGATGGAGATGCCCGGGCCTTCATAAATCCCACGACCGTGGGATGCTTTGCCGATCGAGTGGATGGCCTGTTCGTACGACGCCAGGTATTTCTGCGCGTCGTGCTCGGTGAGCGCGGCCTCACCCAGCATGTCGTATGAATAGCGGAAGCCTTTGGCTTCGAACTTGCTCGCATTGGCCAGGGCTTCAGCAATGGTTTCGCCGGTGACGAACTGCTCGCCCATCAGGCGCATGGCCATGTCGACGCCCTTGCGGATCATCGGCTCGCCGCTCTTGCCGATGATGCGGCTCAGGGACGAAGTCAGGCCGGCTTCATTGTGGGTGGAGACCAGTTTGCCGGTCAGCAGCAAGCCCCAGGTGGCAGCGTTAACGAACAGCGAAGGGCTGTTGCCAAGGTGCGGGTGCCAGTTGCCAGTGCTGATCTTGTCGCGGATCAGTGCGTCACGTGTGCCTTTGTCCGGGATACGCAGTAGCGCTTCGGCCAGGCACATCAATGCCACGCCTTCCTGGGAAGACAGGGAAAATTCCTGCAGCAGGCCCTGGACAATCCCGGCCCGGCCGCCGGCGCTCTTCTGGTTGCGCAGTTTTTCCGCAATCGAGGCGGCGAGTTTGTTGGTGGCTTCGGCCATGCTCGCTGGCAGGCGTGCCTGCTCGATCAGCATCGGCACGACTTCTGGCTCAGGGCGGCGGTAGGCGGCAGTGATCGAGGCGCGCAGTACCGATTGCGGCAAGATGCTTTCAGCAAATTCCAGGAAGCACTGATGAGCATGATCCAGAGGCGCATCGACAGCGTCGTCGGAATCCTTGGTCAAACCGTTCAGTTCGGTCAGGGTTGCACCACCCTCGAGTTTCTCCAGGTAATTGAAGATGGCCTGCTTGATCAGCCAGTGCGGCGTGCGATCAATCGAGGTCGCGGCAGCCTTCAGGCGTTCGCGGGTCGGGTCGTCAAGTTTGACCCCAAGAGTGGTGGTAGCCATATTTTTATCCTCATGTTTGCCACAACTGCGTGGCATCAGCTGGCGGCAAGATTAGCCCTGCACTGATCGAGGTGCAACCGGGTGCAACCCTTTTTTTGTCGGAATTACAGGCAGTTCGTCAGGAAATAAATTCCGGTACGAACGTACTGCTCCTGCTTGGTGCTTTTACTTATAGCAATCGATGAAAACCGCCCTAAAAGGGAGCAAGAAACGGCATTTGGCAAATAATTCCGACTAGGTGCAACTTATTCACGAGAAACAGGTTGCACCTTATTTGCTTTGTTGAATAGCATTCGCGGCGAAGGTGCAACCGGCTCCAAAGTCAGGTGTGCCGGCTGATGGCTTTCCTGGGGAAACATCAGTCATAAATGCGCGGGATACACAATCGTCTGTCAAACGTCGTCGTTTGCGAGCGGTTAGCCAAAACCGCCGCTACATAAAAACAAAGCCAGGGCGTAACTTAATGAGCGTTAGCAATCCAACCCTGATCACGTTCGTGATCTACATCGCAGCAATGGTGCTGATCGGCTTTATGGCCTATCGCTCCACCAACAACCTTTCCGACTACATTCTGGGCGGTCGTAGCCTGGGCAGCGTGGTAACCGCATTGTCCGCCGGCGCCTCCGATATGAGCGGCTGGTTGCTGATGGGCCTGCCGGGCGCTATCTACATGTCCGGTCTCTCCGAAAGCTGGATCGCCATCGGCCTGATCATCGGTGCCTACCTGAACTGGCTGTTCGTCGCCGGCCGTCTGCGTGTGCAGACCGAGCACAACGGCGATGCGCTGACCCTGCCGGACTACTTCTCCAGCCGTTTTGAAGACAAAAGCGGCCTGCTGCGGATTATCTCGGCGGTCGTGATTCTGGTGTTCTTCACCATCTATTGCGCATCCGGCATCGTGGCTGGCGCCCGTCTGTTCGAAAGCACCTTCGGCATGTCCTACGAGACTGCGCTGTGGGCCGGTGCTGCGGCGACTATTGCCTACACCTTCGTGGGTGGTTTCCTGGCAGTGAGCTGGACCGACACCGTGCAAGCCACGCTGATGATCTTCGCCCTGCTGCTGACGCCAATCATCGTGCTGCTGGCCACCGGCGGCGTCGACACCACGTTCCTGGCCATCGAAGCACAAGATCCAAGCAACTTCGACATGCTGAAAAACACCACCTTCATCGGCATCATCTCGCTGATGGGCTGGGGCCTGGGTTACTTCGGCCAGCCGCACATCCTCGCGCGTTTCATGGCGGCGGATTCGGTCAAGTCGATCGCCAAGGCGCGTCGCATCTCCATGGCCTGGATGATCCTGTGCCTGGGAGGCACCGTGGCTGTCGGTTTCTTCGGCATTGCGTACTTCTCGGCACACCCTGAACTGGCCGGTCCCGTGACTGAAAACCACGAGCGCGTGTTCATCGAACTGGCGAAAATCCTCTTCAATCCATGGATCGCCGGTGTACTGCTGTCGGCCATTCTTGCGGCGGTGATGAGCACCCTGAGCTGCCAGCTGCTGGTGTGCTCGAGCGCCCTGACCGAAGACTTCTACAAGACCTTCCTGCGTAAATCCGCTTCCCAGGTCGAGCTGGTCTGGGTCGGCCGCGCCATGGTGCTGCTGGTTGCCCTGATCGCCATCGCGATGGCCGCCAACCCGGAAAACCGCGTACTGGGCCTGGTGAGCTATGCCTGGGCCGGTTTTGGTGCTGCGTTCGGTCCGGTTGTGCTGATTTCCGTGATCTGGAAAGACATGACCCGCAACGGCGCACTGGCCGGTATCCTGGTCGGCGCGATCACCGTGATCGTGTGGAAGCACTTCGAACTGCTGGGCCTGTACGAAATCATCCCGGGCTTTATCTTCGCCAGCCTGGCGATCTACATCGTCAGCAAGCTCGGCGCACCGACGGCGGGCATGCTGCAGCGCTTCGCCGCAGCCGAGGCAGATTTCCGCCTGAACAAGTAATTGCGATGAGCTGATGCTCTGAGCCTTTGCCGAACTTGAAAACGGCCCGCTTCCTCTGGAGGTGGGCCGTTTTTTTATGCCCCCGAGGCGCGAAGTGGGCGTGCTCAGCCCGCTCGGCCGCGAAGCCCTGACGTTACGCTCGGTACAGGGTAAACTTGCCGGCCTGCGCAGGAGCAATCATGAATTATCGTCACGCCTTCCATGCCGGCAATCACGCCGACGTGTTCAAACACCTGACCTTGACCCGCCTCATCGCCCTGATGTCGCGCAAGGAGCAGCCGTTTGCCTATCTCGATACCCACGCCGGTATCGGCCTGTATGACCTGCAGGGTGATCAGGCCAGCCGAACCGGCGAGTACCTTGAAGGCATTGCGCGTCTTTGGGATCAACCGGACTTGCCGGCATTGACCGCCGATTACATGAAGGTGTTGCATGACATGAACCCGGATGGCCAGTTGCGCTATTACCCGGGGTCGCCGGAGCTGGCGCGGCGTCTTACGCGACCGCAGGATCGGGTAATGCTCAACGAGAAGCACCCCGAGGATGGCCTGTTGCTCAAGGACAACATGGCCGGCGATCGACGGGTCAAGGTGCACCTGGGCGAGGGCTGGCATGTGCCTAGGGCCATGTTGCCGGTTCAGGAGAAGCGTGCGGTGATGTTGATCGACCCGCCGTTCGAGCAGCTGGATGAGATGCAGCGCTGTGCGGCGTCGCTGAAAGAGGCTATCGGCCGGATGCGCCAGACGGTGGCGGCGATCTGGTATCCGGTCAAGGACCAGCGCATGTTGCGGCGCTTCTATCAAGACCTCGCAGGCACCGGCGCGCCGAAGTTGTTGCGGGTAGAGCTGCTGGTGCATCCACTGGATACGCCAAACAGCTTGAACGGCTCCGGGCTGGCGATTGCCAATCCGCCATGGGGGCTCGAGGAGGAGTTGCGCGAGTTGCTGCCGTGGTTGTCGCAAAAGCTTGGGCAGACCCAGGGCGGCTGGCAGATGGACTGGTTGATCGCCGAATAATAGCGGCGATCTAACACCCGTGTAGGAGCGAGCTTGCTCGCGAGAAGCCAGTGAGCACTGCGGGGTATCAGGTTTCCCGCGTTATCGTTGACGACCATCGCCCAGCAAGCTGGCTCCTACAGGGGGAAGCGGTGTCCGATCAGATCGGGCAAGTCACGCCAGTGCCGCCGATCCCGCAATACCCTTCAGGGTTTTTCGCCAGGTACTGCTGGTGATACGCCTCGGCGAAATAGACCGTCGGCGCTTCTTCGATTTCGGTGGTGATGGTGCCTTTGCCGGCTTTGGTCAGCTCAGCCTGGAACACTTTCGCGCTGGCCTTGGCCGCTTCCAGTTGAGTCGGGTTGGTGGCATAGATCACCGAGCGATACTGCGTGCCGATGTCGTTGCCCTGGCGCATGCCTTGAGTCGGGTTGTGCAGCTCCCAGAACATTTTCAGCAGCGCTTCGTAGCTGACCTTCGCTGGTTCGTAGACCACCAGAACCACTTCGCTGTGGCCAGTCAGGCCCGAGCAGACCTCTTCGTACGTGGGGTTGGGCGTGAAGCCGCCGGCGTAACCGACCACCGTACTGACCACGCCTTCGCGCTGCCAGAATTTGCGTTCCGCACCCCAGAAGCAGCCCAGGCCGAAGATCGCGAAATCCACGTCGGTGACGAACGGGCCCAGCAGCGGGGCGTCGTGGACGAAATGTTTCTCCGGCAGGGACATAGGGGTTTCGCGGCCAGGCAGAGCTTGTTCTTTAGTCGGGAGCACGTCTTTATTCACCAGTATTTCCGAGCGCAGAACCATGATCAGTCCTCTCAGTCAGGTTGGATGTAATAGGTAGACCACCAGTGTGCCCAATGATGCCGTTTAACGCACTACCCCTGTAGGAGTGAGCCTGCTCGCAATACGGTACGTCAGTGACGTGGACGCTGGCTGACACGACGCTGTCGCCAGCAGGCTGGCTCCCACATGGGCGTCTCAGGCAATCGGGCCACGTGGATAGCGTTTGAGCTTCTCGATCAGCTCGCTGCCGGGGATTGGCCGGTCGAACAGGTAGCCCTGACCGACGTCACAGCGGTGGCGGCGCAGGAAGGCCAGCTGCTCGGCGGTCTCTATGCCTTCGGCTACTACTTTGAGCTTCAGGTTGTGGGCCATGGCGATCACTGCGGAGGTGATTTCCATGTCGTCCTGGTTGTCCGGGATTTCGTGGATGAAGCTTCGATCGATCTTGATGATATCGATCGGGAATTTTTTCAGGTAGCTGAGCGACGAATAGCCGGTGCCGAAGTCATCCATGGCCAGGGTCAGGCCCAAGCGCTTGAGCTGGTCGAGTTGCAAGTGCGTGTCTTCGGTCGCTTCGAGCAGCAGGCCTTCCGTCAGTTCCAGCTCCAGCAGATTGGGCGGTAGCGCTTCTTCCTTGAGGATATTGGCGATGGATGCCACCAGGTCCGGGTCGGAGAACTGCTTGGGCGACAGGTTGATCGCTACCTGCAAATTGCCCAGGCCGGCTGCAGTCAGGTCTTTGCTCATGCGGCAGGCCTGGCGTGCAATCCATTTGCCGATCGGGATGATCAGGCCGGTTTCCTCGGCGACGCTGATGAACTGGTCGGGGCGGATCATGCCCTTGTCTGGATGGTTCCAGCGCAGCAGCGCTTCCATGCCCAGCAGGCGCCCACTGCGCAGGCACAGCTTGGGCTGGTAGAACACGTCCAGTTCATTCTGGGTCAGGGCGCGACGCAGGTTGTTCTCGACGAACAGTTTGTAGCTGGCCTCGGCATTCAACGTCTCGGTGAACACCTGAACCTGATGCTTGCCGTTGGCCTTGGCCTTGTGCAGCGCCAGGCCGGCGTTGCGCATCAGCGTCTGCGGGTCGCGGCCATGCAGCGGCGCACACGCCAGGCCGACGGAGCCAGTGACGCTGATCAGCTGGTTGTCGACGAACATCGGCTTGTCGAGCGTCGCCAGCAGCTGGTTGGCGACCTGTTGGCCGGTGCAGAGGTCCGTGTCGTCCAGCAACACGGCGAATTCGTTGCTGGCAAAGCGCGCCAGGCTGCCGCTGGGGCTCAGGCTGTTGCGCAGCCGGCGGGCGAGGCTGATCAGCAGCTTGTCGCCGGTCTGGTGGCCGAGGCTGTCGTTGATCCGCTTGAAGTTGTCGATGTCCACCAGCAGCAGGCTGATGGGCGTATCGGTATCCCGGGCGAAGCGTTCGTCGAGGTTGCGGATGAAGGCGGGTCGATTGCCGAGGTTGGTCAGGTTGTCTGTGTAGGCGAGGCGTTCGATTCGTTGCTGGGCGAGTTTGCTCTGGGTGATGTCTTCGTAAATGCCAATGTAATGCGTCAGCTCGCGGTTGTCGCCGTACACCTTGGAGATCGACAACTGGCCCCAGTAGGGCTCGAGGTTTTTGCGTCGGCTTTTGAATTCGCCCTGCCAGCTGTTGCTCTTGGCCAGCGCTGAAGTCGCGTCGAACAGCAATTCACTGAGGTTTTCCAGGGCCGGCAGTTGGGACAGTTGCTGACCGTGAACCTCCTCGGTGCTGTACTGGGTGATCGCGGTAAAGCTGGGGTTGACGTACTCCACGATGCCATCGCAATTGACCAGCAGAAAGGCGTTCGCGCTCTGCTCGACGGCCCGCTGGAACAGGTGCAGGGCACTGGTGGCGGTGCGGCGGTTGTGATTGCTGATCACTTGGGCAAACTGGTCCGCCAGCTCGCCGGCAAAGGCTATTTCGTCCGACTGCCAGGCGCGGGCGGTGGCGTTCTGCTCAAGGCATAGCACCCCGACCACCTGGCCGTCGACCCGAACGCTGGCGTCGAGCATGGCGATGACATCCCGTGGCTGCAGGCATTCGGCCAGCTCGCGGGTGCGCGGGTCGCGCATGACATTGTGGGCGTCGATGGCGCGGCCGGTGTGCAGGGCTTCCAGATAGTCAGGGAAACCACTGACATCGATCGGGTCCGGCAGCTGATGCTTCTGGCTCGTTCGGTGATAGGCCGAGATCGGTACCAGCATCGACCCTTCGAGGTTCCACAGGCTGGCGCAATCGACCTCGTAGATATCGCAGGCACTGCGGGTGATCAGCTCGGCGGCTTCCTGCAGGGAGTTGATGCTGGTGTAGCGCTGACGCGTCAGCAGAAGGATCAAGTCTTGCTGCGCACGCACTCGTTCCAGGTGCATCAGCTGTTCCTGCTGGGTGCGCTGGTTGAGTTCAAGGGCGATTTGCAGGCGCGAGTTCTGGGTTTCCAGGTCCAATGCGGCCAGTAGAGGGTTGCCTTCGAACAGTTCGTCCACCACCAGCAGGTAGCCGCGCAACAGCTGCCGGTTGTGCTGTTTGAACGCTTCGCCCAGCTCCAGCAGCTTCAAGGCGCCGGCGGGGGTGTGCAGGGTATAGCGGATCAGGTAACTGGAGGCTTCGGTGAGCTGCTGCTGAATCGCATCATGCAGTTGATGGCGCGCTTGCGGCTCCATCAGGCTGGCGTAAGGCGAACTGATCAGGGAGCAGAGCTCAACCGCCGCCAGGCCAAATTGTCGTTCGCAGTTGGGGTCGAGAAACAGCATCGCCCAGCTGGCTTCATTCAGCCGCTCGAAACGCAGCATGCCGAGCCGCGAGGGCACAGGCAATTGCGTCACTACCTCGGCCGCCATACGGCTGGCGGCATCGGGTTGGCTTTTCATGAAGGGAGACTCGCTGCGAAAGTACTGGTCGCGCCGGGCTCGCGCCCTCTTTTCTGTTGCGTGTCGCAAGGTTGCATCATTGCGACACCGACTGACAAGAGAGATGGAGGCCAAGTGCTATAAGAATATGTCGGCAGGGATTGGGAATTCTGCAGTCGTGGGCCGAAAGTATTATTTCTGCCCGAAAGAATCGCAGCACCGAGGGCTGCGATCCGGGGGGGCGGGGGGCAGCACAACGGAATATCGATTCTCTGCAACAGGTAGCCTGTACCGCCCGGCTGCAGGAAGCCTTGGTTAAAACATTCAGGCAAAAAAAAGCCCCGCCAAATTGGCGGGGTTGAGGTACGAGCGTGGCGCTCGGAAAACGCGAAACGCAACGGGCCCTCCAGGGAGGGCCGGCTGGTGTTACAGCAGGATGGTGCGGATGTCGGCCAGCAGGTCGCTCAGGCGCTTGGTGAAGCGTGCAGCAGCGGCGCCGTTGATCACACGGTGATCGTAGGACAGCGACAGTGGCAGCATCAGTTTCGGCTGGAAGGCTTTGCCATCCCAGACCGGCTGGATGGTTGCCTTGGAGACACCGAGGATCGCCACTTCCGGCGCGTTGACGATCGGCGTGAAGCCGGTGCCGCCAATGTGCCCGAGGCTGGAAATGGTGAAGCAGGCACCTTGCATGTCGTCAGCGGTGAGCTTCTTGTCGCGGGCTTTGGCAGCCAGCGCAGCCGCTTCAGCCGCAAGCTGCAGCAGGCTCTTCTGGTCGACGTTCTTGATGACCGGTACCAGCAGGCCTTCAGGGGTGTCGACCGCGAAGCCGATGTTCACGTACTTCTTGCGAATGATCGCCTTGCCGCTTGGCGCCAGCGAGCTGTTGAAGTCCGGCAGTTCCTTGAGCAGATGCGCGCAGGATTTGAGCAGCAGCGGCAGGATGGTCAGCTTGACGCCGGCCTTCTCTGCAACGGCTTTCTGGGCGATACGGAACGCTTCCAGGTCGGTGATATCAGCCGAATCGAACTGAGTCACGTGCGGGATGTTCAGCCAGCTGCGGTGCAGGCTGGAAGCGCCGATCTGCATCAGGCGAGTCATCGGCACTTCTTCGGTTTCACCGAAGCGGCTGAAGTCCACGACCGGAATCGGCGGAATGCCCGCGCCACCGGTTGCGCCGCCAGCAGCGGCCGGTGCTTCCTTGGCCTTCTGCATCATGGCTTTGACGTAAACCTGAACGTCTTCTTTCAGGATGCGACCGTGTGGACCGCTGGCGCCGACCGCGTTCAGCTCGACACCGAATTCACGGGCCAGCTGGCGAACCGCCGGGCCGGCGTGAACCTTGGCGCCCGGCTTGGCCGGGGCCGCAACCGGTGCGGCAGGCGCAGCGGCAGCCGGAGCAGCGTCAGCCTTGGCGGCTGCAGGTGCAGGAGCCGGTGCGGCAGCGGCGGTTGCCGGGGCAGCAGCAGGCGCAGCACCTTTGACCTTGAGCTTGAGGATCAGGTCACCGGTACCCACCTCGTCATCCAGCTTGACGGAAATGCTTTCCACCACGCCGGCGGCAGGCGATGGGATTTCCATGCTTGCCTTGTCGGATTCCAGGGTGATCAGCGACTGGTCGGCGGTGACGGTGTCGCCGGCCTTGACCAGTACTTCGATGATCTTGGCTTTGCCCGACGAACCAATGTCCGGCACATGAATGTCCTGGACGCTGTCGGCAACCGGTGCGGCCGGGGCTGCAGCGGCAGGTGCAGGTGCAGCAGCAGCGGCAGCCGGAGCAGCAGCCTGGGCCGGAGCGGCAGCAGCAGGCGCAGCACCTGCCACTTCCAGATCCAGGATCAGGTCGCCCGTGCCCACTTCGTCATTGAGCTTGACGCTGATGCTCTTGACCACGCCAGCGGCAGGCGAAGGGATTTCCATGCTCGCCTTGTCGGACTCCAGGGTGATCAGCGACTGATCAGCCTCGACGGTGTCGCCGACTTTGACCTGGATCTCGATGATCTGGGCCTTGCCCGACGAACCGATGTCCGGCACATGCACTTGCTGTACGGAGGCAGCAGCAGGCGCCGCAGCTGGAGCGGCAGCAGCAGGCGCTGCCGCCGGTTTCTCTTCAGCCTTGGCCGCCGGCGCAGCGGCAGCCGCAGGTGCCGCAGCCGCGTCACCCTCGACTTCCAGCTCAAGCAGTTCGTCGCCTTCTTTCAGGCGGTCGCCCAGCTTCACCTTGAGGCTTTTGACGATGCCGGCCTTGGGAGCAGGAACTTCCATGCTCGCCTTGTCCGACTCAAGCGTCAGAATGCTCTGTTCGGCTTCGATACGGTCGCCGACCTTCACAAATAGTTCGATTACTTCACCTTCACCGCTGCCGATGTCAGGTACGCGAATGAGTTCGCTCACAGAGTGTCTCCTCAGCAGTCCAGTGGGTTGCGTTTTTCCGGGTTGATGCCGAACTTGGCGATGGCTTCAGCCACCACTTTAGGTTCGATATCACCACGGTCAGCCAATGCTTCCAGGGCTGCCAACACCACGAATTGACGATCGACTTCGAAGAAGTGACGCAGCTTCTTGCGGCTGTCACTGCGGCCGAAACCGTCGGTGCCCAGGACTTTGAATTCCTTGGACGGGACCCACTGGCGGATTTGCTCAGCGAACAGCTTCATGTAGTCGGTAGAGGCGATGACCGGGCCTTTACGGCCGTTCAGGCATTCTTCGACGTAGCTCAGTTGCGGCTTCTGGCCCGGGTGCAGGCGGTTGCTGCGCTCTACGGCCAGACCATCGCGACGCAGTTCGTTGAAGCTGGTAACGCTCCAGACGTCAGCGCCGATGTTGAACTCTTCACGCAGGATCTTCGCTGCTTCACGGACTTCACGAAGGATGGTGCCGGAGCCCATCAGCTGAACGTGGTGCGCCGCTTCGCGGGTGTCTTCTTCGAGCAGGTACATGCCCTTGATGATGCCTTCCTCGACACCGGCCGGCATGGCTGGTTGCTGGTAGGACTCGTTCATCACAGTGATGTAATAGAAAACGTCCTGCTGCTCTTCGGTCATCTTCTTCATGCCGTCCTGGATGATCACCGCCAGCTCGTAGCCGTAGGTTGGATCAAAGGTGCGGCAGTTCGGGATGGTGCCAGCCAGGATGTGGCTGTGACCGTCTTCGTGTTGCAGGCCTTCGCCGTTCAGCGTGGTCCGCCCGGCGGTGCCGCCGATCAGGAAGCCACGGGTACGGCTGTCGCCTGCAGCCCAGGCCAGGTCGCCGATACGCTGGAAGCCGAACATCGAGTAGAAGATGTAGAACGGCAACATTGGCTGGTTGTGGCTGGAGTACGAAGTACCGGCAGCGATGAAGGAGCTCATGGCGCCCGCTTCGTTGATGCCTTCTTCGAGGATCTGGCCCTTCTTGTCTTCCTTGTAGAACATCACCTGGTCTTTATCGACTGGCTCGTAGAGCTGGCCGACGGAGGAGTAGATGCCCAGTTGGCGGAACATGCCTTCCATACCGAAGGTACGGGCTTCGTCCGGGATGATCGGAACGATGCGCGGGCCGATTTCCTTGTCCTTGACCAGTTGCGCGAGGATCCGCACGAAGGCCATGGTGGTGGAAATTTCACGGTCGCCCGAGCCGTCGAGGATGGCCTTGAGGGTATCGAGCGACGGGGTCGGCACGCTGAAGCTGTTGGCGCGACGCTGTGGCACGAAACCGCCCAATGCAGTGCGGCGCTCGCTCAGGTAGCGGGCTTCGGCGCTGTTTGGCTCTGGTTTGAAGAACGGCAGGTTTTCCAGTTCTTCGTCCTTGACCGGGATGTCGAAGCGGTCGCGGAACAACTTCAGGCTGTCGACATCGACTTTCTTGGTGTTGTGCGCAGTGTTCTTCGCTTCGCCAGCACCGGTGCCGTAACCCTTGATGGTCTTGGCCAGGATGACGGTAGGCTGTTCTTTGTGGTTGACCGCTTCGTGGTACGCCGCGTAGACCTTGTACGGGTCGTGGCCGCCACGGTTGAGTTTCCAGATCTCGTCGTCGGACAGATCAGCAACCATCGCCTTGAGTTCTGGCGAGTTGAAGAAGTGTTCACGTACGAACGCGCCGTCTTTGGCTTTGTAGTTCTGGTACTCGCCGTCGATGACTTCGTCCATGCGACGTTGCAGGATACCGTCGACGTCCTTGGCCAGCAGCGGGTCCCAGAAACGGCCCCAAATGACTTTGGTCACGTTCCACTGGGCACCACGGAACACGCCTTCGAGTTCCTGGATGATCTTGCCGTTGCCGCGAACCGGGCCGTCGAGGCGCTGCAGGTTGCAGTTGATGACGAAGATCAGGTTGTCGAGCTTCTCGCGGCCAGCCAGCGAGATCGCGCCCAGGGATTCCGGCTCGTCGCACTCGCCGTCGCCCAGGAAGCACCAGACTTTCTGCTTGCCTTCCGGAATAAAGCCACGAGCTTCCAGGTACTTCATGAAGCGCGCCTGGTAGATCGCCTGGATCGGGCCCAGACCCATGGATACAGTCGGGAACTGCCAGAAATCAGGCATCAGCCAAGGGTGCGGATAGGACGACAGGCCCTGGCCGTCCACTTCCTGGCGGAAATTGTTCATCTGGTCTTCGGTGATGCGGCCTTCCATGAACGCACGGGCGTAAACGCCTGGCGAGGTGTGGCCCTGGAAGTAGATCAGGTCGCCGCCATGTTCGTCGGTCGGGGCCTGGAAAAAGTAGTTGAAGCCGATGTCGTACAGGGTCGCACTGGAAGCGAAGCTGGAGATGTGTCCGCCCAGGTCCGAATCTTTCAAATTCGTACGCATTACCATTGCCATCGCGTTCCAGCGTACCAACGAGCGAATGCGGCGTTCCATGAACAGGTCGCCAGGCATGCGTGCTTCGTGGGTGACGGGAATGGTGTTGCGGTATGGCGTGGTGATGGCGTAAGGCAACTGCGAACCGCTGCGGGTTGCAAGTTCGCCCATACGGGTCATCAGATAGTGGGCACGGTCTTCGCCTTCTTTGTCGAGAACCGATTCCAGGGCGTCCAGCCATTCCTGGGTTTCGACGGGATCGAGGTCTTGCATGGCTTGCTCCAGGGCGGAAAGGCTTCCAGAATCGGTTGCCTGAGTTTGCGACTGGCCTTGTGGGCAGACGATATAAATTCTTGGATTGCCGAGAGGTAGGTTCCGGCGGCGTGTAGTTTTACTACAAATCATCGAGCATTTCAGCATTCCGAATGTATATACGAGTAGTAAAACTACAGATGAGCGGCTTGTGGCCTCCGGCTGCGTTGTGAGAATAATCGTTAAGGTTGGTCTTTTGCCAACCGAAAAAGGTGAAAGCTTGATGATCGCTGCCAACATTAAAACAATTTCAGCTATTTATAACCTTTGTTCGACAGTCGATCAGGTAGTGCCTTTTCGAAAATCACTACATGCAGCCCGTTCCACGCCGATCAAGGATAGACCATGAGCCTCCCTTCGCTGGCTGAACTGCCCGCCATTCTCCTGCCATTGGTCACCCGTGCCGAGCAGTCGTTTCGTGCTGCCGTCGAGGCGCTGGAGGATGATCATGGTCTGTCGGCCTGGCCTCCCGAGCGATGGGCACAATTTGCCCGGGTGAGCGCCGCCAGCGACTTTGTGATTGAACAGTCGGTGCGTGACCCGTCGATGCTGCTCGAGCTGGTGCGGTCCGGGGAGCTGGACCGTAACTTTGCCTCGGGTGAGTTGTGCGCGCAGATTGCCGCAGCGGTGAACCAGGCCGAGACCGACGACGAACTCGGGCGAGCCTTGCGCCGCCAGCGCACCCGGCATCAGGTACGGATCATCTGGCGTGACCTGACGCGCCAGGCCGATCTGGTGCAGACCTGTCGCGATCTTTCGGACATGGCCGACGCCAGCATCGACCAGGCTTATCAATGGCTGTACGCGCGCCATTGCCAGCAGTTCGGCGTGCCCACGGGGCGGCGCAGTGGCGAGCCGCAGCAGATGGTCATCCTTGGTATGGGAAAGCTCGGTGCGGTGGAGCTCAACCTGTCTTCGGACATCGACCTGATCTTCGCGTATCCCGAGGGCGGCGAAACTGTGGGCGTCAAACGCTCGCTGGATAACCAGGAGTTCTTCATTCGGTTGGGTCAGCGCCTGATCAAGGCGCTGGACCCGATGACGGTCGACGGTTTTGTCTTCCGCGTCGACATGCGCCTGCGGCCATACGGTTCGGCGGGTGCATTGGTGCTCAGCTTCAACGCGCTGGAGCAGTATTACCAGGATCAGGGCCGCGACTGGGAGCGCTACGCCATGATCAAGTCGCGGGTGGTGGCGGGTGATCAAGTCGCCGGTGCGCAATTGCAGGAGATGCTGCGCCCGTTCGTCTACCGGCGCTACCTGGACTTTTCGGCTATCGAAGCGCTGCGCACGATGAAGCAGCTGATCCAGCAGGAAGTGCGGCGCAAGGGTATGGCTGACAATATCAAGCTCGGCTCCGGTGGGATCCGTGAAGTGGAGTTTATCGCCCAGGCCTTCCAGCTGATCCACGGCGGCCGGGACTTGAGCCTGCAGCAGCGTCCCCTGTTGAAGGTGCTGAGCACTCTTGAAGGCCAGGGCTACCTGCCGCCGGCCGTGGTCAGCGAACTGCGTGAAGGCTACGAGTTCCTGCGGTACACCGAACATGCGATACAGGCGATTGCCGACCGCCAGACCCAGATGTTGCCCGACGGCGCGCAGGATCAGGCGCGTATTGCCTTTATGCTGGGTTTTGCCGACTGGCCCGCGTTCCATGAACAACTGATGTACTGGCGCAATCGGGTGGCCTGGCACTTCGGCCAGGTCATTGCCGACCCGGACGAAGAGGAAGGCACCGAAAGCGAAGTAGTGGTCGGCGGGGAATGGTTGCCGCTGTGGGAGGAAGCCCAGGATGAAGAGGCCGCCTGTCGGCAGCTGGAGGAGGGCGGGTTTGCTGATGCCACCAGGGCCCTGAAGGCACTCGCCAGTTTGCGCGGCAGCCCGCAGTTGCGTGCCATGCAGCGCCTCGGTCGGGAGCGGCTTGATGCCTTTATTCCACGGTTGCTGGCCCAGGCGGTGGAGCATGCCAACCCGGACCTGGTCCTGGAACGGGTGCTGCCCTTGGTGGAAGCTGTCGCCCGTCGTTCTGCCTATCTGGTGTTGTTGACCGAAAACCCCGGGGCGCTGCGTCGGCTGTTGACTTTGTGTGCCGCGAGCCCGTGGATTGCCGAGCAGATCACGCGGTTTCCGCTGCTGCTCGACGAGCTGCTCAATGAAGGTCGCTTGTTCAAACCACCCCTGGCGCCAGAGCTGGCGGCGGAATTGCGCGAGCGCCTGACGCGCATTCCCGAGGACGATCTTGAGCAGCAGATGGAAGCCTTGCGGCATTTCAAGCTGGCTCACCGGTTGCGGGTGGCTGCATCGGAAATTGCCGGCAGCCTGCCGCTGATGAAGGTCAGCGACTACCTGACCTGGCTGGCCGAGGCCATTCTGGAGCAAGTGCTGGCCCTGGCCTGGCGGCAGACGGTGGCCAAATACGGTACTCCGCTGCGCACCGACGGTACCTTGTGCGATCCCGGGTTCATCATTGTCGGTTATGGCAAAGTCGGCGGGCTGGAACTCGGGCATGGTTCGGACCTGGACCTGGTGTTTATTCATGACGGCGACCCGCAGGCGGAAACCGACGGGGCAAAATCCATCGATGGCGCGCAATTTTTCACCCGGCTGGGGCAACGCATCATTCACCTGCTCACGACCCAGACCAACTCCGGCCAGCTCTATGAAGTGGATATGCGCCTGCGACCGTCCGGTGCCTCGGGGTTGCTGGTGAGTTCGCTTGGCGCGTTTTCGCGCTATCAGGAAAACGAAGCCTGGACATGGGAGCACCAGGCATTGGTGCGGGCGCGGGTGCTGGTAGGTAGCCAGGACGTCGGTCAGGCATTTGAGAAGGTGCGAGCCACGGTGCTGGGCAAGGCCAGGGACTTGCCAACCTTGCGCCAGGAGGTCAGCGAGATGCGTGCGAAGATGCGCGATAATCTTGGCAGCAAGAGTACGGCGGCCGGCACGGCGGCAAATGCCTTCGAGGCCACGGCGCCGTTCGATCTCAAGCAGGACGCCGGAGGTATCGTCGATATTGAATTTATGGTGCAATACGCGGCCCTGGCGTGGTCGCAAACGCACCCGTCATTGCTACGCTGGACCGACAACATCCGTATTCTGGAAGGGCTGGAAGAGGAAGGCTTGATGCCTGCCGCAGATGCCAGCCTGTTGCGCGAGGCCTATAAAGCCTACCGCTCCGCCGCCCACCGGCAGGCTTTGCAGAAGGATGCAGGAGTAATACCGGGCGATCAGTTCGTGGACGAACGACGGCAGGTATTGCGGATCTGGCGTGAGCTGGGGCTAAGCTGATTCACGAGGCGGGGAGGCGTAGGCCTCCCCGGTTCGTTTTTGGAAACCACATGAAAATTCTGATCGTTGGGCCCAGTTGGGTCGGTGACATGGTGATGGCGCAGACACTCTTTCAGTGTCTCAAGCAACGCCACCCGCAATGCGAAATCGACGTCCTGGCCCCCGAGTGGAGCCGGCCGATCCTGGAGCGCATGCCCGAAGTCCGTCAGGCCTTGAGTTTTCCGCTCGGCCACGGTGCCTTGGAATTGGCTACACGGCGGCGCATCGGCAAATCCCTGGCTGGCCAGTACGACCAGGCGATCCTGCTGCCCAACTCGTTGAAGTCGGCGCTGGTGCCGTTCTTTGCCGGCATCGCGAAACGCACCGGCTGGCGCGGCGAATTCCGCTACGGCTTGCTCAATGACGTACGCACGCTGGATAAGGAACGTTATCCGCTGATGATCGAGCGGTTCATGGCCCTGGCCTTCGAGCCTGGCGTCGAGCTGCCAAAACCTTATCCACGCCCGACGCTGCAGATCGACCCGGTGTCCCGCAAAGCGGCGCTGGCCAAGTTCGGCCTGACCCTGGACCGCCCGGTGCTGGCGCTGTGCCCGGGTGCCGAGTTCGGCGAATCCAAGCGCTGGCCCTCCGAGCATTACGCCCAGGTTGCCGAAGCCAGGATTCGCGAGGGTTGGCAGGTGTGGCTGTTCGGTTCGAAAAACGACCACTCCGTTGGCGAGGACATCCGCGCCCGGCTGATCCCGGGCTTGCGTGAAGAGTCGGTGAACCTCAGCGGCGGAACGTCCCTGGCCGAGGCCATCGATTTGCTGTCCTGTGCCGACTCGGTGGTGTCCAACGATTCCGGCCTGATGCACGTGGCCGCTGCGTTGAACCGACCGCTGGTGGCCGTGTATGGCTCCACCTCTCCAGGGTTCACACCCCCCCTGGCCGAGCATGTCGAAATTGTCCGCCTGGGCATCGAATGCAGCCCCTGCTTTGACCGTACGTGCCGTTTCGGTCATTACAACTGCCTGCGCCAGCTTATGCCGCAAGCGGTGAACGAAGCCTTGCAGCGGTTGCAGGGCACTGTGGTCGAGGTCAATTAATTTGCGGGTCCTGTTGATCAAGACGTCTTCGCTCGGTGACGTGATCCATGCGTTACCGGCGCTGACGGACGCGGCCCGGGCGATTCCCGGCATTCAATTCGACTGGGTGGTGGAAGAGGGCTTCGCGGAGATCCCGACCTGGCATCCTGCGGTGGGCAAGGTGATTCCGGTCGCGATTCGTCGCTGGCGCAAAAACATCTGGCAGACCATCAGGAGCGGCGAGTGGAAGCGCTTCAAGCAAAGCATTCGCGCGACAAAATATGATCTGGTGATTGATGCCCAGGGCCTGTTGAAAAGTGCCTTGCTGACTCGTTATGTCAAGTCGCCGGTGGCAGGCCTCGATAAAGGTTCGGCACGTGAGCCGATCGCGGCACGTTTCTATGATCGGCGCCTGGCAGTTGCCCGCGGCCAGCATGCCGTGGAGCGAGTACGCCAATTGTTCGCCATCGCCCTGGGCTACGACTTGCCCAAGGGCCTGGGCGACTATGGCCTGAACGTCGAACGTCTGGTCGAGCTGCCGCGCAAGAATCCCTACGTTTTGTTCCTGCACGGCACCACCTGGGACACCAAGCACTGGCCCGAGGCCTATTGGCGAGAGCTGGCCGAGCGCGTTGGCTACCTGGGCGTCGGCGTGAAGCTGGCTTGGGGCAACCCGGCCGAAAAAGCGCGCGCCGAGCGCATCGCCAAGGACATGCGCCACGTTGAAGTCCTGCCCAAGCTGAACCTGGCGGGCGTTGGCAAAGTGCTGGCCGGGGCGCAGGCCTGCGTGGCGGTGGATACCGGTCTTGGCCATCTGGCAGCGGCGCTGGACGTCCCGACATTGTCGCTGTTCGGCCCGACCAACCCGGGCCTGACTGGCGCCTACGGCAAGTCGCAGATTCACATCGCCAGCGACTTCCCCTGCGCACCCTGCCTGCAAAAGAAATGCACCTATCAACCGACGGCCGAAGATGCCAGCCGGTTTGACCTGAAACGCGAGTGGCCGCTGTGCTTCACGCGTTTGAATCCCGAGCGTGTCGCGACCCGACTGAGCACGTTGTTACTGGCTGAGGAGCTGCGCTGATGCAATTGGCATTCGTCTTGTACAAATATTTTCCATTCGGGGGGCTGCAGCGCGACTTTATGCGCATCGCCCTGGAATGCCAGCAGCGCGGCCACCAGATCCGCGTTTATACGCTGATCTGGGAAGGCGATATTCCGCCGGGCTTTGAGGTGCTGGTAGCTCCGGTCAAGGCGTTCTTCAATCATCGTCGCAACGAGAAACTCAGCGAGTGGATGGCCGCGGATCTGGCCAGGCGTCCTGTGGATCGTCTGATCGGCTTCAACAAGATGCCGGGCCTGGACGTCTACTACGCCGCCGATGGTTGCTTTGAAGACAAGGCGCAGAACCTGCGCAACTCGCTCTACCGTCGCTGGGGTCGCTACCGCCACTTCGCCGAGTACGAGCGCGCCGTGTTCGCCAAGGACGCCAAGACCGAAGTCCTGATGATTTCCGAAGTCCAGCAACCGCTGTTCATCAAGCATTACGGCACCCCGCTGGAGCGCTTTCATCTGCTGCCCCCGGGCATTTCCCAGGATCGTCGCGCACCGGCAAACGCTGCCGAGATCCGCGCTGAATTCCGCCGTGAGTTCAACTTGCAGGACGATGAGCTGCTGTTGGTGCAGATCGGCTCCGGGTTCAAGACCAAGGGCGTCGATCGTAGCCTCAAGGCGCTGGCCGGACTGCCTGCCGATCTGAAAAAACGTACCCGGCTGTTTGTAATTGGCCAGGACGACCCCAAGATATTCCAGATGCAGAGTGCGACATTGGGCCTCGGCGATAACGTGACCTTCCTCAAGGGGCGCAGCGATATTCCGCGGTTTCTGCTGGGTGCGGACCTGTTGATCCACCCGGCTTACAACGAAAATACCGGGACCGTTCTGCTTGAAGCCCTGGTCGCTGGCCTGCCGGTGCTGGTGAGCGCGGTCTGCGGTTACGCCCATTACATCGCCGAGGCGGACGCAGGGCGGGTGTTGGACGAACCATTCGATCAGGCGCAGCTGACCCACTACCTGGCCGACATGCTGAACGACGCTCAGGCGCGTGCGGCCTGGAGTCGCAACGGTCTGGCCTTCGCCGACACGGCCGACCTCTACAGCATGCCGCAGCACGCGGCCGACGTGATTCTGGCGGAGCAGGCGAAATGAAATTGATGTTGGCTGAACCGTTCAAGAGCCTTTGGGCTGGACGCGACCCGTTTACCGAAGTCGAGCGTCTCGAGGGCGAGGTGTATCGCGAGCTTGAGGCGCGCCGCACCTTGCGCACTGAAGTGGACGGCCACGGTTTTTTCGTGAAAATCCACCGTGGCATTGGCTGGGGCGAAATCTTCAAGAACCTGCTCACCGCCAAGCTGCCGGTGCTCGGCGCCGGTCAGGAGTGGAAGGCCATCCAGCGCCTCAAGGAAGTGGGGGTGCCGAGCATGACGGCGGTGGCTTACGGGGAGAAAGGCAGCAACCCGGCCGACCAGCACTCGTTCATTGTCACCGAAGAGCTGGCACCTACCGTCAGCCTCGAAGACTACAGCGTCGATTGGGTCAAGAACCCGCCGGAACCGACACTCAAGCGGGCGCTGATCGCCGAAGTGGCGCGCATGACCGGCATGATGCACCGCGCCGGCGTCAACCACCGCGACTGCTACATCTGCCATTTCCTGCTGCACACCGACAAACCGGTGAAGGCTGACGATTTCAAGCTTTCGGTGATCGATCTGCACCGGGCCCAGACCCGCCCGGCAATCACTCAGCGCTGGCGCAACAAGGACCTGGCCGCGCTGTACTTTTCGGCGCTGGACATTGGCCTGACCCGTCGCGACAAGTTGCGCTTCCTCAAAGGTTACTTCCAGCAGCCGCTGCGGCAGGTCCTGGGCCAGGAAGCAGCCTTGCTCGCCTGGCTCGAAGGCAAGGCGAACAAACTCTACGATCGTAAACAGCGGTACGGAGATGCGCTCTGATGTCGGGTTGGAACCTGGAGCCTGCGTACAGCGAGCTGGCAGAAGATTTCGGAAGTCTTGATGCAGTGTTTGGGCTTCAGGGCGAGCGCCTGACCCGCGATCCGCTGTCCGAAGTCATCCGCGTTCAACGCAACGGCGTCAATTACTACGTAAAGCGTTACGTTGGCGCCGGCAAGGGCCTGCGTCGTTACCTGGGCAAACCTCGGGTCAAGGCCGAATGGCAGAACCTTAAACGGTTCGCCAAGTGGGGTATTCCCACCGCCGAAGTCGTGGCGTGGGGCCTGGAGCGGCGGGGGGCGGCCTATGACCGAGGTGCAATGATCACCCGGGAGCTGCCGCGTACCGAAGACCTGTCGGCACTGGCCGAGCGCCATGATCCGAAACTCCATGACCGTGCCTGGGTCGATGTTGTCAGCCGGCAGTTGGCCGGCTATACACGGACCATGCACGACCATCGGTTCACTCACAACGACCTGAAGTGGCGAAACCTGTTGATTGACGATCAGGCCCGGCTGTTCCTGATCGATTGCCCTAACGGCGACTTCTGGCGCGGTTTTTGGCTCAAGTATCGAATCACCAAGGACCTGGCGTGCCTGGACAAGGTCGCCAAGTACCAGCTGTCGGCCACTCAGCGCCTGCGGTTCTACTTGCAGTACCGCCAACGTGATCGCCTGAATGAGGCGGACAAGCAGCGCATTCGTCACGTTGTCAGATTTTTCGAGGGTCGCGAATGACTGATTTTCTCGCCGCTGATGACCGCGCGTTACTTGAACGCCATGGTCTGGGCACCTTCGAAGCGCTGTGGGCCAGGCAACTGGAAGCGGTGGACGAACCGAACACCGCACGCGGTGGCTGGAGCAGCGTGTTTCGCCTGGACCTGGAAGGTCATGGCTACTACCTCAAGCGGCAGTGCAATTACCAAATGCGTACGTTGCATGCGCCTTTTGGCGAGCCGAGTTTCGCCCGGGAGTTTCGCAATATCAGTCGCTATGAAAGCCTGGGCATTCCGGCGTTGAAAGCGGCGTTCTTTGGTGAGCGCAAGGTCAAGGGCGAAGTGCGGGCGATTCTGCTGACTCGTGCGCTGGATGGATGGGATGACCTCGACTCGCTGTTGCAGCGCTGGTCGCAACTTGGCGAGGTGGAGCAGTCGGCGATCATCCAGGCCTGTGGCCAGCTGGCTCGGCGCCTGCACGGTGCACGCCAGGTTCACGGCTGTTTTTATCCCAAGCACATTTTCCTGCAAACCACCGCCAGCGGTTATCAAGCCCAGCTGATTGACCTGGAAAAGACCCGGCCATTGCTGCTGGGGCAGCGCGACCGGGTGAAGGATCTAGAGCCTCTGCTGCGTCGTGCGCCGCAGTGGAACGACGCACAAGTGCGTGAGTTGCTGGCGGTTTACCTGGATCAGCCAGTGGCCAGTTCACTGATCGACAGCTGGCTGCAGCGCCTGGGTGCGCGGCGCGGTCACAAGGAGGCGCGCTGATGCGTTTGTCCGAACTGAAGCATGCAGGGCGTAACCCGGGCCTGCCATTGAGCATCTCACTGGCCGATGCCGCCGGGCCAGCCAACTTGCAGTTGCTGAGCTTGCTGCGCGTGCTGCCTGGGCAGCGATACGTCGGTGCTGGCGTTTGGCGCGGCCGTCCCGTGCTGGCCAAGTTACTGGTCGGCGCTAAAGCGTCGCGGCACTTCCAGCGCGAACTCAATGGCGTGCGCTTGCTCGCCGATCAAGGCTTGACCACCCCTTTGCTGCTGGCCGATGGCTTGAAGGAAGGCGAGGGCGGCTGGCTGCTGTTCGATTTTCTCGAGGGCGCCGAGAGCCTGGGCGATGCGTGGAAGCAGGTCGAGAGTTTGCCAATGCTCGCGGACGAGCAGTCGGCCGTACTGGCAGCTGCGCTGGGGGCGATCGGGCAGATGCACCGCAAAGGCTTGTGGCAGGAAGATCTGCACCTGGACAACCTGCTGCGCCAGCGAGGCCGTCTGTATTTGATTGATGGCGCGGGAATCTGCGCCGAAACGCCGGGGCAGCCACTGTCGCGGCAGAAAGTACTGGAAAATCTCGGGGTTTTTTTCGCCCAACTGCCCAAATCCCTCGAGCCTTTCACCGAAGAGCTCCTGGTGTATTACCTGTTGAGCAATGGCGAGCATGCCTTGCCCATGGAGGCATTGCAGAAGCAGATCAACAAGGTTCGCGCCTGGCGCCTCAAGGACTTCCTGATCAAGGTTGGGCGCGAGTGCACGCTCTTCAGCGTCCAGCGCGGGGCGTTTGCCTTGAGGGCTATTCGGCGCGAGGAAGAGGCGGCGATGCTGCCAGTGCTGGAGCAGGCGGACGAGTTACTTGATCGAGGCCATCTGTACAAGACCGGTGGCGCGGCGAGTGTAGGAAAAGTCGAGGTAGAAGGTAGAACGCTGGTTATCAAGCGATACAACATCAAGGGGTTCGCCCATTGGTTGAAGCGCTTCTGGCGCCCAAGTCGTGCGTGGCATTCGTGGCGCGAAGGCAATCGCCTGGCTTTCCTGGGCATTGCCACGCCCAAGCCGCTGGCCTTGCTGGAGAAGCGTTTTTTCTGGCTGCGCAGTCGGGCGTACCTGGTCACCGAGTACCTTCCAGGCCCGGATATCATCGAACGTTTTGCCCCCTATGTTGATAGCGGGGACGCTCCCGAGGCCGAGCTGCTGGCGCTGGATCATCTGTTCGCCGAACTGATCGGCGAGCGCATCAGCCATGGCGATTTCAAAGGCCATAACCTGTTCTGGCATCAGGATCGCTGGGCATTGATAGACCTGGACTCCATGTGCCAGCACAGCTCGCCAGGCAGCTTCGCCCCGGCCTATGCGCGGGATCGGGCGCGATTCATGCGCAACTGGCCAGAGAGCAGCGCCCTCTACCAACTCATCGATCAGCGTCTGCCCAAAGACATTTCCAGCGTCTGATACGGCGCGAAGATCGCAGCCTGCGGCAGCTCCTGCGGAGATTTGTGCCGGTCTCGCCTTCGCGCCCGGCTGCAGGAGCTGCCGAGGCTGCGATCTTTTGATCTTGATCGTCCGAGTCAAATAAGCGCTGGGTCATTCCCGCCTTGTTTACGCTATAATCCCGCCCTTTAGCTGTCTCTCGCCGCTTGCGAGGGCACATCAATTTTTTGAGGCGCATTGCGCCTGCATGCAGACTAAAGAGGCTAGACCCCAGTGGCATTGACGATTCTTGGCCTGTCCGGCGCCCTTAGCCATGATCCTTCCGCAGCCTTGTACATCGACGGCAAGCTGGTCGCGGCGGCTGAGGAAGAGCGCTTTGTGCGCGATAAACATGCAAAGAACCGCATGCCCTACGAATCGGCGAAGTTCTGCCTCGAACAGGCGGGCATCAAACCGTCCGACGTCGATGTAGTCGCGATTCCGTTCGCCCCGATCAGCCTGTTCGGCGAGGCTCGCTGGCACTACGCCAAGCGTTACTGGTACGCCCCGGATCGCGCACTTGATGCGATCCTGATGGGCAACCGTCGCTACAAGCGTTATCGCAACAAAATTGTCTGGTGCCTCGAGCAACTGGGCTTCGATCCGAAGAAAATCAAGATCGAGCCGGTCGAGCATCACCTGGCCCACGCCTCCAGCGCCTACCACTGCTCCGGTTTCAAGGAGAAAACCGCGATCCTGGGGATCGACGGCAAGGGTGAGTACGCCACGACCTTCTTCGGTTATGGCGAGAACGGGAAGATTCACAAGATCAAGGAGTTCTTCGATCCTGACTCCCTGGGCGGCCTGTATGGCGCGATCACCGAGTTCCTCGGTTTCGAGATGCTCGACGGAGAGTTCAAGGTCATGGGCATGGCGCCTTATGGCGATGCCAGCAAATATGACTTTTCCCGCCTGGCGTCCTTCGAGAACGGCGAGTTGGTGATCAACACCGATTACGCCAACGTGATCGGCCTGCGCCGCTACAAAGAGAAAGGCAAAGGTTTCTACTTCTCGCCGAAACTTATCGAGTGGCTGGGTCCAAAGCGCGAAGGCGACATTGCCGACGAGCCTTACATCCACTACGCCGCGAGCATGCAGGCGCTGTTCGAGAAGCTGGCGCTGCAGATGATCGACCATTATCTGGGCGACGTGCTCAAGGAAACCGGCAAGCTGGCCTTTGCTGGCGGCTGTGCGTTGAACGTCAAGCTGAACCAGAAGATTATCGCCCGCGACGACGTCAAGGAACTGTTCGTCCAGCCTGCATCGGGCGACGCCGGTACCGCAGTCGGTGCCGCGGCTTATGTGTCGCACGCCCGTGGTGTGCCAGTCGAGAAGATGGAACACGTCTACCTCGGCCCGTCCTACACCAACGAAGACGTGCTGGCAGCATGCGCCCGTCACCCGAGCAAGCCGGTGTGGCGCAAGCTCGAGAACATGCCGGAAAATATCGCCAGGATCATGGTCGATGGCAATCCGGTTGCCTGGTTCCAGGGGCGGATGGAATTCGGCCCGCGTGCGTTGGGCGGTCGTTCGATCATTGGTTGCCCGAGTGCCACTGGCGTGGCTGACCGCATCAACCACCAGATCAAGTTCCGCGAGCGCTGGAGGCCTTTCTGCCCGTCGATGCTCGACACCGTTGCACCGCAGATGATCAAGATCGATCACCCGGCGCCGTTCATGACCTTCACCTTTGAAGTGGCTGAAGAGTGGAAGACCCGCGTGCCGGAAGTCGTCCACGAAGACGGCACCTCCCGGGCCCAAGTGCTCAAGCGCGAATACAACCCGCGTTACTACGACATGATGAAGGCGCTGGAAGTGCTGACCGGCAACGGTGTTTCGCTCAACACCTCGCTCAACCGTCGTGGCGAGCCGATGATTTGCTCACCGACCGACGCCTTGAACATGTTCTTCGGTTCCGACCTGCAGTATCTGATCATGGAAGACATTCTGGTGGTCAAAGAGGGCGCTGACGCATATGACACGCTCGGCTGAACGCCATGTGCTGCAGTTCTGTCACGGCTATGACGGGCCGTTTCTGGACTGCGCCCGGCAGTACGCCAGCCTGTTCGCGGGGACCGGTTATCGGGTGACCACGGTGTTTCTTACCGGGACGGCCGATGCCGAAGTCGCTGCGGGCTGTGCTTCTGATGAAGTGTTGTTCATGGAGTACAGTTCAAAGGCCATTCGTGGCCTGAAGCTGGGCGCGATCCGGGATGTGCGCAAGATCGCCGCGTCGCGCAACTTCAGCTTCTGCATCGCCCACCGCTTCAAACCGATCTACATCGCCTTGCTCGGTACCTCGCTGCCGGTGATTGGCGTGCACCATGCCTTTGGCGATTACAAGCGCGGCACCCGCAAACTTTTTGCGCATATTTTTCGCAAGCGCCTGAGCCTGCTCGGGGTTTCCGATGCCGTGCGCGACGATATGCGCAAATGCCTGCCGAAATGGCCGGATTCCCGAATCCAGACGCTCTACAACCGCATCGACGTGCAGGCATTGCAAGACAGCCAGCTGTCACGGCACGAAGCCCGGGAGACCCTTGGCCTGGCGATGGATGCGTGGATCGTCGGTAACGTCGGGCGCCTGCATCCCGACAAGGACCAGGCCACCTTGTTGCACGGTTTTGCCAAGGCTTTGCCGGGCTTGCCAGTGAATAGCCAGATGGTCATCCTCGGTACCGGTCGTCTGGAGCAGGACCTCAAGGCGCTCGCCCGCGAGTTGGGAGTCGGTGACCGGGTGCTGTTCCTGGGTCAGGTGCCCGAGGCTCGTCGTTATTTCCGCGCTTTCGATGTGTTTGCCCTGAGTTCCGATCACGAGCCGTTCGGCATGGTGCTGCTTGAAGCCATGGCCGCCGGCGTGCCGCTGCTCGCCACTGCAGCGGGCGGCGCCAGGGAAGTGGTCGAAGGTGTCGGTATCCTGTTCCCCCTGGGTGATGCCGAGCATCTGGCCCAAGGCCTGCAACACCTGGCCGCGATGGACGATCAACAGCGCCGCCAATGCGCCGAACTGATGACTGATCGCTTGCGCGAACGCTTCTCCGATCGCGCGGTGGGTGACGCTTTCTGGCGTTTGCCGCGTGTTACCGAACTGGCAACGAGGGGCTGATGCTCAACCGACTTCAAGGCTGGCGCGAACGTGGCTGGGCAGTAATCGATGCCCCGACCTATGCCGATGTCTGGCACCGTTATGGCGGCAGTGTCGCAACTCATCCTATGGTCGTTGAAGGCCTGGCACAGATGGCCGACATCCCGGTGCGTTATCTGGCATGGGAACAGCAAGGTGAAATCAAGGCTGCTATCCCGACCTGGGGTCGCGACCTGGCGCTGTCCAAGGATGTGCTCAAGCGACGGGGTAAAAAAGGCCTGTTCGACCTGGGCAATGCAGAACTGATCCTGCCGGCCGCCGCCGATGCCCAGGCGCCGCTGCGCCATCGGGCACGCTACCTGTGCGCGATGAGCGAAGGAAGGTTCACCGGTATCAGGCTGCAAGCCGAGCAATTGGCCATGGCCCGCACCCCCGAAGAATTGTCGAAAAAGTTCCGCTATAACCAGCGCCGTGAATTGCGTCTTCTGGAAGAGGCCGGCGGCGTCGTGCGACCCGTCACCGAGTTTTCCAGCAGCGAACTGGCAGCGATCTACTGCGATCTGTTCCAGCGCAGATGGGGGTTCCCGGCCACAGGTGCGCAACGCATGGCTGAGGTCATCGAGCTGTTGCGTGAGTTACTGATTGGCTCGGTCATTTTCCTCAATGATGCGCCGATCGCGATTCAACTGGTCTACCGGGTTGAAGCGCCGCAATGGATCAGCGTCGAGTACATCAACGGTGGCGTCGATCCTGAAACCCGCGAATTCAGTCCCGGCAGCGTGCTGAGTTTCCTCAATACGCAAAGTGCCTGGGAGCATGCCCGGGCACTGGACAAGCCCTTGCGATTCTCTTTCGGGCGAGCCGATCGGGAATACAAGGATCGCTGGTGTAATCCTGTCCCGGTATTCACTGTATGAATCAGCCCACCAGCCGTAAACAGCTGCTGCTAAAGCGCCATCGACGCAACAAGCGCCTGAGCCTGCTTATCGCCTTTTTCGTGTTAGTGGCCCTTGGCTGGCTAGTGACCTGGTGGTTGCCGCTGGTCATTGCGGTGCTGGGCTGGGTAGCCCATGAAGCCTGGTTCGCCGACCATTTGTTCTATTCCCCAGGCGATGATTACCAATACAGCTTTGCGCCCTACACTCAGCAACCAAAAGTCCATCTGCACGGCGAACGGTTGCGCCTGGACGAGGGCGTCATGCTGGTCGACGACGCCACGCTGGTGTTGGCACTGCGCATTAAAAGCACCTGGCTGGGACGCTTTTTCGATCCCGTGGTCGAGTTGGCGGGGGGCACTAATCCCGATCGTCAGGCTTTCGAGCGGGGTGTCGACGGGTTGCGTTATCTCAATCTCACCGGGCAGGCGTCGGTGCTGTCCGAAGGGCAACTGCGCTTGCGCGGACGGTTCTGCCGGTTGCTCGGCGAACCCGTGCTGTGGGCCTTCGAATACCCCGACTACCGTGACAAGCGGGTGCTGGTCATCGCCCCCCACGCCGACGACGCCGAGCTGGCGGCGTTTGGCTTGTACAGCAGCGCCGAGCAAAGCTGGATCGTGACGGTGACCGCCGGCGAAATAGAGGCCGAGCACTACCAGCAGATGGGCCTTGATAGCGTCGAAGCGGCGCGCCTCAAAGGCTCGCTGCGTGCGTGGGACAGCATTGGGGTGCCATTGTGGGGCGGTGTCGCGCAGGAACGCTGCATCCAGCTGGGGTATTTCTGTCTGCAATTGCCGGCGATGCAGGATGCCCCGGACTGTCCGGCGGCCTCCCGCGAAGCGCAGCTTGGCGATACTCGCTACTTCCGCCGCTTCAATCCGTTTGCCCTGCGCAGTGATGCTGACGGTGCCCCTACCTGGAACAACCTGCTGGGGGATCTGCATGAGCTCATCGAGCGTATCCAGCCCCAGGTCATCGTGTTGCCGCATCCGCGCTTCGATCCCCATCCGGACCACCAGTGTTCTCAGCAAGCCGTCATGCAGGCGCTGGGCGCCACTGCCTGGCAGCCTGAAACCTTGTTGTATTACGCCAATCACCTCCACGATAACGATCGCTGGCCCATGGGTGAAGCAGGCACTGGCGTGGCGTTGCCGCCGCAACTGACGGCCGACGAGCCCATGCGTCCCTGGGCGCTCGGCCTGTCCGACAAACAACAATGCCGCAAGGCAATGGCGCTGGGCATGATGCACGACCTCCAGCCGAGGCTGCCATTGAAGCGCCTGCTGCGGCGCGCGATACAGAGGTGCCTGGCGGCTCGACGCTGGCCGGCTTACGGGGAAAACGAGTTTTTCCGCAAAACCGTGCGCCGCCATGAATTGTTCTGGGTGCAAGATCTGTCTGGAAAGAGAGAAAACAATTGAAAGTCCTGTTCCTGGTGCAGAAAGAGCAGCGAGCGATCCTTGATCGCCTCTACGACGGAATCGCCGCCCATTGCGATTGCGACAAGCGCGAGTTGACCAGCGAGGAGCAGGACGACCTGCGCGGTTATTTCCGCAATCACGTCGATGTAACTCGCTACGACCGCATTGTGTTCTTCCTGCGCTTCAAGAAGGAAATCAGGCAGGTTCGCTTTATCCAGACCGTGCCCAACCTGGTCTTTCTGGAACACGATGCCTACCAGAATTACATCCCGTGCAAGTACACCGGCAAGTTCAGCGCCCATTACCGCAAGTTGCCGTGGGTGCGGGTGATCAGCTCGGGATATGTGGTGGCCGAGCGTCTTCGCGAGGAAGGGTTTGATGCCGTGTTCGTGCCCAAGGGCTACGACCAGACCCTGCTGCAGGACCAGGGTCGCGAACGTGATATCGAGTTGGCATTTGTCGGCAGCACCAACAGCGTTGCCTACAGCGGTCGCAAAGCCTTGCTCGATGAGCTGGGGCGGGTTGAGCCGCTGGTCGTGACCCGGACCAAGTCCGGTGAGGAATACTGCGATACCCTCAACCGCATCCGTTTCTTCGTCAGTGCCGATGTCGGCATGGGCGAGTTCATGATCAAGAACTTCGAAGCGATGGCCTGCGGTTGTGTGTTGTTGGCGTATGACCAGGGCGAGGCCGAGAGCCGCGCGTTGGGTCTGCAGGACATGCATAACATCGTGTTCTACCAGACCATCGCACAGTTGCAGGAAAAGCTGGCGCAACTGCGGGCCGACCCCGAGCTGGCCCGGCGCATTGCCAGTAACGGCCGGGAACTGGTCGTGGCGCAATTGAGCTTCGCGCGTATCGGCGAACGCATCGTCGAGGCGCTCAAGCCGGCGCTGCGCGCCCGTGCGCCACTGAGTCTGCTGGAAAAAGTGCGCCTGAAGCTGGGCGTTTGACAAGGGCCGGTCAGCCATTGATATTGCTGGCACTTTGACTTTAAACGAGAATCAAGTGCAGTTTTCAACAGAAAGTAACATCACCTTGGTGGTCACCAGCTGTGGCCGCCTGGACCTGCTCAAAACCACTCTCGAGAGTTTTGACCGGTTCAACACAGCGCCCATCCGCGAAGTCTTCATTACTGAAGATGCCGGGGACGAGGCTGTGCATTCGGCCATCCCTGCGGGCTGGAAAGACCATTGCACGATTTTCGTCAATCGCCCGAAGCTCGGTCAGTTGGCGTCCATTGACCTGGCTTACGAACATGTCAGCACTCCGTACATTTTCCATTGCGAAGACGACTGGGAATTCTATCGCCCAGGATTCGTGGAAGATTCGCTGAAAATCCTCGAATTGCGTCCGGAAATCCTCCAGGTCTGGATGCGCAGCTATATTTACGATCTGAATGTTCACAGCCCATATATTCGCCTGGGTGCTCGGGAGTTCATTGGTGGCGTGGCCTGCTATCCGCTGATCTCGGACAAGCCCGAGTGGCAGAGTTTCTCGCTGAACCCCGGGCTGCGCCGAATCAAGGAATATCGGCTGTGTGCCCCTTATGCCTCGCACGACGGGGAGAAGGCGCTGTCCAAGCGTTACGCGCAGCTGAACCTGACTGCAGTGACGCTTGAGGGTGATGCGGTTCGGCATACGGGGTTTGGTTTGCACGTCCAGACTTCTGTCGAGCGTGAGCGCAAGGCGCGGCGCAGTCGGCGCGAACAGATCAAGTTCGCATTGTCTCTACTGGTGGGAGTATGCATTGGCTGGTTCATCAATTAAGTGCACCAGGAGAGAACCCGGCAGATGCCTGAAGCGATACGTGGCGCCATGAGCATTCTTAATGTGATGTGGTCCGGCGGTGCGCCTTTTGCGTCGATACACAAGGTTCACCAACAGATTCTGTCCCAGGCGGCCTCGACATCACCGGTCAAGACCTGGCTGTTACAGGGCTGCGCAACCGATTGTGGCGTGAACGTGGCTGGCGCCAGGGAGTGGAACCTGTCCTCCGCGCAGTTGAAAGGGCGGCATTTCTGGCGGCTGACCAAGCCCTGGATGCAGGCCGGTTTCAAGAAAGCGCTCCTGGAAAGCCAGGCGGATCTGTTGCTGCTCGACGGCCTGGGCGTTGCCCGCACCTTGTTGCCCCTGCTGAAGAAACTGCCTCACGTGCGGGCCATCGTGATTTTTCACGGGTCCACTCGACTTCGTCCCGAAGACCGGGCGCTGTTCCAGCACTTCAAGCCGACTCAACTGACGCTGGTCGCAGTGTCAGGCACGCTGGCGACCAAGCTGGGCCAGGACCTTCAACTCCCTATCCAGGCGCTGCGCAGTGCATATGACCCTGTTGCCTTTCGCGCCGAGGTGCTCTCGCGAGAGGATGCCCGTGCTCGCCTGGGGCTGCCGCTCGACGAGACGCCGGTGCTGGGTGCGGTCGGTCGACTGGAAGACAAGAAAGGGTTTGCGTGCCTGCTCGACGCCTTCGCGCTGGCACTGAAACAGCGCGCAGATCTGCGTCTGGTCATTATCGGCGAGGGCTCGAATCGTGCCGCGCTGCAGGCGCGTATTGATAGCCTGGGGCTCGGCGGCAATGTCTCGTTGCCGGGGCATTTGAACGACGCCGCGCAGCTCTACCGCGCTTTCGACTGGGTGGCGATCCCCTCGTTGAGCGAGGGCCTCGGGCTGATCATGCAGGAGGCCGTCATGGCGGACGTGCCGGTGATAGCCAGCGAACTTCCAGTGTTTCGCGAACAGCTCGATGACAAGGGTGTGTATGTCGCCGCTGCCGACGTCAACGCCTGGAGCGCGGCTATTGTGAGTGCATTCAATGCCTCTGCATCAACGATTGCAGCGGGCCAGTACCGCAAGCTGGCACCTGACCAGGCCTGGCTCGACTTCAGCCAAGCGGTCCGCGAACTGTTGTCATGACGGCATGACGGCCTGCTCCAATGCTTGCATTGGAAAGCTGCCGTTCAGGTTCTCGCGTGCAATATAGCGCGCGAAGTGTTGCAGGTTGCGCTTGATCAGGTGCTTCGGCAGTGGGCCACGCACAAAGCGCATGTCTGCGACATCAATCAAACCCATGCGGTTATCTGGCGTCACCACGATGTTGCCCAGGTGCAACGAGCGAAAATAAATTCCCGATTTGTGCAGGCTGCGGATCAATTCTGCGAGCGCCGGCAGGTTCTGCTGCCAGTCGAAGCCGTCTTTTGCCGCAATCTGGCGCAGGGTTTCACCCGGCAATGGCTCATACAGTACGGCGGTCATGCCTGGACCTTGCAGACGGTAGAACTGCAGCACCTGAAGGGTGGGCACACCGCGCTTTTGCAGTTCCAGGACGTTATCGATGAACCGTTTCGAGTAAGGGCGAAATATGGCGGAAGAAAATAGTCGCTTGCGCCTGAACAGTTTGAGGATATTCCCATCCTGCAACAGGTAGACTTTCGGACCGTAGCTATCAGCCTCCAATACTCTGGCGCCTTCAATCATTTGATTTAAAGCGTCTTGCGGAAGTCGGGAACATTGCATCGTAGAAAGCCTTGTGGGAATTGCGGAGCGCCGTGGCGGGCAATGATGCCGAAAAGTTTCAGTTTTAACCATGCCGGGTGAGGCAGGGCGAACTATCCAAGGAGCAAATCGATGCAGGAAACACGCTGGGCGCAACTATGGATGGCCGCAGGGCTGATCTGGTTTTTACTGGCCATTGCCGTAGCGCCTACCAACAAAGCCTATCAACAGGGCCTGGTCGCTTTGCTCTGGCTCCCGGCCCTGGTATTCGCCTGGCCTGCGCGGGTTCGACTCAAAGAGCTGCTGTACGAACAGCGCTGGATCTACCTGCCGCTGCTGGGTTTGCTCGTCTGGTCGTTGATCAGCCTGTCGTGGACCAACGTCGAGGAACCCGCTCGCGAGGCCAAGCGCCTGTTGTACATCGTCGTGTTCCTGCTGTTTTTTCCGATATTGGCCAATGGTCGACCGGAGCGCGTGATTCGCCTCATGCAGTGGGGCGGTTTCGGCCTGGCGCTGACAGCCCTGGCCGCTGTCATAAAATTCTACGGTGTTAATGGCAATGCCTGGGTTGCACGTCTTGAAGGCCTGGGGGAACTGTCTCACCCGATCCTTGGCGGCTACGTCATCGGGCTGGCGGCCGTGTGGCTCGTGCTTTGGGTGCCCAGCGAGCGCTGGATGCAGGCCCTCTGGGCTGTGGCCTTGGGCTTGCTTGGCGCATTCGTGGTGATGAGCCAGAGCCGGGGCGCGGCGCTGGCGTTGTTCTTCACGTTGCTCGCCATGCCCATCTGGTGCCGGGACCGGCGCAGCTGCGTCGTCGCCATCGGTGCCCTGGCGGTGGCGCTGCTGGCGTTCTGGTTGCTCGAACCACTGGTGCTGGCCCGCGGTGCCTCCTATCGTCCGGAGATCCTGGTTGCCAGCCTCAACATGATCGCCGAGCATCCATGGCGCGGCCTCGGGCTGGGCGGCGACTACAAGGTGTTCGCCGCAGACATGTATTTCGACCATGCCCATAATCTGTTCAGCCATGTGGCAATCGAGCTGGGTCTGCCAGGCCTGCTGCTGTGGTGTGCAGTCTGGTTTGGCGTGCTGCTTGAGGCCTGGAAAGCCAGGACGTCGCTGTACGGCCAGGGCATTATCGGCATCTGGCTGTTTTCCACCCTGGCCATGCAATTTGATGCGGCCAGCCTGACCGGCACGCCCAGGGCTGAGTGGTTCATCAGCTGGCTACCGATCGGGTTGGCCAGTGTTTTGGTATGGGCGCGGGCCAACCCCGGTGCCTGTGATAAAATTTCGCGTTCTTCCTAACAAGTGAGCTCTACGATGAGTGACGCACCGCCCAAAGCGGGACAGGACTCCAGCCTGAAAATCTATCTTCGGCTGTTGGGGTATGTAAAACCCTATGTTGGCCTTTTCCTGCTGAGTATCGTGGGCTTCGTGATCTTTGCTTCCACCCAGCCGATGCTGGCGGGGATCCTCAAATATTTCGTCGACGGCCTGAGCAACCCTGAAGCGGTGCTCTTTCCCAATGTTCCCTATCTCAAGGACCTGCAGTTGCTGATGGCGGTGCCACTGCTGATCATCCTGATCGCGGCGTGGCAGGGCTTGGGCTCGTTCCTGGGTAACTACTACCTGGCGAAGGTTTCGCTGGGGCTGGTGCATGACCTGCGCGTCGAACTGTTCAACAAGCTGCTGGTACTGCCCAACCGCTACTTCGATACCCATAACTCGGGGCATCTGATTTCGCGCATCACCTTCAACGTGACCATGGTCACCGGCGCCGCCACGGACGCGATCAAGGTCGTGATTCGTGAAGGCCTGACCGTGGTGTTCCTGTTTGCCTATCTGTTGTGGATGAACTGGCAGTTGACGATCGTGATGCTGGCGATTCTGCCGGTGATTGCGTTTATGGTGGGTAACACCAGCAAGAAATTCCGCAAGCAGAGCAAGAAAATCCAGGTAGCCATGGGGGATGTGACCCACGTCGCCTCTGAAACCATCCAGGGTTATCGCGTGGTGCGCAGCTTCGGCGGCGAGAGCTATGAAGAGCGCCGCTTTGCCGAAGCCAGCCAGGGCAACACGGACAAGCAGCTGCGCATGACCAAGACCGGCGCGGTGTATACGCCGATGTTGCAGCTGGTCATCTATACCGCCATGGCCGTGTTGATGTTCCTGGTACTGTTCCTGCGGGGCGATGCTACGGCGGGCGACCTGGTGGCCTACATCACGGCGGCGGGCCTGCTGCCCAAGCCAATCCGTCAATTGTCGGAAGTCAGCTCGACCATCCAGAAAGGCGTGGCCGGTGCCGAAAGCATTTTTGAACAGCTGGACGTTGAGCCTGAAGTTGATAGCGGTACGGTCGAGCGTGATCGCGTCAGCGGTTACCTGGAAGTGCGCAACCTGAGCTTTACCTACCCGGACACCGATCGTGAAGTGTTGAAAAACATCAGCTTCACCGCGGCACCCGGCCAGATGATCGCGCTGGTGGGTCGCTCCGGCAGTGGCAAGTCGACCCTGGCCAGCCTGATCCCTCGTTTCTACCATCACGAGACCGGCGAGATCCTGCTCGATGATGTCGAAATCGAAGACTATCGCCTGCGTAACCTGCGTCGGCACGTGGCACAGGTCACCCAGCATGTGACGCTGTTCAATGACACCATCGCCAACAATATCGCCTACGGCGACCTGGCTGGCGCCCCGCGGGCCGATATCGAGAAGGCCGCCACCGATGCTTATGCGATGGACTTCATTTCCCAGATGCCCGATGGCCTGGATACCCAGGTCGGTGAAAACGGCGTGCTGTTGTCCGGTGGTCAACGCCAGCGCCTGGCGATTGCCCGGGCCCTGTTGAAGAACGCCCCGTTGCTGATCCTGGATGAGGCGACCTCGGCACTCGACACCGAGTCCGAGCGCCATATCCAGGCGGCACTGGACCAGGTCATGAAGGGCCGTACCACGCTGGTGATCGCTCACCGCTTGTCGACCATCGAAAAGGCCGACCTCATTCTGGTCATGGACCATGGTGAAATCGTCGAGCGTGGCACCCACGCGCAGTTGTTGGCGCAAAATGGCTACTACTCGCGCCTGCACGCCATGGGGCTCGACGCACCGACGGAAAATATCGCCTGATCCAGACCCGGGGGCGAAGAACGATGTTTCATTCGGTTGCAGCCGTGGCGCAAGCCCACGGCAACCCTGTGTTAATATCGCGCCCCTGTTCATTTTGTATGTGGGTTGCTCCATGAAGTTGTCCATGCCGCGATTCGATCAAGCCCCTGTCTTGGTGGTCGGCGATGTCATGCTCGACCGTTATTGGCATGGTGGTACCTCACGGATCTCCCCGGAGGCGCCGGTACCAGTCGTCAAGGTCGAGCAAATCGAGGACCGCCCAGGCGGTGCCGCCAACGTTGCGTTGAACATTGCCGCTCTAGGTGCGCCGGCCTCCCTGATTGGCGTCACCGGCGACGATGAAGCCGCCGACAGCCTCGCCAACAGCCTCAAGGGCGCCGGCGTGCGGGCATTGTTCCAGCGCATCGCGCACCAGCCGACCATCGTCAAGTTGCGGGTCATGAGTCGTCACCAGCAATTGCTGCGTATCGACTTCGAAGAACCTTTCGCTACCGATGCCCTCGCCTTGGGCGAGCAAGTCGATGGATTGCTCGAAGGCATCAAGGTGCTGGTGTTGTCCGACTACGGCAAAGGCGCGCTGAAGAATCATCAGGTGCTGATCCAGGCTGCCCGCGCTCGTGGTATTCCGGTGTTGGCCGATCCCAAGGGCAAGGACTTCTCCATCTATCGTGGTGCAAGCCTGATCACGCCGAACCTCAGCGAGTTCGAAACCATCGTCGGCAAATGCAGCGATGAGCACGAACTGGTGACCAAGGGCGCGACCCTGATGCAGGAGCTCGACCTCGGCGCCTTGCTGGTGACTCGCGGTGAGCACGGCATGACCTTGTTGCGCCCCGGTCATCCCGCGCTGCACCTTCCCGCGCGGGCGCGTGAAGTGTTCGACGTCACGGGGGCCGGTGATACGGTGATTTCGACCCTGGCAGCAGCGATCGCAGCCGGTGAAGAATTGCCCCATGCAGTGGCCCTGGCCAACCTGGCTGCGGGTATCGTGGTCGGCAAGCTGGGTACTGCTGCCATCAGTGCACCGGAACTGCGGCGCGCCATTCAGCGCGAAGAAGGCTCCGAGCGCGGTGTGCTGGGGCTCGAGCAACTGCTGCTGGCGGTTGACGATGCCCGTGCGCATAAAGAGAAGATCGTGTTCACCAACGGCTGCTTCGACATATTGCATGCCGGTCACGTGACTTACCTGGAGCAGGCGCGGGCCCAAGGCGATCGTCTGATCGTTGCGGTCAACGACGATGCGTCAGTGAGCCGACTGAAAGGTCCTGGGCGTCCGATCAACAGTGTTGACCGGCGCATGGCCGTCCTGGCCGGCCTGGGCGCTGTGGACTGGGTTATCAGTTTCTCGGAGGGGACCCCGGAAAACCTGCTGCGCGAAGTCAAGCCCGACGTTCTGGTCAAGGGTGGCGATTACGGCATTGAGCAGGTGGTGGGTGCGGACATCGTGGCAGCCTACGGCGGCACGGTGAAAGTCCTGGGGCTGGTGGAAAACAGCTCGACTACGGCGATTGTGGAGAAGATCCGCAAGTCGTAAGAGCTGGCCTGCGATCCTTGAAAATTTCTTTGATCGCACGTCAAAGGATCGCAGCCTGCGGCAGCTCCTGCCCTGTAGACGCTGCGATCTTTTGGTTCAGGAACTGACCTTCTTGCGTGGCACGATTCTCTTGAGCAATTGCTTGGCCTTGCCCCGCAACCTCGCTAAACCCGAGTCCTTCCCCGGGGGGCTCAGTCCCTGCTGCTTCACCCAATCCTTCCACTTGATCCGCTCATCGCGCACCAGCCAGCCTTCCTGCAGGGCAAAACTCTCTGCCAGGTACAACCCGCGAGTGCTCGCCGGATACAGGTGGTCTTTCTTCAAGGTGTAGAGCTCAGCCATCGGCTGGCCGTCCTGCAAGGGCATCAGGTACAGATCGGGCCGCTTGCGATCGAGCCTGGCCACCAGTTGGTCGCCTTCCAGGCGTTCGTCGACATGGAACAGGCTGAGCGACTTGGCTTCCTTGGGGACGTCGAGGCGTAAGTCGTAGATCAGTTGCAACGAGGCTGTGGGCAGGTGCACGTAAGCGCGTGGACGTTCGATCAGTTGCATGTTCGCGCAGCGCACCGGTCGAGCCGACCCCGACAGGGGCGTCAATCGAAACGGCAAGGCTTCCCGATAATGCAGGGCGGACGAGTAGGGCGCAGGCAGCCAGGTGTCATTGAAGCGTCCGCCAAGCCAGCCTTCGGGCGTTTCCAGCAGGCATTCTTCGGCGATTTCCTGAATGGCCGTGTGCAGCGGCAGGTTGAGCTCGTGGGCCGGCACATAACCGGAGATCAGCTTGAGCACCACGTCGCCGCGATCCTGTCGGCGCTGGCGCACCAAGACCCAGTAATCGCGGTTCTGCCAGTGCAATGTAAGGCGCACCGAAACCCCGAGATTGGCCAGCTCCACGGCGAAGCGCTCTGCATCGGCCACGGCCACGGGGCGGCGACGCTGCAGGGTTTGCGAGAAATTGAGCGGCATTCCGACGCTCTGGTAACTCAGGCCTTCGGGAGTCGCTTCGACGAATAACGGCAGGGTCTTGAAGTTGCTGGGGTTCTTTCTTATGAGCGTACGCGGCATGTCGGCTCCTGCTTAAGGCCGCGTCGGCGGCGTCAGTTTCTACGAAGGACCTTGGCAACGGTCGCGACATTGTGGGCGAGGTGCAGCGGATTGATGGTCCCGACAATAGCACTGGCAACGCCCGGATGTTCAAACAACAACTCGAAGCTGGCGCGCACCGGATCTACGCCAGGGCTGAGGCACACATGGCCGCTGGCCAGGGCTTTCTTGACGAGAATGGCTTTGCCGTGAGCAGCAGCATAGTCAATGACGGCTTTTTCATTCAATTCGTTCAGATTGTAGGTGACCATCGCGCAATCACCCTGTTCCAGAGCCTTCAAGCCACCTTCGACGGTTTTTCCGGAGAAGCCGAATCCGCGGATCTTGCCCTCTTGCTTGAGCTCGGCGAGGGTTGTGTAGACCTCGCTGTCGTTGAGAATCGCCAGGTCATTGCCGTCGGAGTGCACCAGCACCAGGTCGATAAAATCAGTTTCCAGACGTTTCAGGCTGCGTTCCACTGACAATCGGGTGTGGGCGGCGCTGAAGTCGTGACTGGACTGGCCATTGGCAAACTCTTCGCCCACCTTGCTGACGATCACCCAGTCCTGGCGCTGGTCACGCAGCAACGGGCCGAGGCGTTCTTCGCTGTGGCCATAGGCCGGGGCGGTGTCGATCAGGTTGATCCCCATGTCCCGTGCGAGCTTGAGCAACATGCGCGCTTCATCATCGCCCGGGATCTGGAAACCGTTCGGGTACTTGACGCCCTGGTCGCGGCCCAGTTTCACGGTGCCCAGGCCAAGTGGCGAAACCATCAGGCCGGTGCTGCCCAGCGGGCGGTGCAGTTCGTGCAGGGTTGGTTGGCTCATGGCAGCAGTTGCTCCCAGGCAGGAATGCCCATGGGTGGTTTCGGGAGTTCAGGCAACGTGGCGTTGTGGCTGGGCTGGATGCCATCGCGTTGAAGAGAGGCAATGACCCGGTCAGCGAAGTCCGGCGCCAGTGCCAGCTTGGTCGGCCAGCCGACCAGCAGCCGGCCCTGTTCAGCCAGGAAGGCATTGTCCGGGCGTGTCAGGCCGGACTGCAAAGGCTCGGCACGATCCACTCGCAAAGTGGCCCATCGGGCGCTACTGAGGTCGATCCAGGGCAGGAGCTGGCCGAGTTCTTTCTGCGCGGTGGCAATCTGCTCGACCGGCTCGCGGGCGACGCCTTCGGCTTCGGCAATGTCGCCACCCAGGTACCAGACCCACTGGCCATCTGCCGCCGGGTGCGTGGTGACGGTGATGCGCGGCTTGGTCCCGCCACCCAGGCAGTGGGCGTACAACGGCTTCAGGCCGGGGCCCTTGGCGATGATCATGTGCAGCGGTCGACGTTGCATGGCCGGCTGGCTCAACCCCAGTGCTTCGAGCAGCGCTGCGGTACCCGCCCCGGCGCTGAGAACGATGCGCTGCGCCCGGATATCGCGCCCGTCGACTCTAAGGCCGACCAGCAGGCCAGCTTCCAGAAACGGTTCGATCTCATGCCCGGCCAGCAGGCCGTCGCCCGCGAGGTCGGCCAGGCGCTGGATCAGGCTCGGTACATCGATCACCAGCTCGGCCAGGCGATAGACCTTGCCCTTGAAACGCTTGTCTTGCAGGGCGGGTGGCAGTTGCTCGCCCTTGACCTGGTCGACCCGGCCACGCACGGCTTTGCTGGCGAAGAAACTGGTGAGGTTGCCAGCGATGGTGCCGGGGGACCAGAGATAGTGGGCTTCGGACAGCAGGCGTACGCCGCTCAGATCCAGTTCGCCGTCGCCGGCCAGCGCTTCACGCCAGCGTCGTGGCATATCGGCGATGGCTTCCGAGGCGCCGGTCAGTGCACCGTGCAGCGCATACTTGGCGCCGCCGTGGATGATGCCTTGGGACTTCAGGCTTTGCCCGCCACCGAGGGTGGCGCTTTCCACCAGCACGGTCGAAAAACCCTGGCGGCGCAGGCGCGCGTTCAGCCAGAGGCCGGCGACACCAGCGCCGACAATCAGAACGTCGGTGGAAATAACGGATGGCATGCAGCGACCTCAGTGTTCAAGACGAGGGCGCAGTATACAGACTCAAACATTGCAGCGGCCGACAGACCCGTGGGAGTGAACCTGCTCGCGATAGCGGTTTACCTGGCAACCGATGCGTCGATTGGCGCACCGCTATCGCGAGCAGGCTCACTCCCACACTAGACAGCATTGCGGGCGTTAGTGGCCTGCAGTTTTGGAGAACAACTGGATAACCACCACCCCCAGCACAATCAGCGCCATGCCCAGCATCGCCGGCACATCCAGCTTCTGCCCGTAGATAAACAGCGCGGCGACACTGACCATCACGATGCCCATGCCGGCCCACACCGCATAAGCCACGCCCACCGGTACGCTGCGCACCACCAGCGTCAGCATCCAGAAGGCGATGCCGTAGCCGACGATCACCAGCACCAACGGCAGGGGCGTGCTGAAACCTTTGACGGCTTTCATTGAAACGGTCGCGATCACTTCGGCGCAGATGGCAATGGCCAGGTAGTAGTAAGCGGTCATAGGTGCATCCTCAAGTGATGTGTTGCTTTATCAAGCCTGCATTTTAGAGATTCTCCAGATGCGGTAAAGTCATTACCTATCTGTTACGGAGATGGGTTGCCCATGAGCATGCAATGGAATCTGGAACAGCTTCGTCTGTTTGTCAGCGTAGCGGAACAACGCTCGTTCTCGGCGGTGGCGCGCGTTCAACGCAAGGCCCAGTCGGCCGTGAGCAGTTCGATTGCGCTGTTGGAAGAAGACCTCGGCGTCAGCCTGTTTGATCGCAGTAGCGGGCGCCAGCCGAAATTGACTGAAGCCGGCGATGCCTTGCTCGAAGAAGCAAGGGAAGTCCTGCGTCAGTGCGAGCGTTTGAACGGCCGGGCATTGGCGATGATGCGCGGGCAGGAAGCCCGTCTGCGGGTGGCCCAGGATGAGGCCATGCCCTACCAGGCAGTTGTGGATAGCTTTGAAGCCCTGGCGCAACAATTTCCCAGCCTTGAGGTGCAACTGACCAGTGCTGCCCAGGGCGACGTGGCGCGTAAATTGGTGGAGCGCCGGGCCGACCTCGGCCTGCTGTTTTATCACGACCAGATTCCCGAATCCCTTGAGCGCCGGGTATTGGGTAGCGTCGAAATGGTTACAGTGTGTGGCACCGGCCACCCATTGGCAGGCAAAAACGAAGTTGATTGCCAGCAGTTGGCGCAGCATCGCCAGTTACTCATGTCCACTCAATCCAGTGTCTACCCCGGTAGCGAACCCGCCAGTCCGCAGGTCTGGCGGGCCGACAGTTTCTACGTAATGGCCGAATGGCTGGTACGTGGTCTCGGCTGGGCCTGGTTGCCGCGGCACGTGGTGCAGTACCCGGCTTATCAGGGGCAGATGGTAGAGCTGGTCAGCGAATGGACGCCTCCGGCCCTCGTCGTGGAGCTGGTGTGGCGTCGCGACGAACCACTGGGCCCGGCCGCTCGCTGGCTGGCGGAACGTTTTGCCGTGCACTTGCGGGCGATCGGCGACAAAAGCCGATAAACTCCGCCGCCATGAATAGAACTCTCTACACCGCGCTGTTTTACCTGGGGCTGCCATTGGTAGCGATTCGGCTTTGGCTGCGGGCGCGCAAGGCGCCGGCGTATGCCAAACGCATCGGCGAGCGATTTTCCTATGGCCTGCCGGTGTTGCAGCCCGGCGGAATCTGGGTACACGCGGTGTCAGTTGGCGAGAGCATCGCGGCGGCGCCAATGATCCGCGCTCTGTTGCAACGTTATCCTCAGTTGCCGATCACCGTGACCTGCATGACCCCGACCGGATCCGAGCGCATTCGGGCCCTGTTCGCCAATGAACCGCGAATTCAACACTGCTACCTGCCCTATGACCTGCCCTGTGCGGCAAAGCGATTCCTGGATCGCGTGCGGCCGAAACTGGCCGTGATCATGGAAACCGAGCTATGGCCCAATCATATCCACCAGTGCGCAAAACGGGGTATTCCCGTGGCGCTGGCCAATGCCCGACTGTCCGAGCGCTCGGCCAGGGGTTACGGCCGTTTGCCCAAACTGACCCGGCCGATGCTCGCCGAAATGAGCCTGTTTGCGGTGCAGACCGAGGTCGAGGCCTCACGCTTTCGCGACCTGGGTGCGCGCCCGGAAACCGTCGAAGTCACCGGCTCGATCAAATTCGATCTGACCATCGACCCGCAGCTGCTGCAGCGTGCCACCGAGTTACGCGGCCAATGGCAAGCACGTGAGCGTCCAGTGTGGATTGCCGCCAGCACCCATGAAGGCGAGGACGAGGTGGTGCTGGCGGCGCATCGTCAGTTGCTCGCCAATCATCCCGATGCGCTGCTGATCCTGGTACCGCGCCATCCGGAGCGGTTCAATTCGGTGTTCGAGCTGTGCACCCGGCAGGACTTCGCCACGGTTCGACGCTCCACCGGCGAGACGGTCAGCGCCGGTACTTCAGTACTGCTGGGCGACACCATGGGCGAATTGCTGTTCCTTTACGCCCTGGCGGATACCGCATTCGTCGGTGGCAGCCTTGTACCGAACGGCGGGCACAACCTGCTGGAGCCGGCAGCACTGGCCAAGCCGGTACTGAGCGGCCCGCACCTGTTCAACTTCCTCGAAATAGCCGCGCAACTGCGCAATGCCGGCGCGCTGCAGGAGGTGGAAGATGCCGAAGGGTTGGCGGTAGAGGTGCAACGTTTGTTCGAATTGCCCCGGGACGCGCAGCGCATGGCCCAGGCCGGATTGAGCGTGATGCGCGCCAACCAGGGCGCGTTGCAACGCTTGCTGGATGGGTTGGGGCGGTTGATCGATCGTTAGACTGCGTCGCCTGGAATCAAAGATCGTCCGAACGCGGCCCGAGCCTGCGCGGCAGCGTCTACTTTGGAATGCATTTCCATGTAGGAGCTGCCGCAGGCTCGGGCCGTGTTCGGACGATTTTTTGCGTCTACGGTCGAGCTTTCAATTGCTCAGCCGCAGCCTTGGCCAAATCCGGCGGCAGGAAGTCCTTGTCGGGGTTGTAGTCGGGCTTGAGGTAGCGCTTGAGGTCTTCCAGGTCGCCCGGGTTCAACGTGCCCGCTGCCTGTTTCAGGCGCAGGTTGTCGAGGATGTAGTCGTACCGGGTGTTGTTGTAGTTGCGCACCGAGGTGTACAGCTGGCGCTGGGCATCGAGCACGTCGACGATGTTGCGCGTACCGACCTGATAGCCGATTTCAGTCGCTTCCACCGCGCTCTGGTTGGAAATGATCGACTGCTTGCGCGCCTGCACCTGCTCGACGTCGGTATTCACCGCGCGGTGCAGATTGCGCGTGTTCTCCACGACTTGCCGGCGCAGGCCTTCACGCTGTTGTTCGGTCTGGTCCAGGCGCGAGTAGGACTCCCTGACCTGGGAACTGGTCAGCCCACCGCTGTAGATCGGGATGTTCAGCTGCAGGGCCAGGGTGCGTTGCTCGACGGGGCCGCCATAGGCCTGGCCGAAGGCATTCGGGTTACTGAAGCCAAAAGCGTCGTTGTCACCTTTTTCATACTTCGCCACCGCATCCACCGTCGGAGCGTGGCCGGCCTTGCGCTGTTTGAGCGTTTCTTCAGCAGCGCTGACCGCGTAGTTGCTGGCCAGCAAATTGAGGTTCTGCCGGGCGGCCGTGTCGACCCAGGACTTCGCATCATTCGGTGCCGGCGGGAGGATCGGAAGGGTATGGACGATGCCCTGGATCGAGTTGTACTGACGGTTGGTCAGGGTGATCAGCGCTTCGAACGCATCATCCACCTGGCGCTGCGCAACGATGCGGTTGGCCCGCGCAGTGTCGTAGCTGGCTTGCGATTGCAGCACGTCGGTCTTGTCCGAGAGGCCGACATCGAAGCGTTCGTTGGACTGGTCCAGCTGGCGTTTGAATGCCGCTTCCTCAGCCTTGGTCGAGGCCAGGTTGTCCTGGCTGCGCAGCACATTGAAATAGCTTTCGGCCGTCTGCAGGATCAGGTTCTGCTCTGTCGCGGACAGTTGCAGGGCCGCCTGTTCGTTGACGTCCTTGGCCGCCTGGTACTGGAACCAGCGATCGGCGCGGAACAGTGGCTGGGCCAGTGTCGCCTGATAGGAGTTGGCGCTGCGGGAGGCCACGGCGGACGGCTGATTGATGTCGGTGCGCACATTGGCGACCTGGGCTCCGCCGGACAGATTCGGCAACAACCCGGCCCGTGCCTGCGGCACTACCTCTTTCTGCGCGCCGTACTGGGCGCGAGCAGCGGCCAGGTCGGCGTTATTATCCACGGCTTCCTGATAGACGCTCACCAGGTCAGTCCTGGTCGATAAGGGCGCTTCCGCTGCCCAGGCCATTCCATTCGAAGCACAAGACACGGCAAGGGCCAGTGAAAGTTTGCGCAGCATGCGGCCATCCCTAAAAATTACGCTGATAATTTGCGCCAAGGTACGGCGCGATGTTGTAGATCGTCAACGCACAACGTCATGACGTGATGCGGCGTAGCGAGTGTAGTTGCCCACACGTTCGGCAACAATCCTGTAATTACGCCATTCATCAAGGTGTTTACTGCGGGGTTGGCGTTCTGTGTCAGTTGTGTCTAGACTGGCCGGGTTCTTGTCGGGGTGCCTTGCTATGAGGCTGAGATCGAATAATTTCGGATCCCGTTGAACCTGATCAGGTTAGCGCCTGCGTAGGGAACAAGATTTCTCGTCACCCGGCGAGTCCTCTTGTGCTTCGTCCGGGATGTTGTTCGACAATCGAACACCCCTCGAGCACTGAGCACAGCACCAGCAGCAGTGTCATCGCTGATTGGTCGCGTCCATTCGTTACAGGTTCGCTCCGACAAAAATCCACTGCCTGGATGCTGTCTGGAGAGCCCGTGATGACGATAAAACTAAAAAATACGACGAACCTGAGTGATTCGGCCCAAGTCGATCAACAGTCGGTTCAGCCCTTTACCCGCTCGCAAAAAGTCTACGTCCAGGGCTCTCGCCCGGACATCCTCGTGCCGATGCGCGAAATCAGCCTTGACGTGACCCCGACCGATTTCGGCGGCGAGATCAACGCGCCTGTCGTTGTGTACGACACATCGGGCCCGTACACCGACCCCAACGTCATCATCGACGTGCGCAAAGGCCTGGGCGATGTGCGTTCGCCGTGGATCGAAGCCCGTGGCGACACCGAGCGCCTGAGCGGCCTGAGCTCCAATTTCGGCCAGGAACGCCTGGCCGATGCCGAGCTGACCAAGCTGCGCTTCGCTCACGTGAACAACCCGCGCCGCGCCAAGGCCGGCGCCAACGTCAGCCAGATGCACTATGCGCGCAAAGGCATCATCACCGCCGAGATGGAATACGTTGCCATCCGCGAGAACATGAAGCTGGAAGTGGCCCGTGCCGCCGGCCTGCTGGACCAGCAACACGCCGGCCACAGCTTCGGCGCCAGCGTGCCGAAGATCATCACCCCTGAATTCGTCCGTGAAGAGATCGCCCGTGGCCGCGCGATCATTCCGGCCAACATCAACCACACCGAACTGGAACCGATGATCATCGGCCGTAACTTCCTGGTGAAGATCAACGGCAACATCGGCAACAGCGCCCTGGGTTCGTCCATCGAAGAAGAAGTGGCGAAACTGACCTGGGGCATTCGCTGGGGTTCGGACACGGTCATGGACCTGTCCACCGGCAAGCACATTCACGAAACCCGTGAGTGGATCATCCGCAACTCGCCGGTGCCGATCGGTACCGTGCCGATTTACCAGGCCCTGGAAAAAGTCGGCGGTGCGGCCGAGGACCTGACCTGGGAGCTGTTCCGCGACACCCTGATCGAACAGGCCGAGCAGGGCGTGGACTACTTCACCATCCACGCCGGTGTGCTGCTGCGCTACGTGCCGCTGACCGCCAAGCGCGTGACGGGCATCGTTTCCCGTGGCGGTTCGATCATGGCCAAGTGGTGCCTGGCGCATCACAAGGAAAACTTCCTCTACACGCATTTCGAAGACATCTGCGAAATCATGAAGGCCTACGACGTCAGCTTCTCGCTGGGTGACGGTCTGCGCCCAGGTTCGATTGCCGACGCCAACGACGCCGCGCAGTTCGGCGAACTGGAAACCCTCGGCGAGCTGACCAAAATCGCCTGGAAGCACGACGTGCAGTGCATGATCGAAGGCCCGGGCCATGTGCCGATGCAGCTGATCAAGGAGAACATGGACAAGCAGCTCGAGTGCTGCGACGAGGCGCCGTTCTACACCCTGGGCCCGCTGACCACCGACATTGCGCCGGGCTACGATCACATCACTTCCGGTATCGGTGCGGCGATGATCGGCTGGTTCGGTTGCGCCATGCTCTGCTACGTGACGCCCAAGGAGCACCTCGGCCTGCCGAACAAGGATGACGTGAAAACCGGGATCATCACTTACAAGATCGCCGCGCATGCTGCCGATCTCGCGAAAGGCCATCCGGGTGCACAGATTCGCGACAATGCCCTGAGCAAGGCGCGTTTTGAATTCCGTTGGGAAGACCAGTTCAACCTGGGCCTTGACCCGGACACCGCCCGTTCGTATCACGATGAGACGTTGCCGAAGGATTCGGCCAAGGTCGCGCATTTCTGCTCCATGTGCGGACCGAAATTCTGCTCGATGAAGATCACTCAGGAAGTCCGTGAATATGCGGCCAACCAGAGGATCGAAACCATTGATGCCGAAGTTGCCCAGGGACTGGCGGAGCAGGCTGAGCGGTTCAAGCAGGAAGGCAGTCAGCTGTACAAGAAGGTTTGATCTGACCTGAAAAGGTGGGGCCTGTACAGGCCCCATCGCCAGCAGGCTGGCTCCCACATTGGATCTGTAGCGTTCACAAGTCCCCTGTGGGAGCCAGCCTGCTGGCGATAGCGATCAACACAACAACAAATGTCCCTCTGAGATAACACCCGTGAGCATTCAACCCAGCACTTACTCCCCCGACATTGCGGTGCCCGCTGAAAAGCGTGTCTTCGGTGGTCGCGATCTGTTTTCCCTGTGGTTCTCCCTCGGCATCGGCCTGATGGTGCTGCAAACCGGCGCTTTGCTCGCGCCGGGCCTCGGCCTGTCCGGTTCACTGCTGGCAATCTTCCTCGGCACCTTGGTCGGCGTCCTGCTGCTGGCGGCCGTCGGCGTGATCGGCAGCGACACCGGCTTGTCGTCGATGGCTGCACTCAAGCTGAGCCTCGGCATCAAGGGCGCAAGCCTGCCGGCGGTGCTGAACCTGCTGCAACTGATCGGTTGGGGCTCGTTCGAAATCATCGTCATGCGCGACGCCGCCAGTCTGCTGGGCGCACGCGCCTTCAGCGAAGGCAGTCTGCTGTCGAGCCCACTGTTATGGACCCTGTTCTTCGGTGGCCTGGCGACTTTGCTGGCGGTCAGCGGCCCACTGACGTTCGTGCGCCAGATCCTGCGCAAGTGGGGTATCTGGCTGTTGCTGGCCGCGTGTATCTGGCTGACCTGGAACCTGTTCGTCAAAGCCGACCTGGCCGCACTGTGGGCGCAGGCGGGCGACGGTTCGATGCCGTTCGCCGTGGGCTTCGACATCGCCATTGCGATGCCATTGTCCTGGCTGCCGCTGATTGCCGACTACTCGCGATTCGGCACGCGTGCGAAAAACGTCTTCGGCGGAACCGCGCTGGGCTTTTTTATCGGTAACTTCTGGCTGATGAGCCTTGGCGTGGCCTACACCCTGGCGTTCGCCCCGAGTGGTGAAGTCAATGCCCTGCTGTTGGCACTGGCTGGCGCCGGCCTGGGGATTCCGCTGCTGCTGATCCTGCTGGACGAGTCAGAGAACGCCTTTGCCGACATTCACTCGGCGGCAGTGTCCAGCGGGGTGCTGGTGCGCTTCAAAGTCGAGCACCTGGCGTTGGCCATCGGCCTGGTCTGCACGCTGATCGCCTTGCTGGCGCCATTGGCGCAGTACCAGAACTTCCTGCTGTTGATCGGCTCGGTGTTTGCGCCGCTGTTCGGCGTGGTGCTGGTGGATCACTTCATCCTGCGCAAGCGCAGTGCCCGAGTCGCATCAGCCGCATTGCGCTGGCCGGCGTTGCTCGCCTGGTTGGGCGGGGTGAGCACTTATCATTTGCTGGCCAATCTGTACCCGGACATCGGCGCAACCCTGCCGTCACTGATTCTGGCAGGGTTGCTGCAGTTGGTGCTGGGCCGAGCCTTCAGTTACGGCCAGGAAACAGCTCGGGCCTGAGAATGCCGTTCAGGCGTGGGTAGGGGATCTTCAGTTCGACATGGCCCAGCGCGTAGGGAGCGATGGTGCTGGTTTCGTACTTGAGGATCACCCCGCCGTAGGTCAGCGCCACATTCTGGGTCTTCTGGAAGGGCCAGCTCTTCACGAACTCCGCTTCCTGATCGAGCTTGGTGCTGATCAGCCAGCTGTTGTGAGCCACCTGTGCGGCTTTCCAGAATGCGTCTTCCTGGCCTGGCAGCAACATGTCCGACAACGTCAGCACCTTGTGTTGCTGGCGCGAGTAGTTGATGAAGCTGCGGCCCGGCGTGCCATGGGCTCCGCCAGTGTCCAGGTAACTGGAAAACTCGATGATCACCAAGCCGTCATGCTGCTCCCGTACCTTGGCCTGCAAATAGCTGCTGTAGCGCGGGCCGGCGGTGCGCAAAAACTCATCGCGATAGGCCGCCAGCGTCGGCGCCACCGGGGCGTCGGGCGAGGTGCGGGTCATTTGCAGCAAGCGCTTTTCGATGATGCCGTCGAGCGCAGGCTCGGCAGGGAAGCGCAGGGTGTCGATATTGACCAGCGGGCAATCAGCCGTCGTGCAGCCCGGCTTCAGCTGCTCGGAGGCGTCACGGGTGGTTTCCAGCGGCGTCCGGTAGTTGGGCTGGAACAGACTCTGGCAAGCGGCCAGGGTCAACGCGATTGCGGCCACGGAGGCGATTTTGAAAAGCGACATGGGCGTCCTTCATGAAACAGGGAAAGGCGAAAGTTACCCGCTTCGACTGCCAGCGCGGTAATCAGTTCGCCACTAAGCTAATTAGAGTTGGTTTCGCCCTCACCGTCTATCCCGCTGTCTGGAAAGGGGCTGCATCAAAGGTAGCGGGCGCGTTAGGATGGCGCGAAGTCGAGGCTGGAGCCTCGGAGCAACTACGAGGATTGTCATGACTGATTTTGCCAACGCCATTCCGACCGCTGTTGAGATCGTTCGGCGCGAAAAGTGCTACGAGGGCTTTTACAAGCTTGATCGTGTGCACCTGCGCCACGAATTGTTCGCCGGAGGCATGAGTCGCGAAATCAATCGAGAACTGTTCGTTCGCCATGATGCCGTCTGCGTCCTGCCGTACGACCCGCAGCGTGACGAAGTGGTACTGATCGAGCAGTTTCGCGTCGGCGCCATGGGCAAGACCGACAACCCGTGGCTGATTGAACTGGTCGCCGGTCTGATCGACAAGGATGAAGTGCCGGAAGAAGTTGCTCACCGCGAAGCGCAGGAGGAAGCTGGGCTTGTGTTTGGGGCGCTCTGGCCGATGACCAAGTATTTTCCATCGCCGGGCGGCAGCAATGAGTTTGTGCATTTATACCTGGGACGTTGCGAGACCACCGGGGCCGGGGGCCTGCATGGGCTGGAAGAAGAAGCAGAAGATATCCGCGTTACGGTCTGGGCGTTCGAAGATGCCCTGCAAGCCGTGCGCGACGGACGAATTGCCAACGCGGCCAGCATCATTGCCTTGCAATGGCTAGCTTTAAACCGCGCTGAAGTGAGGGGGTTATGGTCGTAAACAAGTTGCGCGATCGCTATCGAGTCGACCTCGCGGGGCTGCAAGCTTCTTGCGAGGCCAACTATGCGCGCCTTATGCGACTGTTGCCGGACATGCGTAGCGAGCCGGCGGCGCGACGCATTGCCGTGACTCATGGCGACCAGATGCTCGGCGTACTGGCGCTCGAGGTGCTGCAGGTCTGCCCGTACACCACTACCCTGCAAGTGCGCCAGGAGCACAGCCTGCCATGGCTGCCGGTGCCGCAGTTGGAAGTCCAGGTATATCACGACGCCTGCATGGCTGAAGTCGTCAGTGCCGAACATGCACGACGCTTTCGCGGCATCTATCCTTATCCGAATGCCTCAATGCATCAACCGGATGAAAAAGCCCAGCTGAACATGTTCCTGGGGGAGTGGTTGAGCCATTGCCTGGCGTTGGGGCATGAATACGAAGTCGTTCGTTAGTTGTGAACAGCGTTGCGTTCACCACTTTCCTCTTTCGCTTGTCCCCCAGCATAATTGCGGCACTCATCAATACCCGTGCTTTCGCCCTGGGAGAACGCCTTGCCGAGCGTATCCACATTGACCACCGCCGATTCGGCGTTGCTGGTGCAGCTGTCTGACAGCCACTTGTTCGCCGCCGCGGATGGCACGTTGCTGGGCATGAATACCCGGGACAGCCTCGTGAAAGTCATCGAGCTGGTGCGCCTGCAGCAGCCCCGGATTGACCTGGTGATTGCCAGTGGAGATTTGTCCCAGGACGGAACACTGGAGTCTTACCAGCTGTTTCGCGACCTGACCCGCCAGCTCGACGCCCCGGCGCGCTGGATTCCCGGTAACCACGATGAGCCGCAGATCATGGCCGAGGCGGCGGTTCAAAGCGCTTTGCTGGAGCCGGTGGTGGATATCGGCAACTGGCGAGTGACGCTGCTGGATTCGGCGGTGCCGGGCTCGGTGCCGGGTTATTTGCAGGATGAACAGCTGCAATTGCTTGCGTGTTCGCTGAGCGAAGCGCCAGAGCGCCATCACCTGGTGTGTTTCCATCATCATCCGGTGCCGATCGGGTGTCCCTGGATGGAGCCGATCGGCTTGCGCAATCCAGAGGCGCTGTTTGCCGTGCTGGATCGCTTTCCCCAAGTGCGGGCGGTGCTCTGGGGGCATGTGCATCAGGAAATTGACCGTGAGCGCAACGGTGTTCGGTTGATCGCGTCGCCTTCGACCTGCATCCAGTTTGAACCGGGGAGCGATGATTTCAAGGTGGGGGATCAGGCGCCGGGGTATCGATGGTTGCGGTTGCTGCCGGATGGGCGGATCGAGACGGGCGTTGAGCGGGTTACGGGGTTCGAATTCCAGGTTGATTACGACTCTGACGGTTATTAGTCATTCCTGAGGACCGCGTGATGGCCTTCGCGGGCAAGCCCGCTCCCACAGGGACAGCGCATATCCTGTGGGAGCGGGCTTGCCCGCGAAGGCGTTCGCACAGACGCTCCAAATTCCACGGATATCCCCGCTTCCCCTGACACCCTGTAAACTCCGCCTTCTTTACCTGACGAACAGGGAGCTCAAATGTCCGGCTCGATCCTCTATATCCACGGTTTCAACAGCGCGCCCTCCTCGAAAAAGGCCACGCAGCTGATGACGGTGATGGGCCGCCTGGGTTTGAGCGATCAGCTGCGGGTACCCGCCCTGCATCATCATCCGCGCGAAGCCATCGGTCAGCTTGAACAGGCGATTGCCGAGCTGGGGCGGCCACTGCTGGTCGGCAGCTCACTCGGCGGCTACTATGCGACTCACCTGGCCGAGCGCCATGGCCTGAAGGCCCTGCTGGTCAACCCGGCCGTAAGCCCGCACCGGATGTTCGACGGGCACCTGGGGACGCAGAAAAACCTGTACACCGATGAGGCCTGGGAACTGACCCACGACCACGTAACGGCCCTGGCCGAGCTGGAAGTGCCGGCACCGCAGGACCCCCAGCGTTATCAGGTGTGGTTGCAGACCGGTGATGAAACCCTGGACTATCGCCACGCCCAGCACCACTACCGGGCCTGTGCCTTGCGCATCCAGGCCGGCGGCGATCACAGCTTTCAGGGCTTTGCCGCGCTCCTGCCGGCCATGTTGAGTTTTGCCGGCATTGGCGCAGATTTGTATCAAGCGATTGATTTCACAACACTGTGACCGGTCCCTTTTCTACAGAACACTTTTTTCAAAGGACGACGAGACCCCATGGCCACTCCCGGCGCTAGCTCTTATAACGCAGACGCCATCGAAGTCCTCTCGGGCCTCGACCCGGTGCGCAAACGCCCTGGCATGTACACTGACACCAGTCGGCCGAACCACCTCGCCCAGGAAGTCATCGACAACAGCGTCGACGAAGCCCTGGCCGGTCACGCGACCTCGGTGCAGGTGATCCTGCACGCCGATCACTCCCTGGAAGTCAGCGATGACGGCCGTGGCATGCCGGTGGACATCCATCCGGAAGAGGGCGTTTCAGGCGTCGAGCTGATCCTCACCAAGCTCCATGCGGGTGGCAAGTTCTCCAACAAGAACTACCAGTTTTCCGGCGGTCTGCACGGCGTGGGTATCTCCGTAGTCAACGCCCTGTCGACCGAAGTCCGGGTGCGCGTCAAGCGTGACGGCAACGAATACCAGATGACTTTCGCCGATGGCTACAAGAAAACCGAGCTGGAAGTCGTGGGTACCGTCGGCAAGCGCAACACCGGCACCAGTGTTTTCTTCGCCCCGGATCCGAAATACTTCGATTCGCCGAAATTTTCCGTCAGCCGCCTCAAGCACGTACTCAAAGCCAAGGCCGTGCTATGCCCCGGCTTGCTGGTCAGTTTTGAAGACAAGGCCTCCGGCGAGAAAGTCGAATGGCATTACGAAGACGGCCTGCGCTCCTACCTGGTCGATGCGGTCACCGAGTTCGAACGCCTGCCGGACGAGCCGTTCTGCGGCAGCCTGGCCGGTAACAAGGAAGCGGTCGATTGGGCGCTGCTGTGGTTGCCGGAAGGCGGCGACAGCGTGCAGGAAAGCTACGTCAACCTGATCCCGACGGCCCAGGGCGGCACCCACGTCAACGGTTTGCGTCAGGGCTTGCTCGACGCCATGCGCGAATTCTGCGAATTCCGCAGCCTGCTGCCGCGCGGTGTGAAGCTGGCGCCGGAAGACGTCTGGGAACGCATTGCCTTCGTCCTGTCGATGAAGATGCAGGAGCCGCAATTCTCCGGCCAGACCAAGGAGCGCCTGTCGTCTCGTGAGGCGGCGGCGTTTGTCTCCGGGGTGGTCAAGGATGCGTTCAGCCTGTGGCTCAACGCCAATCCGGAAACCGGCATGCTCCTGGCTGAGCTGGCGATCAACAACGCCGGGCGTCGCCTGAAGGCCAGCAAGAAGGTCGAGCGCAAGCGCATCACCCAAGGCCCGGCATTGCCGGGCAAACTCGCCGACTGCGCCGGGCAGGACCCGATGCGTTCCGAGCTGTTCCTCGTGGAAGGTGATTCCGCCGGCGGTTCGGCCAAGCAGGCGCGGGACAAGGAGTTTCAGGCCATCCTGCCGCTGCGCGGGAAGATCCTCAACACCTGGGAAGTCGACGGCAGTGAAGTCCTCGCGAGCCAGGAAGTGCACAACATCGCCGTGGCGATTGGCGTTGATCCCGGTGCTGCGGACATGAGCCAGCTGCGTTACGGCAAGATTTGCATCCTCGCCGACGCCGACTCCGACGGGCTGCACATCGCGACCCTGCTGTGCGCGTTGTTCGTGCAGCATTTCCGCCCGTTGGTGGATGCCGGTCACGTCTATGTCGCGATGCCACCGCTGTACCGTATCGACCTCGGCAAGGAGATCTTCTACGCCCTGGACGAGGCCGAGCGTGATGGCATTCTCGATCGCCTGGTGGCCGAGAAGAAGCGCGGCAAGCCACAGGTCACCCGATTCAAAGGCCTGGGTGAAATGAACCCGCCGCAACTGCGCGAAACCACCATGGACCCGAACACCCGGCGCCTGGTGCAGCTGACGCTGGAAGATTACGAAGCCACCGCTGAAATGATGGACATGCTGCTGGCGAAAAAACGCGCTGGCGATCGCAAGTCCTGGCTGGAGTCCAAAGGTAACCTGGCCGAGGTTCTTGGCTGATGCGGGTTGGCTTGGCCCTGGCGTGTGCGTTACTCCTGAGCACGGCGGCGTTGGCCGACCCGGTCCCGGAGTTGCGCCTGGTGTCCGGGCATGCCGTGGCCGGCATGCATGGCGGCAACCTGTCAGGGCTGGCGCAGTGCGGCGGCGAGCTGTGGACGGTGTCCGATCGCGACGATGACCAGATCTACCGTCTCGATACCCGGCAGGATCCCTGGCAGGCCGCAGCCGTGCACATCGATGTGCCCGTGGTACCGGCCAGCGGTTTGCCCTGGAGCTTGAGCTCGCGCAGTTGGGCGGCATCATTCGTGCGCGGCGGCGACCTGGACTTCGAAGGCATCACCTGCGACAACGCCGGTAATCGATACATCGTCAGCGAATCCCATGCGGCCGTGTTGCAGGTGCCGCCAACCGGACCTGCGTCCTGGTTGAACATTGCGCCCAGGCTGGTCCGCGAGGCGCGGGCCGGGGGCATGTTGTTGCGCTTCAATGCACTGTTCGAAGGCCTGGCGGTCAACCCGCAAGGCGACCAGCTATGGCTGGCCGCCGAGCGTGATCGCCGCGGCCTGCTGCTGATCAAACGTGGGGCCACGCAATGGGACTGTGACGGCAACTGTGTGCTGCTGAGCGAGGGTGGCAAGCGAGCGCAGCCGCCGCAGTTTCACCACGCAAGACCGGTGTCGCTGGACTTCGCCGACCTGTCATTGTTCAACGGCAAGCTGTTCACCCTCGAACGCAATGCCTATGAGATATGCCGGCGCGATGCAACAACGGCCAAGGTCGAGCGTTGCTGGTCGTATGCCGCCGAGTTGCTGCAGGATGACCGGCGTTATCCACAGGACTACGGGCTGGAAGAAGCACTGGTAGTGGACGCCACGGGCGTCTGGATAGGCGTAGACAACAACACAGGGGCTCGCGTCGATGGCGAGGTTCGCCCGTTCATCTGGCGCTTTGCCGCGCCTGAAGGCGGCTGGGGTGGCAAATCATGAGTCAACAGACGCCGGGCAAGCGTGCCGGCCGTGTGCTGATGGTGCTGGCCTGGTGCGCCGCGTTGTTTCTGGCGACGCGGTTTTTCGGCGAATGGGAAGCGCGCCAGCAAAATCCCAACGTTGTGGTCGACTCCGAACAGGGCGAGGGGTTCATCGAGGTAAAACTGGCCAGCAATCGCCAGGGCCACTTCGTCGCCAGCGGCCAGATCAACGGCCAGCCGGTGGATTTCATGCTCGACACCGGGGCGACTGATGTGTCGGTCCCGGCAGAGATGGCCAAGCAGCTGAAACTGGAAGAGGGCTTCGGGGTGACCCTGAGTACCGCCAACGGTTTGAGCAAGGGCTATCGAACCCGAATCGACCGGCTGCAGGTCGGCGACATCGTGCTGCGTGACGTTCGCGCGCTGGTCGCCCCCGGGCTGGAAGGCAAACAGGTGCTGCTCGGTATGAGCGCCCTGAACAAACTTGAATTTACTCAGCGCGGTGGCACCATGCTGCTGCGCCAGACAACGAACCGATGAGGCCCGCATGAGCGACATCCTTGCAGACAGCTTAGACGGCGTAGAACGCCGATCGCTGGCTGACTTCACCGAAAGTGCCTACCTCAACTACTCCATGTACGTGATCATGGACCGCGCCTTGCCACATATCGGCGACGGCCTGAAGCCGGTGCAGCGGCGCATTATCTATGCGATGAGCGAGTTGGGGCTGGACGCCGATTCCAAGCACAAGAAGTCGGCGCGTACCGTCGGTGACGTGCTCGGTAAATTCCACCCGCACGGTGACTCGGCCTGCTACGAAGCCATGGTCCTGATGGCCCAGCCGTTCAGCTATCGCTACACGCTGGTCGACGGCCAGGGCAACTGGGGTGCGCCCGACGATCCCAAGTCGTTCGCCGCCATGCGTTACACCGAGGCGCGGTTGTCGCGTTATTCCGAAGTACTGCTCAGCGAGTTGGGACAGGGCACGGCGGATTGGGGGCCAAACTTCGACGGCACGCTCGACGAACCGCTGGTATTACCTGCACGTTTGCCGAATATCCTCCTCAACGGTACCACCGGCATCGCCGTGGGCATGGCCACCGACGTGCCGCCGCACAACCTGCGTGAAGTGGCCACGGCCTGCGTACGTTTGCTGGATGAACCCAAGGCCACGGTCGAACAACTCTGTGAGCACATCCAGGGTCCGGACTACCCGACCGAGGCGGAGATCATCACCCCCCGCGCCGACCTGCTGAAAATCTACGAGACCGGTCGCGGCTCGGTGCGCATGCGCGCCGTGTACCACATCGAAGACGGCGACATCATCGTTACCGCATTACCGCACCAGGTGTCCGGTGCCAAGGTGCTGGAACAGATCGCCGCGATGATGCAGGCCAAGCCTTCCAAGGCCCCGCAGATCGCTGACCTGCGCGACGAATCGGACCACGAGAACCCGTGCCGGATCGTGATCATCCCGGGCGCGCGCAAGAATTTCGACCACGATGGGTTAATGCAGCACCTGTTCGCCAGCACCGAGCTGGAGTCGAGCTACCGGGTCAACATCAACATCATCGGCCTGGACGGCAAGCCGCAGCTGAAGAACCTGCGCGCGCTGCTGGTGGAATGGCTTGAATTCCGCGTGCAGACCGTGCGTCGCCGCCTGCAATTCCGCCTCGACAAGGTCGAGCGTCGCCTGCACCTGTTGGACGGCTTGTTGATTGCCTACCTCAACCTGGATGAAGTGATCCACATCATCCGTACTGAGGAGCACCCCAAGGCTGCGCTGATCGAGCGCTTTGCCCTGAGCGAGATCCAGGCCGACTACATCCTCGACACCCGCCTGCGTCAACTGGCGCGGCTGGAAGAGATGAAGCTGCGCAGCGAGCAGGACGAACTGCTCAAGGAGCAAGCGAAGCTCCAAGCCTTGCTGAGCAGCGAGGCCAAGTTGAAGAAACTGGTGCGCACCGAGCTGATCAAGGACGCCGAAACCTACGGCGACGACCGTCGCTCGCCAATCGTCGAGCGCGCCGAGGCCAAGGCCCTGACCGAGCACGACCTGCTGCCGAACGAGAAAGTCACGGTGGTGCTGTCGGAAAAAGGCTGGGTACGTTCCGCCAAGGGCCACGAAATCGACGCCACCGGGCTGTCCTACAAGGCTGGTGATGGGTACAAGGCCCTGGCTGCCGGGCGCTCCAACCAGTTCGCGGTATTTATCGACTCTACCGGTCGCAGCTACTCGGTCGCGGCGCATACACTGCCATCGGCCCGTGGCCAGGGCGAACCCCTGACCGGTCGCCTGGCGCCGCCGCCAGGCGCCACCTTTGAATGCGTGATGATGCCCGAGGACGATGCGCTGTACGTGATCGCATCCGACGCCGGTTATGGATTCGTGGTCAAGGGCGAGGACCTGCAGGCCAAGAACAAGGCGGGGAAGGCGCTGTTGAGCCTGCCGAACAACGCCAAGGTGATCCTGCCACGCCCGGTTGCTGATCGTGAGCATAACTGGCTGGCGTCGGTGACCACCGAAGGTCGCCTGCTGATCTTCAAGATCAGTGATCTGCCACAATTAGGTAAGGGCAAAGGCAACAAGATCATCGGCATTCCCGGTGAGCGAGTAGCCAGTCGCGAAGAATATGTCACGGACATCGCCGTGCTGCCCGATGGCGCCACACTGGTGCTGCAGGCCGGCAAACGCACGCTTTCGCTCAAGGCAGACGACCTCGAACACTATAAAGGTGAGCGTGGGCGCCGTGGTAACAAACTGCCACGAGGCTTTCAAAGGGTGGATGCGCTGTTCGTCGAAAACCTCAATTAGGCGTGCTAGAGCGCTCGATCTACGATTTAACGCGTAGATCGACGCTTTCGCGCTGGAGTCGGGACGCATATTCACGGATGATACGGCCTTTCAAGCGCCGGCGTGGCCGAGCGATCTTCATATTTATTGAGTATTTTCACTGTGGTTAGCCGTATGGCAACCACCTGGATGGGACGATGACTGCTCTGCGCCTTCCTTTTATCTTGATGCTCGCTGGCGTTCTTGGCCTGGCGGGTTGCAGCGTTCACCAACCGGTGTCGCTGTATCAGCTGGACAGCGGTAATCCGGTGCAGCCGGCACAAAGTGCCGGCATGGCGGTTTTGCTGGGGCCGGTGACAATTGCCGACTACCTGCAACGTGAGACCCTCTTGCAGCGGCAACCGGATGGCAGCCTCCAGGCGTCGACCGACGGTCGTTGGGCTGGCAGCCTGTCTTCGGACATCGATCAATTGCTGCTACGCCAGGTGTCTGGTCACCTGGACAGCCAGCGCGTGGTGTTGGCGCCGGCGACGCTTGGCTTCACGCCGGATGTGCAGGTGTTGTTGACCATTACACGCCTGGATTCGGGTGAGTCGCAGCCAGCTATCCTGGATGCGCAATGGCGCTTGATCGACCGTCGCGGCCAGGTGCGGGACAACCGCATCATTCATCTGCAGGAGCAGCACGCAGGCGGCACGGCGGCGCAGGTCCAGGCCCAGGGCGTATTGCTGCAACGGCTGGCCGAGCAGCTGTCTGTGGCGCTCAAGCCCCTGGCCAACCAGCCCCCAGTTGCCGAAGGGCCGAAAAAACCGGCCGCCAAGCCTGCCGCACCCGCAGCGGAAAAGGACAAACAGCCGAAGATCCCGATGGCTTCGCCGATTCGCACCGATATGGAAGTGTTCAGGTTTTAAGGCCTGAATGAGGCCAGAACAAAGCCCGCCTTGTGCGGGCTTTGTTCTGTCTGTCTTGGGAGATCGATGTTGCCTGTGGGGGCCTCTTCGCGGGCAAGCCCGCTCCCACAGTGACCTGCGGTGGTCCACAGAACATGTGCAGACCCATAACGGGAGCAAGGCTTGCCCGCGATGGCGCCAGCACAGGCAACAAAAAGCCCGCAGACAATTACTTGTCTGCGGGCTTTTTCACATCAGGGCTTAAGCCCGGCGCTCATGCATCCGCGCCAGTTGCCGCTCCAGCATCGATGGATACGGCTCCATCAAGCGCTCCACGCAGCAGGCGCCTTCAGGGCTGGCGATCGGGCGGATCCGCGCGCGCTGGCGGATCAGCACGTCGTCGCCGATCTTGCGTTCCACCAGCAGCAGGTTGCGGCTGTGTTGAGACAAGGCCAGGGCGTCCTGGGCCGATTCGGTCAGCAGCAGGTCAATCTGGCTCAGACCGAACAGCTCGTCACCCAGGGTCAGGCCCAGCTGCAGTTGCAGGGTAATGCCCGAGTCGGCCACTTCGATCTGCAACTGATGACCCAGTGCGCGCAGCAACTCGCCACAGCAGATCGCATTGGTCAGGTAGTCTTCGCCGCTGTCTTCAGTGTGGAACAGCATCAGGGTGCTGCCGTCGTTCAGGGTGTGCAGCTCGCTCTGATAGAGCGAGGCGGCCTGGTCGAGGCAGTCGCGATAACGCTTGAGCAACTCCTCAAGGCGAGTACGGGGCAGGCGGCGCAGTTGATCCTGGGCACCCAGTTGCACGGCCAGCACCGCGCTGTGTTGAGGCACGTTGGAAGCAGGCGCTTTAACCACGGGCTTGGGCGCGCTGGCCACTGCTTCGTCACGCAGGTCGGCAAACGGGTCTTCGTCGTCATCATCTTCGACAGTGCTGACAATCTGCCGAGGCGCAGGCTTCAAGCCGGCCACCGGCCTGGTTTCGTCGAAACTCGGGTCACGCAGGTTGCGCACTTCGAAAGACGGCTCGTCTTCGTCCTCTGTCTCTTCGTACTCAGGCTCCGGGTCCGGCTCCGGTTCAACCGGCTCCGGGGCGAAGTTGGCGTGCAGTTGACGCGCCAGGTCGCCGATCTCGTCCTGACGCTCGGTGGCCGGGGTGTATTCGTCGATGTTGCGCAGCCACACGCGCAGTTGCAGCAGTGGCGTGGAGATGTGCCGACCCAGGCGCAGGCTCAGCGCCAGGGACAAGGCCAGCAGAATGGCACTGAGAATGCCCATGCTCTGCAGGCTGATGGTCATCGGCTGCTGGAACTGATCCATGTCCAGGCTAATGCGCAGTTGCCCGGCCGTCACGTCCTGGAAAGTGATCTTGCTCTGGTACATGCCCTCGGCTTCGCCCAGCAGGCTGTGCTTGGGGCGCTGACCGGCTTCGGCGAGGATGCGGTTATCCACGCTATAGATGGCCGCATGAGCCACCAGCTTGTTCTTGGTCAGGTTGTTGAGCAGCACGTTCAAGCTGAGGATGTCATTGGACACCAGCAACTCGGTGGCGGAGGTGGCGGTTTGCGTGGTCAGGCTTTCACCCAGCGCATCCGCCTGCTCATGCATGGCCTGCTTGAACTGCAATCCCATCACGCAGGCGTAGATGACCAGGGCCAGGGCGACCAGGATCACGTTATGGCTGGCAATGCGTAATGCAATCGGTACACGGCGATGGCGCAGTGCCCGGAAGATCAGCAGAAAGAAGTTATCGGTTTTTACTGGCGTGGGCCGGTTCACTTGAGCTCGGCTCTTTTGTCCGTGAAGTTGACGCGCAGTATAGCGACAGGCCCCAGACCGGCAAAGCGCTCACGGTGCCCGATGGTCACTGAATGTGGGTAGAATGCGGTTTTTTTCCACTTGCGGGGGTGCGCCTTGCGCGAAATCGTCCTGATAAACATCACGGGAGTCGACCGTCCGGGTCTGACTGCGGCCATTACCGGGGTTCTGGCCCAGGGTGGTGTGAACATTCTCGACATCGGCCAGGCGGTGATCCACGACACCCTGTCGTTCGGCATCCTGGTTGAGATTCCCGACACCGAGCAAGGCAAGTCCGTCCTCAAGGACATACTGTTTACGGCCTACAAGCTCGATCAACAGGTCCGTTTCACGCCGGTTTCCGAAGAGGATTACCAGCAGTGGGTCGGCAACCAGGGAAAAAAACGCCACATCGTTACCCTGTTGACCCGCAAGGTGACTGCCGAGCAATTGCAGGCCGTCAGCTCGATCACGGCCAAGTACGGGCTGAATATCGATCATATCGATCGCTTGTCGGGACGCATGCCGCTGGATACGCCGGCCGACAAGGGCAAGGGCTGTATCGAGTTTTCTGTGCGTGGCGAAGCGGCCGACCCGCAGGCGCTGCGGGCCGAGTTCCTCAGCGTGGCGCAGGACCTGAACGTCGATATCGCTTTCCAGGAAGATTCGCTGTTCCGCCGCAACCGCCGCCTGGCGGTGTTCGACATGGACTCCACGCTGATTGAAGCCGAAGTCATTGATGAACTGGCCAAGGCCGCGGGTGTGGGCGAGCAGGTTTCTGCGATCACCGAGCGGGCGATGGCCGGCGAGCTGGATTTCCGCGCGAGTTTCAAGGAGCGCCTGGCCTTGCTGCAGGGGCTGGACGTCAGCGTGCTGGATTCGATCGGCGCCTCGCTGCGCCTGACCGAAGGCGCCGAGACCCTGTTCGCCGAACTCAAGCGCCTGGGCTACAAGACAGCGATCCTGTCAGGCGGCTTCACTTACTTCGCCAAGCAGCTGCAAGCCAAACTGGGCATCGACTACGTATTTGCCAATGAACTGGAAGTGGTCGACGGCAAGGTAACTGGCGTGGCGGTCGAGCCAATTGTCGATGCGCAGCGCAAGGCGGATCTGTTGCGGGAGCTGGCCCACAAGGAAGGCCTGCGTCTGGAGCAGACGATTGCGGTGGGCGACGGCGCCAACGATTTGCCGATGCTGGCGATCGCCGGGTTGGGCGTGGCGTTCCGTGCCAAACCTCTGGTCAAGCAGTCGGCGAAGCAGGCGATTTCGACCCTAGGGCTGGATGGGGTGCTGTATCTGCTGGGCTTTCGCGATCGTGATGGGCAGCTCTAAGGCTTTAGTCGCTTGATCAGGCCTCATCGCGGGCAAGCCTTGCTCCCACAGAATCACCGACCTGGGAGCAAAGGTTGCCCGCGATGGCCGCACCACATTTTTCATGCCTAACCTCAAAGCGACTTCCACAAAGAATCAAAGTCTTCCTCGACGCCGCCACCGGCGGCGTTATCGTTTTTGGCACCCTCCAAAGACCGGTAAGCGAACTGATTAAAACTGTTGGTACTCGCCACCCGCCGATCCAGCCCTGCCCGATGTTCCTCGCCGTTGGTGTTGATCATCACCTTTTGCCCTTCCTGAAAGGGCAGCCGCGGTGCCAATAGTGTGGCGGGCAGGTCTACCGAGCTGATCGCGGGCAACAACAGGCCGCGCAGGTAGTGGCTGTGATCATCACGGGTGCGCACCAGTTGCAGGCCACAGGGCTCGGCGTACGGTGCAACCTGTTCGATGCCCATCTGTGTGCCGCCGCCACGAACCTGACGAATCCAGCGCACCACCGCAATACTCCAGCCCTGGCCCGCGACATCCTCGATGCCGACCATCTCACCCGCCTGAAGCTCGGCGGGTACTTCGCCAGGCCATGCCAGGCAATAGCCTCCCGGGCTGTGGTTGACCACAGGCAAGACATAAGTCGGAAAATGCCGATTGCTGTCGGCCGTGTCATTGCCGTCATCATTTTGCAGCTGCGGGTATTCGATTTCTTCGTAGGGCAGCAGGTCCTGGGTGTTGCCCTCCGGCGCCACGTCGAAGGCGTGGCTCCATTGGTCCTGGCCCTTGGTGGCCGACGACAGCGCAGAAAATTTCGCCTGCCGGCCGCCGTGGTTTTTCAGCAGCTCACTGAACGAGCGCTGGCCACCCAGATAGAAATGCAGGGCGCTCATGCCGACGCACAGGGTCAGTTGGCCCTGGCTTGCCGTGCGTTGAAAACTGCGCTCGGCGGTCTGCCCCCAGGCGGCACTCAGGTGTTGCAAGGTATCCAGGCTCAAACCCGTCGGCACCAGCAGAGGTTGGGCCGAGTCGGTCTTGTGCAGATGAGCGTCGATGGCCGCCACCAGCGGGGTGGTATCAATGGCCAGCAAATCGCCCTGCTGTTCGCTCCTGAATTTGGAGCGGTAGCGCGGCGCGGTATCGAGCATTGGCGCGACGGCGAACAGCCCTTCCACCGATTGGCCCGGATTCAGGCGTATCAGCGAGCTCCATGACTCCAGCACTTCGGCGAGACGGGCAATCTGGTTCTGCCGCAGTTGATTGCAGCGTGCAGCACCCATCAGCAGCGCCGTGACATAGGTCTGCTCAATGCTGAGGTTTTGCGTCTGGCTGGCCAATTCGTCGCGCACATTCTGGCGCTGGAGCTGGTGCGAGCAGGCGATTTGGTAGAGTTGATGCAGCTCCAGCCAGAGGCCTTCCGGCGCCGGGCAATACAGCTGCGTCGCGCGCATCAGCGGCCCGTTGAGGCAATGGATTGCCCGTTGCAGCGCTTGAGTCAAGAGCGCGGCGCGATCTTTGCTGAAGCGCGGTGACACGCGCAGGACGATCTGCTTGTAACCAATCGCCAGGTGACTTTGCAATGCCTGGCACAGGTTGGCGATCTTGCGCGAGCGCTCGTCCAGCACGATCGCCTGATGCAGGAAGTGCCGCTCCAGGTGTTTGCAGACGTAGTACACCTCGGGTCGCAACAGCTCGAGCAATTGCAGGCGATTGTCACTGGGGGTGAGCAGCTGGTTGAGTTCGCCCAGGCCCTGATAGAGCAAGCGGGCCGTTTCGCCAATGTTGGCCTTGGGCAGGTTGGCGATCCAGCGCTTGAGATCGCGCGGGGTTGGCTCACAGAACGACAGGCGAGCCTGTTGAGGGAGCGGTGCACGTAACAGCTGGAGTGGGGTGGTCTCATTCATGGCGAAAACCATAGCAGGAATCAGACCGTGCAGGCGCTGCCGCAGGCGGCGATCTTTTCATTGCGAATATAAAAACCATGCCGCCCCCGTAGAGCTGCCGCAGGCTGCGATCTTTTGACTCTGTTTTTAACATCAGAAGATCGCAGCCTTCGGCAGCTCCTACCGGGACAGGCCGGTTATCAGGCCTTCGGCAAGCCCAGCGCCTGGCCCATCTGCACCGGCGACAGTGCACCCAGGCCTTCAGCCCATTTCACCTGATCCGGGCCGAACAGCACCACGGCGGTCGAACCTAGCTTGAAGCGCCCCAATTCCGCCCCTTTTTCCAGGTGGATCGGCGCACGGGCGGCCTCGTCGTAGCGGAAGGTTTTCAGTTCACGCTTGGGCGGAGTGACCAGGCCTGCCCAGACGGTTTCGATCGAGGCCACAATCATTGCCCCGACCAGCACAACGGCCATCGGCCCGCGCTCGGTGTCGAAAATGCATGCGACGCGCTCGTTGCGGGCGAACAGTTCCGGCACGTTTTCAGCAGTCGTCTGGTTGACGGAGAAAATGCGGCCCGGGATGTAGACCATCTCGCGCAGGGTGCCGGCCAGCGGCATGTGCACGCGGTGATAGTCTTTCGGCGACAGGTAGATGGTGGCGAAGTCGCCACCCATGAACGGTGCAGCGTTGGCCGCATCGCCACCGAGCAATTCCAGCACGCTGAAACTGTGGCCTTTGGCCTGGAAAACGCGACCATGCTCGATCGGGCCAAGCTGGCTGACTGCGCCGTCGGCCGGGCTGAGGATCGCCCCCGGCGTTTCGTCCAGAGGGCGCGCGCCCTCTTTCAAGGCGCGGGTGAAGAACGCATTGAAATGTTCATAGGCAGTCAGGTCTTCTACCAGTGCCTGGGACATGTCCACCTGGTAGCGCTTGGCGAACCAGGCGGTGAAGGCATTCTTGAACCAGCGCACACGGCATTCGGCAATGCAGCCGGCCAGTCGCGAGAGCAAGTGATGAGGCAGCAGGTATTGGCTGAGGATAAACAGACGCTTGTTCATTAACTGTCCTTAAAAACCTTAGATCTCTACGGGAGTGTCGGGATGGTTGCCCCATTCGCCCCAGGAGCCGGCGTAACCCTTGACCCGCGGATAACCGAGCGCCTTGGCCACCAGATAAGTGAAGCCAGAACGATGGTGAGTCTGGCAGTGAGTAATAACTTCTTTGTCCGGGGTTATCCCCAGTTGTTCCAGGATCTGCGGCATGTCTTTACGGATGCGCAGGTTGCGCGCCTGATCCATGCCGGCGGTCCATTCAAAATTGATGGCTCCGGGAATGTGTCCGGCCTTGGCAGCCAGGACCTTCTCGCCGGAATACTCCTGCGGCGCGCGCGCGTCCCAAATGGCCAGGTCGGCGGCGCCAATCCGGCTTTGCAGGTACTCTCGGGTGGCCGTGGGTTCGTCGTGCAAGGTCAGGCTTACCGGGCCTCCCGCCGAAGCCGGGACCTCGGTCGAGACCGGCAGGCCATCCGCCAGCCAGGACAGCAGGCCGCCATCCAGATAGTGGTAGTGCTTGTGGCCGATGACGTCGAGCAGCCAGATGAAGCGCCCGGCCCAGCCGCCGCCTTCGTCGTCATACACCACGTACAGCGCATCCTTGTGGTGGCCCAGTTCGCCGAACAGCGCTTCAAGTGCCGCGTGTGGCGGGATCAGGCCCGGAGCGGGTAGCTGGCCGAGTTGCGTGCGCTTGGGGTCGACAAAGCGCGCGCCAGGAATATGCCCTTGGGCGTAGCGGGCACTGCTGGTGAGGTCCACCAGGATCAGATTGCGCGCGTCGAGACGGGCGAGCAGGTCGCCGGGCTCGATGACCAGCGCCAAGCCAGAGAAGTCAGACATGTGAGGTCTCCCGAGCACAAAAAGGGGGATTGTAACGCAGCCTCATTGGCCACGGTGGCTAAAGCTGTGCAGCGCCTTCTCGATGCACTGCGCGGTTTTGCCGAAGGCTTGTACGGTGATATCCGAGAACGGTCCGCCACCCTGGTCCGCCACCACCAGCATGATCACCCGGCCATTATTGACCAGTGAACGCAGCAGCAAATGCTCGCCGCCAAACAGCGAGCGCAGGCTGGCCGGGAGCAATGCGGAAAATTGTGCATTATTTTCCGGGGTCAGGCGCACCTGGGCCTGCTGGGCGAGCAGGCGTTGCAGCACGGTGCTCTGGCTGACCAGCAAATTCAGGCTGGCGGCGTCCTTGGGCAGTCCGGCGCTCTGATGCACGCGTAAATTGGCGTGAGTGCGATCAGCCATCAGGATCAGCACCCGGCGCATGCCGCAGGCAACCAGGGCATCCCTGGCGGACGTGGTCAGGTGCATCGCATTGGCAAAGCGGCTCGGCTCCACCAGCAACTCGGCACACACCTTGCGCCATTTGGCCAGGTCTTGCGCAGTCGGCGGCGGGGTCGGCTGTGAGCCTGCCTGCTGGCGCGGGGTGTCCCAGGGCCAGATCAGTGAGACCGCCGGGTGCCAGAGGTCCGGCATGGCATGGTAGCGGGCGCTGTTGGCAGCCTGCTGGTGCAATTGCTGCTGCACCTCGTCCATCGAAACTTGCAGGTACAGGCTGGTCAGGTACTGCCAGCGTCTGCTGTGGGGGCTGTCCCAGGCTTGTTGTGCCGACAGCGCCAGGCCATTGGCCAGTAGTACGGTGTTGGCAGGTTGATTGAGCCAGCGACGCAGGGTCGGGTCGTCATCCAGGCTATTCTGCTGGCGCAACGGGTGGTCACTGTCGCGGGCAATGCGCAGCACCTTGACCAGTTCGCGCTGTTCCTTGAGCAACAGGCGGTAACCCTGCTGCACCCAGATCGGCAGGCGCCACAGATCGACCAGGGCCTGGCAGATGTCCAGCAAACGCACGCCGAACAACTGCTGTTCGACCTTGCGCGCGGATTCACCTCTATGAATCACGCGCCGTTCCCACTCTTCGAGCAACTGCGGGTAGATCAGCGCCATCGGCCACAGTGGTGACAGGAACAGCAGGCTACCCCAATGGATGTCCTGCCAGAGCCGGGCCAGGCGGCTGGCGAAAAAGCCGTTGGCCTGCTGGGTCGCGTGCTGGCTGATCAACTGCAACTGGCGCAAGGTCGCAGGGATTTGCATCTGGGGCAGCGTCGGCAGGCGGGCGAGCAGTTCTTCAGTGCGTTTGAGGCCGAGACGATTGATCGCCACTTCCAGGTTTTCCGCCGGTTCGCTAAGGCCGCTGCGCACCTGCCGATTGGCTTCACGAATCACGCTCAGCGCTAGGGCCGGGCTGCCCTGGATCAGTTCGGCGATGTCACGCAGTGAGCTGCGGCTGTTGCGAATCGCCTGGCATACCCGGTCATGGCTGGCCTGCGGTACGGGCAGCCGGACGCTGTCGAGAAGCTTGATCCAGCCTTCGAGCGTCGTTGGTTTTGGGGTTGGAACGTTCGTTTCATTAGCCATGGATGGACGTGATCATCGTCTGCATTACCTGCGCGCTGAATGAGCCAAAGTGGCTTTTCGCCTGAACGGGCTATAGTCTGGCGCAGTTTCGCCGATAAGTAGAAGAAGAGATTGTTTAACTTCCGAATATGACCTTGAACCCGACTCAGTAAGTGCTCTCCTACCTATGGCTAAAATAATCGGCATCATTGTCGTATTCGCGAGCGTGCTCGGCGGATACGTGCTATCCCACGGCAAAATTGCCGCCCTGATCCAGCCTTTCGAGGTACTGATCATCGGCGGTGCGGCGCTCGGCGCCTTCCTGCAGGCCAACCCCGGCTACATGACGATGCACGTGCTCAAGAAATCCCTGAGCATGTTCGGATCGCGTTTCAGTCACGCCTTCTACCTCGAAGTGCTGGGCCTGATCTACGAAATCCTCAACAAGAGCCGCCGTGAAGGCATGATGGCCATCGAAGGCGACATCGAAGATGCGGCGGCGAGCCCGATCTTCGCCAAGTACCCGACTGTGCTCAAAGATGAGCGCATGACCGCTTTCATCTGTGATTACCTGCGCATCATGTCCTCCGGCAACATGGCTCCCCATGAGCTTGAAGGCCTGTTCGACATGGAGCTCTACAGCCTCAAGGAAGACCTCGAGCACCCATCCCACGCGGTCAACGGCATCGCCGACGCCATGCCGGGTTTCGGTATCGTGGCTGCGGTACTGGGTATCGTGGTGACCATGGCTTCCCTGGGTGAAGGCGACCAGAAAGCGATCGGCATGCACGTCGGTGCGGCACTGGTGGGGACCTTCTTCGGTATCCTCGCGGCCTACGGTTTCTTCGGCCCGCTGGCCACTTCCCTGGCCCACGATGCCAAGGAAGAGTTGAACGTCTACGAAGCCATCAAGGCTTCGCTGGTCGCCTCGGCCTCCGGCATGCCGCCGTCGCTGGCGGTGGAGTTCGGGCGCAAGGTCCTGTACCCGGCGCACCGTCCAAGCTTCTCCGAGCTGGAACAAGCGGTTCGCGGACGCTGAGTCATGGAAAACAACCAGCCGATAATCATCAAGCGCGTCAAACGCATCGCCGGCGGGCATCACGGCGGCGCCTGGAAAATCGCCTTCGCCGACTTCGCGACGGCGATGATGGCGTTCTTCCTGGTGTTGTGGCTGTTGTCCACGGCAACGCCTGAGCAGAAGATCGCCATCGCCGGCTACTTCAAGGACCCTATCGGGTTCTCCGAAAGTGGCACGCCCTACATCATCGATCTGGGCGGCTCGCCGACCCTGGCGCCGGAGAACACCCTCAATCCTGAGGTCAAGTCCCAGCCGCAGCCGGACAAGGTGACCATCGATACCGAGCAGGTCGAAGGCATGGCCGAGCAGGTCGAGAAAGAGCGCCTGGAACTGTTGCTGCAGGAGTTGCAGAACAAGGTTGACGAGAACCCGCAGCTGCAGAAATTCAAGGACCAGATCCTGTTCGAGATTACCCCGAACGGCTTGCGTATCCAGATCATGGACGCGGAAAACCGGCCGATGTTCGACTCGGGCAGCGCCCGGCTCAAGCCTTACTTCGAAGACATCCTGCTGGCCATGGCCGATACCATCAAGGCTGTGCCGAACAAGATCAGCATCAGTGGCCACACCGATGCCACGCCGTACACCGGCAGCGGCGAGTTTGGTAACTGGGAACTCTCGGCCAACCGCGCCAACGCCGCACGACGTGCACTGGTAGCGGGTAGTTATCCTGAATCGCAGGTGGCGCGCGTGGTCGGTTACGCGTCTTCGGCCTTGTTTGACCGGGTCAACCCGGTCAATCCGGTCAATCGCCGTATCGACATAGTGGTCTTGACCAAAAAGGCCCAGGAAGCCATTGAAGGGGCGCAAGGTGCTGATCCTTCGGGAGCGCTGCCCCAGGGGCAGGGCGCGCCGGGGGAGGTCCCGGCCACTCCGGTTGATCCGAATGCCTTGCCTGCCGACCAGCAGCCGATACCGGCGCATGAGATTCGCGAGCGGTTGAATCTGTTCGAGGATGCGGCGCCGAAACCGGGCGCGCCGGCGCAATAGACGTGGACAAGCCCTGCAGAAACATCTGACATCTAATGGTTTCAGGTTTCAGGTTTCAGGTTTCAGGTTTCAGGTTTCAGGTTTCAGGTTTCAGGTTTCAGGTTTCAGGTTTCAGGTTTCAGGCAGGCAGCAGCGAGCCCACCCCCTCGGCATCGAGGGGGCAGGGCAGCTGTTTAGTAGGTGCTTTCCGGCAGACTGGCGATGATCGAGCGGTAGCTGTTCATCCGTTGCTGTTGCACGCGGCCATCTTCCAGGGCCTTGAGCAGGGCACAACCCGGCTCGCGGTCGTGTTTGCAGTCGCGGAAGCGGCAGGTGCCGATCAGGTCGTTGAACTCGATGAAGCCGGCCTCGACATCGGCACGGCTGACGTGGCCCAGGCCGAATTCACGGATGCCCGGGGAGTCGATCAGCTCACCGCCGCCGGGGAAGTGGAACAGGCGCGCGGTGGTGGTGGTGTGAGTACCCTGGCCGGAGAGCTCGGACAGCGGGCCGACACGAGTGTCGACTTCCGGCAGCAGGCTGTTGACCAGCGAGGACTTGCCGACGCCGGACTGGCCGACGAATACGCTGATGCGCCCATCGAGCTGTTGCTGAAGCTGCTCCATGCCATTGCCGTGGTGCGCAGAGACTTCCAGCACCGGATAACCCAGGGTGCGGTAGACCGCCAGCAGGGCATTCAGCGCCGGGGCATTCTGCTCGTCGATCAGGTCGAATTTGTTGAGCAGCAGCAGCGGGCGAATACCCGCATGCTCGGCGGCGACCAGGTAACGGTCGATCAGGTTGGCGTGAGGCTCGGGCAGCGGGGCGAAGACAATCACGATCATGTCGACGTTGGCCGCCACCGGCTTGAGCTGGCCACGGCTGTCCGGTCGACAGAGCTCGGTGTTGCGCGGCAATTGCGCGACGATGACGCCGATGCCCTGGTTGCCGGCACGCCAGACGACCCGATCTCCGGTTACCAGCGCAGGCAGGTTGGCCCGCAAGTGGCAGCGGAATACCTGGCCGGCCAAATCGCCATCGAGCGCTTCGACTTCGACCTGTACACCGAAGTGCGCGATCACCAGGCCGGTCTGTTCCGGGCCCAGGTCGCCACCTTCGAGTGCCTCGACAGCCGAGGACTCGCGTTTGGCGGCGCGGGCAGCGCGCTCGCCCTGAATCTTTTCGATGCGCCAGTTTTGACGACGATTGAGTTGGCGTTTGGCCATGGGTGTTCCGTATCAAGAATGCAGCGATTAGGTAAAACGGCCGCGAGTTTAGCACGCCCAGCCACCTCTCTAAGCTAAACTGCGCAGCATTGCCTAGGAGCCGACACATGCAAAACCCGCAGAATTTGATCTGGATCGACCTGGAAATGACCGGTCTGAACCCTGATACCGACGTCATCATCGAGATGGCCACCATCGTCACCGACAGTGATTTGAACACCTTGGCCGAAGGTCCGGTGATCGCCATCCATCATAGCGATGAAATTCTCGCCGGCATGGATGAGTGGAATACCCGTCAGCATGGCGGCTCAGGCTTGACTCAACGGGTTCGCGACAGCCGCATCAGCATGGCTGAAGCCGAAGCCGAGACCATTGCCTTTCTGAAGAAGTGGGTGCCCAAGGGCAAGTCGCCGATCTGTGGCAACAGCATCTGTCAGGACCGTCGCTTCCTCTATACGCACATGAAATCCCTGGAAAGCTATTTCCACTACCGCAACCTCGATGTGTCGACGCTCAAGGAACTGGCCGCGCGCTGGGCGCCCGAGGTGCGTGACAGCTTCCAGAAGGGCAGCACCCATTTGGCCCTGGATGACATCCGCGAATCCATCGCCGAGCTGCAACATTACCGCAAGCACTTCATCAAGTTCTGATTGCGGACTACGCGCCCTGCGTAGGCGCTGCCGAAGGCTGCGATCTCTTGATCTTGAAAAAAGTTAAAAGACCGCAGCCTGCGGGGGGCACCGCACGCGCCCTCTTTTGGTGCCTCGGCGAAGTGAGTAGACTGCGCGCCTTCCTGCAAGGACCGCCACCATGTTGCTGATGCTCTACCTGATCGCCATCACCGCCGAAGCCATGACTGGCGCCCTGTCTGCCGGGCGTCGCGGCATGGACTGGTTTGGCGTGGTGCTGATCGCCTGCGTCACGGCCCTGGGCGGTGGATCGGTGCGCGATGTGCTGCTGGGGCATTACCCGCTGACCTGGGTCAAACACCCGGAATACCTGGTGCTGACCTCGTTCGCAGCCATGTTCACCATCTTTGCGGCACGCTGGATGCGCCACTTGCGCTCATTGTTCCTGGTGCTGGACGCCGTGGGGCTGGTGGCTTTCACCCTGATCGGCTGCATGACCGCCCTGGAAATGGGCCATGGCATGTTGGTGGCTTCTGTCAGCGGAGTGATCACCGGCGTGTTCGGCGGCATCCTGCGGGACATCTTCTGCAACGATATACCGCTGATCTTCCGCCGCGAGCTATACGCCAGCGTCTCGTTCGCCGCAGCCTGGTGCTACATGTTGTGCATTTACCTGCAGATGCCTGGCGAGCAGGCCATCCTGGTGACGTTGTTTGGCGGATTCCTGCTGCGTTTGCTGGCGATTCGATTCCACTGGGAAATGCCCAAGTTCGTTTACAACGACGAAGCCTGACGCCGCCCTGTAGGCGCTGCCGAAGGTTGCGATCTTTCGATTTTCAAGATCAAAAGATCGCAGCCTGCGGCAGCTCCTACGCCAGTCCATGTTGCTTGAGGGCCCATTCGACATGTTCGCGCACCAGCTCCGACGGATACTCGCGCCGAGCCTTCAGCGCCTCCAGTACCGGAATACTCGACGGTGCATTCCCCAGCCCCACCGCCAGATTGCGCAGCCAACGCTCATAACCCGCCCGGCGTAGCGGCGAGCCTTCAGTGCTGCCGAGAAATTTTTCTTCATCCCACATGAACAGCTCGGCCAGTTCAGCGTTGTCCAGATTGTGCCGCGGCTTGAAATCGCTTTCGCCAGATGGACGGGCAAAACGGTTCCATGGACAGACCATCTGGCAGTCGTCGCAGCCGAACACCCGATTGCCGATCAGCGGCCGGAGTTCTTCGGGAATCGCGCTTTTGAGTTCGATGGTCAGGTAGGAGATGCAGCGGCGGGCATCCAGCACATAGGGCCCCACGAAGGCATTGGTAGGGCAGATGTCCAGGCAAGCGGTGCAGCGGCCGCAGTGCTCGGTGGCGTGGGGCGGGTCTTCCGGCAGGGGCAGGTCGACGAACAGCTCGCTGAGAAAGAAGTAGCTGCCGGCTTTGCGGTTCAACACCAGGGTGTTCTTGCCAATCCAGCCCAGGCCGGCCTTTTCGGCGATCGCTTTCTCGAGCACCGGAGCGCTGTCGACGAAAGCGCGATAGCCGAAGGGGCCAATGACCGCCTGAATTTTTTCTGCCAGCTGTTGCACACGTTTACGGATCAATTTGTGGTAATCGCGGCCCAACGCATAGCGCGAGACATAAGCTTTTTCAGGTTGTGCCAGGCGCTTGGCCATTTCGGTGTCGCCCGGCAGGTAGTCCATGCGCAGGGAAACCACTCGAAGGGTGCCGGGTACCAGCTGTTCCGGGTGCGAGCGTTTGCTGCCGTGGGCGCCCATGTATTCCATTTCGCCGTGGTAGCCGGCTGCCAGCCAGCGCTCCAGGTGCTGCTCATGCTCGGCCAGGTCGAGGCCGCTGATGCCGACTTGCTGAAAGCCCAGCTCGCGGCCCCAGTCCTTGATGGATTGGGCGAGGGCGGGCAGGTCTGTAGTAATAGCGGGCATGAGGCGAGAGAAACCGGAGCTGAGGTGCGTATAATTCTGCCAGACATCGGAGCCCGAAGACGTATGCCGCACACTAAAGATGAATTACCCGACGCGCTGTACAGCGCCGCACAAGTCCGCGAGCTTGATGCGAGCCTGATTGCGGCAGGTACGCCAGGCTTCGAATTGATGCAGCGCGCGGCGCGGGCAACCTGGCGCGCGCTGGTGCGCCAATGGCCGGCGGCGAACGAACTGAGCGTGTTGGCGGGGCACGGCAACAATGCCGGTGACGGCTATCTGGTTGCCGTGCTGGCCCGGCGCGCGGGATGGTCGGTGCGAGTGCTGGCTGTTGCTGACCCCCAGCGGCTGCAGGGGGATGCGGCGCGGGCTTATGCCGAAGCCGTTGCCGAACAGGTCGTCATTGAGGCCTGGGATGCGCAGCCATGCTTGCGTGGCATCGTGCTGGACGCTTTGCTCGGCACCGGGCTGAGCGGCGAAGTACGTGAACCCTATGCCAGTGCAATCGCCGCCATCAATTGCAGCGACCTGCCAGTGGCCGCGGTGGATATTCCTTCAGGCCTGTGTGCCGATACCGGGCGCATCCTTGGCTGCGCTGTGTGTGCCGACCTGACGGTGACTTTCATTGGCCTGAAGCTGGGGCTGTTCACCGGCGATGCGGCGGATCAAGTAGGAACGTTGGTATTCAACGACCTGCAGGCGGAGCCGCAGCTGCTGGCGCGGGCGCCTGTCAGCGCTCGTCGCCTGGGTACTGGCAATCTGCCTCGACTGGCACCCAGGGCGCCGGCGTCACATAAAGGTAAATTTGGCCATGTGTTGCTTATCGGCGGTGATCGGGGCTTCGGCGGCGCTATTCTCCTGAGTGCGCAAAGCGCCCTGCGCAGTGGTGCGGGCATGGTCTCCGTGGCGACTCGTAGCGAACACGTGCCCGCCGCTTTAGCCAGAATGCCAGAAGCCATGGTGCTGGGGACTTCCTCCGCGAACCAGCTGATGGGGTTACTGGAAAAGGTCTCGGTGCTGGTCGTCGGCCCAGGCTTGGGTCGCGACGCCTGGGGACGCAGCCTGTTGTCGGCCGCTGCCAACGCACCGCTGCCGCAAGTCTGGGACGCCGATGCACTGAACCTGCTGTCCGAGGGGCACGTCAGCTTGCCCAAAGGCTGCATCATTACCCCGCACCCGGGGGAGGCCGCGCGCTTGCTGGGCATGTCGACGGCCGAGGTCCAGGCGGACCGCCCGGCTGCAGCCCGCGCGTTGAGCAAAAAATATACAGCTGTCGTCGTTCTCAAAGGCGCCGGCAGCTTGATCGCCAGCCCGGATGGGCGTCTGGCGCTGTGTCATCAAGGCCATCCGGCGATGGCTACCGCCGGCTTGGGCGATGTACTCGCAGGATTGGTCGGTGCGTTGCTGGCCCAGGGCATGGACGCGTACGACGCGGCCTGCCTGGGGGTATGGCTGCATGCCAATGCCGGCGCGCAAGAAGGAAAATCGGGCCGTGGGCTGGCGGCCAGTGATCTGATCCCGGCCATTCGTCAGTTGTTAGAGGAGCAAGCACCGTGTCTGAAGTAAACCTGTACCTGGCTGATGAAGAAGCGATGAGCGCATTTGGCGAGCGCATTGCACGAACCACTGGCGGGCATGGTCTGATTTTTCTCGAGGGCGATCTGGGGGCAGGCAAGACCACCTTGTCACGGGGAATCATTCGGGGGCTGGGGCATGTCGGCGCGGTAAAAAGTCCGACCTTCACTTTGGTGGAGCCTTACGAGATCGGCGAGGTCCGGGCTTTCCATTTCGACCTCTACAGGCTGGTCGATCCGGAAGAGCTGGAGTACCTGGGGATACGGGATTATTTCGAAGATGACGCGTTGTGTCTTATTGAATGGCCCGAAAAGGGTGCAGGCTTTTTGCCAAAGCCCGACCTGACCATTACCATTAGCCCGCAACACAGCGGCCGTTCGCTGAAAATTTTGTCCCAAGGCTCGCGTGGCGAGTCCTGGTGTGCCGCTTTGGCATTGGAATTCAATTAAATGATGGGGTCAGGTATGCGCTTTCGCGCGATGGTAGCTGCCGTAGGATTGTTGCTTTTGGCGGTAACCGTCAACGCTGTGGCCGAATCGAAGGTCAACAGCGTTCGCTTGTGGCGAGCGCCGGACAACACCCGGCTGGTGTTCGACCTGTCTGGGCCAGTGCAACACAGTGTCTTCACGTTGACAGCGCCGGATCGACTGGTCATTGACATCAATGGCGCGTCCCTTGGCGCACCATTGAGTGTCAATTCGGCGAATACGCCGATCACCGCCATGCGCTCTGCCCAGCGTACGCCGACCGACCTGCGCGTGGTCATCGACCTGAAGAAAGCCGTGACTCCCAAGAGCTTTACCCTGGCGCCGAACGCCCAGTACGGCAATCGCCTGGTGGTCGACCTGTTCGACGACGCTGCCGATGCCGCGCCTATTCCCGCGCCGACCAACGTCGCCAAGGTGGCGCCGGTGCCGGTCACGCCAATCGATCCGCCGGTCAAGTTGCCGCCAGCCCCGGCTGGCAAGCGGGAAATCATCGTGGTCATCGATGCCGGGCACGGTGGCGAAGACCCTGGCGCCTCGGGCTCCCGTGGCCAACGTGAAAAAGACGTGGTACTGGCCATTGCCCGGGAGCTGCAGCGTCAGGTCAATGGCATGAAAGGCTTCCGCGCCGAACTGACCCGCACCGGCGACTACTTCATCCCGCTGCGCGGCCGAACCGAAATTGCCCGCAAGAAAGGCGCCGACCTGTTCGTCTCGATCCATGCCGACGCGGCCCCATCGGCGGCGGCATTCGGCGCTTCGGTGTTTGCCCTGTCTGATCGCGGTGCCACTTCGGAGACAGCCCGTTGGCTGGCTGATAGCGAAAACCGTTCCGACCTGATCGGGGGCGCTGGCAATGTCAGCCTCGATGACAAGGACCGCATGCTCGCTGGCGTACTGCTCGACCTGTCGATGACCGCCTCCCTGACCTCCAGCCTGAACGTCGGCCAGAAGGTCCTGAGCAACATCGGTCGCGTCACTCCGCTGCACAAACAACGAGTGGAGCAGGCCGGGTTCATGGTGCTCAAGTCCCCGGATATCCCGTCGATCCTGGTGGAAACCGGGTTTATCTCCAATGCCAACGAAGCGTCGAAACTCGCCGCGGCGAGTCACCAGCAGGCGCTGGCCCGCTCCATCAGCAGCGGCGTACGCCAATTCTTCCAGCAGAACCCGCCGCCAGGCACCTACATCGCCTGGTTGCGTGATTCCGGTGGGATCGCCCAGGGGCCGCGTGATCACCGGGTCAACCCTGGGGAGACGCTGGCGATGATTGCCGTGCGCTACCAGGTGTCCCCGGCCACCTTGCGCAGCGCGAACAACCTGAAAAGTGACGACCTCAAGGCCGGGCAACACCTGACCATTCCTGGCACCGAACTGGCGGCCAAGGAATGAGCGCAGTTGTCGGCAACGATGCTCGTATCGAGCTGCTCAGCCCGCGCCTGGCGAACCAGATTGCTGCCGGCGAGGTGGTCGAGCGCCCGGCTTCGGTGATCAAGGAGTTGCTGGAGAACAGCCTCGACTCCGGCGCCAGGCGCATTGACGTCGATGTCGAGCTGGGCGGCATCAAATTGCTGCGAGTGCGTGACGATGGCCGTGGAATCTCGGCGGATGACCTGCCGCTGGCCCTGGCCCGCCACGCCACCAGCAAGATCCGTAACCTGGAAGACCTCGAACAGGTCATGAGCCTTGGTTTTCGTGGCGAGGCATTGGCGTCGATCAGTTCCGTGGCGCGCCTGACCCTGACCTCGCGCACCCGCGACGCCGATCAGGCCTGGCAGGTCGAGACCGAAGGCCGGGACATGGCGCCCCGCGTGCAGCCAGCTGCTCACCCGGTGGGCACCTCGGTGGAAGTTCGCGACCTGTTTTTCAATACGCCGGCGCGCCGCAAGTTTCTCAAGACCGAAAAAACCGAATTCGATCACCTGCAGGAAGTGATCAAGCGTCTGGCGCTGGCCCGCTTCGACGTGGCATTCCACCTGCGCCACAACGGCAAGACTATCCTCAGCCTGCATGAGGCGCACGATGATGCGGCCCGCGCCCGGCGCGTGGCGGCAATCTGTGGTGCGGGTTTCCTCGAGCAGGCCCTGCCGATCGAAATCGAGCGCAACGGCTTGCATCTGTGGGGTTGGGTGGGTTTGCCGACTTTCAACCGCAGCCAGGCCGACCTGCAGTATTTCTTCGTGAACGGCCGTGCGGTGCGCGACAAGCTGGTGGCTCACGCCGTGCGCCAGGCTTATCGCGACGTACTGTTCAATGGCCGGCACCCGACCTTCGTGCTGTTCTTCGAGGTCGATCCGGCAGGCGTTGACGTCAACGTGCACCCGACCAAACACGAAGTGCGCTTTCGCGATGGGCGCATGGTTCACGATTTTCTTTATGGCACGCTGCACCGCGCCCTGGGCGATGTGCGTCCGGACGATCATCTGGCAGCGCCTGTCGCCACGGCGATCGTGCGCCCCACCGGCATCGATGCCGGCGAGTTCGGCCCGCAGGGTGAAATGCGCCTGGCGGCCAACGCGCTGCTGGAGCAACCCCAGGCCCAGCCGACGTTCAACACGCCGGCGGGTTCGGGCGCGGGTGCCGGCTACCAGTATCAATACTCGCCACGGCCACAGTCCACAGTGCCGGCAGCTGAAGCGCAGGCGGCCTACCGTGAGTTCTTTGCCCCGCTGCCCGAAGCCAACGCAGCCGCGCTGCCGGCCGGACAAGAGGACATTCCGCCGCTGGGTTACGCCCTGGCGCAGCTCAAGGGCATCTACATCCTCTCGGAAAACGCCCAGGGGCTGGTGCTGGTCGATATGCACGCCGCCCACGAGCGGATCATGTACGAGCGCCTCAAAATTGCCATGGCCAGCGAAGGCTTGAGTGGCCAGCCGCTGTTGGTGCCAGAGTCCCTGGCGGTCAGCCAGCGCGAAGCCGATTGCGCCGAGGAACACCAGGCCTGGTTCCAGCGCCTGGGGTTTGAGTTGCAGCGCCTGGGCCCGGAAACACTGGCCATCCGGCAGATACCGGCACTGCTCAAGCAGGCCGAGGCCAATCGTCTGGTCGGTGACGTGTTGGCGGACCTGATGGAATACGGCACCAGTGACCGCATCCAGGCACATTTGAATGAATTGCTCGGCACCATGGCCTGCCATGGCGCCATCCGCGCCAACCGGCGCCTGGCATTGCCGGAAATGAACGGTCTGCTGCGTGACATGGAAAACACCGAGCGCAGCGGCCAATGCAACCATGGCCGACCGACCTGGACCCAACTGGGCCTGGACGATCTGGACAAACTGTTCTTGCGCGGTCGCTGATGAGCCAGTTTCCTCCTGCGATTTTCCTCATGGGGCCGACCGCCGCCGGCAAGACCGACCTGGCCATCGAACTTAGCAAGGTCCTGCCGTGCGAGCTGATCAGCGTTGATTCGGCGCTGGTCTACCGCGGCATGGATATCGGCACTGCAAAGCCTTCCAGGGAACTGCTGGCCGAATACCCGCACCGCCTGATCGATATTCTTGATCCGGCGCAGAGCTATTCAGCCGCCGATTTCCGCCGTGACGCGCTGGAGGCTATGGCCGAGATCACCGCCCGCGGCAAAATACCGCTGCTGGTGGGCGGTACAATGCTCTATTACAAGGCTTTGGTGGAAGGCCTGGCAGACATGCCAGCGGCCGACGCCGAGGTTCGCGCACAGATCGAGGAAGAGGCTGCGCGCCTGGGTTGGCAAGCCCTGCACGACCAGTTGGCGGCCATCGACCCGGAATCTGCGGCGCGTATTCATCCGAACGATCCCCAGCGCCTTAGTCGAGCCTTGGAAGTTTACCGGGTGAGCGGTCAGAGCATGACTGCGCTACGCTTGCAACAATCTGCGCAAAGTACTGAAGCAGCCGCTTCGGGGCGGCAACAATTGCCCTATACTGTCGCGAACTTGGCCATTGCTCCGGCGAATCGCCAAGTACTGCATGAGCGAATTAAACAAAGATTCACATTAATGTTGGAACAGGGATTCATTGACGAGGTCGTAGCCCTGCGTAAACGAAGTGACCTGCATGCCGGGTTGCCCTCTATACGTGCAGTAGGCTACCGACAAGTCTGGGACTACCTGGATGGCAAGCTGACGCAAGCCGAGATGCAGGAGCGTGGAATTATTGCCACGCGCCAGTTGGCAAAGCGTCAGTTCACCTGGCTGCGCAGTTGGGCTGACTTACATTGGTTGGACAGCCTGGATTGCGACAATCTGCCGCGCGCCTTGAAATACCTGGGGACCATCTCCATATTGAGCTGAGTCCTTGCAATTGCCGTCTATCCTTGGGGGTGTGACGGCCACAAGCCATCTGTTTACCTATTTTTTATTTTGAATCCTTAAAGGAGTGCGGCACATGTCAAAAGGGCATTCGCTACAAGACCCTTACCTGAATACTTTACGTAAAGAGAAAGTTGGGGTTTCCATCTACCTGGTCAACGGGATCAAACTGCAAGGCACGATCGAGTCTTTCGACCAGTTCGTTATCCTGCTGAAGAACACCGTGAGCCAGATGGTTTACAAACACGCTATCTCGACAGTGGTGCCGGTTCGTCCAATTCGTCTGCCTAGCGCAACCGAATCCGAAGCGGGTGACGCTGAGCCAGGTAACGCCTGATAGGAGTCTCCTTTGTTCTTTGAGCGCCACGGTGGTGGTGAGCGAGTGATCCTCGTTCACTTGGATGGACAGGACCCTGAGGCGCGCGAAGATCCGCAGGAGTTTCAGGAGTTGGCTAATTCGGCCGGCGCCGAGACCGTTGCGTTTTTTAACGTGCCGCGTCATCGGCCAACCGCCAAATTCCTGATCGGCAGTGGCAAGGTCGAGGAACTGCGCGACCTGGTCCATGCCGAGAAGGCAGATCTGGTGATCTTCAATCACATCCTCACGCCGAGTCAGGAACGTAACCTCGAACGGGTTTTCGAGTGTCGCGTGATTGACCGCACCGGTCTGATTCTCGATATTTTCGCCCAGCGCGCCCGTACCCATGAAGGCAAGCTCCAGGTAGAACTGGCCCAGCTTGACCACATGAGCACCCGCCTGGTACGTGGCTGGACTCACCTTGAACGTCAAGGTGGCGGTATCGGCATGCGTGGCCCGGGTGAAACCCAACTGGAAACCGACCGCCGCCTGTTGCGGGTTCGCCTGCGTCAGATCAAGGGCCGGTTGGCAAAAGTGCGCAGCCAGCGCGAACAGTCGCGACGTGGCCGTACGCGCGCGGATATCCCTACCGTGTCTCTGGTGGGGTATACCAACGCCGGCAAGTCCACGCTCTTCAACAACGTGACGAAATCCGATGTGTATGCGGCTGACCAGCTGTTTGCCACCCTGGACCCGACCTTGCGCCGTCTGGAACTGGACGACCTGGGGCCGATCGTGCTGGCCGACACCGTGGGTTTCATTCGCCACTTGCCACACAAGCTGGTCGAGGCATTTCGGTCTACCCTCGAAGAGTCGAGCAACTCCGATCTGCTGTTGCACGTGATCGATGCGGCCGAGCCGGATCGCATGTTGCAGATCGAACAGGTGATGGTGGTGCTGGGCGAGATTGGTGCCCAGGACTTGCCGATCCTCGAGGTCTATAACAAACTCGATTTGCTTGAAGGCGTCGAGCCACAAATCCAGCGCGACGAAAACGGCAAGCCTCTAAGGGTCTGGTTGTCGGCGCGTGATGGCAGTGGCCTGGAGTTGCTGGAGCAAGCCATTGCCGAGTTGCTGGGCAGTGAGCTGTTTGTGGGTACCTTGCGCTTGCCGCAACGATTCGCTCGACTGCGTGCGCAGTTTTTCGACCTCGGTGCGGTGCAGAAAGAAGAATACGACGAAGAAGGGGTCAGCTTGCTGGCCGTTCGATTGCCGCGCTCGGAGCTCAATCGGCTGGTCAGCCGTGAAGGCGTTGTGCCGACAGAGTTCATCGAGCAACACACTTTGCAATAAAAGCCTGAGAAAGCGGTTGTGCCGCAGTCGCAGGCATTCTGTAGCATTGGTCGGCGCGCCGTGGGTGCGTCTTTGCTTTATCAGATGGAGAGCGCTATGGCTTGGAATGAGCCGGGTGGCAACTCGAATAATCAGGATCCTTGGGGTGGCAAGCGCCGCAATAACGGCGACCGCAAGGGACCACCGGATCTCGACGAGGCCTTCCGAAAGCTGCAGGAAAGCCTGAACGGGTTGTTCGGTGGTGGTAAGAAACGTGGTGATGACGGCGGCGGTTCGGGCAAAAGTGGCGGCTTCGGCGGCATACTTGGCGTCGTCCTCGTCGTGCTGGCGGCTGTGTGGCTGTACAGCGCGGTCTATGTCGTCGACGAGCAGGAGCAAGCCGTGGTGCTGCGCTTCGGCAAGTACTACGAAACGGTTGGCCCGGGCTTGAACATCTACTTCCCGCCAATCGATCGCAAGTACCTGGAAAACGTCACTCGTGAGCGTGCCTACACCAAACAGGGTCAAATGCTGACTGAAGACGAGAACATCGTCGAAGTGCCGCTGACCGTGCAGTACAAGATCAGCAACCTGCAGGACTTCGTGCTGAGCGTCGATCAGCCGGAAATCAGCCTGCAGCACGCGACTGAAAGCGCCTTGCGCCATGTGGTGGGTTCCACCGCCATGGACCAGGTACTGACCGAAGGTCGTGAGTTGATGGCCAGCGAAATCAAGGAGCGCCTGCAACGTTTCATGGATACCTATCGCACCGGTATTACCGTTACCCAGGTCAACGTACAGAGCGCAGCGGCACCGCGTGAAGTGCAGGAAGCCTTCGATGACGTGATCCGTGCCCGTGAAGACGAGCAGCGTTCGCGCAACCAGGCTGAAACCTATGCCAACGGCGTCGTGCCGGAAGCCCGTGGTCAGGCCCAGCGCATCCTTGAAGATGCCAACGGCTACCGTGACGAAACCGTCTCGCGCGCCAAGGGTGAGGCAGATCGCTTCACCAAACTGGTCAGCGAGTATCGCAAGGCACCTGAAGTTACCCGCGAGCGTCTGTATCTGGACACCATGCAGGAAGTCTTCAGCAATACCAGCAAGGTTCTCGTGACCGGTAACAAGAACGGCCAGAGCAATCTGCTGTACTTGCCGCTGGACAAGATGATTGACAGTGGTCGCAGCACCAGCGCTCCGGTGACGGGCGCAGCAGCCACCAGCAATGAAGCGAATGCGCGTGCAGCAGCTGATCTGCAGCAACAGCAGGCACGTACCAGGGAGAGTCGCTGATGAGCAATAAATCGCTGATCGCCCTTATTGTCGTGGTCGTCGTGGCGATCGCTGCCTGGAACTGCTTCTACATCGTGGCTCAGACCGAGCGTGCGGTGTTGCTGCAGTTCGGTCGCGTGGTCCAGGCTGACGTTCAGCCGGGCCTGCATGTGAAAGTGCCTTACGTTAACCAGGTGCGCAAATTCGACGCACGCCTGATGACGCTGGATGCACCGACACAACGTTTCCTGACGCTGGAAAAGAAAGCCGTCATGGTCGATGCCTACGCCAAGTGGCGCGTGAAAGATGCCGAGCGCTTCTACACCGCAACCTCCGGCCTCAAGCAGATCGCTGACGAGCGTCTGTCCCGTCGTCTGGAATCGGGCCTGCGTGACCAGTTCGGTAAGCGCACGTTGCACGAGGTTGTCTCGGGCGAGCGTGATGCGTTGATGTCTGACATCACCGCTTCGCTGAACAAGATGGCCGAAAAAGAGCTGGGCATCGAAGTTGTCGATGTTCGGGTCAAGGCCATCGACCTGCCGAAGGAAGTGAACCGCAGCGTATTCGAACGCATGAGTTCGGAGCGTGAGCGTGAAGCTCGCGAGCACCGCGCCAAAGGTAACGAACTGGCTGAAGGCATCCGTGCCGACGCTGATCGTCAGCGTCGAGTGCTGCTGGCTGAAGCCTATCGTGAATCTGAAGAGGTTCGCGGTGACGGCGACGCCCAGGCGGCGGCGATCTATTCCAAGGCCTACGGCCAGGACCAGGAGTTCTACGGTTTCTATCGTAGCCTGCGAGCCTACCGTGAAAGCTTCGCGAACAAATCCGACGTCATGGTCCTCGACCCAAGCAGCGACTTCTTCCGTTACCTGGAAAAAGCCAAGCCTTGATACGGCGTTGACCTGAATCGTCCCCCGCCTGGCGGCTAAAGCCTCGGGCGGGGTGATCCTTTGGGAAAACGTGTGTATGATGCGGCAGCCGGGAAATTCCCGGCTTTTTTGCGTCTGCACGTTTGATTGCTGTTTTTATGCAGGCACCCGAGTTGAACGACTCGACAGGTTTTTCGAGGGAAATGACAGGCGAAGCCGATTACAGGCTTTTCGCCCTGTTGTTCATGCGCGCTGATTTGCGCATGAGCCGGTCATTTTCTGCTTCACTCAAGGCTCGCCCAACGGCTGGCCGCCCGGATCATAGGGGAATGGCGTAATGGCAACGGTAGACCGCTGGCTGCTGCCAGATGGCATCGAAGAAGTACTGCCACCGGAGGCAGCGCGCATTGAAGTAGCGCGCCGCCAGGTGTTGGATCTGTTCCAGAGCTGGGGTTACGAGTTTGTCGTGACTCCCCATATCGAGTACCTGGAATCCCTGCTGACCGGCGCGGGCCAGGACCTCGATCTGCGTACCTTCAAGGTCATCGACCCGCAGTCGGGGCGGCAGATGGGCTTTCGTGCCGACATCACGCCGCAGGTGGCGCGCATCGATGCGCACACCCTGCGTCGCGAAGGCCCGAGCCGCCTGTGCTATGCCGGCAGCGTCCTGCATGCGCAGCCGCGCGCCTTGTCGTCCTCGCGCAGCCCGATTCAGCTGGGCGCCGAACTGTACGGCGACGGTAGCCCGAGCAGCGACGTGGAAGTCATCAGCCTGATGCTGGCCATGCTGCAACTGGCCGATGTGCCGGACGTGCACATGGACCTGGGGCATGTAGGCATTTACCGTGGCCTGGCGCGCGCCGCCGGTTTGTCCGGTGAAGTCGAGCAGCAGTTGTTCGACGCGCTGCAACGCAAGGCCATCGACGAGGTCATTACGTTGACCGAGGGCTTGCCTGCCGATTTGTCGGGCATGCTGCGTGCGTTGGTCGACCTGTGCGGCGGGCGTGAAGTGCTGGAAGCGGCCCGTGAGCGCCTGGCTCATGCGCCGGCGCCGGTACTGGCTGCACTGGACGACCTGCTGGCAATTGCCGAACGGCTGTCCGTGCGCTTCCCGGAGTTACCGCTGTATTTCGACCTGGGCGAATTGCGTGGTTACCACTACCACACCGGTGTGGTGTTTGCCGTATTCGTGCCGGGTGTTGGCCAGTCCATCGCCCAGGGCGGTCGTTACGACGACATCGGCGCCGACTTCGGTCGTGCCCGCCCGGCCACCGGCTTCTCCACCGATTTGAAAACCCTGGTGACCCTGGGGCGTGCTGAGATCGAGCTACCGTCTGGCGGTATCTGGATGCCTGACAGTACGGATGCGGCACTCTGGCAGCAGGTTTGCCAGTTGCGCAGTGAGGGTCAGCGTGTCGTTCAGGCGTTGCCTGGGCAACCTTTGGCCGCCGCCCGTGAAGCGGACTGCGACCGGCAATTGATTCAGCAGAACGGGCTGTGGCAAGTATCGCCATTGGCTTCTTGAGTTTTCCTGTCGGCCCGTGGCCGGCACCAAGTTTGCGCGAAGAGGACAAGTGTTATGGGTAAGAATGTCGTAGTCCTGGGCACCCAATGGGGTGATGAGGGCAAAGGCAAGATCGTTGATCTGCTGACCGAACATGCTGCCGCCGTAGTGCGCTACCAAGGTGGCCACAACGCGGGTCACACCCTGGTGATCGACGGCGAAAAAACCGTCTTGCACCTGATCCCGTCGGGCGTGCTGCGCGAAGGCGTGCAGTGCCTGATCGGCAACGGCGTGGTGGTTGCACCTGACGCCCTGCTGCGTGAGATCACCAAGCTGGAAGAGAAAGGCGTACCGGTGCGTGAGCGCCTGCGTATCAGCCCGTCCTGCCCGCTGATCCTGTCCTTCCACGTTGCGCTGGACCAGGCCCGTGAAAAAGCCCGTGGCGAGCTGAAGATCGGCACCACCGGTCGCGGCATCGGCCCGGCTTACGAAGACAAGGTCGCACGTCGCGGCCTGCGTGTGGGCGACCTGCTCAACATGCCGCGCTTTGAAGACAAACTGCGTGAACTGGTGGACTACCACAACTTCATGCTGGTGGGTTACTACAAAGAGCCAGCCATCGAGTTCGACAAGACCCTGGCCGAGTGCAAGGAATACGCTGAGCTGCTCAAGCCGCTGATGCTGGATGTGACTGCCGAACTGCACGACCTGCGTCGCGCTGGCAAAGACATCATGTTTGAAGGCGCCCAAGGCTCGCTGCTCGACATCGACCACGGTACCTACCCGTACGTGACCAGCTCCAACACCACCGCTGGTGGCGTGGCGACTGGTTCGGGTGTTGGTCCCATGTTCCTGGACTACATCCTGGGCATCACCAAGGCCTACACCACTCGCGTAGGTTCGGGTCCTTTCCCGACTGAACTGTTCGACGAAGTCGGTGCGCACCTGGCCAAACAAGGCCACGAGTTCGGCGCGACTACCGGCCGTGCCCGCCGTTGTGGCTGGTTCGACGCCGTTATCCTGCGTCGTGCTATCGATGTGAACAGCATCTCGGGCATCTGCCTGACCAAGCTGGACGTACTCGACGGCCTGCAAACCATCAATATCTGCGTCGGCTACCAGGATGCAGAAGGTAAGGACGTGGCTCCAACCGACGCTGACAGCTACGTGGGCCTGGTGCCTGTGTACGAAGAAGTGCCGGGCTGGACCGAGTCGACCGTGGGTGCCAAAACCCTTGAAGAACTGCCAGCTAACGCCCGTGCCTACATCAAGCGTGTTGAAGAGCTGATCGGCGCGCCGATCGACATTATTTCGACAGGTCCGGACCGCAACGAAACCATCGTTCTGCGTCACCCGTTCGCTTAATAAGCTATTGATGTAAAACACAAAGGCCCCTTAATTGGGGCCTTTGTCGTTTCTGCTCTGCCGGCGGCATGACCTTTGCTGTGATCTTCATTAAGTGCATCTTTTGTGGGGTGCCATCAATTTAATGGCGTCAAGCAGAGGGATTCCTAGTGTCAGCCGTTCTCTCATTGTTACAAAGCCGTTTGTTGCGGCCCGTGTTCGTTACCCTCGGTATCGCTCTTTTGGTGCAAGTACTGGTAGCCGTAGCCCTGACACGGAGCACGGTGACTGCGCTGGAAGCTGATTTGGCTGTGCGCCTGGGCGCCGACAGTCAAAAGCTGTCCGGCGAGCTCGAGCAGGCCGGGCGTGAGGTCACGTCGAGTCTCGACAACCTTTCCACCAGCACGCGTCAGCGTCTCACGGCGGGTTTGTCCTCGAAACTGGAAGAGGAACAGGCGCAGCTGCGCGCAACCCTGGAAAAGGATCTCAAGGATTCCGCCAACGACATGGCTCAGCTGCTGGCCTCGGTCGCACCCCGTGCCATGTGGGACAGCGACGTACCGACACTCTCGGAGTTCGCCCGCCGGGCGCAGCGCAACCCCAACGTGCTGTTTGTGGTGTATGACGACGCCACCGGGCAGCACCTCACGCGTTATCTGAACCGTGAGAACCCGATCAACAAGGCCCTGCTGGAAAAAGGCCAGGGCGAGCGCGCGCTGGACAAGGTGCTGGATGCGGCAAAGAACGATCCATCGGTTTACTACCTCGAGGCCTCGATCAACCCCAATGGGGTGGAAATCGGCAAGGTCCTGATGGGCGTCTCGACAGCCTCGGTTGAAGCCGACCTGGCAGCCCTCGACAAGCGCTTCTCGGCGTTGATCGGCAGCAGCGACCAACTGGTCGCCGACAGCCTCAAGGGCGCCGCCGCCGACAGCGCCACGGCCATGCGTGCGCGCCTGCAGTCGGCGCAATCGACCGCATCGGACATGAAAGCCAACACCGCCGCCACTGTGCAGGAGGCGGCGGGTACATTGCGCTGGCGCATAGGCATGAGCCTGGCCGTGGTTGGCTTTGGTGTGCTGCTGTTACTGGCGGTCGTGCTCGGCCGGCGTGTGGTCAACCGTCTGAAGCTGCTGATTGCCGCCATGGACGACCTCGCGGCGGGTGAGGGCGACCTGACCAAGCGCGTGCAGATCAGCAGCAGGGATGAAATCGGCGACATGGCCTCGGCGGTCAACCGCTTCGTCGACAAGTTGCAACCCATCGTGCGCGAAGCCGGGGATGTGGCTCAGCGCACTGGCGTGGAAATCGGCGCGATGACCCTGCGCAATGCAGGGGCTGATGCGGCGGCGGGGATGCAGCGCGATGAAGTGGCCGAGAGCCTGCGGGCACTCTCGCAAATGGCCGATGAAGCGCAGTCGGAAAGTCATGCGATGCAGGCCGCCTTGCAGCAGGTGGTGGACATTCGCTCGGCGACCGATGAGAACACCCGGACCTCGGCAAAAGTCGGCAGCCTGATCGAGGCGCTGGCCGGGCAGGTCGATACCGGGGCCAAGGTGATCGAGCGCCTGGCGCTGCAGAGCGAGCAGATTGAAGTGGTATTGACGGTGATCCACGGGATCGCCGAGCAAACCAACCTGTTGGCGCTCAATGCGGCCATCGAGGCGGCCCGTGCCGGGGAAACCGGTCGCGGGTTTGCGGTGGTGGCAGATGAGGTGCGGGCGTTGGCCAGCAAGACCCAGAGCTCAACCGGTGACATTCAGGCGCATATCGTCGCCCTGCAGCAAGGCGCACGCGAGGCTGTGGCCGCGATTGGCCAGGCTGGGCGCCAGGCCAATGAAGGATTGCTGGTACTGCGTGACAGTGCGCGTTTGCAGCAGTCGGTGCAGGCCTCGGTTGAACAGGTGCATGCGGCCATCGGCCTGGCAACGCAGGCGGCGGCTCACCAGGCGCAAGGCGCGCAGGCGGTGCGGGGACGGGTTGAAACGATTCATGCCCAAGCGGAGAAGGCCGCTCAGGCGGTGGTCGAGACCACCGCCAGCGGCAAGGTGCTGGATGGTTTGGCGGCGCAGCTGAAGGCAAGCCTGGGGCAGTTCAGGGCTTAGATTTTGTACTGGCAGGTCTGACGCTATCGCGGGCAAGCCCGCTCCCACAGTGACTGCTGTTGAGCACAGATTGTGTGTTCACCGAAGAAGACTGTGGGGGCGGGCTTGCCCGCGATAGCGGTCTCAGCGGCTCAGATACATCCGGGTAGTTAACAAATACACCGGCAACCCCGACACCAGAATCAACAACGCCGCATAAGGCGCTGCCGCCGCGAATTCCACATTCGCGGTATGCGCCCACACTTCAGTCGCCAGCGTATTGAGCCCGGTCGGGCTCAACAGCAGCGTGGCCGTCAGCTCCTTCATCGCGTCCAGGAACACCAGGGCAAACGCCGCTCCCAGCGCCGGGAAAATGATCGGCAACGTCACCCGGCAAAACGCGCTGAAGGACGACGCTCCCAGCGTGCGAGCCGCCTCTTCCAGCTGCGGCGCAGCCTTGTTCAATGCCGTGCGGATCGGTGCCTGGGCCAGCGGTAGAAACAGCAGCGCATAAGCGATCAGCAGCAATGCCGAAGTCTGGTACAGCACCGGTACGTAGTGCAGGGCGAAATACACCAGCGTCAGTGCGATCACCAGGCCTGGCAACGCATGCAGCAGGTAGGGCAGGCGCTCGGCCCAGATCGCCAGCCGGCCCTTGTAGCGCACCACCAGCAAGCCCACCGGCACTGCCAGCACAAGACACAGCGCCGCGCCGCCCAGCGAAAGAGCAAGCGATGACAGCAGCGCCTCGCTGATCGCTGCTACGGGAAAGGCCGCCGACGAACCTACCGCCAGCCAGTACGCCAGCATCCCCAAAGGAATGCCGCTGCCAATGATTGCCAGCATCAGGCAGTACGCCTGTCCCACGACAGCCCAAGGCCCCAGGCGAACCTGCGCAGCCTGTCGCGCCGCGCCCTGGCCGGTGCGCACATGTCGACCCTTGCCGCGCACTTTAAGCTCGAGCCAGAGCAGTATCAGGCACAGCGCCAGCAGTACCGCCGAAAGCATTGCCGCGTTGGCGTTGCTGAATTCGAGCTCGAACTGCTGGTAGATCGCTGTAGTGAAAGTCTGCAGGCCAATGATCGACAGGGCGCCGAACTCCACCAGCATGTGCAAGGCAATCAGCAGGGAACCTGCGAGTAAAGACGGCCATAGCAGCGGCAGCGTGACCCGGAAAAACACGCCCCAGCGATTCTGCCCGAGGGTACGGGCGGACTCCTCCAGGGACGGGTCCAGATTGCGCAAGGTGGCAGCGACGGGCAGGAAGATCAGCGGGTACTTGGACAGGGTCATCACCAGAATCGCCCCGCCCAGGCCTTCAAAGCTTGCGCTCAGGGACACCCAGGTGAAACTGCTGACGAACGCGGGTACCGCGAATGGCAGGCACAGAATCACCCCCCACAGCCGCCGGCCCGGCAGGTTGCTGCGTTCCAGCAGCCAGGCCAGCGACAGGCCGATCACCCCACAGGCGACCGTCACGCCGACCATCAGTGCCAGGGTATTGCGCAGCAGGCCGAACACATACGGCCGCCAGAGCAAGTGCAGCGCTTCGGCCCAGCCGGCCTGCCAGGTTTTGAGGCCGACATACACCAGCGGTAGAAGGCTGAGCACAACCAGTAGCAAAACCGGCAGTAACAGCCAGATAGAAGGCCGCTTGCGACGCGGCACATAACCCCCGCGCGAGGCGGGGGCGGATAACGATGCGCTCATCAGTTCAAGCCAACGTCACGTTCCAGGTCCAGTGCTTCTTCGGCATTGCCGAGGTCGGCGGGGGTGACTTTCGGTGCTTCCAGCTCGCTGAACGGCTTGAGGCCGCGGTCCGATTGCATGCCTTTGTGGAGCGGGTACTCGGCGGTGGTCTGGGTGATCACGCGCTGGCCTTCTTCGCTCGCCATGTAGGCCAGCAATTGCTGGGCTTCCTTGGGATGCTTGCTGGATTTGAGCACGGCTGCGCTGGAAACGGTGATCAGCCCGCCGACGTCACCGCCGGTGAAGTAATGCAGTTTGGAGTCCAGCTGGCCTTTTTCCCGCTGCAGGGCAAACCAGTAGTAGTTGTTCACCAGCACGGTAGCGACTTCGCCGTTTTCAACAGCCTTGAGGGCGACCATGTTGTTGCTGTACGTCTTGCCGAATGCGCGCAGGCCAGTCAGCCATTCTTCGGCGGCGTCCATACCGTGCACCTTGATGATGGCGACTGCCTGTTCCTGGAATGCGCCGCTGGTGGGCACGAAGCCGACTTTGCCTTGCCATTTCGGGTCGGAGAATTCCATCACCGACTTGGGCAGGTCTTTTTCGTCGATCAGCTTGGGGTTGTAGGCGACTACACGAACCCGGGCGGTGATGCCGATCCAGGTGCCGTCCGCGGCAACATAGTCCTTGGGCAGCACGGCGAGGGTGGCCGCATCGGCAGGCGCGAGCACGCCCTGTTGCCCGAGTTTGTTCAGCGGAGGCGATTCTTCGGTGTAGATCACGTCGGCAGGGGAGCGCTCGCCCTCTTCGACAACCTGGCTGGCCAGCTGGTTGCTGCTGCCCTTGCGCACATTGACGTGAATGCCAGTCTTGGCTTCGAAGGCCTTGGCGACGGCGTCGCCCACTTCCTTGTGTTGACCGTTATAGAGTGTCAGGGAAACTGGATCAGCAGCCTGGGTGAGGGGAGTGGCGATTGCCAGGCCGAGCAGGGTGATGGTCAGGCCGCGGCGCAGGGTATTTCGAAGCATCATTCGCAGGGTTCCTCACTGTCGCATTGCAAAAACTTGAAACAATGATAAACGATATTGTTTCTCAAGTGCGCTTTGCGGGGGTGGGAATGCCTGTGCGGGAAAAGGGCGAATGCACGCCAACCCACCGTAGGAGCTGCCGAAGGCTGCGATCTTTTGATCTTCAGCGACTTCAGATCAGTCAACAATCAAGATCAAAAGATCGCAGCCTTCGGCAGCTCCTACAGAGGAATTGATGCCGAATTACAGATTTCAGGAAGCCAGAAACGCAAAAACCCGCTTTCGCGGGTTTTTGTGAAACCCAAGGCCGAAACCTTGGATTTGAATTGGTGCCCAGAAGAAGACTCGAACTTCCACGACCTTGCGGTCACCAGCACCTGAAGCTGGCGTGTCTACCAATTTCACCATCTGGGCATAATCTTCAGCGTTGCCGCTGTTGATGTGGCGCACTATACGGAGAGCTTTTTGATCTGTAAACCCCTGATTTAATTTTAATAAATCAAAAGCTTATAATGCAAAAAACCCGCTTTCGCGGGTTTTTGTGCGAGTCTTGAAATTGATCTAATCTCAAGCTCGAAATTGGTGCCCAGAAGAAGACTCGAACTTCCACGACCTTGCGGTCACCAGCACCTGAAGCTGGCGTGTCTACCAATTTCACCATCTGGGCAGTATCGGCAACGTCTCCGTCGTCGATGGCGCGCACTATACGGAGCGTCTTTTTAACTGTAAACCCCTGGCATCAAAAAAACCTGCAAAATGTTACCAGTGGCATTTAAATCGGCGTTGAGGTGTCGATAAAGGGCTTTGAACAGGCTCTCGCAGCCTGAAATTTCCCGTTTCATTACGCCTATGCCAAACTAACCGCATATAGACAAGGTGAAAACTCTCTAATGGCCGATTGGCAGTCCCTCGATCCCGAGGCCGCTCGTGAAGCGGAAAAATATGAAAACCCTATTCCTAGCCGCGAACTGATCCTTCAGCATCTTGCTGATCGGGGTTCGCCTGCTAACCGCGAGCAACTGGTCGAAGAGTTTGGTCTGACCACAGAAGACCAGATCGAAGCCCTGCGCCGCCGCCTGCGCGCCATGGAGCGCGACGCCCAACTCATCTACACCCGTCGTGGCACCTATGCGCCGGTGGACAAGCTCGACTTGATCCTCGGCCGCATCAGTGGTCACCGGGACGGCTTCGGCTTCCTGGTGCCGGATGACGGCAGTGACGACCTGTTCATGAGCCCGGCGCAAATGCGCCTGGTGTTCGACGGTGATCGTGCACTGGCCCGTGTTTCCGGCCTGGATCGTCGTGGTCGCCGCGAAGGCATGATCGTCGAAGTGGTGTCCCGTGCCCACGAGACCATCGTCGGTCGTTACTTCGAAGAAGGTGGTATCGGCTTCGTGGTCGCGGACAACCCGAAAATCCAGCAGGAAGTGCTGGTCACACCGGGCCGTAATGCCAATGCCAAGATCGGTCAGTTCGTTGAAGTGAAGATCACCCACTGGCCGACCCCACGCTTCCAGCCACAAGGCGATGTGGTCGAGGTCGTGGGCAACTACATGGCGCCGGGTATGGAAATCGACGTCGCCCTGCGTGCGTACGATATCCCGCACGTCTGGCCTGAAGCGGTGTTGAAAGAAGCCGCCAAGCTCAAGCCTGAAGTCGAAGAGAAAGACAAAGAGAAGCGCATCGACCTGCGCCATCTGCCGTTCGTCACCATTGACGGTGAAGACGCGCGCGACTTCGATGATGCCGTTTACTGTGAAGCCAGGCCGGGCAAGCTGCGCCTGTTCTCCGGCGGCTGGAAGTTGTACGTGGCAATTGCCGACGTCTCCAGCTACGTGAAAATCGGCTCGGCCCTGGATAACGAATCCCAGGTTCGGGGCAACTCGGTGTACTTCCCCGAGCGCGTGATTCCGATGCTGCCGGAGCAGCTGTCCAACGGCCTGTGCTCGCTGAACCCGCACGTCGATCGCCTGGCCATGGTTTGCGAGATGACCATCTCCAAAACCGGCGAGATGACTGACTACTGCTTCTACGAGGCCGTGATCCACTCCCACGCCCGCCTGACCTACAACAAGGTCAGCGCGATGCTGGAAACGCCGAAACTCACCGAGGCGCGTCAGCTTCGCGGCGAGTACAACGATGTCCTGCCGCACCTCAAGCAGCTTTACGCGCTTTACAAAGTGCTGCTGGGCGCGCGTCACGTGCGCGGCGCGATCGATTTCGAAACCCAGGAAACCCGGATTATCTTCGGCACCGAGCGCAAGATTGCCGAAATCCGTCCTACCGTGCGTAACGATGCGCACAAGCTGATCGAGGAGTGCATGCTGGCGGCCAACGTGGCCACCGCAGAGTTCCTCAAGAAGCACGAAATTCCGGCTCTGTATCGCGTTCACAACGGTCCGCCACCGGAGCGTCTGGAAAAACTGCGCGCGTTCCTGGGTGAGCTTGGCCTGTCCCTGCACAAAGGCAAGGACGGCCCGTCGCCGAAGGATTACCAGGCGTTGCTGGCCAGCATCAAGGACCGTCCGGATTTCCACCTGATCCAGACCGTCATGCTGCGTTCCCTGAGTCAGGCGGTGTATAGCGCTGATAACCAGGGCCACTTCGGCCTGAATTACGAAGCCTATACCCACTTCACTTCGCCGATCCGCCGCTACCCGGACCTGCTCACGCACCGGGCGATCCGCAGTGTCATCCATTCGAAGCAGGACACCCCGCACGTTCGCCGTGCTGGCGCGATGACCATTCCGAAAGCGCGGATCTATCCGTACGACGAAGCCGCCCTCGAGCAGCTCGGCGAGCAATGCTCGATGAGTGAGCGCCGCGCCGACGAAGCGACCCGCGACGTAGTGAACTGGCTCAAGTGCGAGTTCATGAAGGATCGCGTGGGTGAATCGTTCCCGGGTGTGATCACCGCCGTGACCGGTTTTGGCCTGTTCGTCGAGCTGACCGATATCTACGTCGAAGGCCTGGTGCACGTCACTGCGCTGCCGGGGGATTACTACCACTTCGATCCAGTGCACCACCGCCTCGCCGGTGAGCGCACCGGTCGCAGCTTCCGCCTTGGCGATACCGTTGAAGTGCGCGTGATGCGCGTTGACCTCGACGAGCGCAAGATCGACTTCGAGATGGCTGAAAAAACCATCAGCGCGCCAATCGGCCGCAAGAAGCGCGGAACTGAAAAAACCGAGCCAGCCAGCAAGTCCACGGCTAAAACCGTTGCCGAGCCGGCTGCCGCGAAAACCGGCCGTCGTCCAGCGAAGGAGAAGGCTGTCGAAGCCTATCGTCCGAGCGATGCGGCGGCAAAAAATGCCGAGCTGCGTAAAAGTCGTGAATTGAAGCAGGCATTGCTGTCTGAAGCGAAAAGCGGCGGTAAAGCGGCGTCTGGGGGAAAGACCGGACGGTCGGCGCCTGACAAGGCTCCCGGCAGCAAGCCAAGCAAACACCGTAAAGGCCCGCCAAAAGCGGGCTCGGCCCCAGCCAAAAGCGGCGGGGCGCGTAAACCTAAGGCCAAGTCATGAGTCAGTTGGAAAAAATCTACGGCGTACATGCCGTAGAAGCGCTGCTGCGCCATCACCCGAAACGCGTCAAGCAGATCTGGTTGGCAGAAGGTCGCAGCGACCCGCGGGTGAAAACCCTGATCGAACTCGCTGCCGAGAATCGCGTAGCGGTCGGCAATGCCGAGCGTCGCGAGCTCGACGCCTGGGTTGAGGGTGTACACCAGGGCGTGGTGGCGGATGTGAGTCCGAGCCAGGTCTGGGGTGAGGCGATGCTGGACGAGCTGCTCGATCGCACCGACGGCGCACCACTGCTGCTGGTGCTCGACGGCGTAACCGACCCGCACAACCTTGGCGCCTGCCTGCGTTCGGCCGATGCGGCCGGAGCGCTGGCGGTGATCGTGCCGAAGGACAAGTCAGCCACCTTGACCCCGACAGTGCGCAAGGTCGCCTGTGGCGCAGCGGAAGTGATTCCGCTGGTTGCAGTGACCAACCTCGCGCGCACGCTTGAAAAGCTCAAGCAGCGTGGCTTGTGGGTTGTCGGCACGGCGGGCGAGGCCGAACAGAGCCTGTATCAACAGGACATGACCGGCCCGACTATCCTGATCATGGGTGCAGAAGGCAGCGGCATGCGTCGCCTGACCCGCGACCTGTGCGATTACCTTGTGCACCTGCCGATGGCCGGCAGCGTCAGCAGCCTCAACGTATCCGTGGCAACGGGCGTGTGCCTGTTCGAAGCCCAGCGCCAGCGTAGCGTCAAGGCGGCCACCAAAAAGTCCTGATACTCCGCAGGCCCCGTAGGAGCTGCCGAAGGCTGCGATCTTTTGATCTTGCTTTAAAAACAAAATCAAAAGATCGCAGCCTCGTTTCACTCGGCAGCTCCTACAGATGTTCGGAACGGCGTCCGGGTGATTGTTCAAATAATCACCAATTACCTTGCACCTCTTGCGCCCCTTCTCTACAATTGCGCCCCTTGCTGTGACGGCAGGCACGCATGTGTCTATCGCAAGCAAGTCCATAAGTGTCATTCACTCCTTGTCTGACCGCTTTTGAGCGGCAGGCTACAACCCGTAAGGAGCATTCATGCGTCATTACGAAATCATCTTTTTGGTCCACCCGGATCAAAGCGAGCAAGTCGGCGGCATGGTTGAGCGTTACACCAAGCTGATCGAAGAAGACGGCGGCAAAATCCACCGTCTGGAAGATTGGGGCCGTCGTCAACTGGCCTACGCAATCAACAATGTTCACAAGGCTCACTACGTGATGCTGAACGTTGAGTGCACTGGCAAGGCCCTGGCCGAGCTGGAAGACAACTTCCGCTACAACGATGCAGTGATCCGTAACCTGGTCATCCGTCGCGAAGAAGCCGTTACCGGCCAATCCGAGATGCTCAAGGCTGAAGAAAACCGCAGTGAGCGCCGTGAGCGTCGCGACCGTCCTGAGCACGAAGGCGCTGAAAGCGCTGATAGTGATGACAGCGACAACAGCGATAACGCTGACGAGTAATCCACGGACCTTTTGAGGAGCCTATTACATGGCACGTTTCTTCCGTCGTCGTAAATTCTGCCGCTTCACCGCTGAAGACGTGAAAGAGATCGATTACAAAGATCTCAACACTCTGAAAGCCTACGTATCCGAGACCGGCAAAATTGTTCCAAGCCGCATCACCGGTACCAAAGCTCGTTATCAGCGTCAGCTGGCCACCGCTATCAAGCGCGCCCGCTTCCTGGCCCTGCTGGCCTACACCGACAGCCACGGCCGCTGAGACCGGGCAGTCGACTCGTAGCAAAGGATTGAATGCATGCGTGCCATAGCTGAGTTCATCATGCGCGGCCGTATGCAGGCCACTCTGGTAGTGGCTGGATGCGCGGCATTGCCGTTGTTGTATTGGTTGGGTGCTGCCGCGGGATGCTTCGTGCTCCTGCGGCGCGGATTGAAGGACGCGACGAGCGTTCTTGCTCTGGGACTGCTGCCGGCCCTGGTCTGGTGGCTTTATGCCGATGACCCTCGCTCACTTCTGGTGCTGCTGGGGTCTTGGAGCCTTGCGTTGGTTTTGCGCGCAAGTGAGTCCTGGAACCGCGTGCTGCTGGTCAGCATAGCGATGGGAGTGGTGTTTTCAGTGGTGCTGGGGATCGCTTTTGGTCCCCAGATCGAGATGCTGGCGCAGGCCTTGATAAAGGTCATGCCGTCGCTACTCGGTGATGTCTACCAGAAGTTGTCGGTAGACGAGCAAGCGCATTTTGCGTCCCTGATTGCACCGGTCCTGACCGGCCTGATTGCGGCCTTGTTGCAAATCGTCAGTGTGCTGAGCCTGATTGTCGGGCGCTACTGGCAGGCGTTGTTGTACAACCCGGGTGGTTTTGGTCGCGAATTTCGCGCCATCCGATTCCCGCTTCTACCAGCGATGTTGCTGCTGGCGTGCATGCTTCTGGGGCCGAACATCGGTCCACAGATGGCTATGCTGACGCCGTTGTGCAGTGTACCGCTGGTGTTTGCCGCACTGTCCCTGATGCATGGGCTGGTAGCGCAGAAGCGATTGGCCAGGTTCTGGCTGGTGGGGTTGTACGTCACGCTGTTGCTGTTCATGCAGCTGATCTATCCGTTGCTGGTGGTCTTGGCCATCGTCGACAGCCTGATTGATTTTCGCGGTCGTCTGGCGCCGAAAGACGCCGATAACGCGAACGGTGAAGGTTAAAAGTTAAGAGGATTTTCACATGCAACTGATCCTTCTGGAAAAAGTCACCAACCTGGGCAACCTGGGTGACAAAGTGAACGTTAAGGCTGGTTACGGTCGTAACTACCTGCTGCCTTACGGCAAAGCTACCGCTGCGACCCCAGCCAACCTGGCTGCGTTCGAAGAGCGTCGCGCTGAGCTGGAAAAAGCCGCAGCAGACCGTAAAACTTCGGCTGAAAGCCGTGCCGCCCAACTGGCTGAGCTGGAAGTGACTATCACTGCCACCGCTGGTGACGAAGGCAAGCTGTTCGGTTCGATCGGCACCCACGACATCGCTGATGCACTGACCGCCTCTGGCGTTGAAGTTGCAAAAAGCGAAGTTCGTCTGCCGAACGGCACCATCCGCAACGTAGGCGAATTCGACGTGGCCGTGCACCTGCACGCCGAAGTTGAAGCCACCGTACGCGTTGTCGTGGTAGCAGCTTAAGCAGCACTTGTCGGCTGGCACCCTTGGGTGCTTGCCGGTAACATCGGGCACGATCCTGTTTACAGGTCGTGCCCTTTGTCTTTCTGCAGTTCCTGTTTTTCACAAACCTATTCAAGTGGCCATGAACGATATCTCCGCTCCTGAGCAATACGATCTGCAAACCGCTGCCCTGAAGGTGCCGCCGCATTCCATCGAGGCCGAACAGGCTGTGCTCGGTGGTTTGATGCTGGACAACAACGCCTGGGAACGCGTGCTCGATCAAGTTTCGGATGGCGATTTTTATCGACATGACCACCGCCTGATCTTCCGCGCGATCGCCAAGCTGGCGGACCAGAATTCGCCGATCGACGTCGTGACCCTTGCCGAGCAACTGGACAAGGAGGGTCAGACCTCGCAGGTCGGCGGCCTCGGATACCTGGGTGAGCTGGCGAAGAACACGCCATCTGTCGCCAACATCAAGGCGTACGCGCAGATCGTTCGCGCACGGGCAACCTTGCGTCAACTGATCGGCATTGCGTCTGAAATTGCCGACAGTGCCTTCAACCCGGAAGGCCGCACGGCAGAAGAGATTCTCGACGAAGCGGAACGGCAGATCTTCCAGATCGCCGAGGCCCGGCCAAAAACCGGCGGCCCGGTGAGCGTGAATGACCTGCTAACCAAGGCCATCGACCGCATCGACACCTTGTTCAATACCGACAACGCGATCACCGGCCTGTCCACCGGGTACACCGACCTCGACGGCATGACCAGCGGCCTGCAGCCATCTGACTTGATCATCGTCGCCGGCCGTCCGTCCATGGGTAAAACCACCTTTGCGATGAACCTGGTGGAAAACGCCGTGCTACGCAGCGACAAATGCGTGCTGGTGTACTCGCTGGAGATGCCAGGTGAATCGCTGATCATGCGTATGTTGTCGTCCCTGGGGCGTATCGACCAGACCAAGGTCCGTGCCGGTCGCCTCGACGACGATGACTGGCCGCGCCTGACCTCGGCAGTCAACCTGCTCAACGACCGCAAGCTGTTCATCGACGATACGGCCGGTATCAGCCCGTCGGAGATGCGTGCGCGTACCCGGCGCCTGGTGCGTGAGCACGGCGATGTCGCCCTGATCATGATCGACTACCTGCAATTGATGCAGATTCCAGGTTCCGGTGGTGATAACCGGACCAACGAGATTTCCGAGATTTCCCGTTCCCTCAAGGCCCTGGCCAAGGAATTCAATTGCCCGGTGGTGGCTTTATCCCAGCTCAACCGGTCTTTGGAACAACGTCCGAACAAACGCCCGATCAACTCCGACCTCCGGGAATCCGGAGCGATCGAGCAGGATGCTGACGTGATCATGTTCGTGTACCGGGATGAGGTTTATCACCCGGAGACCGAGCACAAAGGCATCGCCGAGATCATCATCGGCAAGCAGCGGAACGGCCCGATCGGCACGTCGCGCCTGGCGTTCATCGGCAAGTACACCCGCTTCGAAAACCTCGCGCCGGGTAGCTACAACTTCGACGACGAATAAGCTGTAGCGCCTGAGAGGGCCTCATCGCGGGCAAGCCTGCTCCCACGAGAATCTCACCGAACCTGTGGGAGAGGGCTTGCCCGCGATGGCGGCGACGCAATTTCCGACCATTACCGTCGGAATTGGTTAAATTTTGTGCTATATTCCGCGCCCGCGATTTTTCATCTCAACACCGGTCATCGTCATGCAAACAGCCAAGCCGTTATTTGACTATCCCAAGTACTGGGCCGAATGTTTCGGCCCAGCGCCATTCCTGCCAATGAGCAGGGAGGAGATGGATCAGCTTGGCTGGGATTCCTGCGACATCATCATCGTCACCGGTGATGCCTACGTTGACCATCCGTCGTTCGGCATGGCAATCATCGGCCGGCTGCTGGAGTCCCAGGGCTTCCGCGTCGGGATCATTGCCCAGCCGAACTGGCAGTCCAAAGACGATTTCATGAAGCTCGGCGAGCCGAACCTGTTCTTCGGCGTCGCGGCCGGCAACATGGATTCGATGATCAACCGCTATACCGCCGACAAGAAAATCCGTTCAGATGACGCCTACACCCCAGGTGGCCTGGCGGGCAAACGTCCGGACCGCGCAAGCCTGGTGTACAGCCAGCGTTGCAAGGAAGCCTACAAGAACGTGCCGATCGTGCTCGGTGGCATCGAAGCCTCCCTGCGCCGCATCGCCCACTACGACTATTGGCAGGACCGGGTACGCAACTCGATCCTGATCGACGCCTGCGCCGACATCCTGCTCTACGGCAACGCCGAGCGTGCGATCGTCGAAGTGGCCCAGCGCCTGTCCTACGGTCACAAGATCGAAGACATCACCGACGTGCGTGGCACTGCGTTCATCCGTCGCGATACCCCGAAAGACTGGTACGAAGTCGATTCCACGCGCATTGACCGGCCGGGCAAGATCGACAAGATCATCAACCCGTACGTGAACACCCAGGACACCCAAGCCTGCGCCATCGAGCAGGAAAAAGGGCCGGTTGAAGATCCAGGTGAAGCCAAGGTCGTGCAGATCCTGGCCAGCCCGCGCATGACCCGTGACAAGACCGTCATCCGCCTGCCATCGGTAGAAAAAGTCCGTGGCGACGCGGTTCTGTACGCCCACGCCAACCGCGTGTTGCACCTGGAAACCAACCCGGGTAACGCCCGTGCCCTGGTACAGAAGCACGGCGAAGTCGACGTCTGGTTCAACCCGCCGCCGATTCCGATGACCACCGAAGAAATGGACTACGTGTTCGGCATGCCCTATGCGCGCATTCCGCACCCGGCCTACGGCAAGGAAAAAATTCCCGCCTACGACATGATCCGCTTCTCGGTGAACATCATGCGTGGCTGCTTCGGCGGCTGTACCTTCTGCTCGATCACCGAGCACGAAGGCCGGATCATCCAGAACCGTTCCGAAGAGTCGATCATTCGCGAAATCGAAGAGATCCGCGACAAGGTGCCAGGTTTCACCGGCGTCATTTCCGACCTCGGCGGTCCGACTGCGAACATGTACCGCATTGCCTGCAAGACACCGGAAATCGAATCCGCGTGCCGCAAGCCGTCGTGCGTGTTCCCGGGCATCTGCCCGAACCTGAACACCGATCACTCGTCGCTGATCCAGCTGTATCGCAGCGCCCGTGCGCTGCCGGGTGTGAAGAAGATCCTGATCGCTTCCGGCCTGCGCTACGACCTTGCGGTCGAGTCGCCGGAATACGTTAAGGAACTGGTGACCCACCACGTTGGTGGTTACCTGAAGATCGCCCCGGAACACACCGAGGAAGGTCCGCTCAACCAGATGATGAAGCCGGGCATTGGCAGCTATGACAAGTTCAAGCGCATGTTCGAGAAGTACTCCAAGGAAGCCGGGAAAGAGCAGTACCTGATTCCGTACTTCATCGCTGCCCACCCGGGCACCACCGACGAAGACATGATGAACCTGGCCCTGTGGCTCAAGGGCAACGGCTTCCGGGCCGACCAGGTGCAGGCGTTCTACCCGTCTCCGATGGCCACCGCCACCGCGATGTACCACTCGGGCAAGAACCCGCTGCGCAAGGTCACCTACAAAAGCGACGCCGTGACCATCGTCAAAAGCGAAGAGCAGCGTCGCCTGCACAAGGCGTTCTTGCGTTACCACGACCCGAAGGGCTGGCCGATGCTGCGTGAAGCGCTGACCCGCATGGGCCGCGCCGACCTGATCGGCCCGGGCAAGAACCAGTTGATCCCGCTGCATCAGCCGGCCACCGACAGTTACCAGAGCGCTCGTCGCAAGAACTCGACGCCGGCGGGTAGCCATAAAGTGGCGGGGGAGAAGACCACCAAGATTCTTACCCAGCACACTGGCCTGCCACCGCGTGCCAGCGATGGCGCCAACCCGTGGGACAAGCGTGAACAGGCCAAGGCCGCGGCGTTTGCCCGCAATCAGCAAGCGGCCAAGGAGCGCAAGGATGCGGCCAAAGGCAAAGGGCCCAAGCCCGCGCGCAAGCCGGTCGTGCCGCGCTAAACGCTAAAAGCAGCTAACAGAACGCCAACCTTCGGGTTGGCGTTTTGCGTTTGAAGATCAAAAGATCGCAGTCTTCGGCAGCTCCCGTAGGAGCTGCCGAAGGCTGCGATCTTTTGATCTTCGCCACATTTGCGTGCAATCACTCCCAACCAAATTCCCGCATCGCCCGATTTTGGTGCTGTACTGCCCTAAGCAAATCTGTGAAAGCGCCAGCGCTGCTGGATGGCATAAGTCTTGCGCGCTTTCGAATACGCTTAAGGCTCGCAGGAGGCACGCCGTGTCGATACATGTCGCATTGCATCACGTCACGCATTACCGCTACGACCGCGCCGTCGAACTCGGACCGCAGATTGTGCGGCTGCGCCCGGCCGCCCACAGTCGCACGCGGATCTTGTCCTATGCGCTGAAAGTCTCGCCCGAGCAGCACTTCATCAACTGGCAGCAGGACCCCCAGGGCAATTACCTGGCGCGGTTGGTGTTTCCGGAAAAAACCGAAGAGCTGCGTATCGAAGTCGATCTGCTGGCGGAGATGGCCGTCTTCAATCCCTTCGACTTTTTCCTCGAGCCCTATGCCGAGAAAATCCCGTTCACCTACGCAGCCGACGAGCGCAAGGAACTGGCGCCGTACCTGGAAACCCTGCCGCTCACACCGAAGTTCAAGGCCTACCTCGACGGCATCGACCGCACACCCTTGCCCAGCGTCGACTTCCTGGTCGGCCTCAACCAGCGCTTGAGCGAAGACATTGGCTACCTGATTCGCATGGAGCCGGGTGTGCAGACGCCCGAGCACACGCTCGAACACGCGAGCGGTTCCTGCCGTGACTCCGCCTGGCTGTTGGTGCAACTGTTGCGCAACCTTGGCCTGGCGGCGCGTTTCGTGTCCGGGTACCTGATCCAGCTGACCGCCGATGTGAAAAGTCTTGATGGTCCTTCCGGCACCGAGGTGGATTTCACCGACCTGCATGCCTGGTGCGAAGTCTATCTGCCGGGTGCCGGCTGGATCGGCCTGGACGCCACCTCCGGGCTGTTTGCCGGCGAAGGCCACATTCCGTTGGCCTGCAGTCCCGATCCGGGCTCTGCGGCCCCGATCAGCGGCCTGGTGGAACCGTGCGAATGCGAATTTACCCATGAGATGTCCGTTGAGCGCGTCTGGGAAGCGCCTCGCGTCACCCGGCCCTACACTGAAGACCAATGGCTGGCGATTCAGGCGCTGGGTCGCCAGATCGATGCGGACCTGCTGGAAAGTGACGTACGCCTGACCATGGGCGGCGAGCCAACCTTTGTCTCCATCGACGACCCTGACGGCGCGGAGTGGAACACGGCCGCGCTCGGGCCAGACAAGCGGCGCCTGTCGGCCGAACTGTTCGAGCGCATGCGCAAGCACTACGCCCCCAATGGCCTGGTGCATTTCGGCCAGGGTAAATGGTACCCCGGTGAGCAACTGCCGCGCTGGTCGTTGAACTGCTACTGGCGTCGCGACGGTGTGCCGATCTGGAGCAACAGCGCGTTGATTGCCGACGAGCAGGAGGACTACGGCGCTGACGGCGCACTGGCCGGGCGTTTCCTGGCAAGCGTGGCTGAACGTCTGAAAATTCCGACGCGCTTTGTGTTTCCTGCCTACGAAGACAATTTCTATTACCTCTGGCGCGAAGGCACATTGCCCCAGAACGTCAGCGCCGAAGATTCGCGCCTGGAAGAGCCCCTGGAGCGGGCGCGCCTGCGCAAGGTCTTCAGCCAGGGCCTGGATAAAGTCATCGGCCAGGTACTGCCCCTGGCACGTACTGCCAAGGGGGACCAATGGCAAAGCGGTCGCTGGTACCTGCGCGATGAGCATTGCCGGCTGGTACCCGGTGACTCACCCCTGGGGTACCGCTTGCCGCTGGGCTCGCAACCCTGGGTCAAGGCTGCAGAGTATCCCTTTATCCATCCCCGGGATCCGAACCAGGATTTCCCGCCGCTGCCCGACTCGGCTCAGTTGCAAAGCCAGGACCAACCGCCAGTGGTCGAGGAGCGCGCGCCAAAGATAGACGAATCCGCCGACTGGCTGACCCGCACCGCCTTCTGTGCCGAAGCGCGCGAGGGTCGCTTGTACCTGTTCATGCCGCCTCTGGAGCGTGTCGAGGACTATCTGGAACTGGTCGCCGCCATCGAGGCCATCGCAGAGGAGTTGCATTGCCCTGTGTTGCTGGAAGGCTACGAGCCGCCGAGCGATCCGCGCCTGAGCAACTTTCGCATCACCCCTGATCCGGGTGTGATCGAAGTCAACGTCCAGCCTTCTGCCACCTGGGACGAACTGGTCGAACGAACCGAGTTTCTCTACGAGCAGGCGCGCCAGACTCGCCTGACCACGGAAAAATTCATGATCGATGGCCGCCACACCGGAACCGGCGGCGGCAACCATTTTGTCCTGGGTGGTGCCACGCCGGCCGACTCGCCATTCCTGCGGCGCCCCGACCTGCTGCGCAGCCTGATCAGCTACTGGCATAACCATCCTTCCCTGTCCTACCTGTTCTCGGGACTGTTCATCGGCCCCACGTCGCAAGCGCCGCGAGTCGATGAGGCGCGTAACGATGCGTTGTATGAACTGGAGATCGCCTTTGCGCAGATGCCCGAACCTGGCGAGGACTGTGCGCCGTGGCTGGTGGACCGGTTGCTGCGCAACCTGCTGATCGACGTGACGGGCAACACGCACCGTGCCGAGTTCTGCGTCGACAAGCTGTATTCCCCGGATGGCGCAACCGGTCGCCTGGGCTTGCTGGAGCTGCGCGCCTTTGAAATGCCACCCCATGCGCGCATGAGCCTGACCCAACAGCTGTTGCTGCGGGCGCTGGTCGCACGATTCTGGCGTGAACCCTATGCACCGCCGAAACTGGCGCGCTGGGGTACCGAACTGCACGACCGTTTCCTGTTGCCGCACTTTATCGAACAGGATTTTGCCGATGTTATCGTCGACCTGAATTCGGCCGGTTATCCCGTGCGTGCCGAGTGGTTCGCCGCACACCTGGAATTTCGCTTTCCCAAAGTGGGCGATTACGCGGTCAGCGGTATCGAACTGGAGGTGCGTCAGGCGCTTGAACCCTGGCATGTGCTGGGCGAGGAGGGCGCGCCTGGCGGCACCGTGCGCTATGTCGACTCATCCCTGGAACGCCTGCAGGTCAAGCTCAGCGGCTTGCCGCCGCAGCGCTACCTGCTGACCTGCAATGGCGTTGCCGTGCCGCTGCAACCGACCGGACGAGTCGGCGAGTTTGTCGCCGGCGTGCGTTTTCGCGCCTGGCAACCGGCCAACTGCCTGCAGCCGACCATCCCGGTTCACGCGCCATTGGTGTTCGACTTGCTCGACACCTGGATGCAACGCTCCCTGGGCGGTTGCCAGTATCACGTGGCTCATCCGGGAGGGCGTAACTACGACAGCTTGCCGGTGAACGCGAACGAAGCCGAGAGCCGGCGCATGGCGCGGTTCTTCCGTATCGGCCACAGCCCCGGGAAACTGCCGGTGCCCCTTCTGGAGATCAACGACGAGCTGCCAATGACGCTCGATTTACGACGTTTTTGAACCGTACGCGACGCCCGGCTTTTTCGTCTATCCGGGTGTCATGAGCGTGCGTTAGTCTGACCGTTCCTTGCTGTCTGCCGAGCTTTCCATGCCTGACCTGCTTGACCGCTACCCGCCGACGGCGGGCAATTACCATGAACTGCTCGACGACAGCGGAGCCGTGCGCGCGCATTGGCGTCGGTTGTTCGACCAATTGCAGCGCAGCACCCCTGCGCAACTGGTGCAGCGTCAGGCCCTGTTGACCCGGCAGATCCACGAAAACGGTGTGACCTACAACGTCTACGCCGACCCCAAAGGCGCGGATCGGCCGTGGGAGCTGGACTTGCTGCCGCATGTGATCGCCGTCGATGAGTGGCAGCAATTGTCGGCCGGCATTGCCCAGCGCGCGCGCCTGCTCAATGCCGTGCTGGCAGACCTGTATGGTCCGCAACGCTTGATTGCCGAGGGGCTGTTGCCGGCCGAGCTGGTGTTCGGCCACAACAATTTCCTCTGGCCCTGCCAGGGCATCAAGCCGCCCGACGGGGCTTTTTTGCACCTGTATGCCGTCGATCTGGCGCGTACGCCTGATGGTCGCTGGTGGGTAACGGCGGACCGCACCCAGGCACCTTCTGGCGCGGGTTATGCGCTGGAGAACCGCACCATCGTGTCGCGCGCGTTCCCGGAGTTGTACCGTGACCTGAAGGTGCAGCACCTGGCCGGTTTCTTCCGCACGCTGCAGGAGACCCTGGCGCGCCAGGCGCCGAGCGATGCCGAGGCGCCGCTGATCGTGTTGCTGACGCCCGGCCGTTTTAATGAAAGCTATTTCGAGCATCTCTACCTGGCGCGGCAACTCGGCTATCCGCTGGTGGAAGGTGGTGACCTCACGGTGCGCGATGCCACGGTCTACCTGAAGACACTGAGCGGTTTGCGCCGCGTGCACGCGATCATGCGCCGGCTGGATGATGACTTCTGCGACCCGCTCGAATTGCGCACCGATTCAGCCCTTGGCGTGCCAGGCTTGCTCGAGGCGGTGCGGCAGGGCCGGGTGCTGGTGGCCAATGCGCTCGGCAGCGGCGTGCTGGAGTCGCCGGGCCTGCTCGGCTTTCTGCCGCGGATCAGTCAGTTCCTGTTTGGTGAGGAGCTGATACTGCCGTCCATCGCCACCTGGTGGTGCGGCGAGGCGCCGGTGCTGGCGCAGGCACTGGAGAAGCTGCCCGAACTACTGATCAAGCCGGCCTTTCCCTCCCAGAGTTTTACCCCGGTGTTTGGCCGCGACCTGAGTGAAAAACAGCGCGAAGAGCTTGCCGAGCGCATGCAGGCGCGCCCTTACGCTTATGTGGCGCAAGAGCTCGCGCAGTTGTCCCAGGCCCCGGTGTGGCAGGCTGAAGACGGCCAGTTGCAACCTCGTGCCATCGGCATGCGCATGTATGCGGTCGCCAGCCATGAGGGTTATCGCGTTTTACCTGGCGGTTTGACCCGGGTCGCCGCCGACGCGGACGCCGAAGTGGTGTCGATGCAACGGGGCGGCGCCAGCAAGGACACCTGGGTGCTGGGCGATCGTCCACCCACCGGCGAACAATGGAAAACCCGACGCACGATAGGCGTGCATGACCTGGTTCGTCGCGACCCCTACCTGCCGTCGCGGGTGGTGGAAAACCTCTTCTGGTTCGGTCGCTATTGCGAACGGTGTGATGACAGCGCCCGGTTGCTGCGCATCATGCTCGCTCGTTATGTCGATGGCGACGATCCGCAAGCGCTGCAAGCCGCAGTCGATCTTGGCGAGCGCCTGATGCTGTTGCCCGATGAGGGCGAACTGCAGGAACGCCTGCTTGCCGCGCTGCTCGGGGATGACTGGTCGTTCAGCCTGCGTTCCAACCTGCAGCGATTGCAGTGGGCAGCCTCGCAGGTGCGCGGCAAGCTCTCGCGGGAAAACTGGCAGGCCCTGGTGGAACTGCAACGCGAAGCGATGGAACTGGAAACCGCCGAGCCTGACTTCGGTGAGCTGCTGGACTTTCTCAACCGACTGGTGATGTCCCTGGCCGCGCTATCGGGTTTTGCCCTGGACGACATGACCCGCGATGAGGGATGGCGCTTCCTGATGATCGGTCGGCGCATCGAGCGGCTGCAATTTCTCAGCGCCAGCCTTGCCGCCTTCCTGCGCGGCGCCGGTCCTTTTGATCAGGCGGGCCTGGAATGGCTGCTGGAACTGGGCAACAGCAGCATCACTTATCGCTCGCGGTATCTGGCGGTGGCGCAACTGCTCCCGGTGCTGGACCTGTTGCTCCTGGACGAGCAAAACCCCCATGCCGTGCTGTTCCAGTTGAAGCTGGTCAATCGCACCCTCAAGCGACTGAATGACGATTTCGGTGCGCCACGTGAGACCGGTTTGCCGCAACTGGTCGAGCGCCTGGCCCGGTTCGACCTGGGGTGCCTGCAGAACTCGCTGTTTGGCGAAGCCAGCGTACGCGCCGCCGTCGAAGGACTGGCCGATCTGCTGCAGGAAATCGCCGAAGCCAGCGGCCAGGCCTCCGATCGCCTGGCACTGCGGCATTTCGCCCATGTCGATGATGTCAGCCAGCGTACGGTGTCCGTCTGATGAGCGCCCATTACCAGATTTTTCACGACACCCACTATCACTACGACAGCCCGGTGTCGCTCGCCCAGCAGCTGGCGCACCTGTGGCCCCGGCCTTGCGCCTGGCAGCATTGCACGGATCAGCGCTTGCAGATCAGTCCGGATCCCACCTCACGCAGGGACGAACTGGACGTGTTCGGCAATCCGCTGACCCGCCTGGCGTTCGAGCGGCCCCACGACGAGTTGCTGGTCAATGCCTGCCTGACCATTGAAGTGACTGCCCGGCCGGCGCTGGACTTCAATCGCTGCCCCGCGTGGGAAGATACCCGCAGCGCGCTGACCTACAGCAGCCAGCCGCTTTCACCCGAGATACTGGAAGCCTGCCGTTACCGGTTCGAATCGCCCTATGTGCACTTGAAGCGCAACTTCGTCGAGTTCTCGGAAAGTTGTTTTGCGCCGGGCAGGCCATTGCTGCTTGGGGTTCAGGCATTAATGGAGAAGATTTTCAGCGAGTTTACCTTCGATGCCGAAGCGACCCAGGTCGCCACGCCTCTGGTGGAGGTCCTGGAGCGGCGGCGAGGGGTTTGCCAGGACTTCGCCCACCTGATGCTCGCGTGCGTGCGCTCCCGAGGCCTGGCAGCGCGTTACATCAGCGGGTACCTGCTGACTCAGCCACCACCCGGCCAGCCACGCCTGATCGGCGCCGACGCTTCGCATGCCTGGGTTTCGGTATTTTGTCCGGTACTGGGTTGGGTCGATTTTGATCCGACCAACAACGTGCAGCCGGCACTGGAGCACATCACCCTGGCCTGGGGCCGTGATTTCTCGGACGTGTCGCCGTTGCGCGGGGTGATTCTGGGCGGGGGCAATCATGACCCCGAAGTTCGGGTCACGGTGATGCCGCTGGATTAACGCGCATCCCCCGGTAGGAGCTGCCGAAGGCTGCGATCTTTTGATCTTGAGCGTTTCCAGAGCGTTTGAAGAGCTAGATCAAAAGATCGCAGCCTTCGGCAGCTCCTACAGGGTCAGCAGCAGCGCTGCCAACCCTGGACACAGATCCGGTGGGCCTGATCAGATCATCCGGCCCTGGGGGTCTCAGGCGTCGGGCGCCTGATCTTTCGGTGCTGCGGTTTCGTCTGTAGCCACTTCACCTTCGGCATCCGGGTTCAGTGCTGCTGCTTCTTCTTCAGCTGTAGCTTTCTTGCGCTGAAGCTTTTCCTCTTTCTTCTGCTCCTTGGCCAAGTCTCTCTGACGTTTGGCGAAGGAATAATTAGGTTTAGCCATGGGCGATCCTCTTGGGTCGAAGGTGAGGTTGAGCGGCGCATATTCTGCCCTGTATCGGGCCCGAGCCGTTAGCTGGGTTTTTGCTCGGCCCATTTTGGCGTGACCACCGGGTGCCAGGCATCCAGTGCGTCGAGCAGGGTTTGCGGCGATTCGCTCGTTTGCAGCATGTCACGGTGCGCTTCGCGAACGAAGCCTTCGCCGACGATATGATCAAGAAAACCAGTCAATTTGCTGTAGAAACCGTTCACTTCGAGCAGGCCGAGCGGTTTTGCATGATAGCCGAGCTGGCCCCAGGTCCAGACTTCGAACAGTTCTTCCAGAGTGCCGAGGCCGCCGGGCAGCGCGATGAAAGCATCGCTCAGCTCGGCCATCCGCGCCTTGCGCGCATGCATGCCGTCAACCACTTCCAGGCGAGTCAGGCCGCTGTGGCCGATTTCCTTGTCCTTGAGACTTTGCGGAATGATACCTATGACTTCCCCGCCGGCTGCCAGGGCGGCATCCGCGACTATCCCCATCAAACCCACGGCACCACCGCCGTATACCAGGGTCAGCTTGCGTTCGGCGATGGCACGCCCAAGGGCGATAGCCGCTTCACGATAAGCCGGGTGGGTGCCAGTGCTGGCACCGCAGAAAACACAAACGGATGCTAATGACATGCTTTGCTCCACGGTAACGATGACCACAGGGTAAAGGCACGGCGTTAGCGATCCAAGGGTTAAAGGTCGCGGGCAGCGGTTTCGTAACTGCCGCTGGCGCCACAGGCATACGCGGCAAGCAGGCTGCACAACAGGCTATTGAGGGTCATGACGGAGTCCAGGTAAATGGCGATGGACCGATGATACGGCCGGGCCAGGCATCTGGCTGGTAGATTGTTTCGATCGGTGTCATAGCCCGAAAGTTGTATACAATTTTTGATTCAGGTCATAGGAACTTGCGCAGTTTTCAGGCAGTCTTCTGTCCATTCGCACTTTTGTTAACCCTGCCTTGGAGATTCACCATGTTTGCCAAACTTGTTGCGGTATCCCTGCTGACACTGGCCAGCAGCCAACTGATGGCTGCCGAGTGCAAGACCACCATCGACTCCACCGACCAGATGACCTTCAACAGCAAGGCCATTGAGATCGACAAGAGCTGCAAGACCTTCACCGTCGAGTTGACCCACTCCGGCAGCTTGCCGAAAAACGTGATGGGTCATAACTGGGTGCTGAGCAAAGAAGCTGACATGCAGCCGATCGCCACCGATGGCCTGGCTGCCGGTATCGACAAGAACTACCTGAAAGACGGCGATACCCGCATCATCGCCCACACCAAGATCATCGGCGCCAAGGAAACCGATTCGGTGACTTTTGATGTGTCGAAGCTGAGTGCGGATGAGAAATACGGTTTCTTCTGCTCGTTCCCGGGCCACATCTCGATGATGAAAGGTACGGTTACACTGAAGTAAGCGAATCAGCTTCACAAAAAGCGTCCATTGCGGACGCTTTTTTTGTGCCTGGCTTTTGACCGCGTCAGCGTTCATCGCGGGCAAGCCTTGCTCCCACAGGGTTTGTGTCGGCCTCAACTGATGGCATGGCGCAGTACCTGTGGGAGCAAGGCCTGCCCGCGATGGCGCCGGTACAGGCACCGCCGCATTCAAGGCGCGAACGGCATCACTCGCTTGTGATGGGTCTTGTTGTAGGTGTCACAAATAATTCTGAACGCTTCCTCACGTACCGGCTCGCCATGCAGAAAAGCATCAATTTCGGCATAGGTCACCCCATGGGATGCCTCATCCGGCTTGCCCGGGGACAGGTCTTCGAGATCGGCAGTGGGAATCTTCTCCACCAGCGATTCCGGTGCGCCAAAGCTGCGGGCGATGCTGCGCACCTGGTTTTTCACCAGCCCGCTCAGTGGCGCCAGGTCGCAGGCGCCGTCACCGAACTTGGTGAAGAATCCCATTACCGCTTCCGCCGCATGGTCAGTGCCGATCACCAGGCCATGGGCCGCGCCGGCGATGGTGTACTGGGCGACCATGCGCATACGCGCCTTGGTGTTGCCCAGCACGAAGTCCACCGACACCGCGTGTTTGCCTTCGAACGCTGCGACTTCGCTGGCCAGCGCCTTGACTGCCGGGCCAATGTTCACGGTGTGGCGCTCATCCGGTTCGATGAAATCCACCGACGCCTGGGCATCGTGTTCGTCGAACTGGGTCTCGTAGGGCAGGCGGACGGCAATGAACTTGTAGCTGTCGTCACCGGTGCTGTCGCGCAACTCGCGCATGGCACGCTGGGCCAACAGGCCGGCGGTTAGAGAATCAACGCCGCCGCTGATCCCCAGTACCAGGGCCTTGAGCCCGGAATTGACCAGGCAATCCTGAATGAACGTGATCCGTCGAGCGACTTCAGCCTCAAGGGCGGCATCGTCGGCGAATGGTGGTTGAACCTTGAGCTGCTCAGCAATCTCACGCTGTACGGCTTGCATGAATTCACTCCTTGCTTGATGTGCTGGAAAGGGCGGCAGGAACTTTGAAAACGTGTCGCAAATAAGCGACGAAGTTGGGGTCTTTGCAGTGGGTCTTGCCCGGTTCATCGGAAATCTTGGCCACCGGCTGACCGTTGCAGGCGGCCATTTTAAGCACGATGCTCATCGGTTCAACCCCTGGGATATCGCAGGTCAGGTTGGTGCCGATGCCAAAACTGACGTTGATCCGCCCGCGCAGCGCCCGGAATATTTCCAGGGACTTGGGCAGCGTCAGGCTGTCGGAGAACACCAGGGTCTTGCTCATCGGGTCGATGCCGAGCTTGTGGTAGTGGGCGATGGCTTTTTCCGCCCAGATTATCGGATCCCCGGAGTCCTGGTTAGTGATCCTTAAAAAGTCCCATAACACTGCGTGAGTGAGTGAATGCCGCTGTTTTATATGAATTTTTTTTGGGGTTAATTTTAGGCACAAAAACTTACTCACTCCTAAATCTCCCTCGACTCACATGCTTGGGCATCGCCTTGAGAGCTAATCCTTCTGCCAGTACCGATACACCGTTGAGCTTGCCAATCCAAGCCTCCGCGCCACCTCCGCCTGACTCAATCCTAAAGCCTTCAGTTCTCTCACAGCATCGGCATTCTTGGTTTTGCCAGGCTTACCCGAAGGCCTCTTTTTCAGCTCTTTGCCCACAAATTGACTCCGGACAAGCTCCTCTCCTCCGCCTGCTTTGAATGAGTCAAGCTCTGCACGTGCTCGCTCTAGAGTGGTGTCGGTAGGTTCATCCTTCTGAATAGCGACGCAGAGGGCCATAAGAGCAATAGGGTCGAACTGGAGGGCCTCTGCTAACTCGAACAATTTCGCAACCGTGATATTGCTCTTTCCTTGCTCCAGCTTTCCTATGTTTGCTTTTGCACTGACCTCTGCCAAATCACCGTAGTCAAATCCTCTGATTGTCCTGATTGCCCTGAGTGCTCCGGCGATCTCATTCTTAAGCGACATGGTCTGCCCTAAAATCGAGGATAGAGCCATAACGTCGGTCTTCCGATAAACCACGTTTAGTGGTAGTATTGGAAGTGTGCGGTGACGCCTTCTCAGAGCTAAGCCGCAAAATCATAGGTTCAGAGTCTTTTGGAGATGGGCATCAGGCAGTTTTAGCGACCTGAGCACCAAACATATCACATGTATTGTCAGACGCTTTTTGATCGGATCCCTAAGAAATTCCGGTAACCAGCGATGTGCGTCCAAGCATCGGAGACGCCATGAATGAGTCGACCAAAAGCCAGGTATGAAAGATCGTCAGTGGGTCGACTCGAGGTCAATCACTGATCTGGACGGAAAGGAAAACGCGACATGTTTATTTCACATGAATCTTGCTTAGTCGGCCTACTAGGCTTCCCTGGGCCAGAACGATCAAGCAGGTGAGGGTATGAGAATTCACTTGCTGTCAGACCTCCACCTTGAGTTCCAGGATTTCTCGCCTGCTACGAATGATGCAGATGTTGTCGTGTTGGCAGGGGACATCGATCTACTAGCCAGGGGAGTGGGATGGGCAAACAAAAATTTTCGCTGCCCGGTGATCTACGTCGCTGGGAATCATGAGTACTACAAAGGCCACCTTGACCGGACATTGGAAAAAATGCGGAGCAAGGCGCTTGCGCATGTTCACGTCCTAGAGAACGATCAAGTAGTTATTGATGGAGTGAGGTTTCTTGGTACAACCGGCTGGACTGATTTCAGTTCAACGGGAGACGTAGCTTCTGCGCTTCATAGAGCCAAAGAATCCATGAACGACTTTAAACAGATCAGAACTGGAACTCAGTATCGGCGAGTAAAACCAGTCGAAATCTTGAACAGGTCGGAATTTGCAAAACGGTGGTTACTCGCCCAATTGTCCACAAAGTATCAAGGTAAGACAGTTGTCGTAACGCACCACGCGCCATCACCTGAGTGTGCCCCTGGAATTCGGTATGAGATGGGGCACCTAGCCGCTGCCTACGTCAATGATTGGAAAGAATTTAGAGCGTTCGATATAGACCTGTGGGTTCACGGTCACACGCATGTCAGTTATCAAAAATCCATAGATGGCATTCCACATGCATCCAACCCGCGTGGCTACCCGTTTGAAGACACGGGATTTTTATCTGATCTAGTGCTCACGATTTAAAGGTTAGTGACGCGCGAAAAGAATCTTTTATCCAGAGGTATGTTGTGTTTAGAACAAGCGAAAGTCAGCTGCAAGGCAGATTTAAAATGCCGAATGAAAACCTCCTGCTATGGAAATCAGTAGATCTTCGTCACAACCAATATTCTTTCTTGATAGAGGGAGTAGGGTTCTTCGATGGAACTATGGGGCCAAGCACGCGCCTCGTCTGTGACGCAACATCGGTTCAAACCATATGCAGTTCAGGTGATTCTGAATTTATTGCTGTCACCAAGGTATACCTCATTTCGCCGCCGTGGATGAATCGGCAAAGTGAGCGCCTAATGGAACCGCTTTCCGAAATAAGATTGCAAAGCTCTGACAAAGAGCCACCAGTCTACGAGTTCGTGACCATGGCGGGGCAAACCTATACAAGCGTTCCTTAACCTAAATCAATTTGAGATTTAACTATGGTGACGTTGGATGAAATCGCTCAGCTCCTCTACGGTAATGATGGGGAAACTTCGGGTTGGACTGGTTCCCAAGAGGATTTAATTTCCTTAGCGGGAAAGGTGTTCCCCGGCAAAGCTTTTTGTGTGGTGCGGCAGTGGATCTTGATTGACCTCACTGTGACACCTGAGGAATTGGAAAAGCTTACGAACCTCGGTCTGCTTCCCATGACGCTATTCGCTCACGAGGTAGTCCTGGACAGCGGAGGGCGCTTTCAGCCAGGCATGTGGGTGCGCAGTAATTTTGGGGTGTCTTTCATTTACGGCAGCATGTTTGAAACCAAGAACACCGTCTATCTCCTCTGGGGCCCAGGCCAGCGAAAAGAAGCGACTGTGGGAGCTGCTTTTTCGATGTCGGCCGGGTAAGCGGTAATTCATTTTTGAGTCGTTTGGAGCATTGGTTGAATGACTGAAATCATCGAAGTCGAATTTCACAGTAAGGAACTGAGTGACTTTCAGTTGTGCCGCCTCGGGCGAGCGAGCATCCAGAAATATTCGGTGCCGGTCACTGCGTTCATCAGTGATGCCTTCATCTCAAATGAAACATGCCTTGGCGTTTCTTTCGATCACGTTGGGCAAGATGACACTTTTCGCCCATCAGATGGCGGCCTCATTCGAACAGGAAAAATTCAGAGGGCATGGAAAGAGGGAGGTTACTGGCTTCTCGAGACTCAAAATGGCAACTACGTCCTCTGCAGTTTCCTACGAGGCTTTGGGCGGCGTAGCTTTTGCGAGTTGCTTCGATCAGGTGAGCGTTGCTGAGGTGTCAATGCAGCAAGGTTTTGATGGGTTGACTGTTAAATCACTGCAGGGTCGGATGCTGTCACGCGTTTAATAAAAAAGCTGTAACTGGCTTTTGTGTTGCTGATAACAGCCTCGCCTCTAAGAGATAAAACCCTCTGTATTCGTGTGAACTACCTAATTCGGGCCGCTCCACAGGCGGGAGATGAATCTGCTGATATTCGTCTGAGACCCGCGTTTACTGGCTCAAACGGCCATGGGGGAGGTGAAAGATGAAACTCGATATTCGCCTCAGCAATCTGATTAATCCTGCACCAGCTAGCGGGAGATGAAGCTCCTGATATTCATCTGAGTCCCGCGTTTCCTGGCTCAAACTGCGATGGAGAGCCGAGAGATGAAACGCTCGGTATTCGTCTCGGCGAGCTGATTCGGCCCGCTCCAGACAGTGGGAGATGAATCTCCTGATATTCGCCTGAGACCCTCGTTTGTTGGGTCAAACGGTTATGGAGAGGTGAGAGATAAAACCCTCCAAATACGTATTAGCCAGCTGATTCGGCACGCCGCTCCAGGTGGGAGATGAACCTACCGATATTCGTCCGAACCCCCATGTTGCGAGTCGCGGCAGCCTTGAGGCGGAAAGACAACTCGATGTTCGCATCAGCCAGGTAATTCGCCCCGTGTCACGTGGGGAGAGAATGAAACCCTCCATATTCATCTGAGACCCGTTGTTGCAGGCCGAAAAACAGCCACGTAGCGAGAGATAGGCTTCAGAAGCTCCGTATGTTGTTGCTGAAAACGCTTTTAGTTTCTACGTCTTCGTTGTAGGCATTTACGGCTTCGCTGCGCTCTGCCAGCTATTGCTCGCGCTGTATCGTACTCAGGGCTTCGGCCAGAGCCTCATTTTTTTAGTCCGTACTGCTAGCCGCTCACGCGGAGTAGCGATTGCTTTTCTGCCGGCGGCACAACGAAAATGGACAGCGCAAACATTACTTTCCAGCGGGTACATTTTGCCTTGGGGCTCGATATGGGACATCTCAGCTTGGAGGATATCTATCCCGGCGACGTAGCCGACTACGGCCATATGCGCGTGGGTATGACCGACCTTTACGTGAAAGAAAATCACGCCATTTATGGTTTGACTACGCTTGGCGAATACCGGGAGATGACTAGTCAGCTTTTGCGCGATGATGCGGTGCAAATGATCATCAGCGACAAATTGGCCGCATTGCCCAAGGACTACGATCCATGGATCTGGCGGATTAACCGCCATCGAGCCTTACGCGCAAAATACGGGAATAAATTCGATCCTTGGTTAGACGACTGACTGCCTTCAGACTTCCCATTCCAAACGCAAGGGCTTCAGGCTGGCAACCGCTCCGCTGGCAGTGACTAAAGCAAACGCCCCATCAGCGCCAAAAACTCCTTACTGATTCGGAGCGCCATGCACTCGAGCAGATACTCAAATCGGTGAACGTATAGGGAGAGGTAGTGGACAGCTACCAAACCGACGATGTCCGGCTGATGACAAAAGCTGCCGTGGAGGCGGCGTACCGCGTTTCCGACCTGATTTTTACATACAGCAAAGCTGAAGTTCTCTTCGTCTCCCTGTGTGAAAAAGGCGAGTGTACCGAAGACCTTCCCTCGATCTCGGAGCTGGTCGCCACTCAGAAGGAGTAGGGGACACTGCGCTTGGCCAGAGTGCCGACCAATCCAGATTGGGGAATGCGTCAGGAGATGATGGAGCCAGAGCGTTACGACTCTTTTAAGCATCTATACCAGTCTGGGCGGCGGGTTACTCCGAAGGCTAACCACAAAATATATTTTTGACGTTGTTAAAATTCTTCGGGATCGAGCCGAATTTGATTTAGTAAGCCAATCTTTCGAGAATGCCATGAGCAACCACGACCGTTTGAGATCCCGCCTCACCTTCAAGTCCTCTGAGGTTTTCAGTTTTCCGGAAACAGACGAGCATTTTCGTGCGACTGTCAAACTCACCCCGTCTCGAATTATTCATTTAGTCCTACACGACTTCAAAGCATGCTTGACCACACGGCAAGCTTATGAGATAGCGTCTGGTCTAATCAAAGCAGTAATTAACTCGTTTGATCATGATTGCCCAAAGTCGGATAAGTCTAATATCCAAACAAACCATGACAATTGGACTGTTCTAATTGAGCGCCATGGCATGTTTGGATTGCAGGAAACTTCTGATCTGCTCCAAGTTGTGATGACTGGAAGAAATTTCTTAATTCAAGGAGCTCTGCTCGACCCCAAGCCGGCGGTCGAATTTAAGTGCGGTGAAGAGCCTATCTATGATTTTGCGATCAGACTAGATGGCCAATACGTTTCAATATATTTTGGTTGGGTTCGCTGGAGACTCAGCCGAAGTGAGGCTCAGTGGTTGGCGGAACAGCTTTGGACTGCGGTGTTTTTAGCAACAAAGCGCTAAAGCGCCGATTAATCAGGAGTGCGCAGGAAAAGTACACGCGACCTGATTGTTGAGGGCGTACCTTCCGCCATCCGAACATACCAGGCCTCGCTCTCCAAGCGCGGCCTTGGCCTCTTGAGCCTTTGCCCTTGTTGCCGACTATTGCTCGGGATCGATGGGGCTTTAACAACGTTTACGGCACGACGCGTGGCCATGAGATCGTTGACCAGGCGTCCTTTTACATCGGGAGGCAGTAACGGAAGTCTGCTAAAAACAACTGATTCAACTGTTTATATTGGTGTACTGTTAGGCTACTAATCACCTTGAGATTTTCAGATGTCCAAACTCGCAGAATTTCGTCAGCTCGAAAAGCACCTCGCCGAGCAGCTTCAAGCTCTCGAAGCGCTGAAAGGCGACGCTGGCCTCAAGAAAGAAATCGAATTCGAAACTAAGCTGCGCGCTCTGCTTGCCGAGTACGGCTATAGCCTGCTGAACGTGATCAACCTGCTTGACCCTAAGGCTGGTCGTCGCGCGCCAGCAGTAGAGTCCAAAGCCAGCAGCCGCAAGCCTCGCCAAGTCAAGGTCTACAAAAATCCGGAGTCTGGCGAAGTTGTAGAAACCAAAGGCGGCAACCACAAAATTTTGAAAGAGTGGAAGGCGAAATATGGCTCGGACAAAGTCGAGTCGTGGCTGACCAAGTGACTTCAGTTTGAGTACAAACAAGGGCTCTTACTCTGGGCTCTTGTTGTTGGCGTTGTAGGGAGCGCCTGGAAATTTTGAGTTCAGAGAGACTGAAATCTCATCAGTTTGATGGGGTCAAGCGCTATAGGCTTGATTCAGTCCATCAGCCAAACCCCGTGTCCAGAATATATTTTCTACGGCTGGTTCAGCGCGGAAGCACTCGTTCAAACCGGGTGCTGTAAACCCCTAACTGTGTTCGCGTTGCGACCTACTCACCTGACATCTCCTTCTCTGGGCTGAGGGTGCCGAACCAGGCAATTAGACCCATGATGATCACCGCGACCGACAACTCTAGAATAATGCTTCGCCGCAAGGCGTTAATAGCGACAGTGTGAGTGCGTGCCTGAATGGATCGTGCGAGCTGCGGGCGAGGTGAAATCGGTTCAGGGCCGCAATGGCATGTGGTTGGTTAGCCACCTTGCTTCTTTGAAACCGCGTGGGCGGCCTTGAGATATTCGCGTGTACTTTGGATTAGTTTACGTAGCGGTTCGTTTTCAACGGGAACAAGCCCCCGGACTGTATGCTGACGCTCGCCATCAACAATTTTCAGGGTGATGTATTGATAATCTGCAGCGCCCGGGGCTGGCGTGCCTATAGAGTCAGCTAGGTCAAAGAAACGTGCTGCGTCAATCAGCAGCCTCAACTCTGCCTGTTTTGCTCCTGTCAACAGGTCGGCATCAAGAGTCACCGGTTTACTCAATCCGGGGAAATAGCCGATGCCGCCCGTTTGCGACAACTCGATATACACGCCAGCTTCCTCCTTAAGATGTGAATACCCAAGGCTGCTCACCTTCACTTACTGCTTGGTGTACGGGGCTACCTACTCCATAGGCACGTCGCGCTATGTTATAGGTAACACGAGCGAAAAGAATAAGTCCACTGCGCGGATCTCGAAGTGAGTCAAAAAGGATGTACCAAAACCAACTCGCTCTTGAAGCGGCACTGATGGAGCTAACACTCCAGGTAGAGGCTCAAGGTCTGGCAGATGTTGGTGACAACGTTCGAGGAGCTCTTGAAACAATCGGCGAGAACGCAGGCCATATCAAGCAAGGTCTAGCCCGCCTCAAAAAGCTCACATGACCCCGATGTTCGACTTTGATCTCAAACACGTGTCACGCCAGCACTACATCACGGGAAAAGCCGCCATCCATTTCCCCCATCCTGGCAGCGCGAGTGGTGGGGGGCATTGCCTGTCGTACTTCGACCGAGAAGCGGGCGTGGCGAAGGTGTCGTTAGCGGGCATCTATTATCCTGACACCACCTGTTTTTTTGGCGATACGTGCGTCATTGATGTCACGGATCAAATGGCCATGGCGTGGTTGGTCTGTAGAGAGAAGAAGGCTCTTCATGGCGGATCACTACAGGGCAGCAGCGAACATGGTTGTGTAATGTCACTGCACCATTATCGATAGAAATACGACCTGCTAGCTGCAAGCTGAACGGGGGAATCCCAGCTTAGCCCCTTTGCCCGACCGGCCAGACCTTGAGGGTGAAGGTCTGACGCACAAGCCAAAGTCCGATCAGGGGGGGCGCGAACGCGGTGCTCAAAGCCAGCAATGATAGATTTCCAACCGGCACGACAGAGCGCGCCGGTAATTCTCGTCGTGGGCACTCTGCGTTCAACGTCTTGCAAGACTTGGCCCGGCTTGCCCTCCAGGAGCCTGGCACGAAGATTTTCTGGGTGATTCGCGGCTCCTCTTTGGATCGCATATTGGGCGGAGGGGCAAACGACAAGCTGGAGGAGCGGGGGAAACTGGGACAGAGGATTCGCCAGCTGTTGAACGATGGGGCCATTGAGCTGTTCACCAACATCGCCATCGACAGGGTTGTTGCAACTGACGATGGCATCGTTGTTGAGGCGGGCGGTCAAGCTCTCCCTGTGGTGGATGAGGTCGTGGTCGCAACGGGCTTTCGACCTGAATTGAGGCTACTTGCCGAACTGCGCTTGGCGCTGGATTCAGCGACTCAGAGCCCCATTCATCTTGCTCCGCTGATTGATCCGAATGAGCATAGTTGCGGCACTGTTCGCCCACATGGTGCCGTCGAGCTGGCTCACCCTGATGAAGGGATCTTCATTGTAGGAATGAAGAGCTATGGCCGTGCCCCGACTTTCCTGCTCCTGACAGGTTATGAGCAGGTGCGTTCGGTATTAGCGGCGCTGGCCGGTGATTGGGAGGCGGCCAAGCAAGTTGAATTGGTCTTGCCAGAGACAGGTGTGTGCAGTACGCAGCTCGATGATTCTGACTGCTGCGAGCGTGCGGCAAACCCAGACTGCTGCGAGCCAAGTTGTTGCACCGATGCGGCCAAGGTTGCCGAAGTTGCACCGGCGTTGAAGGGTTCCTGCTGCTCGTAGCTGTGTGCAAATCTACATGCATTAGCCAGGCATTTGCATTCGTCCTGACCACCTATAGTTGGGCTCAATGGAGCCGGTCAGTGAGTCCGGCCAAACCTGCTGTCCCGGAACAATGGCACCCGATTGCACCATCGTAGAAGCGCTGGCCGAATCCGGAATCAAAGTCAGGTCAAAGTGTTGTTCATAGCTAGCGCACTTGTGCTGCTTGCTGATTTGATTTCTATTGCCGTGCCTAGGCACGCTAGTCACTGAAATAGTTTCTTGGTCTATTTCTGACGGCACTAGATGCCGTCATTTTGCTGTCTTTTCATTCTGACGATGAGCTTCCTCAGCTAACTGCGACTCGACAGCGACTCAATGATGCGGCATTGGTCTATCACGCCACCTTGGCAGCAAACATTCAGACGTTCCAATTCCGCTTCCAGGCCTTGCAAATCTCGAATACGCATCCGCACCTGCTCCAATTGCCCTTCGACTTTTGCGTCCACACCAGCGCAGGAGGCGTCGCGTCGATCCGCAAACCCCAGTAGCTCACGAATGTCATCAAGGCTGAAGCCCAAGGCGCGGCTACGGCGAATGAACAAAAGGCGGTCGCGCTCCTCATCCGTGTAGAAGCGATAGCCCGATGGCGATCTTCCGGCAGAGGGTAGCAGCCCCAACTGCTCGTAATAGCGGATGGTTACCGCTTTGGTATCGGTCGCCTTTGCCAAAGCACCGACCGTGTAAGTGGCCGCAGTCATTTTGCTTGACCTTATAGTCGCTAGAACCTTCATTCTACTCACTACAGGCGATAAGCAAATCCGTGCGCGCCCTTACAACCCTACATAAAGGGCTTTGATCCGATGGAAATCACACACCAACCACGTCAATCCGGGGTTTGGGCGCTCCTGCTCTGCGCATGGCTGCTTGCCCTTATATCAACACTTGCCGTGTTGTTCGTAGGCGAAGTCATGGGGCAAGTGCCCTGCGTACTTTGCTGGTTTCAACGTGCATTCATGTTTCCACTCGTCCTAGTGCTGGGTGTAGCTTGCTGCATGTCGGACGCGGGTGTCTGGCGTTATGCGTTGCCTTTAGCCGTTATGGGCTGGTTGATCGCGCTGTATCACAACCTGCTTTATTTCGGACTAATCCCCGAAAGTATAAAGCCCTGTGGTGCCGGCCCGTCCTGCTCTGGCGCTGAAATGACAATCCTCAGTGGTATTCCACTGCCATTGTTATCGCTGGGTGTATTCAGCCTCCTGATCATTCTTCTTGTTCTCATCCGTCGGAGATTTACCGTATGAGCAGACGCACCGTCGTCCTCGCCATCAGCGTCCTTGCCATCGTCGGCTTCGCCGCCGCCGCATTTTTTTATAATCGCGCCACCACAGTCCCCCAAGCCACAGCCCCCGTGGCGCAAAACAGTTCGCTGGAGCGCTTTAATTCACCAAGTTTCGGCCCTGCCAACGCCCCGGTGACTATTGTTGAATTCTTTGACCCGTCGTGTGAAAGCTGCCGTGCTTTTTACCCCATCGTTAAAAAAATGATGTCCCAGCACCCAGCCGATACTCGTCTTGTGCTGCGCTATGTGAAACTTCACGTAGGGTCTGAAGAGGCCATCCGGATTCTCGAGACTGCGCGCAAACAGGGCGTATTTGCACCGGTGCTTGAAGCTGTCCTGGCTGCCCAGCCGCAGTGGCATGATGATGCACAAGCTACAGCGGCATGGGACGCAGCGGCTCAGGCAGGTTTGGATGTGGCCAAAGCTCGTGCGGAAATGATGTCACCGGATATCACCGCCACGATTGAAAGAGATGCCGCCGATGCGAAAACCTTAGGCGTAAGCGGAACACCGACATTTTTCGTCAACGGTAAGCCGCTGACCAACTTCGGTGCCCAGCAGCTCTATGATCTGATTTGGAGCGAAATCAACCAGTCGCGGTAAGCTCGAAACGGTCGCGCTGAAAAATGCTCGGCGGTCTCGATAATCCTCTTGACCTTATAGTGGCTATAGGGTGTTCACTCTTCACCATAACTTGTGGAGAGCGTTCTTATGAAAAGCTGTTGCGGTGATGAGCAAGCACCTGAAGGTCAGGCCGGCGTTGAGGTTTTTGACCCGACACCACTGTCAGGTTGTTGTGCCCCCGCCGCAACGACTTACGATGGAAATACTGTCCAGAATCAGTCCAAGAGCAGTTGCTGCGCTCCGACAACCCTGGACGTCAGTCCGGTGCCGCCTAAAGCAGAGGGCGCCGGATGTTGCTCTCCTGCTCTGGACGGCGCCAAATCGAGCTTCGCAGCCGTCACATCGGCGTCCACCTTGTATGCCCTTGCCGAACCGAGCAAACCTGCTGGCCCGGTTGGTAACGGTATCTTTTCCGACGCGTGTTGTCCTACCTCTGGTACGGATGGCTCAAGCGCTTGTGCAGCTAGGGTGTCTTCGGCCAATGCAGGCGACACGACTCGGTTCAGTAGTTTCCGGATCGAACAAATGTGCTGTCCTTCCGAGCAGACAATGATCGAGGGCAAGCTCGCTCGAATGAGCGGGATTCAAAAACTAGAGTTCAACATGATGAACCGTACTCTGGACGTCTGGCACAAACTGCCGGACACCTTGAGTATTGAAGCAGCGGTATCATCATTAGGCATGCACGCTGAACCATTGACTGCTGAGGGCAAGGCAGCTAACGCCGATGCACCGCAATCCCAGTCTGAAGCTGCATCATCGCGTAAAAACAGTTGGTGGCCATTAGCGCTGTCCGGTGTTGCAGCGGTAGGCGCGGAAGTCATGGACTTCACCCAATCAGCCCCGGAATGGGTGATTGCTGCCGTCGCCTTATTCGCCATCGCACTTTGCGGGCCGACGACTTACAAGAAAGGCTGGATCTCGCTTAAACACCTGAATTTGAACATCAATGCCTTGATGAGCATCGCGGTGACGGGTGCCGTGTTAATCGGGCAGTGGCCAGAGGCGGCGATGGTCATGGTTCTGTTTACCATTGCTGAAATGGTGGAGGCAAAGTCGCTGGATCGTGCGCGCAATGCGATCAAGGGCCTGATGGACTTGAGCCCGGAGCGAGCAACCGTACGCCAGGCGGATGGCAGCTGGATGGAAGTCGATGTGAAAACCGTCGAGATCGGCTCGTTGGTTAGGGTACGCCCCGGCGAACGTATCGGTCTGGATGGTGATGTCGTTTCCGGCAACTCTACAGTCAACCAGGCACCTATCACGGGGGAGAGCCTGCCCATCGAGAAAACTGTCGATGATCCTGTGTATGCCGGCTCCATCAATGAGTCCGGATCCTTCGAATACCGCGTGACGGCTGAGGCTAGTAATACCACGCTGGCTCGAATCATTCATGCGGTTGAAGAAGCCCAAAGTTCGCGTGCTCCGACCCAGCGGTTTGTCGATAAATTTGCCCAAGTTTATACGCCTGCTGTGTTCTTCTTCGCTCTCGCCATTGCGGTGATTCCGCCATTGTTTATGGGCGGATTGTGGACTGACTGGATCTATCGCGGCCTGGTGCTTCTAGTGGTTGCCTGCCCATGTGCGCTGGTCATTTCAACCCCGGTGTCCATCGTGAGCGGTCTGGCGGCGGCGGCTCGCAAAGGAGTTTTGGTCAAGGGCGGCGTCTATCTGGAGATTGGCGCCAAGCTGAGTTTCATCGCGCTCGATAAAACCGGAACCATCACCCATGGCAAGCCGGTTCAGACTGATTACGTGCCACTGGTTGAGTCTTTAGATGTTGATCCTCAGATTATTGCAGCCAGCCTGGGCGTGCGCTCGGATCATCCGGTTTCGCTGGCAATCGCTAAGCATGGCGACTCGGGCGCAGCAACGCTCAAGCATGTGGAGAACTTTGAGGCCCTTCCAGGTCGCGGGGTGAAGGGCTTGATCGAAGGACAGCTCTATCACTTGGGGAATCATCGCCTGATCCAGGAGTTGGGACTTGGTACGCCGCAACTGGAGGCGTCACTGAGTCAGCTGGAACGCCAGGGAAAAACGGTTGTGGCTTTGACCGACACCAATCAGGTCTTCGCGCTGTTTGCCGTGGCGGATACAGTGAAGGATTCAAGCCAGACCGCGATCACGGAGCTTCACGCGCTGGGCATTAAGACAATGATGCTGACAGGTGATAACTCACACACCGCTGAGGCCATTGCCCAACGAGTTGGGATTGATGAAGCAAGAGGGAACTTGCTGCCTGCTGACAAGCTTGCTGCTATCGGTGAGTTGCAGAGCCGTAACCATATAGTGGGGATGGTCGGTGATGGGATAAATGACGCACCGGCCCTGGCCAAGTCTCAAATCGGCTTCGCAATGGCTGCCGCTGGTACGGGAACAGCCATTGAGACGGCAGACGTCGCGCTGATGGATGATGACCTGAGAAAGATCCCGGCTTTTGTTCGCCTGTCCCGACAAACCGCGACGGTTCTAAAGCAAAACATAGCGTTCGCCTTGGGCGTCAAAGCGGTGTTCCTTGTGTTTACTTTGATGGGCTTGGCCACGATGTGGATGGCGGTGTTTGCAGATGTTGGTGTCAGCCTGTTGGTAGTACTTAATGGGCTGCGCTTGCTGAAAAAATAGTCGGGAGTCGTGGCATGAAAGAAATGTTGCATCGGGCAATTCTTGAGGGCTTCGGCGAAGCCGGTTTAGCCATAAGGTCTCAAGATTATGCGCGCGCTTACCATTGGCTGGAGCGTACCCACATCCTGACGCAACGCCTTCCCCTGCTGCATGCAAAGTCACACGTCTTTATGTTGTATGTTGGCATCAGGACACGAGATCCCCGAGAGGTTGTGGGACAAATACCACGTGTTTTCGCTGCCCTGCTATTTTCAACAATATGGGTGCCATCGGGAAATACTGGTCGCGCCCGTGTCAGTGCTTTTCAGGTGATGCCTATTTCTCAAGAACTGAGAAATCTTCTTTGCGAAGAGTGAGCCTCTGAGTCATTGTCGTATCCATTCACGCACAGGGAGAGTCCTATGAGCGCCGGTCACAGTCACGGTCAAGCACGTGCAGGACACGAGAAAAAATTGTGGATCGCTCTGGCGCTAACGACAAGCTTCATGATCGCGGAGGTCATTGGTGCTTTCATCACCGGCAGCTTGGCGTTGTTATCTGACGCCGCTCACATGCTAACGGATTCCACTGCACTTGCTATCTCATTAGTCGCTATTCAGATCGCGAAACGCGCCGCGGATAAAAAACGGACATTTGGCTATGCACGATTTGAGATCCTCGCAGCTGCTTTCAACGCGGTTCTGTTGTTCATGGTGGCGGTGTACATCCTGTACGAGGCATATCAGCGGTTTAAGAGCCCGACAGAAGTACAATCGACAGGCATGCTGATCGTCGCAGTGATAGGGCTAATTGTGAACCTTATTTCAATGCGCTTGCTGATGTCTGCCAGTGACGAAAGCCTTAATGTCAAAGGCGCGTATCTGGAGGTTTGGAGCGACATGCTGGGCTCCATAGGCGTGATAGGGGCGGCATTGATCATTCGCTTTACCGGATGGACTTGGGTTGACTCGATCGTTGCCGCAGCTATCGGGTTGTGGGTTCTACCCAGAACCTGGGTTTTGCTCAAAGAAAGCATGAACATCTTGTTGCAGGGTGTTCCGGACGGAATCGACATAGCAGAAGTGGAGGCGACAATCAGGGCGGTTGAAGGTATTGAGGATATTCATGATTTGCATCTCTGGGCTTTGACCAGCGGCAAAAATGTCATGAGCGCGCACCTTGTCGTCCAGTACCCTTCCCGCCCTGATCAAGAGATATTGGCCGAGGTAACTCGACTGATGAGCGAGACATTCCATATTAGCCATACGACTCTCCAATTAGAGAACTCGCAGTTTCATGCCAGGCTCGAAGGAAACGAAGGCATGCAGCACTAGAAAGGCCCCCGCAAACATGTCGCGGGAGGGCCGTCGCGATACGCTGAAAGCTTACAGACAATAATTCTCTGAGCCACCCGAGCATTTCCAGTGGTACGGGGAATTGATGTATGCGAATTAACCAATGTTTAACGCAACAATTTACCCCTGAACCTTTCTTGCCTGCTGCCAGGGGGGCTGTCCGTCGAGGTTTGGAAAGCTCAGACTGAAAACGGTCATGCTACCGGGTAAGCTTTCGACTTCTGCTTTCCCCTGATGAAGGCTCATGATTGATCGCACAATGGACAAGCCCAGACCAGTACTTCCTTCGGCACGTGAGTGACTTGTGTCGACTCGATAAAAACGTTCGAACAAGTGCGACAGGTGCTGAGGTTCGATACCTGCGCCAGGGTTGCCTACCAGCAGCGAGACTTGATTGGCTTGGCATTTGATGACAACTGAAATGGATTGTCCTGCTGGGCAATGGCGTATCGCATTGGACAGCAAGTTTGATATTGCTCGCTGAATCATCAACCTGTCGCCAATGGTGTATCCGCTTCCGGTGACGCTCAGGCTGATCCGTTTCTCTTCCGCAGACAATGAAAACAGATCGACGACCTTCAATGCTTCATCTTCTAAATTAATTGTCTCGAACGGGACGAGCGCGGCAGGATGACTGACCTGAGCAAGAAAGAGCATATCCGAGACAATTCGAGTGACACGTTCCAATTCTTCGGTGCAAGACTCCAGCACAGACTTGTACTCTTCCGCCGACCTGTCCCGAGAAAGCGTCACTTGGGCTTTGCCCATCAAATTAGTAATGGGGGATCGCAATTCATGAGCCAAGTCATCGGAGAACTGCGACAGCTGCTGAATGCCGCTATCGAGTCGATGTAGCATGAAGTTGACGCCGTGGGCCAACTCACTAAGTTCCTGAGGCATTTTGACCACAGAGAGTCGATGGCTAAGGTCTTGAGCTGAGACGATGGCGGCAACCTTTCGGAACTCCCTCAGCGGCGCGAGACCTCGCTGAACTACCGCCCAGGCACTCATTCCAATGAGTATTAACAACAAAGGTAACGCAATGATCGTCGACCGCAAATAAGTGCTGAGTAGTGCTTCATCGTTTGTGCAATCGATCGACAGCAGTACGGGAACGCTCGCACCGTCCTTTAACCGGATGAGCTTGGAGGTGGTAATAAAATGTCGGCCTTCGCCGTCGGAATTGGTGGAATATGAAATCTTGTCGACGGCGGCAACCGCTGCCTTCATCTCTATCCGTAGGTCTGACAAGCCTACCCCGACTTTCAGCACAGGCGACCTCAGGTTTGCTAAGTCATAGATGGCCAGGTTCAAATTGTCATGTCCCATAACTTGATCCAGCAAAGAGTGCGGATTCGAGTTTATGTCGGCTGTGTCCTTATATAGGGATAGACTATGTTCGATCTGCTCAAATTTCTTGTCCAGGCTTCGTTTCGCCAGCTTTTCCAACTCATGCGTTAACGCAAAAAAAGCTAGGGCAGCCAAAAATACTACCAGCAATGCCCCCAGAATACTCACTGTCAACCCTAGCCGCATTGATAGGCTAGCCGGCTTCATTCGCGCGCCTCCAACACGTAACCAACTCCGCGCAGGGTATGGATCAATTTATTATCAAAGGGGTCGTCGATTTTGGCTCTCAAACGACGGATTGAAACTTCGACAACGTTGGTGTCGCAGTCAAAGTTCATGTCCCAGACCAGTGAAATTATCTGAGTTCTGGAGAGAACCTCCCCAGAATGACGCATCAATAGGTGCAGAAGCGAGAACTCCTTGGTCGTCAGATCTATGCGCTGATTACCACGAAAAGCACGGTGGCGTCCGTGGTCGAGTTCCAAATCGGCGACCTTGAGCACCTGCGGTACAGGAATCTGCTCACTTCGACGCATCAGAGTTCGTACCCGTGCCAGTAGCTCAGGAAACTCAAACGGCTTAACTAGGTAGTCATCGGCCCCTAAATCCAATCCGCGGATTTTGTCCGCCAGACGTCCTCGGGCCGTTAACATCATAACCCTAGTGTTACTGCTTAGGCGAAGATGCTCAAGAACACCCCAACCATCAAGTTCTGGAAGATTAACGTCAAGTATCACTAGGTCATAGACATGTTGACGCGCCAGATGAAGGCCGTCCGTGCCATTCGATGCACGATCAACTACATAGCCCTTTTCAGTTAATCCTTGATGCAAATATTCGGCGGTTTTAACCTCGTCCTCAACTACAAGCATTCTCATGACAGCCACCCCCATTTATAGCAAAAATACGAAAAATCGAAAATTAGCCCTTTGCGATGGTCTTAGCCTGAAGCCTGTAGCTGCTATAGAGTCAATAAAGAATGTCGATCGCGGGCTCTAAAACTAGGTTTTGCGACAGTATGCCGCACTTGATCTACTGGATTAGTCGTAGAAATTAGGGCCGTTTTGCTGACGCAAGTGCCGCTCGGCAGATCTTTATTGGTCAATGGTTTCATAATGTTACGCGGCGATTGTAATTTTACTTTCTTGCATTTTTAGGGCGTAAATATAGGAGGAGAAATAGAGTGAGGGGATAGCTATATTCTTTATGAGCATAATTAATAATTTCGTATGTTCAGCTAGTGCGCCCAAAAACGATGGTTGTAGAACTGATGTTAATCGAATTATGTTATACGCTACTGCAAAATATTCGTTTTTCCGATTGCATGGGATGACAGGGAACTCCTGGCTCTGAGCAGCTGGCGCGCGAGTCCCACTGGTAGTGTTTTTTTTGGGGAAAGGCAGTGTATGCATAGGCCTGACTTAGATGTGTTCGGTACGAGTGTGATTGCTTTGTAGAAAAAGCTAGCATGGTGCTTACAGCTTTTGAGAAGGGTTTAATAGGAGTAATTATTGTTGAAACGCAGATGCCTAGTTGTTTTCTAAACGACGGCATGCGCATTACCATGTTGCGCTTCTAGGTAAGTTTGGAAATATAATAAAATAAGTGCGAGGGAACATATGGTGTTAAAAATAGATACCGCCTACCATATGTCACCATCGCTCAATTGATCAGAACAGTGGCAGGGTATAGCAGTCGGTAAAGCTTCTCTTCGCCACAGGCCTTTTTTTGATATTTCCTCCCCCCAACGGCTTTCTACGGGCGCGTTCGCCATCTATAGAAAATTTAAGATAACGAACAGATGTCTCTAAAATTGCAATTTTGAAATGTAATGCGTTTGGATCGAGTTTCGCAACCTGGCTGCCAATCCCATTTATCGATCGAAGGGTTGGGGGAGTAACGAGATATACGTCTAATGCAGTTTGTCTCGCCTCATTATTAGTAAGCTTCGCTATACATGTTTCGATTAGAATCTTGCCAGCAGATTTTATAAAGTCGCAATTCATCGAAGTGTATTAAGTTAGTCGATTTTTACAACCTCACTCTTTAATTTTTTCAGGTTTCTAGCTGATTTGTGCATTGTATTTAGGAAATGTGAGTCGGAAAATGGTTACCTGGCCCTGTAAAATTCGGGCGTCTGCAGATCCTTGGTGAAGGCTCATGATGGATCTCACAATTGCTAATCCTAATCCTGTGCCACCCTCTGCTCGCGAGCGACTGGTATCCACGCGATAGAAACGGTCAAAAATATGAGGTAGGTGCTGAGATTCAATCCCCGCGCCAGGATTACTTACAACCAGGGATACTTTCTCCGGTTGAGTTTCTATTGCTATAGAGATTGATTGACCTGACGGGCAGTGGCGGATCGCATTTGACAAAATATTTGAAATAGCTCTCTGAATCATAAGGCGGTCACCGAGTACCTTTCCGCAGCCGCTAACACCTATGCTGACACTCTTTTCTTCTGCCGACAGCGAGAAAAGATCGATGACTTTTAATGCTTCGTCCTCTAATAAAATGCATTCAAACGGTACTAGAGTTGCTGGATGACTAACTTGGGCCAAAAAGAGCATATCAGAAACAATTCTGGTGACACGTCCCAGCTCCTCGGTACAGGACTCCAAAACAGCCTTGTACTCTCCTGCTGGACGCTCACGGGAAAGGGTTACTTGTGCTTTGCCCATAAGATTGGTGATCGGTGAACGCAACTCATGTGCCAAGTCGTCGGAAAATTGCGACAGTTGCTGTACCCCGCTATCAAGGCGGTGGAGCATGAAGTTTATGGCATGAGCAAGCTCACTCAGCTCTTGCGGCATTTTCACAACGGAGAGTCGATGGCTAAGATCCTGGGCGGAAACCATGGCAGCAACTTTACGGAACTCACTGAGCGGAGAAAGGCCGCGTTGAACAATTGCCCAAGCGCTGATACCAATCAGAACCAGTAACAGTGGAACCGCGACAATGGTCGAGTTCAGATAGGCGTTAAGTAGCGCTTCATCATTAGAACGCTCAACAGTAAGTAGTACCGATACCGACTCACCATCCCGCAACTTCATAATTTTAGAGGCTGCGAGGATGTGGGTTTCTGCCTCCTCAGACCCAGTGGTGTAGGACAGCTTATTACTGGCGCCTGGTTCGGACAGGATCGCCGAGCGTTCAGGTATATCTGCTCCAAAACTTAGGAGCTGTTTACTCATGTCTACATTGAAGACAGTCAGGTTGAGATTGTCATGCCCTAGTACTTGATCTAACAAAGCATGAGGTTTTTGGCTAATTTCAAGAGTACTGATGTCCATCAGTAGGCTGTGCTCAATTTGGCTCATCTTTTTTTCAAGGCTGTCTTTTGCCCGTGAATCCAATTCATGGGAAAGCGCCAGATATGCCAGTACCGCTAAAAACACTACCAGCACTGCTCCCATCATACTGACCGTCAACCCCAGCCGCATCGATAGGCTGACTGGCTTCATTTCCTAGCCTCTAGAACGTAGCCAACGCCGCGGAGGGTATGGATCAATTTGGTTTCAAATGGATCATCTATTTTCGCTCGCAGTCTTCGGATCGACACCTCGACAACATTCGTGTCGCAGTCAAAATTCATATCCCAAACTAGGGAGATAATCTGTGTGCGAGACAATACCTCTCCGGATTGGCGCATTAGTAAATGGAGCAGAGCAAACTCCTTTGTTGTCAGGTCTATGCGTTGCGTTCCCCGGAATGCGCGGTGCCTTCCTTGATCAAGCTCTAAGTCCGCGACTTTAAGCACCTCCGGAACCGGTATATGTTCGCTACGCCGCATTAGCGTGCGAACTCTTGCTAGTAGTTCCGGGAATTCAAATGGCTTGACCAGATAGTCATCGGCACCTAAATCCAGCCCTTTGATTTTATCTGCCAGACGTCCTCGTGCGGTCAGCATCATTACCCTAGTACTACTTGTCTGCCGAAGGTTTTCGAGAACACCCCACCCATCAATTTCGGGGAGGTTCACGTCAAGAATTACTAGGTCATAAGCTTGCTGACGTGCCAAGTGAAGTCCGTCAGCACCTGTTGATGCACAATCTACAATATAGCCGCTTTCTGTCAGGCCTTGATGTAAGTATTCGGCAGTCTTCAGCTCGTCCTCTATCACAAGGATTCGCATAGGTTTTCACCCTTCTATAAATATGTCGGATTGATATTAAATTTGGAGAGCCAGGGCTGTTAGTTTGTTGGTGTTTAATGGTTAGTTGGGGAATCTATTGCGTAAATTTAATTAATTTACTGCTTGTATATCACCTTGAAGTTCGAACTGCGGAGCCGATATCTGCCACAGATGTAGCGTGATTTAGATGAGTTCCGTTGTTTTTTATGCCTGCAAACCATTCATCAAGTCGTGATCGTTCACACGTAAGAAAAAATACTTGTATGCGTTCTGTTTATTTCCATTTGTTGCAGAGCACTCATTGCTTTCCGTAGTCTCCATACTAATGCAAAAAATAGAGCCTTGCTGCTGGATAACGTATTTGTAATTTTTCAGTCACCTTGTTGATAGGTGGGGAGAACTACATTTCGCCTCATGGAAAATGTTTTAAGGGTTTCAGGAATGATGGAATTGCTTTGGTATAGAAAGTTTATTACGCACCCAAATATGCATAAAACCATGCTAAGAGCAGGTGCAATTGCGATCCTTACACTTCTGGTCAGCCCTTTGTTCGCGGCAAGCGCTCAAAGGCTCACAATGGATCAGGCCCTTGAAGCTGCTTTTGCCAACAATCCTGATCTGGCTGCAGCGCAGTGGGAGATTGGTATTGCTCAAGGAGATCGGCAACAAGCGGGCTTGATTCCTAACCCCGAGCTGTCTTGGGAAGCTGAAGATACTCGACGAAATTCACGGACTACGACGGTGATGATCAACCAGCCGATTGAGCTGGGTGGCAAGCGTGGAGCCCGGATAGACGTTGCCAGCCGAGCTCAGGACGCGGCTGGAATTGAACTGGAGCGTAAACGTAATGTTTTGCGTGCTGATGTCATCCAGGCGTTTTACAAATCATCGACGGCTCAGCAAAGGTTGCTCTTGGCTCGTCAATCAGTTGAGCTCGCCGAGCGAGGTTTGCGTGTTGCTCAAGGTCGTATCAAGAGCGGCAAGTCATCGCCTGTCGAAGGTACGCGAGCAGAAGTCCAGTTGTCGGAGGTGCGACTAGAGTTGAGACGGGCCGAGCGGGATGAGGCCAGTGCCTATCAGCAACTCGCTCAGGTCATGGGAACACCATTGCCTGCGTTCGTGTCTGTGGGGGATGCCGGCCAATCGATGCCAGAGGTGCCGGAACCCTCGCTGTTGATTAACCGCATCGGCGAGACCGCAGAGCTTCGGTTGGCAAAGCTTCAAATCGATCAGCGGGAAGCCTCTCTTGGTCTGGAGAAAGCTCAGCGTATTCCTGACCTCACCGTCAGTGTCGGCAGCCAATACGATGAACGAGAACGCGAGCGTGTGAATGTCGTGGGGCTGTCGATGCCTATTCCGTTATTCAACCGTAACCAGGGCAATGTACTGGCAGCTGCCCGCCGTACCGATCAAGCCCGCGACCTTCGCAATGCAAGTGAGTTACGCCTGCGCACAGAGATTCAAACCACTCTGGATCAGTGGATGACGGCAAACACTGAAGTCGCCTCGTTCAATCAGACCATCCTGCCTGCCGCACAAAATGCAGTCGACACTGCTACCCGGGGTTTCGAAATGGGCAAGTTCAACTTCCTGGACGTGCTCGATGCTCAGCGCACCTTGATCAGCGCACGCACCCAATACATCCAGGCCATTGCAGAGGCGACAGACGCCTGGGTGCGCATCGAGCGAATTTTTGGTGATGTCGACCAGCTCACTCGTACCCCTTGAATTTCAAATAACTTTTTTTCGCCGCTGCTCAGTGTTGCAGTGCCACGGTATTTCGTGACTGCCAACTGAGCTGCGCAGGGAGTCTCCATGGATAAAAAACTAATCCTTGTCACCGCACTGACCCTGACGGTGGGCATTGGAATCGGTTCCCTCTGGATGGGTAGCTCTTCGGCACCGTCCACTGGGGCTCAGGCGCAAGAAGAACAGGGCCACGACGGTCACGACGAACACGGCAACGAGGGTGCCGCAAAGGAGTCAGCTGAGGGCGAGCATGCCGAAGGCGAGGCGGAAGAAGGTCATCTGACACTGAGCGACGAGCAGATCAACTCGGCTGGTATTCAGTTGGTCGAAGCGAAGGCACTGCGCATCAGCCTCTCATTGCCCTTTCCTGGAGAAGTCCGTTTCGATGAAGACCGCACTGCACATGTGGTGCCCCGGGTATCCGGTGTCGTCGAGTCGGTCAATGTCAATCTCGGCCAACCAGTAAAAAAAGGTCAGCTATTAGCCGTGATCGCCAGCCAACAAATATCTGACCAGCGTAGCGAGCAAGCCGCTGCGCAACGCCGTTTGGAGTTAGCGCGCACCACCTACGAGCGTGAGCGCCAGTTATGGCAGGACAAAATCTCCGCCGAGCAGGATTTTCTTCAGGCCCGACAGGCATTGCAAGAAGCCGAAATCGCTATGAGTAATGCTCGACAAAAAATCAGTGTCCTCAGTGGTAGCTCGGTGGCCAGCGGCGGTAATCGATATGAGTTACGTGCGCCGTTCGACGGCGTCGTGGTCGAAAAACATCTGGGTATCGGTGAGGTTGTCAGCGAAACCACCAATGCCTTCACCCTCTCAGATTTGTCGCGTGTATGGGTAACTTTCGGCGTTTCCCCTAAGGATTTGAACAAGGTGCTGGTGGGCAAGGCAGTCACGGTCAGTGCGCCGGAGTTGAACGCCGAAGTTACTGGAACCGTGGCTTACGTCGGAAGCTTGCTGGGTGAGCAGACCCGCACTGCAACAGTCCGCGTGACCCTTGCCAACCCACAAGGCGCCTGGCGTCCGGGGTTATTTGTGACCGTGCTGGTTGAGACCGATACCCGAGAGGCGAGAGTCGCAGTGCCGGAAACGGCCGTTCAGACGGTCGAGGACAAACCAACCGTTTTCGTTCGCACCGATGACGGATTTCAGGCGAAGCCGGTTGAAGTGGGTAGTCGTGCGGCGGGTCTGGTCGAAATTACCGGGGGCTTGGAGCCCGGTGTTCAAGTTGCTGCTACCGGCAGCTTCATTCTGAAATCAGAACTGGGTAAAGCCTCGGCTACACACGCCCACTGATCCGCCACTTCCACGAGAAGGTTCTCATGTTCGAACGCCTGATCCAATTTGCCATCGAGCAGCGCATCATCGTGCTGCTCGCGGTTTTTCTCATGGCCGGCCTCGGTATAGCCAGCTACCAGAAGCTGCCGATCGACGCCGTACCCGACATCACCAATGTCCAGGTACAGATCAATACAGGCGCCGCAGGTTTCTCACCACTCGAAACAGAGCAGCGCATCACTTTCCCCATCGAAACTGCGATGGCTGGTTTGCCAGCTCTTGAGCAGACACGTTCCCTCTCACGCTCGGGTCTGTCGCAAGTCACGGTGATCTTCAAAGAAGGCACCGACTTATTCTTCGCCCGGCAATTGGTCAACGAGCGTTTGCAGGTGGCCAAGGAGCAACTTCCCGAGGGGGTGGAAGCCGTCATGGGGCCGATCTCTACCGGTCTGGGTGAAATTTTCCTTTGGACGGTCGAGGCCGAAGAAGGTGCCGTCAAGGAGGACGGCAGCCCCTACACGCCAACCGACCTTAGGGTGATTCAGGACTGGATTATCAAACCCCAGTTGCGCAACGTTCCGGGTGTTGCAGAAATCAACACCATTGGCGGGTTCGCCAAGGAGTATCAGATTGCTCCCGATCCGAAACGTTTAGCGGCTTATAAGCTGACGCTTACCGACCTTGTGACAGCGCTGGAACGAAACAACGCCAACGTCGGCGCCGGCTACATTGAACACAACGGTGAACAACTGCTTATTCGTGCGCCTGGCCAAGTGGCGACTACCGACGATATCGCCAACATTGTGATGGCCAATGTCGACGGCACACCAATCCGCATAAAAAACGTCGCGACCGTGGATATTGGACGTGAGTTGCGAACTGGCGCGGCTACGGAAAATGGTCGTGAAGTTGTACTCGGCACGGTGTTCATGCTGATCGGCGAAAACAGCCGAACCGTGTCTCAGGCCGTTGCCGTAAAGCTGGAGCAGATCAATCGTTCGTTGCCTAAAGGGGTGGTGGCGATCACCGTCTATGACCGTACCAATTTGGTGGACAAGGCGATTGCCACGGTTAAAAAGAACTTGATTGAAGGTGCGATCCTGGTGATCGCGATTCTGTTTCTGTTCCTTGGCAATATTCGCGCCGCGCTGATTACTGCCATGGTGATCCCGCTCGCTATGCTATTCACATTCACCGGCATGTTCACCAACAAGGTCAGCGCCAATCTGATGAGTCTTGGGGCTCTGGACTTCGGCATTATTGTCGATGGCGCGGTGGTGATTGTCGAAAATGCCATCCGACGTCTGGCCCATGCACAGCAACACCACGGGCGCATCCTCACCCGCTCCGAACGCTTTCACGAAGTGTTTGCAGCAGCCAAGGAAGCCCGCCGACCGCTGATTTTTGGTCAGTTGATCATCATGGTCGTTTACCTGCCGATTTTTGCCCTGACCGGCGTTGAGGGGAAGATGTTCCACCCCATGGCATTTACCGTGGTGATTGCTTTGCTCGGTGCCATGCTGCTGTCCGTTACCTTTGTGCCTGCGGCAATTGCCATGTTCGTAACTGGCAAGGTCAAGGAAGAGGAGAACGCGGTCATGCGAGGGGCACGCCGGGTCTATGCGCCCGCGCTTGACTGGGTCATGGGGCATCGGTCGCTGGCATTCGCCATGGCACTCGGCGTCATCGCGGTGTGCGGCGTTGTTGCCAGTCGAATGGGCAGTGAGTTTGTGCCGAGCCTCAGCGAAGGAGATTTTGCCCTGCAAGCATTGCGCGTACCGGGTACCAGCCTGACACAATCGGTAGAAATGCAGCAGAGTCTCGAAAAACTGGTGATGGCAAAGGTGCCCGAAGTTGAGCGGATGTTCGCTCGTACAGGTACCGCAGAGATCGCCTCAGATCCAATGCCGCCCAACATCTCTGATAGCTACGTGATGCTCAAGCCCAAGGCTCAATGGCCTGATCCCAATAAATCCCGAGAGACTTTGATCGCCGATATCCAAAAAGCCACGGCCGCTATGCCCGGTAGCAACTATGAGCTTTCACAGCCTATTCAGTTACGGTTCAACGAGCTGATATCAGGCGTGCGCAGTGATGTGGCAGTCAAGGTATTCGGTGATGACATGGCTGTGCTGAACAGCACAGCCGCGAAAATTGCCGCGTCCATGCAGAAAGTCGATGGTGCTTCCGAGGTCAAAGTCGAGCAGACAACGGGGCTGCCGGTGCTGACCATCAACATCGATCGTGACAAAGCCGCACGTTACGGTCTGAATGTTGGCGACGTACAAGACACCATTGCGGTGGCGGTTGGTGGCCGCCAGGCCGGCACTATGTACGAAGGAGACCGTCGCTTCGACATGGTGGTGCGTTTATCCGACGCCATGCGCAAAGACCTCGAGGAATTGGCAACGCTGCTGATTCCGGTGCCGGCGCTGCTTAACGGCAACGCCGATCAGATCGCTTTCATTGCGCTCTCAGAGGTGGCAACCCTGGATCTGGTGCTGGGGCCGAACCAGGTCAGTCGTGAAAACGGTAAGCGTCTGGTAATTGTGAGCGCCAACGTGCGTGGACGGGATATCGGCTCATTTGTACAGGAAGCCAGCAGCGTCATTGATCAGCAGGTGCAAATCCCGGCCGGCTATTGGATAAACTGGGGTGGGCAGTTCGAGCAACTCCAATCAGCCGCCAAACGCTTACAGATTGTCGTCCCGGTAGCCCTGCTCCTGGTATTCGCCCTACTGTTCATGATGTTCAACAATCTCAAGGATGGCCTGTTGGTATTCACGGGGATTCCCTTTGCGTTAACGGGCGGAGTGATGGCTTTGTGGCTACGCGATATCCCGCTGTCGATTTCAGCGGGAGTTGGTTTCATCGCGTTATCGGGGGTGGCGGTGCTGAACGGTCTCGTGATGATTGCGTTCATCCGCAATCTTCGAGAGGAGGGATATTCGTTGAGTTCCGCGATCAATGAAGGGGCACTTACACGGTTACGCCCAGTGTTAATGACAGCACTGGTAGCCTCCCTGGGCTTTATTCCCATGGCACTCGCTACTGGAACCGGGGCGGAAGTCCAGCGGCCATTAGCTACCGTTGTGATCGGAGGCATCCTGTCTTCAACTGCGTTGACCCTGCTGATACTGCCTGCGCTGTATCACTGGGCGCACCGTCGAGATGAGGATGAAGCCGAGGAAGACAAAACAGCAACCGTATAGTTATTTGATTTTAAAGCCCGCTACCGAATTTCGGTAGTGGGCTTTTTTACGCGAGTTAAATTACGAATCTGTAATCTCGATGCCACCGTGGTGATAGGTTCGGATTGATACCCTAATAGCGTTATCTATATGAGGTGTCAGTAATGAAACTTACTCAAATATGTGCTCTTGCAGGTGTTTTAGTCTTTTCTTCGGTTGCGTTGGCGGAAGGTGGCGGGGACAGAACCTTCGAAAAAATGATGGCGGCGAAGGATCTGGCAATGGAGAAATATGTAGCCAGAGAAGGGAGGAATGCCCCGGTGGTGTCAAGTGACGAAAAGAATGAGAAGGCAAAGTAAATGTAGTTACGCAGGTTGGAACAAGCCCGTCCCAGGTTACTGATGGCGGGTTTTTTTTTGGATGGCTTAATTACATACTTGTAATTTTCGTGCCACGCCGCCGCAATGTTTAGATTGATATTCTCGTAACTGTTATTAGATGAGGTACAGAATATGAAATTTATGAGCATTTTCGCTTTCGTCGGAGTTTTAGCTATTTCTTCAAGCGTATTTGCAGAGGGAGGAGGAGATAAGGCCTTTGAAAAAATGATGGCTGCCAACACTAAAGCTATGGAGCAATACGCGATCAGCCAAGGAAAGAGCGCTCCTGTACCGAAGCAATACGAGTACGGGATGAAGGTGGATGTGGTGAAGGTGATCAGTGTGGTGCGCCCTGCGAAAGTCTGCGCAGTAGTGCCCGCCGCAATGACGTATGAAGATTCCGAAGGACAGCTAAATACGATCACTTACACGGTCGCTGGAGACTGCCGTAAACGAGGCGGTTAATAGCTGCGCTGCTATCGTACGAATCATTAACGCGCGACCCACTTCGTTATTTTAAAGGTGTCGGGCGTTTTTTATTTGCTCAAGTTTTGACAGGCCAAAAAAAGACGTCCCGGAGGACGTCTTAAAAATTCACCTTTTCCAAAGGAGCAAAGGAGCTTCCAAAGGTGAACGGATATTACAACTGAACAGCATTGAGTTCAGACTTTCACAGACTAGCTACTTGTCTACAGAATCCCAGCCAGATGCGCTAGCTTGAATTCTATCAACTCACGATAAGTATAAAAAACGTAACCTAACGTGAACATGATTGAAAAATGACATTTCTGTAACTTTTCGGAGGAAGGGACGCTCGCAGCACGAGTCATCCCGTTCGATATCACAGGATCGCTAATGGATACTCAACAATCACACGTACTTCATCCAGGTCAGATTCAAACGCGGTTGCACGAGTGTTCGCTTGGCGCAGGCGGAAAGACATGTCTTTCAAGGAACCTGTCTGAACGACGTATTTCACCTCAATGTCGCGCTCCCAGCGTTTCTGATCGGTCAGCGGATTTCCGTCTGCATCGCGTCGCATGTAGGTCGCGTTAGCGTTCGAGTAATCGGCATCGGTGCCACGGCCGTAACGTGTCATAAACGACAACCCTGGCACGCCATATGTCGTCATGTCCAAGTCGTATCGAACCATCCATGAACGTTCTTTAGGCGAGTTGAAATCGCTGTACTGGATTGAGTTATCAAGAAAAATGGAATCCGATTGGCGCAGGTAGTCGAAGTCGTCGTTACCATTATTTCGTTGGTGAGACAGTGCGACAGTGTGTGCGCCATACTTCACGCCGACTTTAGCACTCCAAATATTGTTATTGAACTCACCCAGCAGTTTTTTGCCTTCGTCGACGGCTTTGTAGTAGTTCACACCGCCGAATACGGAGAGTTCATCCGACAGCGAGTAGTTCAATCCCGTGCCGGCATAATATTGATTCCAAGCGTCTTTAAGACGGCTGGAATAGAGGCTGACAACCACGTTCTTGTTCAGATTGTAGTCACCGCCAAAGTAACCGACCCACGGCGAGTTAACAGGCCCGGCATAGAATGTCGCGAAGTTGTCGCGCATATTGCTGGAAGTTGGCTGGCTCATAGCGTGAAGGCGCCCCGCCTGAACTGTCAATCCGTCAAAGCTGGTGTTGGTCGCCGTTACACCAGTGAAGCTTTCTGGCAGAAGTCTGGAGTCACCGGCGGCAACAACTGGGTTAGATGGGAATACGTCACCGACCTTTACTACAGTGTCAAAGGCGCGAACTTTTGCCGCGCCACCCACTTTGGTGTAATCGTCACTTGCCTTTCCTTCACTGTTGACGGGAAGTACATCGAACGAACTACGACCACCATTTCGACCGTCACCCGTGTCGAGTTTCAATCCGATCATGGCGAACGCGTCAACGCCGACACCCACGGTGCCTTGAGTAAATCCGGACTCGAATTTACTAATGATGGCGTGTGCCCAGGCTTCGGAATAACCGTTGCCTGTCGCGCTCGACTGACCGTTGCGGTGATCACGATTGAAGTAGTAGTTTCGGTTAAGAACCGTAAGGCTGCTGCCTTCTATAAACCCTTCGGCCTTTTCCTCCGCAAATACCACGGAAGGGCCAGAACTGACAACGATCGCCAACGCGGCCATCGAAAATTTTGTGTTGTTATTCATCCATCACTCCTTAGGTTCGGCAGAACGAGAACGTTCATCGGCTTAATTTTATTTTCTACAGGAAGCGAATTGCCCTCCCATACGGTTGCCGATTTATATCGTGGCAATCTGGAGATAACGGGGACATGACTAAAAAATTACAAATTCGTAATGTTGATCTGCTTTTTTTATTTTCGCCCAGCCGATACGTGGCAACTCTATTGTCTTACCTCGCAAATAGGTTACCTTTTGACGACTGCCTGCTGCCAGGCAAGGAGTCGCAACGCAGCATGGCGGCGACAGGCAGTCGTCAAAAGGTAACAGTTTATTTGCGAGACAGGACACTAGTGCTAATCGCGCATCAGCGGCCAGGCGGCAATAAGACCCCGGCCTTTGAACACAAGAATTAGAAACCACAGGAGCAATACATGTACAAATCCAGCTTGGCGCTTGCCGTGGCCGCCGGGGTATTGGCCCAGCAAGCCGGCGCTGCCGGCTTTATTGAAGACAGTAAAGCCGCGCTCAGTTCCCGAACCATGTATTTTAACGCAGACAACCGTGAAGGCGGTGCTGACCAGCGCGAATCGGCCCAGGGCTTTAAGCTCGATTACGTGTCCGGCTTTACGCCAGGTACCATCGGTTTCGGTTTCGACGCTCAAGCGTTGTGGGGTATTCACCTCGATGGCGGAAAGGGGCACCACCCGGACAGCAACACCTTCTTCCCAAGTGACACCGATGGTTCGGCGGTAGATGAGTGGAACCGTATCGGCGGCAACGTCAAGGCACGCATCTCCAAAACTGAAGGTCACCTGGGCAGCGCCCTCGCGCCAAACCTGCCGATCCTGGTCGCGAACGACGGCCGCCTGCTGCCGCAAACCTTTGATGGTGGCATTGTCACCTCCAAGGAAATCGACAACCTGACCATCACTGCCGGCCAGATGGAGCACGCCTATGGTCGTGCTTCGAGCAACCGCACCGGCCTTGCCGTTTCCGGTGGTACCCAGGACAGCAACCAGTTTCGTTTTGGCGGTGTAGACTGGAAGGTCACCAAAGACCTGACCCTTCAGTACTACTACTCGAACCTGGAAAACTACTACACGCAAAATTTCCTGGGCCTGGTTCACGTCTTCCCTATCGGCACTGACCAATCGTTCAAGACCGACCTGCGCTACTTCGACAGCCGCTCCGATGGCAAGAACGGCCAAGCCGGTTATGCCTTCGACAACAATGGTGGTTTTGCCACGAACACTGGCGAGGTCGCCAACAAGACCTGGAGCGCCATGTTCACCTACACCCTGGGTGGTCATGCGTTCTTGCTGGGCCATCAGCAAGTCGGCGACGATGGAGGTTTTGTCTGGCTTAACCAGGGTAGCGTACGCGACAGCAACAACCGCCCTGAAGGCGCTGGTGGTTCCAGCTTCTACCTTTTCACCGACAGCATGGTCAACCAGTTCGCCCGCGCTGGTGAGAACACCACTTTCGGCCAGTACTCCTATGACTTCGCCCGCCTCGGCGTGCCAGGCTTGAAAGCGTCGATCGCCTATCTGAGCGGCGACGACATCAAGAACAAGAGTGGCAACGGCGATTACTCTGAGTGGGAACGCGACATGCGTGTCGACTACTTATTCCAAACAGGTGTGCTCAAAGGCTTCGGGGCCACTGTGCGTCACGGTACTTACCGTGGCAGCGGTGAAAGCATTGCCGACCAAGACCAGACTCGCCTAATTTTCAACTACACGTATAGTTTTCTTTAATCACGCGTAAAAAGGCTCGATGGATGGGGCCTTTTTATTATGAGTTGGTTTTTATCCCGGGCGGCCGCGAAAACTGAGTGCAACGCCTCACCCTCCGGTAAGGTGCCGCCCTGTCCTATACAGGGGAGGATGCAGAAAACGGAGTTTTTGTAAGCTAAGTCCCGTGTGATGGCTGTAAGCCGCAAACGGGCACAGGCTGCATTTAGTTGAAGTACACCTTAATCAGGCGTCAGGACGATTACTCGCCCCCTGAACGCAACTCTGGGTGGAAGTACAGCCAAATCTGGGTGAAATACCCCTGTGAGTGGGGTGGGGAGTATTGCGGGGGGAGGATTTGCTTGAAGGTTTCCAGCGGTGCTTAGTCTCCATTGCCCAACGTCGAGACGGTGTCGCGAGCAGAAGTTCAAGTTCGAGCAAGGTGAGGATCACCACCACGGAGAGCATGACCATTGCCATCATGATGTGGCTCAGCGGATTGACACCGGCCATGGCCAGATCGAACTGTCGCTCTTTGAACGAGGTGTACCCCCGCAATTTCACCGAATCTCATCAACCTATGAACCCAGATTGCTCAATTACGGCAGGCTCCATTTTTTCGGGATTTTGTTCAGGAAGATCACAGAGATAATCCTGACTTAATTGGGCGCCGGTTTCATTGCTTACTTCAGATTTGGTGGCGGCTTGTTGAAGGTTCTTACCCAATTGTGATGCCTGTTCTCAACGACTACACTCCAGCCCATGAAACGCTATCTGCGGTTTTGCATCATCTTCATGATTAGCCTGGCGCTTCCCCTCAGCGGGATGGCGGGCGTTCAGGCACCGACAGAACCGTGCCCAATGAAGACGATGGGCATGGCGATGATGGACGATATGGAGATGGACTGCTGCAACGACATGAAAAGCCCTTCCGAACACGGCAAACCTTGTAAGTCGGGCCAGGAATGCAAGTCGGGCGGCATGCTGCAAGTCTCGATCTTAAAGCCTCCTGTATCCGTATTCAGCCCCGAAGTGATTTCATTCTTCAGCGATTCCTTACCTGTAAAGACCTCGTCCGGGGTTTGGCGACCGCCTCGCGTTTGATTCCTGTCCCACATTGAGCCTCATTCCGCATTAGCGGGATGGACTAGCTGCGCGCATGTCTTTTTTCGTGTGCAGTGGATGATCACAGGAATCGCAAACATGAACTCTAGGTGCTATTGCACAGGTTGGTCTCTCGTGGCCGGCCTGACGGCAAGCATGCTGGCATTGCCGAGCCTCGCTGCCGCCTTAACATTCGATGAAGCGTTGCGGCTAGCCGAAAACAATTCGCCGTCACTAAACGCACAAGATGCCAAAATTCAGGCTGCCAGCAGCGCGGCTATTCCAGCCGGCGAATTACCTGATCCCAAGTTATTGGTGGGTGTGCAGAACTACCCCATTGGCGGCCCGGATCGCTGGAGCATCGACCAGGACTTCATGACCATGCAAATGGTCGGGGTCAGGCAGGAGATGCCCAATAGCGACAAGCGCAAAGCGCGCATCGAGGTCGCCGATGCTGCTGTTGATCGCGCTGCTGCGGAGCGTAGAGTCGAACGTCTGAAGGTACGCCAGTCCACGGCATTGGCCTGGATCAGCAGCTACTCGGTTGAGCGCAAAGATGCACTGTTCCAAGACTTCTACAAAGAAAACCGCCTGCTGACCGATGCCGTCCGAGCCCAAATTGCCGGTGGCCGCGCTCAGCCCGCCGATGCGGTGACACCCAAGCAGGAAGCAGCTCAACTGGCGGAGCAACAGGACGATCTGATTCTCCAGAGAGCACAGGCCCGAGCGGCCCTCAAACGCTGGATTGGCTCCGCCGCCAACGACAAGCCTGTGGGCAGCTTGCCTGAATGGCCCGTCGACACCTCAAGTTACTCCCATAAACTGCCACACCATCCCGAGTTGGCGGCGTTTGCGCCGATGACCCGCGAAGCGCAAGCCAAGGTTCGTGAAGCCGTGTCGGAGAAGCAGTCAGACTGGAGCTGGGAACTGGATTACCAGCGCCGTGGCCGTGAGTTCGGCGATATGGTCAGCGTGCAATTTTCCTGGGATCTGCCGCTGTTTCCTGACTCTCGCCAAAACCCCAAAATCGCAGCCAAACAGGCGGAACTCAGTCAGCTTGAGGCCGAGCGCGAAGCCCTGTCACGCGAGCATACCCAGCAACTGGAAAACGAACTGGCTGACTATGAGCGCCTGAATCGTGCGGTACGCCGTAACCAGGAAAGCCTGTTGCCGCTGGCTAAGGAAAAGGTCGAACTCAGCATGGCCAGTTATCGCTCGGGCAAAGGCGATTTAAACGCCGTTGTTGCCGCCCGACGTGAACTCATCGAGGCCCGCCTCAAACAGATCGACGTGGAAGAGCAGCGAGCGCTGACCAGTGCGCGGTTGTATTTTGCTTATGGGGAGTCCAACCAATGATCCTTAAAAAAGGGAACGGGGCATTGCTGGTAGGCATCTCGCTGGCATTGGGTGTTGCCGGTGGTTTTTGGTTGGCGCATCAGCGCATGAGTGGACTACCAAATACCACACAGGAGCAGAGCCTCAATTCACCGGGCGAAAGCAAAGCACTGTATTGGTACGACCCCATGTACCCGCAGCAAAAGTTCGATAAGCCGGGTAAGTCCCCCTTCATGGACATGCAACTGGTTCCTAAGTACGCCGGGGGCGCAGGGGATCGTGCGACCGTCAGTATCGATCCGAGTCTGACCCAGAATCTCGGTCTGCGTTTTGCAACAGTCACCCGTGGAATATTTGACTCCAGCCTCGATGTGACGGGTGTCTTGGGATTCAACGAACGTGATGTCGCTGTGATTCAGGCACGCACCACGGGCTTTGTGGAGCGGGTATATGCCCACGCTCCCGGTGATGTGCTCAAAGCCAACGCGGCATTGGCGGATATCCTGGTGCCGGAATGGGCGGCTGCCCAGACAGAGTTTCTTGCATTGAAGCGCAGCGGGGATGCTGATTTGTTGGCTGCGGCCCGCCAGCGACTGCAGCTCACAGGGATGCCGGCAGCACTGATTACTCAGGCAGAGCGTGGCGGTAAGGTTCAGCCCTACCTGACTCTCACCAGCCCAATTGGTGGTGTGCTGCAAGAATTGAATGTACGTGCGGGTATGACTGTGGCTACTGGCGATACTCTGGCACGCGTCAATGGCTTGAGCAGTGTCTGGCTTGCCGTGGCCGTTCCAGAATCGGATGCCGGATCGATCACCGTGGGGCAGGCGGTCGAAGTGCGTCTACCAGCCTTTCCAGGGACAATGCTCAGTGGCAAAGTCAGCGCGATTTTGCCCGAGACCAACCCGGACAGCCGCACTCTTCGCGTGCGGGTGGAACTCCCCAATCCCGACGGACGCCTCAGACCGGGTTTGACGGCGCAGGTACGCCTGACTCGCTCGACCGGGCAAAGTGTGTTGTGGGTGCCGAGCGAGGCCGTCATCCGCACTGGCCGACGCGCCTTGGTGATGCTCGCCGAAGACGCGGGCCGCTACCGTCCAGTGGAAGTGCACCTCGGGCAGGAAAGCGATGGCAAGACGGCGATAGTGAAAGGTCTGGAAGAAGGCCAGAAGGTGGTTACGTCTGGCCAGTTCCTGCTCGACTCGGAGGCCAGTCTCAAGGGAATCGTTGCAAGCTCGGAGGAAGCGTCACTGACCAGCGCAGCAACTTCCAATTTTCATGAGGCGGATGGGCAGATCGTTGAGATCAACGATAAAGAAGTCACACTCGCCCATGGCCCCTTCAAGACGCTGGGCATGCCTGGCATGACGATGACTTTCCCACTCGCCAACCCGGCCCTGATGCAGGGCCTCAAAACGGGTGACAAGGTTCGGGTCGCGGTGAGCCAGACTGACGATGGCTTGCGTGTTGAGCGCCTGGATAAATCGGGGGGCCAGCCATGATTGCTGCCCTCATTCGTTGGTCGGTGGCCAACCGATTCCTGGTACTACTGGCGACACTGTTCGTCACGGCTTGGGGCATTTGGTCGGTGCAGAGCACGCCCATCGATGCGCTGCCGGATCTCTCCGATGTGCAGGTGATCATCCGTACACCTTACGCAGGCCAGGCACCGCAGATTGTCGAAAACCAAGTGACCTATCCGTTGGCGACCACCATGCTCTCGGTGCCAGGCGCAAAGACCGTCCGTGGTTATTCCTTCTTCGGTGACAGCTTCGTCTACGTGCTGTTCGAGGACGGGACTGACCTGTACTGGGCCCGCTCACGGGTGTTGGAGTATCTGAGCCAGATACAAAGTCGGTTGCCAGCCAGCGCCAAGCCCGCGTTGGGGCCGGATGCGACGGGCGTGGGTTGGATCTATCAGTACGCACTGGTGGATCGCAGTGGCGGACACGATCTGGCACAGCTTCGTGCGCTTCAGGATTGGTTTCTAAAGTTCGAACTCAAGACCCTGCCGAACGTTGCGGAGGTGGCCACTGTGGGGGGTATGGTCAAGCAGTACCAGGTGCAGCTTGATCCGCTCAAACTGGCCAGCCTCGGTATCACTCAAGCTGAGGTAACCGAGGCCATCGGCAAGGCCAATCAGGAAACAGGTGGTGCCGTGCTGGAGATGGCTGAGACCGAGTTCATTGTGCGGGCCTCAGGCTACCTAAAAACGCTCAATGACTTTCGTGCTATCCCGTTGAAGCTTGGTGCTGGAGGTGTACCGGTGAGTCTTGGCGATGTCGCCACGATCCAGTTGGGGCCGGAAATGCGGCGTGGCATTACTGAACTTGACGGCGAAGGTGAGACCGTCGGCGGCGTGGTAATTTTGCGCAGTGGCAAGAATGCTCGCGAGACCATTGCGGCGGTCAAGACCAAACTCGACGAGCTGAAAAAAAGTTTGCCAGTCGGGGTGGAAATCGTCACCACCTATGACCGGAGCAAGCTGATCGACCGTGCCGTAGAAAACCTCAGCCACAAGCTCATCGAAGAGTTCATCGCCGTCGCGTTGGTGTGCGGGATCTTTCTCTGGCACTTGCGCTCATCGCTGGTGGCGATCATCTCCCTGCCGGTTGGTGTGTTGATTGCCTTCACCGTAATGCGTTACCAAGGGATAAACGCAAACATCATGTCGTTGGGTGGGATTGCTATTGCCATCGGCGCCATGGTCGATGCCGCCGTGGTGATGATCGAGAACGCCCATAAGAAGATCGAGGCCTGGCACGCGGCCAATCCTGGGGAGGAACTGAAGGGTGAGCGTCATTGGCACGTGATGACCGAAGCAGCGGCAGAGGTAGGCCCTGCGCTATTCTTCTGTTTGTTGATCATCACCCTGTCTTTCATTCCGGTGTTCACCCTGGAAGCGCAAGAGGGGCGGTTGTTCGGCCCGTTGGCTTTCACCAAGACCTACGCCATGGCGGCAGCGGCGGGATTGTCAGTGACCTTGGTGCCAGTGCTGATGGGCTACTGGATTCGAGGACGAATTCCCAGTGAACATCAGAATCCGTTGAACCGGTGGTTGATTCGGATCTATCAGCCAGCCCTGGACGCAGTCTTGCGTCGACCAAAGATCACGCTGCTGGTGGCGCTATTGGTTTTTGTCAGTGCGCTATGGCCATTGTCGCGCCTGGGTGGTGAGTTTCTCCCGCCTTTGGACGAGGGCGATCTGCTCTATATGCCGTCTGCTTTGCCGGGATTATCGGCGCAGAAAGCGGCGCAGTTGCTGCAACAGACTGATCGTCTAATTAAAACGGTGCCTGAAGTCGAACACGTTTTCGGTAAAGCAGGGCGTGCCGAAACCGCTACCGATCCGGCACCGCTGGAGATGTTCGAAACCACCATTCAATTCAAGCCGCAGGAGCAATGGCGCCCAGGCATGACACAGGAAAAATTGGTGGAGGAACTGGATCGAGTGGTACGAGTTCCTGGGCTAACCAATATCTGGATACCACCGATTCGAAACCGTATCGATATGTTGGCTACGGGTATCAAAAGCCCTATTGGAGTGAAGGTCGCCGGAACCAATTTGACGGAAATTGATGCTGTCACCCAAGCGGTCGAGCGGGTGGCCAAAGACGTGCCCGGTGTCAGTTCGGCGCTAGCCGAGCGACTGACTGGTGGCCGCTACATTGACGTGGATATCGACCGAAAGGCTGCCGCTCGCTATGGATTGAATATCGCTGATGTGCAGTCCATCGTGGCTGGTGCTATCGGCGGTGAAAACGTCGGGGAGACCATTGAAGGTCTCGCACGCTTTCCGATTAACGTGCGTTACCCACGTGAGTGGCGTGACTCGGTCGGCAGCCTGGAGCGATTACCGATTTACACTCCGTTAGGCAGCCAAATCACCCTCGGCACGGTGGCGAAGGTTAAGGTCAGCGACGGGCCGCCGATGCTCAAGAGCGAGAACGCACGGCCCTCTGGCTGGGTATACATCGACGTGCGGGGGCGGGACATTGCCTCGGTGGTCGCCGACCTACGTCGGGTCGTCAATGAACAGGTTAAGTTGCAGCCAGGTATGAGTCTGAGCTACTCAGGACAATTCGAGTTTCTCGAAAGGGCCAACGCACGACTCAAACTCGTGGTGCCTGCCACGCTGTTGATCATCTTCGTGTTGCTCTACCTGACGTTTGCCCGCTTCGATGAGGCGTTGTTGATCATGGCCACGTTGCCATTCGCACTGACTGGCGGGGCATGGTTCATCTATCTGTTGGGGTTCAACCTATCGGTCGCAACCGGGGTCGGCTTTATCGCACTGGCCGGTGTTTCTGCCGAATTTGGCGTGATCATGCTGCTCTACCTGAAAAACGCCTGGGCCGAACGTGAAGACCTCGGCGACAACACTGAACGTGGGCTGGTTGCGGCCATTCGCGAAGGCGCTGTGCAGCGCGTTCGACCCAAGGCCATGACCGTTGCCGTGATCATTGCTGGCCTTTTACCCATCTTGTTGGGCAGCGGTACTGGTAGCGAAGTGATGAGCCGCATCGCCGCGCCCATGGTCGGCGGCATGATCACGGCCCCCTTGCTTTCCCTGTTTGTCATTCCGGCAGCCTATCGCCTGATGCGTCGCCGGCACCTCATAGTTGAACCCATCAACCCTCAAGGAAAAGTCGTATGAAACTGACCATGATTGCAGTTGCAAGCACCGTATTTGCGCTTTCACTTTCTGTCCACGCGGAGGACATGCCCGGCATGAAAATGGACGGTATGGCGGGCATGGAGATGAAGCAGGATACAAAACAGGCTCAAGTTACCAATGCCGAGGGAACGATCAAGGCTATAGATACTACGAAGCATACGGTGACCATCTCCCACGGAGCTGTTCCAGCCGTACAGTGGCCGCCAATGACAATGGCTTTTTCCGTAACGGAGAAACAGCTGGCAGGGCTGATAGTCGGAGACCGTGTATCGTTTTCCTTTAGGGTAAAGGATGGCAAAGCCGCAATTGTTTCCATTAAAAAATAAGACTGGGGTGAGAGAATTACCGGCACGCTCTATCGTGCCGGTTGGGAAAGGCTGCCTTTGCTAGAATCCGCCATCTGTTTCCGAGAGCGTTGCCATGAGTGAATCGATCCGCTTGACCCAATACAGCCATGGTGCCGGTTGTGGCTGCAAGATTTCCCCCAAGATGCTGGAAGTGATCCTAGCCGGCAGCGGCGCGCAGAATCTAGACCCCAATCTCTGGGTCGGCAACGCTTCGCGTGATGATGCCGCCGTGTATGCCCTAGACGATGAGCGCGGAGTTGTCTCGACTACCGACTTTTTCATGCCTATCGTCGATGACCCCTTCGATTTCGGACGGATCGCCGCCACAAACGCTATCAGCGACATTTACGCGATGGGTGGTGACCCGGTCATGGCCATTGCCATCCTTGGCTGGCCAATCAATCTGCTGCCTCTGGAGGTGGCTCGCGAGGTCATACGAGGGGGACGTGCGGTTTGTGATGCTGCGGGCATTCCATTAGCAGGTGGTCATTCCATCGATACACCGGAGCCTATATTTGGCCTGGCGGTGACCGGCGTCGTGCAGAAAAAGCACATGAAGCGTAATGACACCGCCCGAGTTGGCAATGCGTTATACCTGACCAAACCACTGGGTATCGGCATTTTTACCACCGCCGAAAAGAAGGCCAAACTACGTGCGGAGGATGTTGGACTGGCCCGCGACTGGATGTGCACTTTGAATAAGCCGGGCAGCCGTTTCGGCAAGCTGGCTGGGGTCACGGCGATGACTGATGTGACCGGTTTCGGCCTGCTCGGGCATCTGGTGGAAATGGCCGATGGCGCTCAGCTCACCGCCCGACTCGAATATGCAGCTGTCCCGCGCCTGCCTGGTGTCGATCACTACCTCGCCGAGGGCTGTGTGCCGGGCGGCACATTGAGGAATTTCGACAGCTATGGAGATAAGATCGCGCCTATCAGTGACGCGCAGCGTGACCTGCTGTGCGACCCGCAGACCAGTGGCGGCTTATTGATCGCCGTCACGCCGGAGGGTGAGGCGGAGTTTCTCGCCGTCTCCGCTGAGTTGGGGTTGCAGTTGGCGCCTATCGGAACCTTGGTCGAACGACAGGCGTACGCGGTAGAAGTGCTCTAATGCGCAACAATAGCAGCGACTACCGCGAGCTGTTTCTCAACGAAGTACCAATGATGGATGCCCGTGCTCCCATGGAGTTTGCCAAGGGCGCTTTGCTTATCTGTCTGAGCGGAAGGCCAATCGCTAGGCCGGCTGATTGAATAGTCCAGTTGCGCCTGAGTCGGAGTTAGCGATCAAACTACATGGTCACTTTGGGGGGCATAAGCATTGTCAGCAGAAAGTAGTGCCAAGGTCGTCATGACTGATTCCGCATGGTCAGTGTTTCTGGTGTTCCTGCGCTTGGGGCTAACGTCTTTTGGAGGCCCAATTGCGCATTTGGGATACTTCCGCGAAGAGTTCGTTGCTCGGCGGCAATGGCTCAGCGAACGCAGCTATGTCGACCTGGTTGCCCTATGCCAGTTCCTTCCTGGGCCTGCCAGTAGCCAGGTGGGTATAGGGTTAGGACTGTCACGTGCCGGATTTTCTGGAGCTGTCGCTGCATGGGCGGGGTTCACATTACCGTCGGCAATAATCCTGGTTCTGTTCGCTCAGGGTATGTCTACTTGGGGGAGTGCCTTCCCGGTCGGCGTACTGCATGGCCTTAAGATCGTGGCTGTCGCGGTCGTTGCTCAAGCAGTCTGGGGGATGGCGCGCAATCTTTGCACCGATGTACCTCGGGTGACCATTGCCGCCTTTTCTGCCTGCGTTGCACTTCTTTGGCCTAACGCATTGGGGCAGATCGGAGTGATCGTATGCGCAGCCATTATCGGCTTAATTCTGTTTAAACCTGCTCAAGGCTTGGCTGCGGAAGCTATGCCAATTTCGGTAAGCCGCAAAGTGGGGGTGATGTCGCTGGTGCTGTTTTTCAGCCTACTGGTTGGCCTGCCACTGCTGATGCAGGTTTGGCCTTCACCGATGCTTGCGATGGTGAACGCGTTCTATCGAGCCGGGTCTTTAGTGTTCGGTGGCGGGCATGTCGTACTGCCTTTGCTTCAGGCGGCAACGGTTCCGAATGGCTGGGTAGCCAATGACACTTTCCTCGCCGGCTATGGCTTGGCACAGGCAGTACCAGGCCCACTCTCCACATTCGCGGCATTTCTCGGTGCGTCGATGAACGTCCAGCCTTCTGGTTGGACTGGCGCTACGGTGTGCCTCATCGCTATTTTTGCGCCTTCATTTCTGCTTGTGGTCGGCGTGTTGCCGTTCTGGGAGCAGTTGCGGCATAGTTTTCGGACTCAAGCAGCGCTTGCTGGAGTCAACGCGGGAGTGGTCGGGCTTCTTGTGGCAGCCTTGTACAACCCGGTCTGGACAAGTGCCATATTCAAACCCCAAGACTTTGGCCTTGCACTGATTGCCCTCGTAGCCTTGATGTTTTGGAAGGCTCCACCGTGGTTAGTCGTCTTGGGGTGTGGCTTGCTTGGATGGTTGCTAAGCATCATATTTTGATGGGCTCAGCTTGCTACTGGTGCGCTCGGCCCTAAGATCTTATGGGTAAAGAACTCTGGAATTGTGCAATCGTAAAATGGTTATCGAACTGCCAAAGAGGCCGCTTTTATGCAATCGAAAGAGCATTGGGACAAGGTCTACTCCACTAAGCCAACCGATGGTGTTAGCTGGTATCAAGAGCATGCTGAAAGCTCCCTGCGGCTGATCCAGCAGACAGGAGTTTCTTCATCGGCAGAAATCATCGACGTAGGAGGAGGGGCCTCCACGCTGGTAGATGACTTGATTGCGCAAGGATTTACCCATCTGAGTGTCCTTGATCTGTCAGCGGCGGCTCTAGCGGCCACAAAGCAGCGATTGGGCAGCCGTGCCAAGGAGGTGCGGTGGATACCCGGAGATATCACGAAAGCTTCACTTCCTCCGCTATCTTATGACGTCTGGCATGACAGGGCCGTTTTCCATTTTTTGACAGATGAGGCCGACCGTCAGGCTTACGTCCAAACTGTTTTGAGAAGCGTAAAACCTGGTGGTTTCGTGATTGTGGCAACCTTCTCGGAAGATGGGCCGACTCATTGCAGTGGCTTACCTGTGCAACGGTATACCGCAGATGAACTGCATGATGAATTCGGCGCCCCGTTTGAGCTGATCAGCCATGAGAAGGAAGCACACCACACCCCATTTGGGACAACACAAAACTTTGTGTACTGCTTCTGTCGGAAAAACTGATGGGTATGGCTATCCCGATCCACAGCTCAAGTCTCCCCTCAAACCCATGACTTAATTCACGCTAGATGCAAAAGCTCCGCGCTTGTCGTTGTTGATGGGTTCTCCCGATCTCGTCGTTTGGCTGGAATGATTTCTGTCGCCTTACCAGACACACTAAGGCGACATGTAATCGTCAGGATGATGAAGGTCGCTTATATCAAGGCATCGGTGCCATTTGCGATTTTTTGCGCCAAACGAGCGCCGGTATAGCTCGGATGTAAACCAGCTCACCCACCAACTCGATCAAGGTCTGGGTGATCACCGCCGCAGCAGCAAGGCCACGAATGTCTTCAGGCAGTGCCAGAGCCAGCGGGAGAACCACCAAAGAGTTACGCGTTGATGAGCTGAAAGTGACCGCTCTGGCAGTCGAGGACGGTAGCTTGAAAGCTCTCGAAGCCAAAGCACCCATCAGCGGAGCCAACAGCAAGAAGCCGATGTACACGGGGATGACTGGTGCAAGCTTGTCGATGTCGCGAACTACCGATGAGATTTGAGAACCGACCACCGCGATCAGAACCGCTGCCATTGCAGGGACAGGCAGCCATGCCCACGCAGCGTTCCAACCGCCGACGATTTTCGACCGCTTGGCCAGAGCTGCTGTTACCACTGCCAACAATAGAGGCGCGACAATCAGTACGAGAAACGCTTCAACGAACGGGCCAGTCGAAATCACGACTTCGGACTGCCCTCCCAACATAAGGGCCAGATACACAGGCAGCAGCACAAGCTGAAGCAACAGCAAAATGGGAGTTGCTGCGAGGATCCCGCGAGAGTCGCCCTTACCGATGTGAGTGAAAACCACCACGTAGTCGATACAGGGTGTCAGCAGTACCAGGAGAGCACCAACAAGGATCGCCGGGTGATCCGTGAGACCTCTAGTGAGCCCCCAAACCAATAGCGGTACCAGTACGAAATTGGCGATAAGCAGGGCAGACATGAAGCGTTTGTTGCTCAGGCCTTCGCGCAGGTCAAGAAAGGGGATTTGTAGGAACATCGCGTACATCAGCACGGCGATAGTCGGGGTCACTAACGCATTCAGGCCCTGCGCTGCTATAGGAACCATCAATCCTCCGATTGCAGCGGCTATGACCGCGACGAAATAGATCGGTATCTGATTCTGTTCGAGTGTATCCCTATCCAAAGTGCTTCCCTCAGGTATCAAAAGGCCGTCAGCCTAAGCAACCGCAGCTCGCCCGTCGAGTCATGCTTGTATTTCTAAGGGCGTGCGACGACCGCCACTGGTTCTTGAAGGAATACCCATAGTGTTGTGTCGAAGAAATACTGACTGGCTTACCTGGCCGACGACTGTCAAACCTGCTGTCCTGGAGCGATGGCGCCCGATTACACCACCGTAGAGGCGCTGGCCGAATCAGGAAGCAAAGCCAGCTCAAGAGGGTGCTCATATCCATCCGCTGCCTTGTAGTAGGAGGTTAGATTCCGATATGACTAATTGCACCCAGCCATCTGTAAGCATGGGCTTTTAGCCATTCTTGCGCTTTGCTCTATATGGTTTCAGAACGTACCTCAGCTGGGGCTGTGGACTGAGGACGGATAAAGCAGGCGAGTTGAAAAAAGCGAGGCCGCATTTACGGCCTCTTTTATCAGCGAATTACTCGTGTGAATGACCGTGTTCAGCACTCTCGGATGCTGCTTCTTTCTCACCGCCACTGCACGCAGTCATCAGACCCAGGAAGCAGACCAAGAGCGTGGAACGAAACAAGGTTACTGATGTTTTCATGCGCACTTTTCCAAATAAATATGAAGTTTTGTCTACGGTTAAGCCGCTCTTCCGCGCCTATGGGAGGAGAGCGGCCTTCTGGGGATTACTGTTTGACGCTAAGGTAATCACCAGTCGTTTTCAGTGAAATTGTCACGTCGTTGCTGCTGCGATTGCGCCAGAACCAGCCATGGGTGCCATCAAAAATTGCGCTGAATTCACCCTTGTCGCCTTTGACCTGTTTGCCTTTGCCGTAGCTGTGAAAATAACCCTTTTTTGCGTTGTAGGGCTCACCGTGGGTCTCGTAGTTCACGGTTCCCCCTGCGGTCGTCCATTCATAGCTCACGGTTTTGTCCTTCAACATTTCCAGCTTGATCTCCTTGCCTTCACCGGGTTTGAGAGTGACGGTCATCTGATTCGTCTTCAGGGCGGAGGCAGGAGGCGCCATGGATTGAGAGAGTGGCTGAGCGGCAGCTTGTACTTTGGCAAGCTGCTGAGCTGGAGCTGGAGCTGGAGCTGGAGCTGGAGCTGGAGCTGGAACTGGAACTGGGGCCGGAGTTACTGCTGCGGTTTGAGGCGGAGCGGTATCCGCTAAGGCTTCCTGTGCTAGGGTGATTTTCAGTTCACCCATCTGTGTCAGACCCAGTGCGCGGCCCACACCCGTAGGATCAATGGCATATTCCGAAGGCATGACCACTGTCACCAGCAGGCCGACCGCAGTCAGCAGTGCAATGACAGTCGAACGCACCAGTTTGCGAGTGCTAGGCAATTCATTAACAGTTGGAAGCGGAGTATTGAACATGGTCAGAATTCCTTACGCGGAGACAAACAGGCCGGTGATCTGGTAACCCATCAGGAGGAAGCCGGCACTCATCATGGCGACGTTGGCGGTATAGGCGTGGCGCCAGAAACTGCCGGTGCGCCGCCAATACCCCATCAAAATGAGAATCGCGCTAAGGGCCAGCAATTGGCCAATCTCGACACCAACGTTGAAGGCGATCAGGTTCGGAATCAGGCCATCAGGAGAGATTTCGTACTCCTGAATCTTCGTCGCCAGACCAAAACCGTGGAGCAGGCCGAAGATTAGCGTGGCCATTTTGGTATTGGGTTGGAAACCGAACCAGCGCTGAAATGCACCCAGGTTATCGAGCGCCTTGTACACCACTGAGAAACCGATAATGGCGTCGATGATGTAGGAGCTGATGCTTATCTCGGTCAGCACGCCAAGTAGCAGCGTGACCGAGTGGCCTACCGCGAATAGCGTGACGTAGAGCCCCACGTCTTTCAGGCGGTAGAGGAAGAAGATCACCCCGAACAGAAACAGCAGGTGGTCGTAGCCCGTCATCATGTGCTTGGCTCCCATGTAGATGAAGGGGAGCAACATGACGCCGGAACTTTCCTGAATAAAGCCCTTGTCACCTTCCGCGACGGCGTGAGCCATCGCCTCAGGCATCCCGAGGAAAAGTGCCGCGACAAGTAAAAACAACAGTAATAGCGGGCGGTGCGAGGGCGCAGTGAATGCGTCAACGCCGCTCATCGAGTGCGAATGCATAGATCAGTCCTTCGTTGCAGGGATCAAAGGCCGCAGTGCGGCCATGGTCAGGATGCGAACGAAGGGCGGGGTGGACGCTTGATCAAGAAAATCGGCGGACTAGGAACGGAGTATCGGCGGGCATCGAATCGTATGGAAAGCTTCGGCTGTGCAGCCAAACTCAACGCGGACGTGAGCTGTGGCGTTTCGTGCTGATGGTCAGGGGTAAGCGGCGAGTGGTAGTGATCTGAGTAGCTCGCACTCGACATCTCTGCCTGCTGCTCATGGGAGTGATAGGCGTCTTGCGCGATCTCCCAGGCAGGCGGTTTCGTCGTTACCGACAACGTATAGGTATGCCCAGCCCAGGCCATAAACATGGCGAGAACAAGTGCGAGTACCACTGTCGTTGTCAGGGATCTGCTGAGCATAGTGTCCGGAGTTCTAACTCGTTTGTTGTGGCCGCGATACGTTTGACCATATCCCCCTAGGGGGATAGGATGCCAGCGTAATTCATTGAGGCCTGAGGCTCAAGTCATGAGTGAGCACGAACACAACCATCCCCACACCCACCAAAGTCATGAAGCGATCATCAAGCGCCTTAAGCGGGCAGACGGTCATCTGCGCAGCATCATCACCATGATTGAAGACGGTCGTGAGTGCGTGGACATTGCCCAGCAGCTACATGCCGTGGAGAAAGCGGTGTGTCAGGCCAAACGAACGCTCATCCAGGATCACATCGATCACTGTCTGGAGGACACCGTCTCGTCGCTGAACAATGGTGAGCGCGCACCGCTGGAAGCCTTCAAACAAATCACCAAGTACCTTTAAGACTGACATGCCCAACTTCGCTGAACTCTTGCAACAAGGCGGTTCACACGCTTGGGCATGACAACTGTTCATACAAACCAGCAATCCTCGCTCAAGAACCGCAGCACTAGCCTGGATCTGATCAAGTGGTTGGGGATGCTGACCATGGTTATCGATCACTTACGGTTGGTGTGGCCGGAGATGAGTAATCTGTTCATTCCCGGACGGCTCTCTTTTCCGCTGTTCTGCGTCGCCATTGCGGCCAACGTAGCGCGCTCCAAATCAGGCAAATTGCTGACTGCCGCGAACGGACGCTACCTCGCCTTGATGCTGTTGTTCGCCGCCATTTCAGAAGTGCCTTATCGCTACATCAGCACTTCGGGATCATTTAACGTTTTGGTTACCCTGACATTGGGCTTGGTGATTGCTTGGGGATGGCAGCATCGCAACCTGATGAGCATCGCTATGGCGTTGATGGCCGCCGCAATTGCCTACGTGCTGGATGATTCACTGATGTATGGCTTTTACGGTGCACTCGTTCCAGCGGCTGTCTTGTTAGCGATCAAGCGCCCCGGTGTTCTTTGGTTGCTGCCAGCGGTTCTATGCTTGTTGAGCAACACCCGCAGTAGCATCGTGACCAGGGCTATGGACTTGGAAATCTATTCATTGCTGGCCTTGAGCACTGCGTTCGCGGCTCCCCTGATCGCACTCTGGCTTCTGCGTCAGACCTTCACCTTCAAGGTTTGGCCGGTGGGGCAATGGGGTTACTGGTTCTATCCGGGGCATCTTGCTGCTCTTCAAGCTCTACGGTTTCTGGTCTGAAGGCCAGAAGTCGCCTTATCAAATCTTAGGAACTTGAGACCTTCAATTTGGCCATCGGCGATGCTGGTCGTCGATCACATAAGGGTGTTCGTGATCCACGCCGTCTTGGCCGTCGAGGTGCGTGTGATTGCCCGGCAGGTTCTCATGGCTGTGCCTAATGGACTCTTGGTCATGGGCCGGACGCCAGATCACGATGCTGACTGCTAATGCGCAAACTGCCACGACGGCGAGTCCAACAAACGACGCCGTGAGGCTGATGTTGGCCCCCAGCCATCCCGCCAATGGGTAGGTAATCAACCAGCAGGCATGGGATAGCGCAAATTGGGCGGCAAACAGCGCCGGGCGATCTTCGGCGTGTGCTGATCGACGTAGCAGCCGGCCACTTGGGGTCTGGGCCAGGGAATAGCCCACACCGAGCACCATCCACAGAGGCAACAGGAAATTGTAGGTGGTCAGGTTGATGCCAACGGCCAAGCCTGCGACCAACATTCCTCCACCAAACAGCATGGCCGTTCGGTCTTTGATGTTTTTCAACAGGCGAGGCAAGACCAAGGCCGCGATCATAGAGCCGCCACCAAACGCGGCCAACGCCAATGCCGTAGAACTCTGAGGCAAAGCGAAGCGGGACTGCACCAGCACCACCGTATTGACGATGACCATGGCACTGGCGGCAGCCACCGTCAGGTTAAGAGCCAGCAGCCCCCGCAGACGGGGTGTGGCCAGGAATATACGCATGCCTCGGGTGGTTCGTTCGTAGATGCTCCGTCGCGGTGTCTGCTTCGCCTTCGGCAGCAGCACCGTGGAGACCAGGGCCGCTGAGGCGAGGAAACCGATGACGGTGCCGGCGAACAGGTTATGGAAGCTGATCACGGTCAGCAACGCGGCGGCGAGCATCGGGCTGGCGACACTTTCAAGATCGTATGCCAGACGCGATAGCGACAAGGCACGGGTGTAGTCGTCTTCATCCGGCAATATGTCTGGAATGGTCGCCTGGAACGTCGGGGTGAACGCTGCCGAAGCGGACTGAAGGACGAAAATCAGCACGTAGATTTGCCAGACTTCCGTCACGAACGGCAGTGCGAGCGCGACCAGCGCTCGTACTAGATCCAGAGAGACCAGCATTGCCCGACGAGGTAGACGCTCTGCAAAAGCCGCTGCAATCGGCGCAACACCGATGTAGGCCGTCATTTTGATCGCCAACGCCGTACCGAGGACGGCTCCCGCTTGGGCGCCTGCAAGGTCGAACGCCAGTAGGCCCAGTGCGACAGTGGCAAGACCAGTCCCCACGAGCGCAATCACTTGGGCTAGAAAGAGATTACGGTAGGTGCGGTTGGCTAGGATTTTCAGCATGAGAAATCTCAAATGGAAACGCGCATGCCCATCTTGTTGTCGAGCATTTCTCAAAGAAAGAGAGCGACGAGTTTCTCGTTTATAGATGTTTTCATATCCTCCCTAGGGGGATATAGCGCCATCCTAAACTAGAGGCAGGGACAGCTCAAGAAATAGGCGCTTAGCCTTTCATCGAATGTCAGGGAGACAGCAACGAAGTTGCTTGCCCGATGAAGGCAATTAGCCATACGCTGTGGAGCGTGAGAGGTCTCACGGTTATAGAAACATAAGCATGGAGCAAGCCCTGATGAAACTGTCTGCCCTTTTGATCGCCGCTTTACTTTCGATTACGTCCGTTGCTGCCGTCGCGCATAGTGGCGGTACTGATTCAAAAGGTTGCCATCGCAACCATAAAACGAACGACTACCACTGCCACTAAACGGCAAAAGTCCAGCGCTAAGCTGGGCTTCAGTGCGAGCTGGCTTCTTTACATTTGTGGGGGGCAGTTAGGCGCTAATAGTGAGAGGGTGCTTGGAGAGGGCGTGAAGATGATTTCGAGATTTGTTGTCGTTCCTGCAATTCCAACGGAAACGGGATCAATGCGTAACGGATCGCGCTTTTACTGCCAGACCGCACCAATAGGCTTCAACCTCTATGACAATGAGGGAAAGCTGCGTCTGAAGACAACCTATCAGACCCGGGAAGAAGCCGAGAGTGAGTGCCTGCGGGTTAATATGTAGCGGCTTCAAAGCGTCCTTTCGGAGCGGGAATCCGTGACTGCGCTATAGGCATTCAATGCTGCATAACCATCAAGCGCCCGGTTTCCGAAATGAGTGGGTCAGGAACTCGCGGAAGCACGACTTACACCACTCGCACGTGGGTGCTCGGTATTCAGGAGCAAACAGACAGCGTCTGCCTCCACCCTGACTTTGAACACGCCATGCTTGCTAGCTGAACCTCCCTCTACAAGGTCGACAACCCTATATCGCTTGCTGCCATCGTCCAGTGTGGTGGTCTCAATCACTCTGTATCTTGCGTGCATGGTTGCTTTCCGTACATGAGATTGGTGCCCTACAAGTACCGGTAAAAAGAGACGCTTTCAAGAATGGGGCCGGCTTAAGCTGAGACAATTTATGACGGTACCCACCCCATCGAATTCAGCACGGGTTGGCAGCAGGTGCCGTATCGAGCAATTTCCTACAGTCGATGCTTCGGGCCAGCAGGGCCCGCCTAAGCTTCAGGTTTTCTGATGGAGGTACAGATGCTGTCATTGATCAAAGAGTACCGTCCAGGCCCACCAACGCCTGGAAACATTTGGTCAACCTTAGGACTGCCGCTCGCGTGGCATAACCCTTCATGACCTAATACATCTAGGCCTTCCTTTCCACTGTCTCAATCGGATAGCGAACATTCTGCCGGTCGAGCGAAAGGACATTTCTCAGGCCATCGGCTTATCCCCTGCATCACATGCACGTAGGGTAAAAACAGGACGCTTCAGTACCGTTGAAAGCGACCGCTTGATCGCATTGATTGCTGTCTTCGAGAACGCCTTAACCCTGTTCGAGGATGACGTCACCGCTACAACGGAACGGATGAGCTCGCCGGCTCGAGGGCTCGGTTCAAAACGCCCAGTGGAGATGTTGAGGACGAGTGTGGAGACGAACGCGGTGCTCGATTTTATTGGCCGACTGCAGAGGGGAGTTTTTGTGTGAGATTCGATAGGCGACTTGTTAGGCTGTGGAGCTAACGCTACTACGGCTACCGCTCCTTCGGGCTTAAGCCCGGCTCGATCCCAAGTCTTCATAAGCCTTGGGCAAGTCACTCCACATTTGGCCCACCACGACGCATTGCAGCTGCCTCATTTTTCCGGGGCTTTACCAAACCGTGCGCTATCCCAGGTTTCAGTGATCTCGTCTATTCGATCCGCAATCCGAGGCGTTTTTGATAGGACAAGGCAGCGCGTGTTGCCGACAAATTCCTCTATCAAATAGAGGGTGTAATTAGTTTTGTGTAAACGGTCATTTGGCAGGAGACTGCCTACCCCAAGGAAATCCAATGACCGAGCCAAAACCCAAGCGCGCCAAACGAGTCAAGCCTGATCCTGAACTGGTTAAACT